>JAIXLO010000086.1 GCA_026931325.1 Chitinophagales bacterium | reverse complement strand
TTTTAGAATAAAAATAAATTTAGAAATAAGTTTATTCATTATCTTACGCCCAATAAGAATAAATGAATCTTATTGAGAAAAAAATTATTTAATAATTTATGAAAATTTTAATAGCTGAAGATGAACCTTTAATGTCAACTGCTTTAGAGAAAAAACTATTAAGCGATGGACATCAGGTTATTGCTGCCTCAGATGGAAGAATTGCTTTAGAACTTTTAAAAAAACAATTACCAGATTTAATTATTACAGATATTATGATGCCCTATACTTCAGGATTGGAATTAATTGGAGTTGTAAGAGCAGAGTTTAAACATAAAATTCCCATTATAGTATTATCTGATGGTGAAGAAGAAACAGTTTACAAGCGTTTGAATTAGAGCTGATGATTTTATCATCAAACCATTTAACCCATCAGAATTATCTGTTAGAGTTAAAAGATTTGCAGTGAAAAGAAAATATCTAATAAAAATTTTATATTTTATTTTATAACAATAATTAGTCAATTTATATCGTTCTATTTTTTTGATGATTTACAAAATAAATTTTTAACTAATGAAAAAAAATCAACTTTTAGTCTTAATTATTCTAGTGCTAGTTTTTTCAACTTTTGGATGTAAAAAAATAATTGATGATATTAAAGAACAAACAATTACAAATGCTATAACCAATGGAGTATGGTACGTATCTAAATATGAAGAAGGGAGTAATAATTTGACTTCTATTTTTTCGGGTTGGGATGCTGTCTTTTTAAATAATGGTACATTTACTTTAAGTAAAGTTGGCGAAACAACTGCTACTGGAATATGGTTAGGTAATATTAATGATTGGACTTTTACTATAACTTTTAATGGTACACCTACTTCTCCTTTAGAAAAACTAGGTGGAGTTTGGACAGTGACAAGAGCAGTATCTGAAAATAAAGGTAGTTATTCTAAAACTGTATCAGGTGTTGTTTATAATTTAGATATGACCAAAAGACCTTAGAAATTTCCAATAATAATTTTTTCATTTTTGATTTTAATTTAAACTTTGCTTATTTAGTCTGCAAACCTATATTTGCACCCCTAAAGAAATGAATTTGGCCCCGTAGCTCAACTGAATAGAGCATTTGACTACGGATCAAAAGGTTTCAGGTTTGAATCCTGACGGGGTCACCACAAAATAAAAGCAGTTACAAAATAGTTGTAACTGCTTTTATTTTTAATTATTATTTTCTATTTACACCGCTTCTGCTTTTAAATTTTTAGCTGCTTTAGTTCGTTCTATTTCATCTAAAATAACTTTACGAATACGAATGCTTTTTGGTGTAACTTCTATACATTCATCTTGTTGAATATATTCCATACATTCTTCTAAAGTCATTAAAGTTTTAGGGGCAATTCTTACAGCATCATCTGCACCACTTGCTCTATGATTGGTTAATTTTTTTCCTTCAATTGCATTCACATTCAAATCACCTGGTTTTATGTGTTCAGCAATAATTTGCCCCACATAAACATCTTCTCCTGGGTCAACAAAAAACTTTCCTCTATCTTGTAATTTATCTATAGAATATGCAGTTGTTGTTCCTTGAAATTTAGAAACTAATACACCATTATTTCTTCCAGGTATAACTCCTTTACAAGGTTTATATTCACTAAAACGATGTGCCATTACTGCTTCTCCTGCTGTTCCTGTAAGCATTTGAGAACGTAATCCAATTAATCCTCTTGAAGGAATATCAAACTCTAAATGTTGAATTTCTCCTTTACTTTCCATTACAAGCATCTCTCCTTTTCGTTGTGTAACTAAGTCAATTACTTTTCCACTGTATTCACTTGGTACATCTACAACTAATACTTCATAAGGCTCATGTTTTTTGCCATTAATTTCTTTTACTAAAACTTGTGGATTTCCTACAGTTAATTCATAACCTTCTCTACGCATTGTTTCTACTAAAACTCCTAAATGTAAAATACCTCTTCCATAAACATTAAAACTATCTGCACTTTCTGTATCTTCTACTCTTAATGCAAGGTTTTTTTCTGTTTCTTTCATCAATCTATCTCTTAAATGACGACTTGTAACAAACTTTCCTTCTTTACCAAAAAAAGGAGAATTGTTAATACTAAAAGTCATACTCATAGTTGGCTCATCAATACTTATATTAGGTAAGGCTTCAGGGTTTTCTGCATCAGCAATAGTATCACCAATATTAAAATCTTCTAACCCAACAACAGCACATAAATCACCTGCACTAACTTCAGTTACTTTTCTTTTTCCCATTCCTTCAAAAACATACAATTCTTTTACTCTACTTTTTTTAATACTTCCATCAGCTTTCATTAAAGCTATTGGCATATTTTCTTTAATAGAACCTCTTGTTACTTTTCCTATTGCAATACGACCTAAGAAAGATGAATAATCTAAAGAAGTAATTTGTAATTGTAAATTTCCTTCAGTTATTTTGGGAGCTGGAACATATTTTAAAATACCATCCATTAATGGATAAATATTATCTGTAGGTGTTAAGCTATCATTAAACCAACCACTTTTTCCACTTCCATAAAATGTAGGAAAATTTAGTTGTTCTTCTGTTGCATCTAAATTGAAAAAAAGTTCAAAAACAGCATCATGTACTTCATCTGGACGACAATTTGCTTTATCAACTTTATTAATTACAACAATAGGATGAAGATTTAATCTTAATGCTTTTTGTAAAACAAAACGAGTTTGTGGCATTGGTCCTTCAAAAGCATCTACTAATAAAATTACCCCATCAGCCATTTTAAGTACACGTTCTACTTCTCCTCCAAAATCACTGTGCCCTGGAGTATCAATTACATTAATTTTTACATCGTTATAAGTAACTGCTGCATTTTTACTAAAAATGGTAATACCTCTTTCACGTTCTAAATCATTATTATCCATAATTAGTTCTCCAGAATCTTGGTTTTCTCTAAATACTTTTGTAGCATGTAAAATTCTGTCCACTAATGTTGTTTTTCCATGATCTACGTGAGCAATAATAGCAATGTTGCGTATTTCCATATATGTATGTTATCTTTTAAAAATTTTTGAAGATTTTTTAAGGGCGGCAAAGGTAAGATTATGAAGTTGTTTTATCAGAAAAACTTTAGTTCATCAATTCTTTTCAACGTATTTTGCAAATAATTAGCACAAATGAGCTAATATAAATGGCAATAAATTTTAAAAAATATAATGTAGTAATTAAATATGCTAATATGGCTACACAACTTTTAGTTGGTTTAGGTATTACACTATGGTTAGGCAAGTTACTTGATGAAAAAATAGGAAGAGTTAAAGCCTTATTTACCTGGATTTTTCCTATGTTTTATTTAATTGGATATTTAGTAAAATTAATTAAAGACACAAACAAAAAATGATGTTTCAACAATCTACATTCGGCAAATTATTAATGCCATTCTTTACACTATTTACAGTAGTAAACATTGTGTTTATTTTTTGGGCAGATAAATGGGATGCCTTCAAAATAAATCATATTGTTATTGTTTTTGGCAACTCTTTATTATTCCTACTTACTATGCTTAGTTTATGGCTGCATTTAAAAGCCATAAAACATAAAAATCCAAATGTGTTATTTAGAAGTGTAATGCTTAGTACATTTAGTAAAATTATTATTATGGCTATTGCAGTATTGCTTTATGTTTCTTATATACCCAAAGAAAATAGAAGTAGATTGGCTGTTATTGCAGTAATGGTTTTGTACTTACTCTACTCAATGATAGAAGTAAAAACTATTTTAAAAAAGAATAAAAAAAATACAACTGATGCCTAAAGTTGAAAAGCCAATGCAAACATTGGCTGAGTTTTTACCAGAAGGTAGTTTTGATTCTGTTGTAGCCTATATTCATCAATTTAAAGTACACCTTACAGTTACTAAAAAAAGAAAAACTATTTTAGGAGATTATCGTCATGCTGGCATTGCAGGCAACCATAAAATTTCAGTTAATGGCAATTTGAATAAGTACGAATTTTTAATTACCCTTTTACACGAAATAGCACATTTACTTACTTACGAACAATTTAAAAACAAAGTAGAACCTCATGGCAAAGAATGGAAATATTTATACAGCAGATTATTATATGATTTTATTGAGAAGAAAATTTTTCCTACAGAATTAGAAATTGCTTTAAGAAAATATATTACAAACCCTGCTGCTACTGCTAATGGAGAAACAGATTTATTGATTGTTCTTAGAAAATATAACACCATAAAAAAGGAAGGATATTCTATAGTTGAACATATTGGAACCAACAGTTTATTTGAAACTGATAAAGGAAAAGTTTTTAAAAAAGGAAATAAAAGAAGAAAGAGGTTTGAATGTTTAGAAATTGCTACTGGTAAAATTTATTTATTTAATCCTTTAGCAGAAGTAAGAATTGTTGAATCTTAAAATTAGTTTTAGTACATTGCCCAAGTAATATAAATTTTTATGAAAAAAGCTACACCTTATTTATTACTTTTTATTCTTGTTATTGTAGCTATTGTTATCAGAAATTGTACAGGAAAGAATAATATTTCTTCTAATAAAGAAGTTACAATTAAACAAAGAGGTTTAAACAGAAATCCTGCTAATATTAATTACACCAAACATGCTCTTTGCAGAATGGATTGTAGAAAAATTGATAAAAGAGAAGTAGAATATATTTTAAAAAATGGAAAAATAAATTATAACAAAAGCGATTTAAAAGGAGCTGATTGTAATAAAAAATATGCAGTAGAAGGCATTAGTCAAGACAACCAAAAACTAAGAATTATTTTTGCTCCTTGCAACAATGAAGTAACTGTTGTTACTTGTATTGACTTAAACACAGATTGGGAGTGTAACTGTGAAGGAGATTAAGTTAATCAATATCTACTCTTCTTAATTCTAATAAATTCAAAGCATTTGGCAGCAAGCCTTTCACACGTTTATTTACTAATTGTATTACCATATCATACCATATAGGAACTATTGGAGCATCCTCAACAATTATTTTATCCATTGCTCTATACAACGCAAATTTTATACTATCGTTTGTTTCATTAATGGCTTGTTCGTACAGTTTATCATAAGCTAAATTTTTATATCTTGTATAATTAGGTGGTGCAGGATTTTTACTATAAAAAACGGCTAAATAATTTTCTGCATCAGGATAATCAGCTATCCAACTTCCTCTAAAAAACAATGCTTCACTCTTAGCTGTTTGTTCTAATAATAAACTCTTTTTCACAACTTCTACTTCAATAATAATACCCACATCTTCACATTGTTTTGCTATAAAACTTACAACATCTGCATACACAGGAATAGTTAATAATTTTATTGTACCAAATTGTTTGTTATATCCTGCTTGTTGCAAGAGTTGTTTAGCTTTTGTTGTATTGTATTCATAGCCTTTTACCATTTCAGCATTATTACTTGGTAATCCATAAGGCACAAAACCACTTTCTGCTGCACTACCTATACTATTTCTCATATACATCATTAATTGCTTTCTATTAATGGCATAATTAATAGCTTGTCTTACAGCTTTTATTTTTAATGGAGATTTTTTTACAAGAGCATTATTGGTATCCATCAAAATACCTAAATACTCTGTGTTTAAGTAAGCATGTTTATTCAAAATTAATTTATCACTCCACTCCTTTCTCAACTCTCCAGCTTTGGTCAAAACTTCATCTTTAAAACTTGCATCAATATCATTTATAAAACTTAGGTTGCCTTGTCTAAATTGTAAAAACTCTGTAGCCTTATTATCAAAAAAAGTAATTTTTATTGCATCTAATTTTGGCAAAGCCTTACCAGCATTGTCTTTCTCCCAATAGTTTTCATTCTTATGCAAAATCAAAGCCTGACCTTCTTGCCATTTATAAAACTTAAATGCACCAGTGCCACAAGGATTACTTCTAAAATCTTTTCCAAATTTTTCTACCACTTCTTTAGGTACAATGCTGCAATACTGCATACTCAATATTCCTAAAATTGGTTGAAAAGTTTTTAATAATTTTAATTGAAAAATAGTGTCATTAATTGCTTTAAAAGGTTCAACACTATCAACACGATTATTAAAAATCCAAGCACCACTACTGGCAGTTTGTTTATCCATTATTCTTTGCAAACTATACACCACATCTGCAGCATTCATTTTTCTTCCTTTGCCATTTTCAAAAGCAATATTGTCATGAAAAAAAACATCATCTCTCAAATAAAAAGTGTACGTTTTTTTATCATCACTTATCTCCCATTTTTTTGCAAGCGATGGCACAATGTGCAAATTACTATCAACCTCAACCAAAGTATTATACAACTGGTGCACAGCCCACATAACACTTTGATTTTTTGCAAATGCAGGATCAAGTGTAGTTATACCAGATGTTTCATTGTAAGTAAAAACTTTTTTTTGCTTTTCTTGATGTTGATGGCAACTTAAAAACAAACTACTTAAACAAATTATTAAAACGTAGTTACAAAAATAAATTTTATCAATTGGTTGATACTTCATTACCCCGAATATCTTACTTTTAATACATGAACAAAAATTTTTTATTGGTAACAAACTGTTGTACTACAAGTAAACACCTGTTGCGTCGCACTCTTGTACTTTCTGTAACTATGAGCAGCATTATTTTATTTTTATTTATTACAGCTACACAAGCACAACTTTTAAAAAATAAAACAGAATTTACAAAAGCAGATACCTTACGTGGCAGCTTAAACGAAAACAGAAATTGGTGGAACGTTTTAAGATATGATATAACAGTTAAACCCAATATTGAAAAAAAAGAAATTGAAGGAGAAGTTTTATTAAGTGCTGTTGCAACTAAAAGAGGAAAAGTTTTACAACTCGATTTACAACAACCATTAATTATAGATAGCATTATTAATAAAGGAAATTTTTTTAGTAGAAGAAATGGTGAAGCTACATCTACTATTCAAATACATGAATCATATCAATTCACACAAAAAGATAATATTGTTTTAGTAGAGCTAAAAGAAACAAAAACAAATGGCGATAGATTTAATTTTCGTATTTATTATCATGGAAAACCAATAGAAGCAAAAACACCACCTTGGGATGGTGGTTGGATTTGGAAGAAAGATAAAAATGACAATCCCTTTGTAAGTGTTGCTGTACAAGGTTTAGGAGCAAGTGCTTGGTTTCCTTGCAAAGATCATCAAAGCGATGAACCAGATAATGGAGCATCATTAACCATCATTGTTCCTGATACTTTAGTAGCTGTTGGAAATGGAAAATTAATTGCTACCAAAGAGTTTCCAAACACACAATTAAAATCTTTTAAATGGCAAGTAAAAAATCCTATCAACAATTATTGTATCATTCCTTACATAGGTAAGTATGTAAATTTTTCTGATACACTTATGGGAGAAAAAGGAGTTTTAGATATTAACTATTGGATATTAGATTATAATATAGAAAAAGCTAAAAAACAATTTACACAAGTAAAGCCAATGTTGCATGCTTTTGAATATTGGTTTGGTGCATATCCTTTTTATGAAGATGGTTATCAACTTGTAGAAGCACCACATTTAGGCATGGAACATCAAAGTGCTATTGCTTATGGCAACCAATACAAAAATGGTTATCTTGGGAAAGATAGAAGTGGCAATACAGGTTGGGGTTTGAAATGGGATTTTATTATTGTACATGAAAGTGGACACGAATGGTTTGGAAATAACATCACATCAAAAGATGTTGCAGATATTTGGATTCATGAAGCTTTTACTACTTACAGCGAAACTTTATTTACAGAATTTTATTATGGTAAACAAGCAGGTAATGAATACAACTATGGACAAAGAAAAAATATTTTAAACGATAAACCTATAATTGGTATTTATGATGTAAATAAAGAAGGAAGTAGTGATATGTATGATAAAGGTAGCAATATGATTCACTCAATACGCCATGCAATAAATGATGATATTGTTTTTAGAAATATTTTACGAGGGCTGAACAAAAAATTTTATCATAAAACTGTAACTACACAAGAAATAGAGAATTACATCAATAAACAAGCTGATTTTAATTTTCAAAAAATATTTAACCAATATTTAAGAACAACACAAATACCTATTTTAGTATTTAAAGTTTCTGAAGATGAGAAACAAGTTTTTATGCAATATAAAAACTGTGTGCAAGGTTTTAATTTACCAGTTTGGTTAAATAAAAACACACTAAAAATTATTTTTGATGAAAACAGTAAAAGCTCAACAATAGCAATAACAGAAAACACTATTAATGAAATTAAAAATTTAGAAAAGCTGTATTACATAAAGGTTGAGAGAGAAAAATAATAGAAGTTTGTGTATGCAGAAATCAGCTAACACACAAGGATATAAGTTGAAGATTTGTGAGAAAGACGAACAATTTAAATCAAAATAGATACTCCAATTCTTAAATACACTATTCTACATTTTAGTTTTTATATTAATGGTTAATCTTTATCAAACAATCAGCTATTATATTCTTTAGAAAATCAACTATATGGCATACAAAAATATTAAGGAGATATTTGAACACAATCAATCATGGATTGAAGAACAATTAAAAATTGATTCGGAATATTTTATTAAATTATCAAAAAGACAAACGCCAAAATATTTGTTCATTGGTTGTTCAGATAGCAGAGTATCAACAGAAGCATTGATGTTTTCAAAACCTGGTGATGTATTTATTCATAGAAATATTGCTAACGTAATTCCAAGCAATGATTTGAATGTACTTTCTGTAGTAAATTATGCAGTCAATCTCATTAAAGTTAAACATATTGTTGTGTGTGGTCATTATGGTTGTGGTGGTGTAAAAACAGCAATTACAGCAACAGATGCTGGAATACTAAACCCTTGGTTAGGCTACATTAGAGATGTTTATCGTTTGCATAAAAAAGAATTGAATAGTATAAAAACTTTAGACAAAAGAACCGATAGATTAGTAGAATTAAATGTTTTAGAACAATGCATTAACTTGGTTAAAACAAGAGATGTTCAACAAGCATTATTAGAAAAAAGAATTGAAATTCATGGTTGGGTTTTTGATATGAGAACTGGTAGATTAATAGACTTATCTTTTAATACCCAAAAAGTTGCTAAAGAAGTATTAGATATTTACAATATTGTAAAATAAACAATCAAAATATACGCAATAAAAAAAGCAACATCTTAATTTAATATTGCTTTAAAATTATTTTTCCAAAAAATAATTATCAATTTTTACTAACACTATTTGTATTTCTTTTTATTCTTCCTGCACCTTTATATCTATTCTTCCAATAAGTATCATTCAAATCGCTAATCATTACACCATTACTGGTAGATGCATGTACAAACTTATTATTCATAATATAAAATCCTACATGAGAAACTCTTTTTCTTCTTCCACCACTATGAAAGAAAACCAAATCTCCTTCTTGCAAATCTTCTGTATAAATCTTCTCAGATGAATCGTATTGTTCTTGAGAAGTTCTTGGTAAAGTAGTACCATAAACATCATTAGCAATTACTTGAGTAAAAGCTGAACAATCTATACAACGTTCTGTTGAGCCACCTAAACAATACTTTGTACCCCACCATTTTTCAATATTTTGTAATAAAGATAAATTAGATAATTTCTCAACTGTTGCATCTAATCTTACAGCATATTTTAATTGCAAATAATCAGCATTTTCAATATTAGAATTTGCAATAGTTTCATTTGGCTTGGTATAAGTTACAGTTTGAGAAGCTGATGTTTGCTCTCTTCTATCAGATTTTGCAGATTTAGAAGAAGTATTTATGGTTTTATGTTTAGAGGTAACTACAGAACCAGGGGTAACTTCAATATTATCTATAAAAGTAACTTGTTTATTTTGTTTAGCCATCTGTTGTTTGGAGGAAGATGACACATCTTTAGAGGCAAGTGTTTGAAATGACTTACAACTTGTAAGCACTGCAATGGCTGCCAATACCAGTATTATATTTTTTATTTTCATAATCTGACAGATGCAAATTAACCTTTCTTTACCTAAAAATTCAAATATCTGCAAAACTTTTTAACATTCTATTCAGTAAAAACTTTTTTGTGGAAAACTGTTACTTCTGAACAAACTTTAAAAAACGATATTTGAACTTGTTCAGAAATATTCTTTTTATACTATTCATTTGAGTAAAAGTGTTACAATCAATAATCCATTTTTATTGATGGTTTTACTTAAATAAAAACATTATTTCTACATAAAAATAATACTGAACAAATACAAAAAGTAGTAATCATTCTTACTACTAATTTATAATAACATAATTAATTAAAAATATGCTTTTTTCACATTTACATGTACATACTCAATACTCTCTATTAGATGGTGCAGCCTCTATTAAAGGCTTATACCAAAAAGCTATGAGAGATAATATGCCTGCCTTAGCAATAACAGATCATGGTAATATGTTTGGTGCATTTTCCTTTGTAGCAGAAGCTTGGAATAAAACAAAAGTTGTAGGGAAAGATGAATTTGGAAACGATATTAAACAACCTATTGTAAAACCAATTGTTGGATGCGAATTTTATGTAGTTAAAAATCGTCATGAAAAATCATTTACGAAAGGACAAAAAGATGAACGTTATCATCAAGTATTATTAGCTAAAAATAATATCGGTTATCAAAACTTATTAAAGCTTACTTCATTAGGTTATATAGAAGGAATGTATAGTAAATATCCAAGAATTGATAAAGAACTTATTCTTCAATATCAGGAAGGATTAATTGCTACAACTTGTTGCATTGGTGCTTATGTGCCTCAAACAATTTTGCATGAAAGTATTGATGATGCTGAAAAAGAATTTAAGTGGTGGTTAGATGTTTTTGGAGAAGATTATTATATAGAATTGCAACGTCATAATATGAAAGAGCAAATAATGGTAAACGAAGTATTACTAACTTTTGCCAAAAAATATAATGTAAAAGTTATTGCTACCAATGATAGTCATTATTTAGATAAAGAAGATTATAATGCACATGATATTTTACTTTGCATAAATACTGGTGAAAAGCAGTCTACACCTGGTTTTGATGATATTATTAATGATGATTTACATGTAAAGAATAAAAGATTCAAATTTCCTAACGACCAATTTTATTTTAAAACAACACAAGAAATGCAAAACTTGTTTTCTGATATTCCAGAAAGCATTGATAACACAAATGAAGTAGTTGATAAAATAGAAGTATTAAATCTTCAAAAAGATATTTTATTGCCAGCATTTCCTATCCCTAAAGAATTTCAAATTCATTTTAAAGATGAAATTATTGGAAAAGATACTATTAAACCAGAAGTAAATAATCAATGGGAATATTTAAAACATCTTACTTACGAGGGTGCAAAAAAAAGATATGGAACAGTAGATGCAGCAACACAAGAACGTATAGACTTTGAACTGTTTACCATTAAGACAATGGGCTTTGCAGGATATTTTTTAATTGTTAGCGATTTTATAAGAGAAGGAAGAAGTATGGGAGTTTTTGTTGGTCCAGGAAGAGGAAGTGCAGCAGGAAGTGTTGTTGCTTATTGTATAGGTATTACAAATATTGATCCTATAAAATACAATTTACTTTTCGAAAGGTTTTTAAATCCTGATAGAAAATCAATGCCAGATATAGATACAGATTTTGACGATGAAGGCAGACAAAAAGTAATAGATTATGTAGTAAAAAAATATACTAAAGCTCAAGTAGCACAAATTGTAACCTTTGGTACAATGGCTGCAAAAAGTAGTATTAAAGATGTTGCAAGAGTACTGGATTTACCTTTAGATGAAAGTATTATTCTATCAAAATTAATTCCAGAAAAACCTGGTATAGAATTAAAACATTGCTTACATGCTAAACTAACAAATGATGGGTATGTTGTAGACAAAAATGGAAAAGAAGAATTATTTACACTCGATGCAGACAGTATTGAAAACATAAGAAAACTTAGAGAAATTTATACATTATCAAATGATGATTTAAGAACAAAAGTTTTAAAAGAAGCTGAAAGACTTGAAGGAAGTGTAAGAAATACAGGTATTCATGCAGCAGGAGTTATTATTGCTCCAAAAAATTTAACAGAACTTATTCCTATAGCAACATCAAAAGATTCTGACTTATGGATAACACAAATTGAAGGAAATATTATTGAAAGTGCTGGTGTAATTAAAATGGATTTTCTGGGTTTAAAAACCTTATCTATTTTAAAAACTGCATTAGAGTTAATAAAACAAAATCACAACATAACAATAGATTTAGATACACTACCATTAGACGATAAAAAAACTTTTCAACTTTTTCAACAAGGAAAAACCAATGGCACTTTTCAGTTTGAAAGTGTAGGAATGCAAAAACATTTAAGAGATTTAAAACCTGATAAATTCTCTGACTTAATAGCAATGAATGCTTTGTACAGACCAGGCCCTATTGCTTATATTCCAAATTACATTGCAAGAAAACATGGAAGAGAAGCTATAACTTATGATATTCCTGTAATGGAAGAATATTTAGCAGAAACTTATGGTATTACTGTTTATCAAGAACAGGTAATGTTATTAAGTCAAAGACTTGCTGGTTTTACAAAAGGTGATGCTGATGTTCTTAGAAAGGCAATGGGTAAAAAACAAAAAGATGTGCTAGATAAAATGAAAGAAAAATTTATGAAAGGTGCAAAAGAAAAAGGACACCCTGAAGATAAATTAGAAAAAGTATGGACAGACTGGGAAGCTTTTGCTCAATATGCTTTCAACAAATCGCACTCAACTTGTTATGCAATTGTTGCTTATCAAACTGCTTATTTAAAGGCACATTATCCAAGTGAATATATGAGTGCTGTATTGAACTATGCTGGCACAATTGATAAAATATCTGAAATAATTAAAGAGTGTAATTCTATGGGCATTACTGTACTTGGGCCAGATATTAATGAAAGTTTCAAAGGATTTTCGCCTAATAAAAAAGGAGAAATTCGCTTTGGATTAGGTGGCTTGAAAGGCGTTGGAGAAAATGCAATTGAAAATATTATTTCTGAAAGAAAAGCAAATGGAGATTTCACAGATATTTTTGATTTTATTACAAGAGTTAATCAAAGAGTAGTAAACAAAAAATCGATAGAAAGTCTTGTTAGTAGTGGTGCTTTTGATAGTTTTACAGAACTCCACAGAGCTCAATATTTTTATACTCCAGAAGGGGATAAAACTTCAGGCATTGAAAAGATTATCAACTTTGCACAATTAAAATCTGCTGCAAAAGAAAAAACAAATAATACTCTTTTTGGTGATTTGTCTAAAACAATTGAAATACCAACTCCCAAAATTCCTAATTGTGAAACTTGGACTTTATTAGAAATTTTAACACATGAAAAAGAAGTTACAGGAATGTTTATAAGTGGTCATCCTTTGGATAATTTTAGATTTGAACTTCAATATTACAATATTTTACCATTAGCAAAGTATAATGAAATTGAAAAAAATATTAGTAAAGAAAAAGAAAAATTAAATATTCATTTAAGATTAGCTGGATTAATAACAAATGTTCAGCCAAAGTTTACAAAAAATGGTAAAAGCTATTGTATAATTACGTTAGAAGACTATAATACAAGTGTTTCCATAAGCTTTTGGGGTAATGATTATGTAAGATTTCAAAATTTTTTAGAAGTAGGGAAAGTAATCTTTATTAATGGTTATTTTAAAGAAGGATGGAAATCAGATAAATATGAATTTAAAATTGATAGTGTTATTTTATTAGAAACAGTTAGACAACTACATACTCAGGGTATTAGTTTATCTATTAGTTCATCTAATGTTACAGAAGATATGATTTCATTTTTCTATCAAAATATTAAACAAAACAAAGGAAATTCTTCTATCAAATTTGTTTTGTACGATGAGTTTGAAAAAATAGAAATTAATTTATACAACAAAGAAAAAAATTTTAATGTCAACGATGACTTGATAAACTATTTATTGCAAAATCCAGATATAGCTATTGATGTTAAGCTCAATTAGATTTATCATTGCACTATGTTTGGATTTATTGATATAGCATATTCAATTACAATTATTTTTTTAATAGTTGCATTTTATTTATCTAAACAAACAAATAAAAAATATATCAGTAGCTGTATTGCTACAAGTAATTATTTACTCATCTTTTATAGTTGGTATTTAACCTATCAATTTTATCAACTAATAAAATTTATTTATTCATTAAACATACAGATACCAGATGAAGCTAAAAAGCAACCCATAGAAATATCTTGGTTTCAAATAAAATTTATTTTATTAATTCTTCTACCCTATTTGTTTTTAATAAAAAAATTTTCAGATAGTAAAATATTGGCTATTGTAATGTTAGTACTTTTGCAATGGGACATTTTTGTAAATTGGTATCATGTATTAATTAATGGAGAAAAAACTTCAGGTATTTTATTTTATACTCCTTATTTAGCCGAATTTAAAATATTAAACTATATATGTTTATTCATTGGAGTTTATGCTTTACTTTGGCTACTTAAAAAACTTCCATATCAATAAGTAAAATAATTTATGTACTCACCAATAATAATTGCTTTAAAATATATTCAGTATTTCTTTAAAGCTAATAATAGCAAAGGTCATGGCACACACTCTCCATTTCTTTTTGATTTTATTACTAAAGTTTTAAACGATAAAAAACAATATTCAATTTATCAAAATATTGAAGACTTAAGAAAACAACTTCTTACAAATAATACCATTTTAGAAGTAGAAGATTTTGGTGCAGGTTCTAAAACAAAGCTTACCAAACAAAGACGTATAAAAGACATTGCTGCAACATCTTTAAAAACCAAAAAGTTTGCTCAACTACTTTTTAGAATAGTGCAATATTATCAACCAAAAACAATTTTAGAATTAGGCACCTCTTTAGGCATAACAACAGCTTATTTAGCATCTACAAAAGCTAATGCAAATGTTATTACAATGGAAGGCTCATCAACTATTGCTTCAGTAGCTAAAGAAAATTTTAAAAAATTATCTATACAAAATATTCAAATCATAGAAGGAAATTTTGATGATACATTATCAAATACAATTAATTCTTTGCAAAATATTGATTTAGCTTTTATAGATGGTAATCATCGTTATGAACCAACAGTTCGCTATTTTAAAGCTATTTTATCAAAACTCAATAAACAAAGTATTGTAATTTTAGACGACATTCATTGGAGTGAAGAAATGGAACTTGCTTGGAATGAAATAAAAAATAATAAAGCTGTTACTTTAAGCATTGATTTATTTACAATTGGTATTGTATTATTTAAAGATGAGTTTAAAGTAAAACAACACTTTAGTATCAGGTTTTAAAAAAAGTAATAAAAATTTTAGTTTAAATCAATAAAAACAATAATTTCACGCCATAAGAAAATACAATGATTGCAGCAATTTTAAAAGAGCCAAATAATGAAAACAGGGTTTCGTTATTACCAGAACAAATGCAAGCCCTTATTAAAAAAAATGTACAAGTTGTAGTAGAAGAAAATGCAGGTAAAAATGCAGGTGCTTTGAACAAATCTTATACAGATGCTGGAGCAACTATAGTTAGCAGACAAAAAGCATTAGAAAGCGATTTAATTCTGAGCATTCATCCACTAACAGAAAATGATTTAACACTTGTAAAATCTAATACTGTTATTTTAGGTGTATATCAACCTTTGTTTAATAAAAGTATGATGCAAACTTGGGCATCAAAAAATATTTGTTGCTTTAGTATAGATATGATTCCAAGAACTACAAGAGCACAAAGTATGGATGTGTTAAGTAGTCAAGCAAATATTGCAGGATATAGAGCAGTATTATTAGCAGCCACTTTATTACCTCATTATTTTCCAATGTTTATGACTGCTGCTGGTAGCATTGCTCCTGCCAAAGTTTTAATATTAGGTGCAGGTGTTGCAGGCTTACAAGCTATTGCAACTGCAAGACGATTAGGAGCAGTAGTAGAAGTTTTTGATACAAGACCAGCAGTAAAAGAAGAAGTACAAAGTCTTGGTGCAAAATTTATTGAAGTAGAAGGTTCTGCAGATGCAAGTAAAGCAGGTGGTTATGCAGTTGAACAATCAGAAGAATATAAACAAAAACAACAAGCAAAAATTGCTGAATGTGTTGCTAAAAGTAATGTTGTTATTACAACTGCACAAATACCTGGCAAGCAAGCTCCTATTCTTATTACACAAGAAATGCTAAATACAATGAAAGCAGGAAGTGTAATTATTGATCTTGCTGCAGCTACAGGAGGCAATACTCCACAAACAAAAAATAATGAACAAATAACTACAGAAAATGGAGTGCTGATTGTTGGTAATAGCAATTTGCAAAGTGGTATGCCAAGCGATGCAAGTAAATTATATGGAAAAAATATTCTGAACTTTTTGCAACTAATTATTAACAATGAAGGCTCTTTAAACTTAAACTTTGATGATGAATTAGTAAAAGGAACTTGTATAACAAACAGTGGAAAAATTATTCACGAAAGATTAATAAGCTAATCAATTATAAAAATAATTTTTATGGAAAAAATTTTAAACCTAATTACAGAACATCAACAAATTTTATACATCGTAATCCTAATGATTTTTTTAGGAATTGAAGTAATAGGAAAAGTTCCCAGTGTATTGCACACACCTTTAATGAGTGGTGCAAATGCCATTCATGGTGTTGTAATTATTGGAGCAATAATAGTAATGGGTAAAGCAGAGAGTGATAATTACATGGCATTAATTTTAGGATTTTTAGCTGTTATACTTGGCACTTTAAATGTTGTTGGTGGTTTTGTAGTTACTGATAGAATGTTGGAAATGTTTAAGAAAAAAACTAAAGGCTAAAAAAAGAAAAACTAAACTACTCAACTGATGGAAAATAAGTATGTAGATTTAGAACAACGAACAGAAAGGTTTTCATTGGCGGTAAGAGATTTTTGTGTTATGATAAAAAAAGATACTATCAATCTTGAATATATTAAACAGGTAGTTAGGTCAGCTGGTTCAGTTGGAGCAAATTATATTGAAGCAAATGATGGTTTAGGAAGTAAGGATAAAAAGATGGAAATTAGGATAAGTAAAAAAGAAGCAAAAGAGTCAGCGTATTGGTTAAAGCATATATTAGTTTATGATAAAGTTGAATTAGAAAAAATAAAATTAGAATTGATATCAGAATCACAGCAATTAGTGTTAATATTTGCTGCAATACTTAAGAAATTAGATGATTAAATAACCCGATTTTAAACTTTAGTTTTTATACTTTAAATATTAGTTTTTAATGGAAAATATTCTTACAATTTGTTATCTCATTGGTTCGGTAACTTTTATTATTGGTTTAAAAATGTTATCTCATCCTGCAAAAGCAAGAAAAGGTAATCTTGTTGCAGCAGCAGGTATGTCTATTGCCATTTTAGGTACTATCTTTTTATATGAAGACAAAGAAGAAGGCAAAAAATTAGGTAACTACATCTGGATATTTAGTGGTTTAATTATAGGTACAGTTGTAGGAACACTAATAGCAAAAAAAGTTAAGATGACAGCTATGCCACAAATGGTTAGCTTATTTAATGGAATGGGTGGTGCATGTGCTGCATTAATTTCTGTTATAGAGTTTCAGCATTTATCTCAACACACTTTAGAACATGGTGGAGCAGTACATCATGGTTTATTAATTAGTATTTTCTTAGGTGCAATTATTGGTTCAATTTCATTTGCAGGTAGTATGATTGCCTGGGGAAAATTAAATGGTAACATAAAAGATTATGCTTATGGTGGGCAACAAATAACTAATGTAGGTTTGATGGTAGTTATTTTAGGTATTGCTGCATATTTATTATTTACTTTAACCCCTGAAAATGCTTTTTGGTTTTATATCATTTTTGGCGTTTCATTATTATATGGTGTATTGTTTGTAATGCCAATTGGAGGTGCAGATATGCCTGTTGTAATTTCATTACTCAATTCATTTACTGGCGTTGCTGCAGCTTGTGGAGGATTTTTATATGATAATAAAGTAATGCTAACAGGTGGTATTTTAGTTGGTGCTGCAGGAACATTACTTACAATATTAATGTGCAACGCCATGAACAGAAGTTTGAAAAATGTGTTATTAGGTTCTTTTGGTGGTGGAACAAAACAAGGAGAAGGAAGTAAAGAACAAGGCTCTTACAAAGAAATTAGTTTAAGTGATGCTGCTACAATTATGGCTTATTCCACTAAAGTAATGATTGTGCCTGGTTATGGATTAGCTGTTGCTCAAGCACAACATACTTGCCACGAATTAGAAAAACTTTTGGAAGAAAAAGGTGTAGAAGTAAAATATGCAATTCATCCTGTAGCTGGTCGTATGCCAGGCCACATGAATGTTTTATTAGCAGAAGCAGATGTTAGCTACGATAAATTACTTGAAATGGAAGAAGCAAATGAAGAATTTAAAAATACAGATGTTGTATTAATTTTAGGAGCTAATGATGTTGTAAATCCTGCTGCTAAAAATGACCCTTCCTCTCCTATTTATGGTATGCCAATTTTAGAAGTTGAACAAGCAAAAACAGTAATTGTAAATAAAAGAAGTATGAAGCCAGGTTATGCTGGTATAGAAAACGACCTCTTCTTTCAACCAAAAACTTCTATGCTTTTTGGAGATGCAAAAGCTACTTTACAAAAATTAGTTGCAGAAATAAAGAATGTATAAAATTTCAAAATTTCTTTGAAAAGAAAATTTTTTATTCAATTCAACTTCAAACATTTTTTAACGTTATTTATTAGAAATATTTAGTTTAAAAATTAGTATTTTTATACTGATATATTTTATTATGCACGAGATAGAACCATATTACAATTGGCGTCATATATACATTTCTGAAGAAGATAAAAGAAGTCCATTTTATGGACGTAAGTACAGCGAATTTGAATTTAGTCAAACAGTTTATAACTATTACATTCACCCACAATGGGACGATTTTGGTAGCAGAACTTTATATGTAAAAATTATTTATGCAGATTATGAATTAAATTTTGCCATTATTGAAATGATTGGTGAATGGAATGATGCAATAGAAAATGATATCATGGAATTAAAACGTGAAGTGATAGATAAATTAATGGAGCAAAACATTTCTAAATTTATATTGATTACAGAAAATGTTCTCAACTTTCATAGTAGCGATAAAGAATATTATGAAGAATGGTTTGAACAAATTAATGAAGAAAATGGTTGGATAATTGCTTTAAATATGCCAGAAGCTACTCAATATGATTTTAAAAAAAATAAACTAAATTATTTTATAGAGTTAATGCAAATTGAAGATTGGCGTGTGTATAAGCCTTATCATTTATTCAAAAAAATAGATAATGAATTAAGTAAAAGAATAAGCATTTAAATAATCATTCCATCTTTCATGTGTAAAACTCTGTTGCTTAAAGATGCAAGTTCTTCATTGTGTGTTACTATTAGAAAAGTTTGATTAAACTCATTTCTAAGTTTTGTAAATAATGAGTGCATTTCTTTAGCATTATTACTATCTAAATTTCCAGTTGGTTCATCTGCAAAAACAATAGAAGGTTTATTTATTAAAGATCTTGCAACAGCCACACGTTGTTGTTCTCCTCCACTAAGTTGATTAGGTTTATTGTTTAATCTATCTTTTAATCCTAAAATGTCTAATAATTTTTCTGCATCTTGTTTCACTTCACTTGATTTTCTTTTAGCTATCCAAGCAGGAATACACACATTTTCTAATGCAGTAAACTCAGGTAGCAAATGATGAAATTGAAAAATAAAACCAATATGTTTATTACGAAAAGATGAAAGTTTATTCCCTTTTAAATTATGTAATGCTGTACCATTCAAAAATATTTCTCCATTATCTGGTATATCCAAAGTTCCTAAAATGTGTAATAATGTACTTTTTCCTGCACCGCTACTTCCTATAATACTTACAATTTCTCCTTGCTGTACAGCTATGTCAACACCTTTTAAAATTTGTAAATTACCATAACTCTTAGTAATATTTTTTGCTTCTAACATTCAATAAAATTAAGATTATAAATTAAAACAATGATACAATAAATTGCTTAGTTATAAAACTTCAATTTTATTTTTCAGTAATTTTTTGTTAATCTAAAATGCTTAATAAAATCTTAATATTCAATGTACTCCTCAAAAAAATATGAATACATTGAATTCTATAAAACTCCAATTTGGTAGTTTCGTTTATACGATTACTTTTGCAAAAAATTGAGCCTATGTTTTGGACTTTAGAGTTAGCAAGTTACTTAGAAGAAGCTCCTTGGCCTGCAACAAAAGATGAGCTAATTGATTATAGCATTCGCAGTGGAGCACCTATTGAAGTAGTTGAAAATTTACAAGAATTAGATGACGAAGGAACTGAAATGTATGAAAGCATTGAAGATATTTGGCCAGACTATCCAAGTCAGGATGATTTTATGTTTAATGAAGATGAGTACTAAAAGTATTTTAAAATTTTAAACTAAGCTACCTTATTGGTGGCTTTTTTATTTTAAAAAAACTCTTTCAAAAATTACCAAACTTCTATAATTATTCTTTTATCTGGTTCTCCAGGATTTGAAACAACTATATCATAACGTTTAGGCTCTTTATTTTGTGTTGTAGAATTTTTGACATCTTCATCCTGTTGTTTTTTTCTTTTAATTTTAATAACCATTACTTCATCAACATAATCTATTGAAGTTGTCATATTATTTAAAGATGAATCTTGTATTAGATTAAAAGCATAATGAACTGGAAATTTTGTTGCAGGCTCATATTCTTCATCATAAAACTCATCATAATTAAAATTATCAGCTAACAACTGAGCTTTACTTTTACTATTATTTTTTTCAGATAGCAAAGAATCTGTTTTAAGTCTTAACGTTATAACATTTCCTGTTCTTTCTTGTTGTAAATTATTTTTCTTTTTTAGTGTAATTTCTTTAGTAGCCATTAAAGATTTATCCTTAACAAATTCATTAAACTGATTTAGTTTATCATTAAAATATTTTCCAAAAACTATTTTTTCTTTCATTAAGTTTTCAGAAATAATTTTTAAACTATCAATGTTAGCGGTAACTATATTTTCATTTTCATTATATTCAACTTCTTCTATAATTTTTATATTTTTTGTTTTAGCTTGTTCTAAACTATTATTTGATTTTATCTTTTCTACATTTTTAATTACAGAAGTTACTTTTTGCTCTGATATTTCTATATTTCTGTTTATTTCTTCTTGCAATGGTTTCTTAAAAAAGAAAAGAGGATTGAATAAAGGGTTACTAATCTTAGCAGTCATTGGTTTTATATAAACTAAAACATTCTTATTATTATCTTTATTAGTATTGATTTGAGATAATTGATTTTTTTTTGTTTGAAAACTATTATGATTAGGTATTAACCAAATAATACTAATCGCAATAAATGAAATAAATAATAATGCTAAAATTTGTTTTTTATAGTTAAAAGATAATTGATTTGCTTCAATAGTCATTCTTCTAACTCTTTTTACCAAACTATTTTTATTATTAACTGCATTCATTGTTAAAGAAGAATTTGTAGTATGTAACATAGCAACCTTTAACAATGCTTCAGCATATAAAGTAGAATTGTATTGAAACTGTAATACCCAATCATCGCAACTATTTTCTCTTTCCATTTGAATATAATTGCTAATAGATTTTATAAAGGGATTAAAAAATAAAGCTATTTCAATAATAGAAAGTAAAATATTTAGTAAATAATCCATTCGTTTTATGTGAGCCAATTCATGTAATAATACAGCTTCCATTTGTGTTGTGCTCAAATGGTTAATACTTGCAAGTGGAATTAATATGATTGGTTTTAAAAATCCAATTGCAATTGGTGTCGTAACTTTTTCACTTAAAAAAATTTTTACTTCTTTTTTTATACCAAGTAAAGCAGCAGTTTCTTTTACAAATAATCTCCAATGAACATCTATTTTGCTTAAGCCACTTTTTCTTATTGATTGAACGTTATTATAATGATTATTCCATCTTACAAAAAAAATAATTAACAACAATAAATAAGCAAAAGATATATAGGGCAAAAACTTTTCTACTGTTACTATTATATTTAATAAAAATGAACGAAAACTATTTACCTCATAGTTTATAAAAACAATATTACTAGTTTCTGAAATAGAAAAGTTAGTCTGTTTAATTGCTTCAGAACATTGAATATAGTAAAAAGTACAAGTAAGAATAAACCAAATAAAACTGGTAATTTGTGTAGTAACTGCTAATACATATTTTGTTTTAGCAGATAATTTTAAAATATTTGTAATAATAATATAAGCAGTCCAGAGCAAAGCAACTTGCCATAAACTATGTATGATAGCATAGCCTAAAGATTGTAATAAAACTGAGTTTGCTAAGGTTTGCATTTTTATTATCGCTTTTTCAACTGATTAAGGAGTTGTTGTATTTCTTCAATTTCATCTTTATTAGGTTTGCTATTTCCCAATGCCTGCATAACCAATTGTGTAGATGAGCCACTAAAAAGTGTTTGAATCATTTTATTGATAAACTGTGTTTGGGTGCTTTCTTTACTAACATTAGCTGTGTAAATATGTGTTTTACTGCTATCGTCTCTTTTTACCAATCCTTTTTCAAACATTATTTGCATAAGTTTAAGTGTAGTAGTATAGCCACTATCTTTATGCAAACTCAATACTTCGTGTACTTCTCTAACAGTTGCAGAACCTTTATTCCACAAGACTCCTAAAATTTCTAATTCACTTTCGGTGGGTTTAATTTTTTTAAAAGATGCCATTTTTACGATTTTATTCGTAGGCAATATACGGTGTTCTTCGTAAAAGAAAAATTAAAATTAGATAAACGGAAAATGTTAAGTTTATTAAAGATATTGGTGTATAATTTTTATTATCAACATTAGTTGTTTTTATTTGTGAAAAATCAATCTTTATTTAATAAAAATAGTAGTAATATTTTTGCATCTAATAAAGCTAAAATAAATAAATATGTCAGAAGTAAAAGAAAAAGTAGATGTTCTTATTATTGGAAGTGGTCCAGCAGGTTATACA
>JAIXLO010000155.1 GCA_026931325.1 Chitinophagales bacterium | reverse complement strand
TTATCTACCGTAAGGAATTCAAAAAATTCTTTATATTCAGAGAATGCCATATCAAATAACTTGTGCTGTTCTGTTTTTAATTCAGGTTCTTCAAAACCAATTTTTATTTTATCTACCTTACATCCTATTTTTTTTGAAAAAATAGTTAAAGCGTTTAAGATAATTTGAGTTTCGTAAAAATGATTTGCAATTGTATTTGGTTGCAACGTAAAATCAATTGTTTGAAGTGTACTAATATTCCCATTTTTAGTAATAAGTGGGATATTTGTTTCTTTTAAAATACCTTTAAAAGTAATTGGATTAAATTGATAATTAATATCTGCTTTTTGTTTTAAAATTTCATTTTCAAAAAGTGGTTTTAGCTTTTGATAAAATGTTTTTTTAGGCTTTGGTAAACTTGTTATTAATGGTTCTCCAACAAATTTATTGTAATAGTTAGCAAAATCATTGGCAGAGAAATTAGCATTTACACTTACAGGTTCTGAAAATTGAAAAATACCGTTATTGTATTTATTAAGGTAGCTAAAATAATTTTCAGAAAATACGGTAACTCCATGAATTAAAGAAGATTGATTGCTTGTAAATGATTTATTGCTTTCATCAACTGTATGTTGAACCTGATTCAAAAGTGATTTTAAAAAGAACGCAATATCTTCTTCTTTAGAAAATTTATTTAACAGTGCTAACTTTGTTTTAGAATAGGCATAAAAAACCTCATTTGCTGTTACGGCAATTAACCCTAATACTATTTTTTCGTTTGAATAGCTATTGGTTTTTACACTTAATATACTCAGAAAGGTTTTCATTTTTTTGCTTGAATTATGATGTTTTTTATCTCTTTAATTTGTTCATTAGTTTTTAAAAGAGCAATGATTCGCTCGTCTAATTTTGGGCTTAAATCCCAATTAGCACCTAATTTCTCAATGATATTTTTAATAAGAGTGTCATAATTTTCGTATAACAAAGGTATAAAATTATTAACAATATTTATGTAATCTGCTTTATTAATGTGTTTAATCACACTCTTGTAGTACGTTGATTGGTATAATTTATTGCTATTTAGTGTATTGGTTTTTGAGTTGAAAATGCCTATTTGATTAACACCTCCAAAAATAAAACCATGATCAAAAGCCATAATTTCTTGTTTTGTTCCAACTGGCTTTAACAATAAATTGTAGTTATAGCCCTCTCCAAAATTACGACCTCTATCCACATTGTTTACCCATAAATCAAAAATGGCTATTTTAATAATATCATCAGGATTGAGCAATTTGTTGAATTCAGTTTTATTGTTTAGTTGGGCTATTGTTTGTACTTCTGTTGCGTAAACAATTTCTTTAGAACCAAAACAGACATCTCCAACCTTAACCTTTTATTGTTTTAATTAGCTTTTTATTTAAGGTGTCTTCCGCAATGGTACTAAAGCAATATCAGGGGTTGGAATAGCTAATTTTCTTAATAAAGCGTGAGCCACGACCTCATAAGCCAAACAGTTTATTTCTTCTTTTTTTATTGTAGGTAAATATTTGCAGTAGTAAATATTATCATCGCTACAAATAAACACCAAAGGAGAGTGCCCATCGGTTTGGGTTTCTTTTAACAATAGTTTGGTTTGTAGCTCTAATAACTTCATTTTTAAAAACTAAATGTCTTTTGGCTCATTTTTGATTATTTCTTCTTAGTTGATTTACTTGGTTTTAATGAAGGTTTGTTGCCTGGTGTATTTTTGTTATCTCTTCTTCTTTGGTCTAAAGTGCCATCTTCCTTTTTAGGTTTTGGGCCTGGTTTAATTGCTACAATTTTCATAATTTATTATTTTGGTTTTTAATTAAATCGCTAAAATCATCATACAAGTATTCTGAAATGTTTGAATAGCTTAAATTTTTTGTGTTAAGATTATTAAAATCGTTTCTAAATGGCACATTATCTTGTTTCATTTCGTTTTTTACATCGATAAAAGAAACACCTTCCCAAACTTTTAATTCTAAGTATTTGCTTAATTTATCGCAGCCATTGTCGGCTAAATAAATAACTTCTGTGCCTCCAAAAATGGAAATAATTTCAAACACTTTATTTCTAAACTCGCCCTTATAATATTCGCCATCATGTGTAATCCAATCGTATAAATCAATGTATTTATAAATGGTTGAAATTTCTAAACAACCCTCGTAAAGCGACACATCAAATTCAAAGGGAGAGTTAAAGTAAATCAACTCTTTACACCCCAATTCTTTTAGCTCTTCTTCATTAAGCTCATACCACCAATCACCTTCTAATTTTTTACTCGTATTATCCGATTGGCAAATAGAGATATGCCCTAAACCCAACGCTTTTAACTTTTTTAAGTAAATATCTTTGTTGCGAACAACCTCTTCTTTGCTCGTTTTTATGTTGCTGATGATGTATAAATCGGTTGCCATAATTTAACTATTTTCAACTATGGCGATTTCCTCCTCACTCAACCCATAAAGCTCATAAATCATTTGGTCTATTGCTGCATCGGTCTTATCAATTTCGGTTTTAGGTCTTTGCTTTTAGTTTCAAAAACTTCCATCCATTCCATTTCTTGGAGTTTGGTTAGTGGCGTGCCTCCGATGTTTTAATGGCTTTGTTGTTCTTTTATAAACTCCGCAAAGGTTAGCCTGTGCCAATTGAGTTTAATTATATCTATATTGGCAGAAAATGAACTTTTAACATAATAATAAAATTTACGCACAAGGTATTTAACTTTGTTGTAATTTTAATTAAATCATTACAATAACTTACTATTTCATTATAATTTTTAGACAATTCATTTGCTTTTAAATCAGGTATATAAATCGGTAAATCGGCAATTTTAGAAGTGCTTAATTGATTAAATTGACCATTTTGGATATAGAATTTTATAAGTTTACTATTTAAAATAGCATTAACATACATTGTAAAATAATCTACATTAGGCACATTTATTTTAAAACTTTCTTTAATGTAAATAAAGTTTTGCCCACCAGCTCCACCTCCTGAAGAATATAAAGGTGCGTTTGAAAAAGTGAAAACATTCATGTTTTTTGTATTAACAACAATTTTAGTAAAATCAAAAGGTACATTTAATCTTTCATACAAGGGGAGATACCATTTTTTTCTTCTCATTATTTTTTGAACTGCCCCTGCTGAACTATAATTCAATTTAATATCATCAATCGTGTAGTTTTCAAAATCCTCAAGAGTAATTATTTTATTTTCATTTATAGTTGACCTATTTAGTAATACTGTATTAAATTGAAGTAAATAATTTTTAATATTTTCAGTTAAGTTTTTGTTACCGACATATAAAATAAATGTCGATGTGTTAGAAATGAACCATTTCTGTAGATGTTCTGGTTTATAATAAGGCTTAATAAATGATTTATCTATCTCATCTAAAAC
>JAIXLO010000045.1 GCA_026931325.1 Chitinophagales bacterium | reverse complement strand
TTTTTAAGCAGTTAGATGAAGTTATAAGAAAACGCAAACTGACTACCTATAAATGTGACATTTTTCTACAAGAACAAATGTCAGTGATAATCTATTTTTACAATAAAAAACTCGGGTACATATTAGATATTAATGACTTTCATCTACCTAGGTATGATTTGATTTACCCTATTAATTTACATGAATTAAAAGACAGACTTTATAAAATTAGAGCATACTTTCATTATACAAATAGAAAAGATTTTTCTACGGAAAAGGTTGAAGAGGAAGTTGAAAATGCATTTAAAAACAATCTTGAAATTCCCAAATTAAATTTTGGAGGTGATATTGGAGTTTTTGAGGAACTACATAAAATTGTAAATATTTTATTGGATAGGGGTTATCACGAATTTTCGAAGCATCATTTACCCTATGCAGATAAAACGGTTGATGAAACAAAGGAGTTTTACAAACGTGATATGAAAATTAAGTTTAATCGAGTAAGAATCATACAATACAGTAGTGATCAAGCGAAACTTTACATTAATAATTTTTTCCAGCAATTGGAACCAGCTTACAAAGCATTTGTTGAAGAAAATTTTCCAACATTAAAACATCAATTCAAATTTTATAATGACTGTCCTCATGAATACTTTTTTTATATGAAAGATCTAGATATTCTTAAATGGGGAACATTTGGAATTCGCCCCTCTAAATCTGGAGAAATAAAAGTGTTTTATAGTGAAAACGCTACTAATTCGGTGATTGGACCTCGTTCAGCTTTTGAAGAAGATGATATTTCAATTTTAAGACCGTTCTCATTAGATGACATTCTTTATTTTGACAGCGACCGAACTAATACATCCAAAGTGGAGAAATTTTCTATATTAAGAAACTGGATTTATAAAATTTTAGATGATGATATGGCACTACTATTTAAGGAGAATAAAAGGAAGTAACTATAAAGACGAAATTTTCATATTATTAGTAAATATGGATAATGATAGCAAACTAAATGAAAAGTGCAGAATTACTTTCAAAATATGACATTGAAATTTTCGTCGATCAATATCTTCCTAAATGAGAGCGAGGAAAGAATTTTTGTGGCTTTGCAAACTATTTTCGACTGATTTTGTATATCTCATTCTCCGTTGGTTTTTTCGATATAATTATTAGCCAAGGAAAGACAGATTTTTGATTTTTCATCCATAAATTGGAATATTAATAGTAGAAGTAGAAGCAGGAATTATTGAGGTTGATTTGATAGAATTTATTATCAAACCAATAGAAAAACTTTAATAGGCAAAGCCATTTTAACCCAAAAAATTATTGGTTTAGTAAGAGCATTTAAAATCATATGAACAGTACAAATTAAGTATTTATATTTATCAGCAGGATTAAACTAAGCTTTATTACAAAAATATAGTAAACATTAATGAATTATAAATATTTCTATAAAAATAAGAGAGTATACTTTTAATATTGATATTCATTTATCTTTTAAAGATTTTTTGTTCCATATTATCATAAATACACTATTGATATCGTTTGGTGAAATTCAACCAATCTTGATTTCAGATAGTCTATTTGTTTTATCACACTATTCTTATTTTATATTGTATTTCAAAAAAAAATTCTTTTTTAAGTGCTAATTATGTCATCTATTCTTCTAATCATTTTATATAGTGTTATACGCTATACTTACAAAAATCAGCTTGTAGGTTTCTACTCTTTTGAAAAAGCAAAATATTTTGACCTTTTATTTATAATTGGAACAATTCCCATAATTTTAAAATTAGGTTTTTGGATTACTGAAAAAGACAGACAGAATGTAAAATCTGATTTTCATGATGATAATCCAATCACTCATCCCGATGATGATATTTTAAATCGTAAACAAAAAGCTTTGCAGGTATATAGATTAATAAAGGGTTATAAGTCAAAATCGTCCTTAGCAATTGGTATTGTTGGAGCGTGGGGAGATGGTAAAACTTCTTTCATGCACATAATTGAAAACAAATTCAATGATGATGATAAATATATTGTCGTTCATTTTAATAGTTGGTTAAATATCTCTGTAGAATCAATTATAACAGACTTTTTCACTACGGTAGAAAAAAAAATCAGAATACACAGCTTTGATGTTTCTAAAGAAGTAAAAAAGTATGGAAATAATGTATTATCTGTCAGTAAAAACACAACAACCGAAACCTTGCTAAATGCGTTAAAAATTATTCCAGATACTAGTTTATCAGATAGCTTTGCCAACGTTAATGACATTCTAAATAGATTAGATAAAAAAGTAATTGTCTTTTTTGATGATTTAGATAGATTAAAACCGAACGAAGTGTTGGGTATTGGAAACTAACCGTAATACCTTTTTCTGATGTTTTAATTATGTTGTCGGCTACATAAGGCATATTTAATTGAAGCGTTAAAAATACACAATATCCCTTCGCCGATAAATACCGTGAGAAGATTTCTTAAAAAGAATTTCCTACCACCAATAACGCAACTCAGATTGATGATTTTGTAAAACATAGTATTTTAGAAATTTTGCCTGAAAAGAAAATAGAAATAGATATGTATTTGAAAGTTAGGAAATACTTATTTACCCGAACAATCATCAATTTACTTCCTTAAACAATCTTAGAAATACAAAGAGGTTTATTAATGAATTTAAAGTATAAGACAAGATGATGTGAATGTCTCAGATTTATTCTTATAAACTTTAAATTCTCCTATTATGATGTTTACAGATTATTTAATAGAAATTATTATTTAGACAAAAAGAATCAGCTTTCAGTGGCGAAAGAAAGTACATTAATTACAAATTAAGGGTGCGATAAAAAGATAATTTATCAACATTTGGAAAATTTTGATAATTCTTATTAAAAGAAGATGTATTATCAACCAAATTATACACAGATTTTGACATCAAAATATCGGTATTATCTGTGATAAAATATTTAATAAATCTTCTCTTATGAAATATTGATTCGGCACTTCAATCTCTTATGGAAATAATTACTAAATATTTTAGTATATTGAATCTGTTTTTACACATGCAGCATTCAAGAATTTATGGGTGTGATTTTGTTACCAAACAAAAAATAATTAACTCCGCTTATGAGAAAGATAAATTGAACGGACTTGTGCTATTCATTTATAAAATAAATATCCAACAAGATGTAAAAAGCAGAGCAAATTATGAAAACCTTATTGCATGTTTATTCTACATTGCGAATCTTAAATCTAAAGTAAAACACGATAAATATTCAGGAATCGATTTTGATATACTAGATGGTTTCATGGACAATTATAAAAATTTAGTAGTTGAACGTTTTAAATATGAAAGCGTTAATGAACTCAAATCGTTTTATAAATCTGTTTTTTATCAAAAACGCGAATTTTATGATTTTGAAACAGATTATGTG
>JAIXLO010000144.1 GCA_026931325.1 Chitinophagales bacterium | reverse complement strand
TCATTTGCAGTGATTCCAATAAAATTAAAGTCGGTTTTACCCTCCAGGACCAGGTTGAGTTCTTCACCTAAATCTTCCAATTGAATTTGCTTGGCAGTAAATCGATCTCTGCGTTTTTCAGTGTCGGTATTTCTACCAAACGTTTTGACGCTGTTGATAATGGATTTAAATATATTCATATTGATTTAGCTTTTTAATCGAACGCTGTTACTTGCTTTTTGCTTTCTGTACTTCAAGACGGAAAACCTTACTGTCTTTTAAAAGTTCTGCCTCTTTACTTTTCTTATCCGTTTTAGTGAAAATCTCTTTTCCAGTTTGCTTTATGGAAAATAATTTGGAGTTTTCAAAATAAAATCGACCTGTGTAGACGGATTCGAGTTTTGTATGATCCAATCCAGTTACTTGACTTGATTGGTCTTTTATATCTGCAAATTGATCCTGCTTTTCAAAAACAAAAATTAATTCATCGTCTGAAAAGAAATATTCGCAGGTTTTCATTCCGTAAGATAGTCCGACACTGTAAACGATTTTTTTTAGTTTTCCATTTTTATAATAACCCGAAAGTTCTTGTCCGCCATCAGTGGCTTCGTTTTTTACGTTCACAAAATAGTCGTTATCTAATTTTTTGATCTGATAACTTTTTTCTGTGTTGATGGCTTCAACCTTTTTGCGAACTGCAGCAATTCTCTCTGCGGTTTGTCCGAAAAGCAAAGTTGTTAAAGTGAAAAATATCAGGACGATGAGTTTAGTTTTCATTGCGGTTTCGGAGTTTCCGTAATTATGAAATGTTTGGTCCAGCGGATTTTGTGATATGGACTACTTTTATTTTTTTATATTATTACTGTGATATGGCTTTGACAGAAAGCCAGTAGAAATTATGTCTTAAGATTCTAGAAAAATTGAGTATGACAATCTGCATAAAGATTGCTTACTTTTAATTATTGCAATATTTGTTTTTTTAGAGATCACATCCTCAATATTTGATACAAAAGGACTTAAGTATTCCATCTTTTTGTATCCTAAATTAATAATTTGACCATGAATAGTTTGGGATTCTTCTACATTTTGCTGTGCCACTACTGGAAAACCGCTTTCATCAACTGCTTTAAGTAAATTTAAAGTTTCATCGGAAAAATTTTCAATTAGTTCGAAATTTATTTCATCATTAAAAGGAATTAATAGATACTTATCTGTTAAAATGTGTGCAATGTTGTTAACAATAGTAGAACTATCATCTGTGATTTCATCAAAATTAAAATTTTTAAATTGAATATTAAAATTCTTTTCAATTAGTTGTAAATTTTCAAAATAATTAATAAAAAAATTCATTTCGTCAAGCAAATCCTGGAACTTTTCAAACTTTTGTTTTATTTTTTTTCCTTCCTCAATAAATACTGTAAAAGTATTTCCTTCTGAAAAGTTTTTTAATAGTTTAAATAATTCCAACTCATTCTTGGTCGTAGTACATACAGTATCATGTTTGTATGTGAATTTAAAATTTAAATTAGGATAATTTTCAATATTAAATTTGAACTTTAAATCTGCGGATTTTAGTTTTGAATGAATTTCTATAAGATTTTTATTTCCAAATAGTTTTACTGGAAAATCTTCAAATTCATAATCATTTTCAAATCTTATTGTAACTTTTGTATCAAATTTTGGTGTTGATTGAAACTTGAGTTTAACAATTTTATCTTTTTGAGAAAGTCTAATATCACCATAATATAAGTCAACATTTTGTAAAATGTTTTCATCCAATTCTAATTCTCCAAATTCTTTTCCCTGTGCAAAATCGTAATATTTTTGCACCATGTTTTCTTCATTTTTAATTGTAAAATTAATTTTTCCTTCAACTTGATTCCCATCAATACCTCTTATTGACCTTACATTATAACTCTCTTTAGTTGCATCAAAACTTGGTAACAAATCAAAATTTTGAAGGAATTTTTTAAACGTATCGGCTGATACAATTTTTGTTTCCAAATCATTTACAATATTTTCTTTTAATACGTGTACTAAATCACACAGTATTTCTTCCGCTGTTGAATTGATATATTTTATTCCTTTCCTTGCTAAATCGCCAACTTTATGCTCAGGTAAATCTGGTGCAACTAAAAAACATTCTTTTCGATGATCTCCTAAATTCTCAGTAATTTTATCAAATATTACAGATATGTTAGGATCTTCCAAATTATAACCTAAAAATAAAATAGAATTGGTTGTTAGTCTTTCTTTAATGACTGTCCAGAAAGAATTGTGTTCTGACTGATCTTGAAAAAACCTATTATAATCAGTCTTAGTTATTATAATATTTTCATTACTACTTAAATCACCGTGAACTTTGAAAATTTGTGTCTGATCTTTCCTAATGTATGGTAGATTATTGTGATTCAATATTAAATTTGCCTTATTCTTATAAGCATTCTCAAATAATTTATCATAATTTGTTGTTATAATTGTTTTGAAATGTGGTATTTTACTAATAAGTTGATGTGTTTCAGTACTGGTAGATTCTATTTCAAAAATATTCTTTAAAGTTTTAATTATATAATTTTTATTTCCACCTTTTATTCTGTAAATCTCCTCTGCTAAATCTGGTAGTGTAGAATTAGGATTAATTATATTTTTTTCAGATTCTGATAAATTACTATATAAAACTTCACCTAAAGTTTTCCCCGAAGGATAACCAGCATAAAGAGATAATCCAGCGCCCGCCCAAATTACTACCTCTTCATTACGTATTAAATTAAATAAATTTTCTTTATGCATTTTGTATCTAAAGTTAAATTATGTTTCGACTAAACTTCTTATGAAGTTATAAATATTCTATAATAATCAAATATACAAAACACTCTTCTAAAAACTTTACTGATTCTCAAACTCTTCAAAAGAAAAACCACCCTTCATTCTAGCCCTGATGGAAACGGCATCCTTTTTTGTTTCGCCGACAGGCGGAACAAAAAAGATATAGTGGACAGCGGGACGGGTCTTCGAAAGAGGCGAAATCTTGGTGCTTCTAAAAACAGGAATAATTCCGTAATTTTGCGGCATGAATCAAGATACGATCTGTGCGATTGCCACCGCGAATGGAGTGGGCGCTTTGGGAATTATTCGCCTTTCCGGGAACGATGCCGTGAAGATTGCGCAAAGAACTTTTAAAGGAACCAATTTAGAAAATGTGAAATCTCATACGGTGCATTATGGCTATATCGTAGATTTTAAGCAGGTTGCAGGAGATGGTTTGCAGGAGATAGGTGGTGACAGTGAAGCAGTGAAAACCAACAATCCAACACCTAATGCCTACGACCTGGAAGAAGTTATCGATGAAGTGATGGTTTCTGTATTCTTAGCGCCGAAGACTTTTACGACGGAAGATGTGGTGGAGATTTCTTTTCACGGATCGCCGCATATTGCAAAGAAAATTCTGGAAGTTT
>JAIXLO010000037.1 GCA_026931325.1 Chitinophagales bacterium | reverse complement strand
GATAATACCATTGGGTGCAAAGGCTGAAAGAGAAGTATCCTTATATGTTCCTGATGATCCTATTTTATAACTAATTGTTCCATCTGATTTAAAAGTAATCCATACATCATTGTTTTGTATTATTTTCCCAGATTGAGCTGCAGTTTCCAGCTGAGTAAAGTTGGTTGGTAGATCAACAGTTACACCACTTTCAAAACCGCCATAAAATTTAGGATTGTCATTTTTATTATTTTTCTTTAATCCACTCTTTGTTGTAACTTTTCCCCAAAATACAGGGTTACCGGAGACATTAAGTTTTCCATTTATATGTGTCGGACCCCAAACTGTATCACCAGTAACATAATATAAATTACCCGGCATAATATTAGCATAATAAGCAAATTTTGCAAAATTACTTGGTTGCATCATTATTCTAACAGAACTTTCTTTACCATTGTAATTTCCTGTGGCTACAATTTCTTTTCTATTAAAAGAAGAATCATTTATTACAACAGTCATTTTACCATTTTGAAAAGATACATTATTGATATTGGAAGTCCAAGATGAACTAATAAATAAATTATTAGCTGCTATGTTTGCAGCCGAGATTGCAATATTATTTGATATAGTTTCATCATAATATTTTGTATAATTTTCAAGTGCATCATTGCTATAAGTAAACATATTATTAGCAATGAGTAAAAATAATCCGCTAAATCCTAAAACGAGATAAATTGCTGCTTTCCCAAACATAATTCCTCCTGATTTTGATTATCTATTTTTCAAATTTTTTGCTGCTAACCTTACCTGTCTCCAGTTCAGCATATTTATTAAAGTAAAGGATTCTCCATTTAACTGAAATTTCCATATAAAATTTCCTTGAACTAAAACAGGAAAATCAATTTATCACCAAAAAACTTGAAATAAACCAATCGAAATTCTGTAATTCTAAATTTGCCGAATAAAGTTTTCATTATTTACTACTCGATATAATAATTTATCTCTTGGATTAGGTTGCTGACAATTCACTTGAAAACCAGCATAATATCTAACAGAATCCAAGTTCTCCATTATTATCAATATCGTATAAAATTTTATTGAGGTAAATCTGCAGCGCGTATTGCTTTTGATGGATCTGGCAATTTCATCAGTTTTGCAATAGCCAATTTTCTTAAAATCATATTCTACGGTTTCAACGAGGAAACTAAATTTTTCTGAATGATTCTATCATTATTATAATAATATTGATTGAAACAGCCGTGTCATTAATTCTATTTAATGATAAAGCATTATTCCACCAATAAGTAAACCGCCAATAATATCTAATATTGTTGAAAATCCATTTTACATTACCTATAAAACCAATAACTAAAACTGAACTAACACGAACTGTATCTGTCATATTTTTACTTATAACAGAAATGTAATTTTTATTCCATGTTCTTGAAGATGATTACATCTGATTTGTACTGCTAACATAAACAACTTTACAAGCAATATCAAACACTGCTGAAGGCATTGTAGAATCTATTCTTGTATAATTATTAAAATCATCAAAATCATCAAAAGTTAAGTTTCTCCTTTTTTTCCTAATGAACCAACTGCTGTCAATTCATTTACATTTGTTAAACTACTATCAACAGAATTCTTATCAAATGCTTTTAAATTAAGCTTCTTCAATTAAAGAAGTATAAGTAAATTCCCAATACTCCATACTTTGAATTTTGCATTAACCTTCAGTGTAATAAATGGTGTTCATCCTTAATGCTAAAACGAAAGTAGCATTAAAGCACCAAGCGTCAACATCATTTGTCCTGTGTTCATTTATTTAACTAATAGATTAAAAATAATAATCAAAATATACAAACAAACACCATACCAATAATGATTTAAAGATTAAAAATCATAATTTTTAAAAAATTAAATAATTTGTTTAGTTTCATTAAAATTTTCAATAAAATTAGAAAATTTAATTAATAAATCAATTAATTATATTGATGCCTTTACTTTTCCATTTTGAAAATTTTAAAGTAAATAATACAATATTATCGTAAAATTGTAAAACAAATTAAATCCAAAAAGAACACAAAAAGGGAATGTATTATTTAATGCACTTTTATCTGAAGATAAGAATATTATTGTTTAATTTTTTCATTAATATCTTTTAAAATTCAATTAAAATTTTAATAAATCGTCTGGGGAATGAAGTGGTTTCTATAATTAATTTTAATGTATCTTTTTGTTGGTTAAATTTAATCGCATCCGAATATCTTGCAAAAATAAATTCCATCAGCTTATTAAATTTATTTTTATAATAATCTTCGTTAGTTCCTTTTGGTAAATGAATAAAAATATTTTTTCTTTGAATAATAATTTTCTCAAATAAAGCTAATGATGCATAATATTTTAATTCGGCAGCTGAACGCAATCGTTTTACTAAAATTGTAGGTTCACCAAATCTATCAATTAATTCATCTTCCAGATCTTTTAGTTCGTCAATATTTTTAATAGAATAAAGAGAAGTATAAAATCGTAATCTATCTGATTGGTCTGGCATATAATTTTGTGGAATTGCAATTTCAAAATAAGTATCAATAGTTGGTTCGGTTCTTTCTTGCTGTTTCGGTAATTGTTTAAACAGTTCTTTAAATTCTTCATTTTTTAGTTCATCAACGGCTTCATTGATTAATTTTATATATAAATCAAAACCGACTTCATCGATAGCTCCGCTTTGCTCGGTTCCCAATAAATTACCAGCGCCACGAATTTCCAAATCACGCATAGAAATATTAAAGCCTTCACCAAGTTCTATAAATTCTTCAATCGTTTGTAATCTTCTGAGAGCTTTTTTGTTAATTGCATCTAAAGAAGGAACTAGAAGATAAGCATAAGCTTGCCGTTCTGATCTACCAACTCTTCCTCTCAATTGGTGAAGCTCGGCAAGACCAAATCTATCTGCACGATTAATAATTATTGTATTAACATTAGGAATATCAATTCCGGATTCAATAATTTTTGTTGAAATTAAAACATCAAATTTCTTGTTTAGAAAATCATGAATTATGTTTTCAAGTTGAATTGGTTTCATTTGACCATGTGCAATTGCAATACGAATCTGAGGCATATTTCGCTGAAGATAACCAGCAAGTTTTTCGATTGAAGCTATTCTATCATGAATAAAATAAACTTGTCCATTTCGGTTTATTTCGTTATAAATCCAATTTTTAATTTTGTTAATATCAAAAACATTTACTGAAGTATAAATTGGTTGACGATTTGGTGGTGGCGTTGCAATTATAGATAAATCTCTTGCACCAAGTAAAGATAAATTTAAAGTTCTTGGAATTGGTGTAGCAGTTAATGCTAATGTATCTACATTCACTTTTAACTTACGCAGTTTTTCTTTTGCATTTACACCGAAACGATGTTCCTCATCAATAATTAGAAGTCCTAATT
>JAIXLO010000170.1 GCA_026931325.1 Chitinophagales bacterium | reverse complement strand
CGATACTACAGATCCAAAACAAGTTACAGAACAAGTTGTTAGATGCAACAATAGGTGTAATGGTAACAAAGCTACCGTTTCAGCAACAAAAATCCTTACCGCAGGTACTGGTATTGATGCTAAAACAGAAACTATTTCCTTTGATTTCTATGTTGGGACGCCCCCTACGATTGATTGTAAATCAGAAGATTTAGAAAAGTAAAAAAAACATACCACGGAACTAGTTTCGTGGTATGTTTTTTATTCATTGTACAATGAAAAAGGATGATATTCTAATCAGTTCTAGGGTCTATCGACTACAAAGTATCGATAGTAATGAGAGGTATTATATAATAAATTCCTTAACATTGGATTTCTGTTTAGACAAAATCCCATATGATATTTTCATATTCTTACAGGAATCGAAAAGTATAAAAGATATCTTATTAAAATTTGAGCAAATAGACGAAAGTTCAATAACAAAGCTATTAGAATACCTATTAAAACAAGAAATCATTTATCATGATGATAACGAAAAAGACGAAACCTTTCAGATTATAAGTAAAAATGAAACAATATCTTCGCTTCCAAAAGCTTCTTTAAAAGATGAGAATGAACAAATAATATTTGTTGGAATTCCTTTTGGAGGAGGAAATACAATATCAAATTATTCACAACATGCATCTTCAATATTAGAAAATATATAAACAATATAAAATTAATTTTAATATTAAGAATCATATTGAGAGCTTAAATCGGTTTTCAGTTTGACATAAATCTAAAAGTTAATTCAGCTAATTGAAAAAGAACGAATTAAAGATTTAGGCGATTTATTTTACTATGGTAATGAGTCGAATTCTGCTTATTATGGTAAAAATAAACAAAATATCCACATTATTTAGGAATAAAATATACCTATTTTATTGAGGAGACCACTCTATAACTATCTATTTACAATCTGCTATGATAATTTCAACGATATTGTTGTTATCCATTTAGATGCACATACGAACCCTATGAAAATGAAATTGACAAAATATATAACAATAATGAGACAATACATCATCATGGTAATTTTGCTTTATTTTCGTGTGTCTATCTAACGTTGTAGCTTTTCATCAATTTGGTATTCGAGGATTGGCAAATACGGGGCTTGAAAGTCCATAAAACATATATACAATCAAGAGTCCAAGTACTATTAACGGCAATCGAGAACTTAATCTTCTAAAACAGCAAACTATTATATCACAATTGATGTAGATATCTGCATTTTATTAGTGCTACTGCTACAATTATTCCTAATGGTCTCTCAATAAATGATGATATTTTGTTAACCAAACTTTTGAAAGACAAAAATATCATTGGGGTGGATTTGCTGAGTTAAATAATGAAAAAGCAACTAATGACACAGCTATTCAAGTTTCTATTGAAATCTTATTTTTATTATTAAAAAATTTAATCACTAATGTTAAATCTAATATACTATGACCCATGAATATTTAGAGAAATAATTGATGAATATTCATCAATATTTTCTACTATATATTTGTCACAAGAGCATAGATATTTCAATTGATTTCAGCCAATCTTTTCATTTTATTCAAATTTACCTTTCAACCTAAGAACAATTTAGTAAAATGCTAAATGGCATCAGTCATGGCCCAGATAGACCAAATTACTTACATTTAGTGGATACCACCAATATAAAGGATCATCAGAATATTCTTAAAAAGGCCAGTTCAAAATCGCCCTATATTTTTTGTACTTTCCACTTGGGTTCATATCGTCTAATTAACTTCATTTTAGCATCAAATAAAATTCCATTTAATCTTATAACAGATGATAATTATATCAAAAGCCAAGGAGAGTATTCTAAATTATTATTTGACAATGCTTTAAATAAATTTTATAATAAGAGTTTAGAAGAGGTTACACCCATAGATATTTTGAATGCTGAAAATCCCAATATTGCTTTTGAAGCAAGTAGAAAATTAAAAGAAGGATGTTCATTGCTATTTTATATAGATGGAAATACAGGAGTTGGCGGTGTATTACATAATAAAGAAAAAAATGTCAAGATTAACTTTTTAAACCACGAAATATATGCTCGAAAGGGAATTGCTTTTATTTCGTACTTAACAAATACGCCAATTGTTCCTGTTATAAATCTAAGAACAGGTTGGTTGGATAGAGAAACACATATTTTACCACTAATACACCCCAATAAAGATATAAGTAGAAATGAGTATATAGACTCCACAACCAAATCACTCTATAAAATTTTTGAGACTTATCTAAAAAAATACCCTGAACAATGGGAGGGATGGTTTTATATACATAAATTTATGTCTTCTAAACCAAAGGGAAAAAATAACAAGCAGGGATTTCACGAATATATGATTGATGTGGATAAAGATTATATATTCAATTTTGAATATTTTGGTCTAATGGATTATAATATTAAAAAATGTTTACTGCACAAATCAACGTTTGAAACATCTATAATTGATGATACATTATTTAAAACACTTTCATTATTTAAATCTGGGATAACCTATAACCAACTTAAACAAATCAACAATTTACCATTTGAACAATTTGAAGAACTTATAAAACTGAATCTTATAATACTAAAAAAATGAATCGGATATTAAAAAATAGAATAGTTAGTAGATTGCTAATAAGTTTAGTGTTTTTATTAATTAACTTTAATGCTCAATCTCAAATGAAAACTCTTATAACACTTCTCTAGTAAGTAATGACATTGTTTGGTCAAAATGTACCTTACAATAGAAATTAATGATAGCACTTTTATGCATATTCAAGACAAGATGCGACAAAAGATATTTTCGGAAATGGAACGGCAATGTTAATGAAAACATTTGTGGGAATAAAAAAGTAGAATCCACGAATAGAAGGAAAAGTTAAAGATAGTAGTAACATTAAATTTGATGGTATTTTTTCATTTCACCAATGGGAATTATTACTTTAATGGAGAGAACTTGCAAGATTCATTTCTGCTTATCTTAGCAACGCAAATCGAGAAAAGGAGGAAGTCTAGATGGAGTTTTAACCTCTACAACTTCTTCAATGGAAGATTATAGTGACATAACAGCAAAAGCATTAACCATTTGTGAAGCCGAAATCTTCAACCCAAATTTTAAAGATGAAAGAAAATGGAAAAAGTTTAAAAAGAAAATACTTAAATCAGCTGAAAACATTAACGACGATTTAGAAATGGTTTTTTCATTCTTTTATTATGCAAGAAAGTTACCTATTTCGCATTTAGCTCTTGTAAAGAAAAACAATAATGAAAAACACGATGCACGCTCAATGGTTGCTGATAATATTGAATTCAAAGAAATTGATAAGAATACTGCACTTTTAACAATTAATTCATTTGGAGGTTCTGCCGAAGAAATGAATAAAGCTTTTGATGATTATATTTTTTCAAAAGATTATCAAAACCTTATCGTAGATTTAAGAGATAATGGAGGCGGGTCAATAGAGG
>JAIXLO010000013.1 GCA_026931325.1 Chitinophagales bacterium | reverse complement strand
TAATAATATATCTTTTTATTTTAAGCAAAGGAAAAAATAATTTTTAAGAACGTAGTTTTTGGAAAGTTATATATCTGAAATCAATCTTTTAAGGAAAATTTTGTAATTATTAATAATCAATGACTAATATTTGTTGCTAAAATTGATGTATTTTATTATTTTGCCACACTAAATTATTTATATGAAATTTTTATACAGAATTTTGATGCTTGCATTTGTGTTCAGTCCTTTAGGACTATTAGCACAAAATAATTTTTTTACAGATAAATCTGAAAATGATTTTCGTACAACTTCCGATCAGATAAGACCTATAACTCCTGATAAATTTAGAGCTATAGCTTTAGATGTTAATGGGTTGAAACAATTTTTAAGTACTGTGCCAATGGAGTTTACACAAGATGCTGCAAATAGAAAGGCAATTTTAACATTGCCAATGCCTTATGGTGGTTTTGCACGTTTTAGTATTGTAGAATCCCCAATGCAAGAGCCAGGACTTACTACTCAATTCCCTGATATTAAAACTTATAGTGGCCAAGGTATAGATGATGCAACAGCAACAGCAAAACTTGATTGGACAGGTTTTGGTTTTCATGTACAAATTTTATCTGCTACTACTGGTAGAATTTATATAGACCCTTATGAAAGAGGTAATATTACTAACTATATGTCTTATTTTAAATCAGATTTAAAGCCAAAAAGTAATTTTCAAGAAATTGGAGTTGAAGGAGAAGTAAGTGCATCTGAAAGTACAGCACAAATAACTGGCCTTTGTAATTCTACTTTACGTTCTTATCGTATAGCAATTGCTTGTACTGGTGAATATGCTGTTGCTGTAGGTGGTACAACGCCCCAATTATTACATAGTGCAATAGTAACAACTATTAATAGAGTAAATGGAGTTTATGAACAAGAAGTTGGTATTCGTTTAATATTAATTTCTAATAATAGTGCTATTGAATTTATGAATGCTGCTACTGATCCATTTACAGGAAATAATAATGCCATTGTATTAATAAGTGAAAGCCAAAGTGTAATTACAAGTTACATAGGCAGCAGCAATTTTGATATTGGCCATACATTTAGTACAGGAGGTGGTGGATTAGCTGGCTTAGGAGTTGTTTGTAATAATAGTCAAAAGGCTCGTGGTATTACAGGAAGTGGAAATCCTACAGGAGATGCTTATGATATAGATTATGTAGCACATGAAGTTGGTCATCAGTTTAGAGGTAATCATAGTTTTAATGCAACCACAGGAAGTTGTGGAGGAGGAAATAGAAATCCAGGTACTGCTGTAGAGCCAGGAAGTGGAATTACAATAATGGGTTATGCAGGTATATGTGGTTCAAATGATATAGAAACACATAGTATTCCTTATTTTCATACAGTAAGTCAAAATGAAATTGGTAATTTCAAAATTACTGGAGGAGGAAGCACTTGTGGTACACCAATAGCAACAGGTAATACCCCACCAGTTGTAGATGCTGGTGCTGATTATATAATTCCTGCTAATACACCATTTATGCTAACAGGAAGTGCTACAGATGCTGATGGAGATGCTTTAACTTATAGCTGGGAAGAATATGATTTAGGAACTGCTGGGAACTGGAATTCTGGTAATAAACCATTCTTTAGAAGTTTCTCTCCAACAACTTCTCCTACAAGACATTTTCCAAAATTATCAGATATTATTAATGGTTCTCAAACAAAAGGAGAATATTTACCAACTAGTACACAAAGTTTGCAATTTAGATTAACAGCAAGAGATAACAAGAGTGGTGGAGCTGGTTTTTGTTCAGATGAAATGAATTTGACAATAGCATCAAGTGCTGGTTTTAAAGTAACTTCTCAGTCAAGTGCAACAAGTTGGACAGCAAATGGCTCAAATACAGCTACCGTTACTTGGAATGTTGCAAGCACTAATGCTTCACCAATTAGTTGTGCTAATGTAGATATTTTATTTTCTGCTGATGGAGGCTTGACTTATCCTTATACTTTAAAATCAAATACACCTAACGATGGTTCAGAAAGCATAATAATTCCAGCAGTTGCTACAACTCAAGGGAGAATAATGGTTAAAGCACATGGAAATATTTTCTTTAATATCAATACAGCAAATATTACAGTTACAGTATCAGGTTCTTGTGCAGCAGAGGGAGCTACTATTGCACCAAATAATGCTGTTAATGCTATTGCTGGTTCTCCATCATTAAACTTAAATTTAGCACCAGAATATACTGCTCCTTTAAATATGGTTGGTTCTATTTCTAATTCAAGTCCAAATACAAATTTAGCAGTATATAATTCTCAAACTTTTAGTTGTCAGGTTGTAGGGAATACTAGTTATTATCGTGCATACTCATTTGTACCTGGAACACAAGGAACTTATACTTTTACAAGATTATCTCCAACACCAAATGCTACAATGATTACTTTATATCAAGGTAGTTATGACCCATCTTCACCATGTACAAGATTTTTAAATACTAATGGTACATTAACAAATGGAAGTGTTTCAATATCTCAATCTATATCAGCATTTTTAATTCAAGGAACAGCATATACTTTGGTTGTTGGTAGCTTTAGTGATAATCAACCAGCATTGCCATTTAACTACAATATAGGGTATAGCGGAGCAGGTACATTATATTCTGGTTCAGGAATATATACTGATCCAGGTTCTAATTATAGTTATAATTATGTAATAGTAAATAATGCTACTAATATAATTAAAGATATCAGTTCTACTGCTAATTTAAGTAATGCTGCTACATACCCATCTGGTAGCTTTACAGTATATGGATTAAGCTATTTGAATGCACATTCATCTGCTATTCATGCTTTCATAGGATCTAGTTTTGAAAGTTTTACAAATGCGATAGCAACTCAACCAAATTCTTATTGTGCAAACCTTAGTAAGAATACAGTTTCTGTAAATATTAGTGGTGTTGTACCAGTTACATTTACTCAACTAACAGCAAAGAAAAATGAAAATCATGTTATTTTAAATTGGGGAACTGTAACAGAAATTAATAGTAGTCATTTTATTGTTGAACGTTCTTCTACTGGAAGAGATTTTGTAAACAGTATTGGAAAAATCACAGCTGCTGGGAATAGCACAATAAAACATGATTATACATTTACTGATATAAATCCTAATAAAGGAGTTAATTATTATAGGGTAAAACAAGTTGATAGAGATGGAGCATATACATATAGCAATACTGTTTCTGTTAATTTTGATAAATCAGGAAGTATAATAATTGTTTATCCTAATCCTGTAAAAAATAGTTTAAATATTGAATTTGCATCTAATAAAAATGGTAAAGTACAAGTACAAATTGTAGATGCTAGAGGATCTATAGTTGCTCAAAATACATTTAATGTAACAATAGGAAGAAATATAAATTCAATTCAATTAAATAATTTAGCAAGTGGTGTATATATGTTGAAATATACAGATGTAGATGGTGGAATAACATTTACTAAATTTATCAAAGAATAA
>JAIXLO010000111.1 GCA_026931325.1 Chitinophagales bacterium | reverse complement strand
GTAACAAATAGAGATAGAAAAAATTTAATTGGACAAACTGTTGTTATTGGATATTTTACAAATACAGCAACACTTTGTACTTATAAAGATGTACAAATAAAATTATCTTTTTACAGTAAAACTGGTTCTTTATTAGAAGAAGATATTGAAACAATTTATGAAACAATTGCACCAGGGAAAAAAGTAAAATTTAAAACAAAATATTTTACTCCAAAAGGAACAGATAGTGTAGCAATAAAAGTTTTATCTGCAATTGGCGAAGCTGTAGAATAAATTTATTTTACAGATAGTATAAATCTGTTTTTCTAATTGTAAATTTTTTCAGCTCTTTCAACAAATGATCTTTCATTTTCCGTTTATCATTTATTCTTTTGAGTACTTTTTAAAAAATAGTAGGTTTGATTTATTGTTTTATTTCAAAACTGTTTATATGAAAAAATTAATTCTCTCATTTTGTGCATTGTTATTAATACTTTCTCAAACAATTGCACAACCAACAAAACCAAAAGAAGAGCCTAATAAACAAGATAAACCAGAGGAAAAGAAAAGTGGTAATTATGATCTTGTTTTTAATCCAGATGCAACAGTTATTACAACTAATTCAACTTCAATTAATGGAAAGCAAATTCCATATAAAGCTACAACAGGCACATTACCTGTTTGGGATGAAAATGGAAAAGCAATAGCTGGCTTATTTTTTATTTATTATGAAAGAACAGACGTAAAAGATAAAAGTACACGTCCGCTTGTTATTTCTTTTAATGGTGGACCAGGTACTGCATCAGTTTGGATGCATATTGGCTACACAGGACCTTACTTGCTTAATATAAATGATGAAGGATATCCAACACAACCTTATGGTTATTCTCAAAACCCATATTCTATTTTAGATGTTGCAGATATTTTGTATGTAGATCCTGTAAATACTGGCTATTCAAGAATTGTAGGAAAAGATACACCCAAAGAAAAGTTCTTTGGAGTGAATGCTGATATTAAATATTTAGGTGATTGGATAAATAGTTTTGTATCTCGTTATGATAGATGGGCTTCTCCTAAATTTTTAATAGGCGAAAGTTATGGAACTGTTCGTGTATCTGGACTTGCATTAGAATTGCAACAAACACATTGGATGTATTTGAATGGTGTAATTTTAGTTTCTCCAACTGATTTAGGTATTGAACGAGGGGCATCTACAGGCTCTGCATTATTATTACCTTATTATGCTGCTACTGCATGGTATCATAAAAAATTACCAAACGATTTGCAACAAAAAGAACTCACTGCAATGTTGCCAGAAGTAGAAGCATTTACCATGAATGAATTAATCCCTGCAATAAATAAAGGCAACTATTTAAGCGATGCAGAAAAACAAAATATTGCATCGCAAATGGCTCGTTATTCTGGTATTTCTGAAAAAGTAATTCTTCAAAATAATTTATCTGTAAATACTAATTTATTTTGGAAAGAGTTATTAAGAAACGAAGGCTTTACTATTGGAAGATTAGACTCAAGATACAAAGGAATAGATAAGCAGGATTATGGCGAAAGACCAGACTTTAATGCAGAGCTTACAGCTTGGCTTCATGCTTTTACACCACCTATTAATATGTATTTAAGAAATGTACTAAACTATAAAACAGATTTTGCATATAATATGTTTGGTAACGTTTGGCCCTGGGATAATAAAAATAATAGGGTAGGTGAAAATTTAAGAAAAGCAATGGCTATAAACCCTTACTTACATTTATTAGTACAATCTGGTTATTACGATGGTGCTTGTGATTATTTTAATGCTAAATACAATTTATGGCAAATGGATCCTGCTGGAAAATTAAAAGATAGAATGAGTTGGGAAGGTTATAAAAGTGGACACATGATGTATTTACGAAAAGAAGATTTAAAAACTGCTACCAATCATTTAAGAGAATTTATTTTAAAAGCAATTCCAAAAGAAGGTACTCCAGCAATGTATTAAAAAACTAAATTTAAAACTATTCTAAATAAACTTACTTTGTTTAGAATAGTTTTATGGTGATAATCTATCTAATTTCCATATACCATTATCTAATGTATATTGAATTCTATCATGTAAACGACTTTCTCTACCTTGCCAAAACTCAACTAAATTAGGCTTTACACAAAAGCCACCCCAATAATCTGGTCTTGGCACATCTTCATCTTTAAAAACTTCGGTATAACGTTTTACATTTTCATCAATAATTTGCCTGTAAGGTATTATAGAGCTTTGATGAGAAGCCCAAGCACCAATTTTACTTTCTAATGGTCTGCTATTAAAATATTCATCACTTTCTGCTTCACTAATCTTTTCTGCTATTCCCTCTATTCTAACTTGTCTTTGTAATTCTTTCCAAAAAAATACTAAACAAACATGCGGGTTTTGTGCAATTTCCTTTCCTTTATCACTTTGGTAATTAGTAAAAAAAACAAATCCTTTTTCATTAAAATCTTTTAATAAAACAATTCTTGCACTAGGTATTCCTTTGGCAGAAACTGTGGCTAATGTCATTGCATTTACTTCTTCTATCTTACTATTTATTGCATCATTCCACCAACGACTGAATTGAGAAAAAGGCTCAATAGCTACATCTTTTTCTGAAAGAGAAGACATTTTATAATCAGTTCTTATATCTGCAATTGATTTGTTCATTAAATATTCAATTTATTAAGTAGTCAAAAGTATAATAAAATAATTGGAGTGCTATTAATAAAAAAATAGTCCTGTTGAATTACAGGACTATTAAAACATCTTTAGTGGATTTCATAGAATTTGTTAGATGTTCTTCTAACTTGGATTTTAAACAGGGACTTAACAACTACTTTTTAAAGAATATTGGATTTTAAAAACTTGACGTAAAATTAGAGTTTGAAAATATTTTCGTTTTGTTCTTTTAGCCTAAGATATGCTTAAAAAAGACATTATTATCTAATAAAATTCTTTGAAAAATACGCATTAAAGATAAATAACTACAAAATTTAATTAAATAATTGGGCTTTGGAATAGCTAATTTTGCTAATTCTTTATAGCTTTTTAAAATATATATAGCAAAAATAATTTTGATAAATTAATACATGGAAAGAATTTATTTAGACAATGCTGCAACAACAATGTTAGATAAGGAAGTTTTAAACAGTATGATGCCTTATTTAACTACTCAATTTGGTAATCCTTCCTCTATTTATAGTTATGGCAGAGAAAGCAGATTAGGAATTGAAAATTCAAGAAAAATAGTAGCTAAAATTTTAAATGCACGTACATCAGAAATATTTTTTACAAGTGGTGGAACAGAAAGTAGTAATACTGCAATTATTGCATCTGTTAAAGATTTAGGCTGTAAGCATATTATCACTTCTCCAATTGAGCATCATGCAACATTGCACACAGTCAAGCATTTGCATAAAAAAGAAAATATTGCTTTAAGTTATGTACAAGTTTTGCCAAATGGACATATTGATTTAGAAGATTTAGAAAATTTATTATCATCTTCTAAAGAAAAAACTTTAGTTACCTTAATGCATGCTAATAATGAAATTGGTAACTTATTAGATATACAAATTGTTGGAGAAATTTGTAAAAAGTATAATGCAATTTTTCATAGTGATACTGTTCAAACAGTTGGTCATATTCCAATTGATTTAGAAAATACTCATGTACATTTTATAAGTGGTTCAGGACATAAATTTCATGGACCAAAAGGAGTTGGTTTATTATATATTAATGAAGAAATAAGAATTAATCCATTTGTGCATGGAGGAAGCCAAGAAAGAAATATGAGAGCTGGAACAGAAAATTTGTATGGCATTATTGGCTTTGCAAAAGCATTAGAAATTGCTACTGAAAATTTAAAAGAAGATAGCTCTTATATTCAAGATTTAAAAACTTACATGATAGAAAAACTAAAGAATGAAATCGAAGGAGTAAGTTTTAATGGAGATTATTTAGATAAAAGTTTATATACTATTTTAAGCGTTAATTTTCCTAAGACAGAAAAAAGTGAAATGATTTTATTCAACTTAGATATTCATAATATTTGTGCAAGTGGAGGAAGTGCTTGTTCAAGTGGTGCATCTGTAAGTAGTCATGTAATGCATGCTTTAAAAAACAACCCTAATTTAATTACAGTACGATTTAGTTTTTGTAAAAATAATACTAAGCAAGAAATAGATAAAGTAGTTGAAACACTAAAAACATTGATTTAATAAAAAGAAATCAGAAAGATTTTTTAAAACTGAAAAGCAGTTTCATAACCTCTTACATTTTTTCCTTCCATAAAATTGTAGAAAGCTTTATTGCAAACTTTATTACCACCTGGTGTTGGATAATTACCAGTAAAATACCAATCTCCTGTATTTGCAGGGCAACTTTTATGTAAGTCTTCAATTGTTTGAAAAATAACTTGAACAGGAATTTGTAAATCTGGTGGGGTAATTAGCTGAGCTATTTTATCTGATATTTCTTGTGTAGTAAATGGTTTATAAATTTGTCTTACAACATTTTCTTTATGTAGTTGATTGGTTCGTTGAAGTTCTTTAATGGTATCATATACTTCTGTAAGAATATTTTCCATTCCTCTTTCTTTTAGCAAAGCTACTGTTGCTTTAAAAGCAATAAAATCACCCATTTTGCTCATATCAATTCCATAGCAATCAGGATAACGAATTTGTGGTGCTGATGAAACAATTATTATTTTTTTAGGTTCTAATCTTGAAAGCATGGTTATAATACTTTGCTTTAAAGTTGTGCCTCTTACAATGCTATCATCTATTACTACTAAAGTATCTTTTCCTTTTCTTACTGTACCGTAAGTTATATCATAAACGTGTTGAACCATTTCATCTCTATTGGTATCTTCTGTTATAAATGTTCTTAGTTTTACATCTTTAATAGCAATTTTTTCTTGACGAATTTTTCGGTTAATCATTTCTTCCAATTTCTCAGAAGTTACATGTCCATTCCAACTTAAAATTCTTTCTACTTTTATTTTATTCAAATATTCTTCCATGCCTTTTACTAAGCCATAAAAAGCAACTTCTGCAGTATTAGGTATGTAAGAAAAAATAGTGTTCTTTAAATCGTAATCAATACTATCTAAAACTGTTTTGCTTAAACAATGTCCAAGAGCAATTCTCTCTCTATAAATTTCTTCATCACTTCCTCTACTAAAATAAATTCTTTCAAAGCTACAAGCCCTTCTTTCTTGGGGTTCTATAATTTGTTCTATGGTATAATTTCCTTTATCATCTACTATTAAAGCATTGGCAGGCATTAATTCTTGTACCTGATTTTCGCCAACATTAAAAGCTGTTCTAATAGCAGAACGCTCACTTGCAGCAACAATAAATTCATCATTGATAAAATAATAAGCTGGTCTTATACCATTAGCATCTCTCATAACAAAACTATATCCATTGCCCAATAAACCTCCAATAGTAAAACCACCATCAAATAAACTAATAGCTTTTTTAAGCAGTGTTACTACATTAGCATTGTTAGGATTTGTTTCATCTTCTTTTATTAAAAAATGATGAATAGTTTCCATCATAGCAGCTAAATCACTATGCTTTTGAAACTCACCTGGGTTAATGTTTAATAAACCATACAACTCATCTGTATTTACTAAATTAAAATTTCCTGCAAGTGCTAAATTTCTACCAGGTTGTGTATTTCTTTTAATAAATGGATGACAATAATCTACATTATTTTTTCCTTGTGTGCCATAACGTAAATGACCCAACATTAACTCACCAAGAACGGGTAAATGACCTTTTAATAACCCTGGGTGTTGTTTTATATCTGATTGATATTTTTCTAATTCTTTTAGTTCATTATTTACTTGAGAAAATATTTCTGCAATAGATTGTTGAGCATTACTTCTTATACGATGTAAGAAAGGATAACCAGGTTCTACATTTAATTTAACTGTTGCAATTCCTGCACCATCTTGTCCACGATTGTGTTGTTTTTCCATGAGCAAATACAGCTTATTTAAGCCATACATTACTGTACCATATTTTTGAAGGTAATAGGAAAATGGTTTTCTTAGTCTGATGTAAGCTAAGCCACATTCGTGTTTTATTGCATCACTCATAAAAAAATAGAAAGGGGTATAAAAGCAAAGTGGCGAAGTTACAACTTCGCCACTTCTAATATTAATTATTTACATGGATTATATAATCGTTCTGCTAAAAATAAAAATTCATGTACAAAAGTATTGATAGGAGAGCTAAAACTTTCATCTATTAAATTTCCTGCTGTATCAAATTTTTTATCTACATGTGGTGTTATTAGCAAATAAGGAGATGCAATGCCAAACAATGCAGGTACATACAATAATAATTGTTGTGTACTTCTTGTGCCGCCCAAAGCACCTGTACTTGCAGAAACTATTCCAAATGCTTTTCTGCTTTGTTTGGGAAAATGGTCAAATAAATTTTTGATAACAGATGAATAGCTTCCATTATATTCTGGTGTAACAATAATAAAAGCATTGGCATCAAACATTCTTTTTGCCAAAGGTTTAAATTGTTCTGGAGCATCATCTACGTATTTAAACACATTTTGTAATAATCCTAAATCAAAGCTATTTAGGTTTATTAAACCAATATTATGATTGGTTTTTTCTTTAAGTTCTTTTTCTAAGAATAAAGCAGCTCTAATACTAATGCTTTCTTTTCGTGGACTTCCACTAATAATTTCAATATTCATCTGTTTAAATTACTATTCAGTAAAGATTGCAAAATAAAAGAATCGTGTTTATTCTACTATCTTTTTAATGTATATTATTTTATTGCTTTACCATTTCCACAGTTACTTGCAATTTTACTTCATCTGCTACAACAAGTCCTCCTGTTTCTGTAGTAGCACTCCATGTTAAACCAAAATCTTTTCTGTTTATTTTTCCTACTATTTCAAATCCTAATTTTGTTTGTCCATAAGGGTCAACAATTTTACCACCATATTCTACTGCTAATTCTACTGGTTTGGTTACATCTCTAATAGTTAAATTTCCAGTTAATACAAATTCATCATCAGATTTTTTTGTAATGCCAGTAGAAACAAAAGTTAGTTTAGGAAATTTTTCAGCATTAAAAAAATCATCGCTTTTTAAATGTCCATCTCTTTGTTCATTGTGTGTGGTAATGCTATTTACATTTGCTTCAAAAGAAATTTTTGCATCCGAAAAATCTTCTTTATCTGTTTCTAAAGTAGCATCAAATTCTGTAAACTTACCTGTTACATTAGTAATCATTAAGTGTCTAATTTTAAAACCTACTTCGCTGTGTGAAGCATCAATTTTGTACGTTGTCATAATTATAAATTTAAAAGTTAAAAAAATATTTTATTGTTATTTAAAAAAATTTATTCTTCAATTAATACGCCCATTTTACCCATTTGATAATCTCTGAAAGCTTCTAATATTTCTGTTTGTGTATTCATAACAAATGGTCCATGTGCAACGATAGGTTCATTTGTGGGTTCGCCACTTCCTATAAAAAATAAAGTGTCTGCATTGGCTTTTACATCAATATTTTCTCCATCATTATCAAATAATGCCATTTGTTTTGTAGTAATAGTTTGTTTATTATTTATCAATAATTCTCCTTCTAACACATACAATAAAGTATTGTGTGTAGTAGGAAAAGTAAAATGATAGCTTCCGTCTTTTTTTATTTCTCCCATAGCAGTAGTTACATTTATGAATGTTGGAATAATTCCTTTTACACCATCAATTTCTCCTGCTGGAATACGAATAGTTGTTAAGCCATCTTTTGTTGTAATAGTTGGTGTTTCTTCTTTTGTAGCAGGGTAATATGCTGGCTGACTCATTTTATTTTTTGCAGGAATATTAACCCATACTTGCAAAATTTCTTGCTCACCACCAAGTTCAAAAATTTTTTCTGGCATTCTTTCACTGTGAATAATGCCCATACTTGCATTTATCCATTGTGTGCCACCTGCATACACTACTTGATGATTGCCTCTACTATCATGATGATGAATACCTCCTTTATAAATAAAAGTTACAGGACTAAAACCCCTGTGAGGATGAGCTCCTACACCTTGCTCTTCAATTGGTATGTTTTTATCTGCTTTTGTTTTTCCATGATGAAAAAGTATAAAGGGATCAAAGTAACCTTCTACTCTTGAAGGCAATAATTCTTGCACATTAAAAGTACCTACGTTAGTAACCCTTCCATTTAATATGTGTTTTATATTTTTTGTTGTCATAGTGTTTATTTTTTTAAATACATGTATATACACGTATTTGGTTAAAAAAATTTTTATTCTCTCTCTCTTACTTTTTCAAGTAATGTATTTAAAATTTCTGCTTCTTTATTATTAATAGTTAGCATTTTATCGTATAGTTCATTAATTTTAATAGTACATGATGCTAAAATATTTATACCAGCTTGTGTAAGTTTTATTACTGTTTGTCTTCCATCTACTTCTCCCTGACTTCTACGAACTAACTTTTTATCTTCTAATTTGTCAACTATTCTTGGCACATTAGAGTTTTTCTCAATCATTCTTGAGGCAATATCTTTTACACACATTTGTTGTGGATGCTTGCCTTTTAATATTCTTAAAATATTGTACTGTTCGTGTGTTAAACCAAAATCTTTCAATTCTTTATAAGTAATAGTTTTTAGCCACCAAGCAGTATATAATATATTTAAACCAGCTTTTTGCACTTCGTTTCTAAATTTTTTACTTTGTATGGCTTGTTCTAATTTCATTAATAATGCAAATATACATGTATGTACATCTAATTTTAAAATTTTATTTTATAAAACTTTGAAAATCTTTGTAAACCACCTATTTCTAAATGAGTTTAATTATGGTTAAAAACTAATTATTTTTGATAAATATTAAAATGAAACAGATTGAAGATAGAAGCACTTTATAAGATATTTTTAGACCATTCATTAATTAATACTGATAGCAGAACAATACAAAAAGGCAGTATTTTTTTTGCATTAAAAGGGAGCAATTTTAATGGAAACTTATTTGTAAAACAAGCATTAGAAAAGGGAGCTGCTTATGCAGTTGTTGATGAATTTGTTGATAGTAATGATGAAAGAATTATTCAAGTTGAAAATGTTTTAGCAACCTTACAACAATTAGCAAAATTTCATAGAGAACAATTTACTATTCCATTTATTGCAATAACAGGCAGTAATGGAAAAACAACTACCAAAGAATTGGTTAGTACAGTTTTAGCTTCTCAATATATTACTTATACTACACAAGGAAATTATAACAATCATATTGGTGTGCCTCTTACTTTATTAAGTATTAAAAAAGATGCACAAATGGCTGTAATAGAAATGGGTGCTAATCATCAGAAGGAAATTGAAAGTTATTGTGCATATTCTTTACCAACACATGGCATTATTACTAATTGTGGTAAAGCCCATTTAGAAGGTTTTGGAGGAGAAGAAGGAATTAAAAAAGGTAAGGGTGAACTTTTTGATTTTATTAGAAAAAATAATGGAACTGTTTTTATATACGATGAATATGATTATTTGAAAGAAATGAGTAAAGGCATACACCAAGTAGTAGTGTATGGAATAAATAATGGAATTGTAAAAGGTTCTGTTGTAAAATCTGAACCATTTATTTCAGTTTCTGTTGTTACAAATAATGTTGAAACTATTATAAACACTCAATTAGTGGGAGTTTATAATTTGCCTAATATTCTTTGTGCTGTTGCTGTTGGTATTTATTTTAAAATTTCTTTAAAAAAAATTAAAACTGCTTTAGAGTCTTACACACCATCTAACAGTAGAAGCCAGTTGATACAAAAAGAAAGCAATCATTTTATTTTAGATGCTTATAATGCAAACCCAAGTAGTATGAAAGTTGCTATAGAAAACTTTGCAAATATTAAAGCAAAAAATAAAGTAGTTATACTTGGTGCAATGAATGAACTTGGAGAAGATAGTATAAAAGAACATCAACAAGTAGTGAATTTATTAGAACAATATCAATGGAAAAATGTAATACTTACTGGTGGCGATTTTGCAAAAACAAAACACCATTATACTTATATGAATAATGCTGAAGAAGCAGGTTTATGGTTGAGGAATAATTGCTTTCATGGTACTTATTTTCTTATTAAAGGCTCCAGAAGTTTTCAAATGGAAAAGGTTTTGCAATAATTATAAAATGCCTACTTTATTTTTGCAGCTATGAGTCAGCAAAAGAAAAAATCTTATTTATCGGCAGTATTACAAAATAAATGTCCACGTTGCAGAGAAGGAAATATTTTTATTTCATCAAATCCATACAATTTAAAAAAAGCATACAGTATGAACAAAGAATGTCCTGTGTGCAAGCAACCAACAGAAATTGAAGTAGGTTTTTATTATGGTACAGGTTATGTAAGTTATGCCTTATCTATTGCATTTTTGGTTGCTTCATTTATTGCTTCTTATGTTTTATTTGGACTGACATTTTATAATAACAGTATTCTTTGGTGGTTAGTAATTTCTTGTATTTTATTGGTTTTATTACAACCTATTAATATGAGATTATCAAGAACACTTTGGCTTAGTTGGTTTGTAAAATATGATGCCAACTGGAAAGAAAATAAAATTGAACATCACGAAAGAATTAATAAAAGTGGAAGTGGTGAATTTTAATTTCTATCAGCGTTTATTTTACAAATAAAATTCCTTTTTCATCTGTAAAAATTATTTTTTCATTTTGTAAAAAATCTAACACTTGTAATACTTTTTCTTTTTTTATTGCATTGAGTTGTTGTAATAATTCTTTAAGTGTTGTTGATTGATTTTTTATTGTTACTAAAATTTGTTGTTCAATTTCTTTAAACTCTTCTTCTGATAATGATTGTCTTTTTCTTGATAAACAATTATCGCAAATGTTACAATCATTTACTGTTGTATTACCAAAATAATTTGCAATAAATTTGTTTCTACATTCTTTCTCTAAATGAATGTATTCAAGCATTTTTTCAATTCTTTCTTTATAAAGTTTTTTTCTTTCATTATAAGCAGCAAAGTCAATATACAAGTGCTTTGCAGGAGCTCTGTTTAATATAAAATATAATTGAGGAGTTTCTTTTTGTGGCGTATAATCAATTATTCTATAATTATTAAGTTCTTTTAAATTATCATACACTTTATCATAAGAAAGTTTGCACAGTTTAGCCAATAGTTTTTCATTAACAGAAACTTTATGCTCATAAATGCCTTCATAAGTACGAAGTAATGTTTTCATCACTAACGATAAATCAGGATGTGTTTCTTCAAATGAATTGATTGAATTTTTATCTGCAACAAAAACTACTTTGCTGGGTAAAAAAATATTTTCATTAAAAGAAATATGTCCTTGCTGTTCTAAAAACCTCAATACATTTAATACTAAAATAGTATCTAACTTAAAGTTGTTGCAAAACTCAATAATATCAAAGTCGTAATAATTTCCTTCGCCAATTCCTTCAGGTATTTGTAAGTAATTTGCTATACATTGATACACGTTTTGTATTTCTTCTATTTTAGGAAATTTTATGTCAGGCAAAAGTTCTAATTCTTTTTCATCAATGGTTTGATATAATAAAACTGCATAAGATTTTTTTCCATCTCTTCCTGCCCTTCCAGCTTCCTGATAATAATTTTCTATACAATCTGTAATATCATAATGAATTACTGTTCTAACATCTGGCTTATCTATACCCATTCCAAAAGCATTGGTACAAACAATTACACGAGTTTTATTTTGTATCCAAGATGCTTGTTTTTTATTTCTATCTTCTTGTTTTAAACCTGCATGATAAAAATCTGCTGAAATATTATGTTGTTGTAATAGTGCAGCAATTTTTTTTGTTTCCTTTCTATTCTTACAATAAATAATACTGCTACCAGCAACCTTATTCAGTATTTCTATGGCTTTATTTATTTTACTATCTTCTTTAAAAGCAGAAAAAGATAAATTAGGTTTTTCAAATGTTTGAGAAAAAATATTTACATTTTTAAATTGCAATTTTTCAACAATATCTTTTTGTACTAAAGGCGTTGCAGATGCAGTTAAAGCAATAACAGGTATTTCTGGAATTTCATTTCTCAAATTTGCTATACGCAAATAAGGAGGTCTAAAATCGTAGCCCCATTGACTAATACAATGAGCTTCATCTACTGCAATTAAACAAATATTTAGTTCATGTAAATAGTCTTTGAATAAGTTTGACTCTAACCTTTCCGGAGAAACATAAAGAAGTTTATATTTTCCATCAACAGCATTTTGAAAAGTTTTTTTTACCTCAAAAAAACTCATACCACTTGTTAAAGATGCTGCAGGAATATTTTTTTTAAGTAAATTCTCAACTTGGTCTTTCATTAAAGCAATAAGAGGAGAAACAACCAAACACAAGCCATCCATTAACAATGCAGGTACTTGAAAACAAACAGATTTGCCACCACCAGTTGGTAACAATGCCAACACATCTTTCTTATCTAATACAGCTTGAATAATATTTTCTTGCTCCCCTCTAAAAGAAGTGTAATGCCAATACTGCTGTAATATTTGCAATGGTTTGCTCATATATTTTGCAATGTTGAATGATGAATTATGAGTTATGAGTTATAAAACATTAAACTTTAAACCTTCAAACCCTTTAAACCCTTAAACGAACAAACCTTTAACCCTTTATATTTTCTTTCTACTTAAAATAGAAAATTCACTTTCTTCTTTTACAATAGTGTTTTTCAAAATACCAATATGGTCAATTTCCATTTCTATTACATCACCTTCTTTCAACCATTGTTCTTGATAATCTGGATTATTTAATTTTCCTGTACCATTTAATTCTAAAAAGCAACCTGTGCCAACAGTTCCACTACCAATTACATCGCCTGGAAATATTGTTGCTCCATAACTACAACGTTCAATAATTTCTGCAAAAGTCCAATCCATATCACCAATATTTCCTTCACTTACTTGTATGCCATTTACTTTACATTTCATACTAAGATTCCAAGATTTTCCTACATGATTTTCTTTGGCTGGAATTTCGTATTGTGCTAATTCATCTAAGGTTACAAGGCAAGGACCAATTACAGTACAAAAATCTTTTCCTTTTGCAGGACCAAGGTTTAAAAGCATTTCTTCCATTTGCAATCTTCTTGCACTCATATCATTCATAATCATTAAACCTCCAATATAATTATCTGCTACTTCAGCAGCAATATTTCTTCCTGCTTTACAAATAACAATTGCAGCCTCTAATTCAAAATCTAATTTTTCAAAATGGTCTGGCATACAATAAATATCTCCTTCTCCTTGTATGCTATGATGATTGGTAAAATAAAAAATGGGGTATTGGTCAAACTCAGGTATCATATCTACTTTTCTATTTCTTCTTGCAGCAGCAACGTGTTGGCGAAAAGCATAACCATCTCTACAACTTGTAGGAAAAGGAACTGGAGCAAGTATTTTTATATTATCTAAATCTATTCCATGTTCTTTATGAATAGAGCCATCAATAATTGCAGCATTTACTTTTTGTGCTAAAGGAAACATATCATCCCAATAACTTAAAAACATATTCATATTGCCCGGCAATTCAGGATGTACAATATCACAATCGTATAAACGATTATTTACCAAAAATGCTAATTGATCATGCTCGTTTTTAAGATAAGAAACAAGTTTCATTGTTGAATAATTTTATGTGTTGCGAAAGTAACAGATAATATTATTAAATACCAATTTGTAGGACTACTAATGTTTTTGAAAAAAGAAAAGCGATACTATTTATGAGTATCGCTTTAAAGAAAATAAATTTTATGTGAGTAATTTTATTTTAAAACTTCTCCTAATTTTTTATCTAAAGCATCGCCACGTAAGCCTGTTGCAATAATTTTTCCTGAAGGATCTACCAATACATTAAAAGGAATACCATCAAACTTATATACATTAATTAAAGGAGTTTCCCATTGTTTTAAATCACTAATGTGCATCCAAGTAAGATTATCTTTTGCAATAGCTTCAACCCAACTTTGTTTATCATTATCTAATGATACACCAAGAATTGTAAAGTTTTTGTCTTTGTATTTATTGTATGCTTTTACAACATGAGGATTTTCTTGTCTGCAAGGTTTACACCAACTTGCCCAAAAATCTACTAAAACATATTTGCCTTTGAAATCACTTAGCTTCACAAGTTTTCCATCTGGTGTATTTAATGCAATTTCTGGTGCTTGTTTATTTAACAATGGATAATCGTTGCCTTTAAGCATTGTATTAAACTTTTGAATATTGCCATTGTTTTTAAACTTGTTTAAAGCATTCATAGCTAACCCTTGCAATTCATCTAAATCCATACTTCTTGTAGCCATGCCAAGAGCTTGCAAACAAGCTGCAGGGCTTTCTGTTTTATTTACAAAATCAGCAATAACTGCATTTAACTTCTTCATCTCATTATCTCTTTGTAATTCATAAACAGTAAGAAGACTATCGCTTACTGTTTTTTCATGTAAAGAATCTAAAACAGAATAAGCTTTTTTTACTTTTGTAAGTTGTGCATCATAATCTGTAAATAATTGTTTTAAAGAAGAAGAAGCTTTAGAGCCTTTTATTTCATAGTTTTTATAATTATTTACATCTAAAGTTACTTCAATTTCTTTGCTATCATTTACCAATAAAATTTGTGGTCCTTGATGAATGTTTAGTGCATACAATCTTTCATCAGGTGCAATTCCTTTTAAACTAAAGTGATTATTCTTAATGGTTGTAGAATCTATAACAACAGAGGTTTGAGCAGCAAATGGAATTTCTTCTAAATAAATTTTATCGGTTGGAGAGTTTTCTATTTTACCTGTTACAGTAAATGCACCATTATCTTTTGTTTTACATGCAACAACTGTTATTGCAATTAAAACAACGAATACTATTTTTTTCATTAATTTATATTTTGATTTTTAATGTAACCTATTTTACAAATAGTTGAATGTTTGTAAAGTTATTATTTCTGTAAATATGAATAGTATTAGTGGTTCCTTAAATATAATGTTTAACAAGATTTTGATATTTTGCTTTTATAAAGAGCTAAACAGTAATACCTTTATCTTGATATAAGATAAATTTGCAGAATGAAAATATTTTTAGCACAACAGAATTATCATATTGGAAATATTGAACAAAACACTTCTAAAATAATTGAAGCTATAGAAATTGCTAAACAACAAGGTGGCGATTTGATTGTATTTAGTGAACTATCTGTTTGTGGTTATCCTCCAAAAGATTTATTAAATTTTAAAAGCTTTATTGATAAATGTTATACAGCTATTGATAAAATAAAACAACATGCTGATAATATTGGTGTTTTAGTTGGTGCTCCTGCACACAACACAAATAACAGAGGAAAAAGTTTATTTAATGCTGCATTTTATTTGTATGAAAAAGAAGTTAAAAAAATAATTCATAAAACACTTTTACCAACCTATGATGTTTTTGATGAATACAGGTATTTTGAACCTGCTTTTGAATGGAATATTATTGAACATAAAGGAAAAAAATTAGCAGTTACTATTTGTGAAGATATTTGGAATATTACAGATAGTCCTTTGTATCGCTTATGCCCAATGGATGAATTAATAAAACATCAACCAGATGTTATGATTAATTTAAGTGCAAGCCCTTTTGATTATACACATATTGAAAACAGAAAAGCAATAATAAAAACCAATGTTTTAAAATACAAATTACCTATTGTTTATTGTAATGCTGTTGGTTGTCAAACAGAAATTATATTTGATGGTTCAAGCCTTGTATTTAATAAAGATGCACAATTAATAAAAGAATTACCAGCATTTAAAGAAGCTATTGAAAGTGTAGAAATCGATGATGAAAAAAACAATGAAACAACTATTAATGAAACAAAAAATTTTATTGCAGAGTATAAAAAAATTCCAACTGCATTAAACGAAGACTTGAATATTTCTTTTGTACACGATGCTTTGGTTCTTGGTATTCAAGATTATTTTTCTAAAATGAATTTTAAAAAAGCAATTATAGGAAGTAGTGGAGGAATTGATAGTGCTGTAGTTGTTGCTCTTGCCTGTGAAGCTCTTGGGTCAAAAAATGTTCATACTGTTTTAATGCCATCATTGTATAGCACTGAACATAGTGTTAATGATGCTGTAAAGCTTAGTAAAAATGTGCAATGCTCTTACGATATCATTAACATTAGCAATATTTACAACAGTTTTTTACAATCGTTGCAACCTATGTTTAAAGATTTGCCTTTTGGTTTAGCAGAAGAAAATATTCAAAGCAGGGTAAGAGGTAATTTATTAATGGCTATTAGTAATAAGTTGGGTTATATTTTATTAAACACAAGCAATAAAAGTGAATTAGCTACTGGCTATGGAACTTTATATGGCGATATGGCTGGTGGTTTAAGTATTTTAGGAGATTGTTATAAACTGCAAGTATATTCTTTAGCAAATTATATAAATAGAAACAAAGAAATTATACCAAATAATGTTATTACAAAAGCACCAAGTGCAGAGTTAAGACCTAATCAAAAAGATAGTGATAGTTTGCCAGATTATACTGTATTAGATAAAATTTTATACCAGTATATTGAAAGAAACTTGTCAGCAGAAGAAATAAAATCTCTTGGCTTTGATAATATTATTGTAGATAAAATTTTAACGCTGGTAAATAACAATGAATATAAGAGACATCAGTTTTGCCCTATATTACGTGTTAGTCCTAAAGCATTTGGCACAGGAAGAAAAATGCCTATTGTAGGTAAATATGTTTAGTCTAATAAAAAATATACTTTGTAAATTAATGAGATTTTTCTACAGCAGTTTTTTCTTGATGATCACCAGAATGACCTGGATGAAAACCACCATGACAACGACTAAATAAAACTAAAAAAACAAATACTACTACAAAAGATAAAATAGCAGTTGATGTAAAATTTTTTGTTTCGCCTTCAAAATTTGAATGAGACATAAGATTGGGTTTTATCGGCAGCAAGATAAAATTATTTTTAAAATCAGAAAACTAAATTGTTCTTATTTTTACAACCTTAAAAAAATTTTGACTCCTTAGCTCAGTTGGTAGAGCAACTGACTCTTAATCAGTAGGCCCAGGGTTCGAGTCCCTGAGGGGTCACAAAAATATTATGATAGCTCTTCTTTTATTTTTAATAAAAAAATATTTCTGAATTAAAGTTTCTTGTGAGTATTATGAATAAAATTTTTCTTTTAGTTATTTCAATATTTTTTTTCACTTTATGTAGTGCACAAAAAAATAAAAACAAATTTGATACTACTATAAAAATTGGTAAGGTTGGTTATAAGGTTACTTGTAATAATAAATCAAACACAAAAAATACTTTACGTATTACCTTATTAGGCTTTGAAGAAGCCACTGAAGATTTAAACTTTGAAATCAGAGGAAAAGTATATGGTGCAGAAATTGATGATTTGAATAGAGATGGCTTTCCTGATTTGGTAGTTTATATTTTAATGGATGAAGTAAAAAGAAAATCTTCTGTACTTTCTCTTGCATCTGAAGAAAATAAAAGAGTTGTACCAATTAGTTTTCCTGATGTATTGACAAATGAAATTTTAAAAACAGGCTATGATGGCAATGATTCTTTTAGGTTATTGAATGGAATACTAACTCAAAAATTTTCTGTAAAAGACACAACTAATACTAATGAAAATCCAATAATTGCTCGTCAAGTATTGTATAATGTTGTAAAAACTGAGCAAGGAAATTGGAAATTTCAGGTACAAAGAATAGTTGATATATTTAAACAATAATTTATTGGACTTTAATTCATAACATTGTAAGACTTATTTTGAAATAATATTCTCAACCTTTAAAATTTTTTTATGAATAAATTTACTGATTCTTGGCATAGCCCTTCATTAGATAAAGAAATGCCAATAGTTTCTTATGGTCATTCAGGCTTTGTAGTTTTATTAGTGCCAACAGCAGCAGCAGATTATTTAGAGTATGAACGTTTTTTAATGATAGATGCTTTAGAACCTTTAATTAATTCAGGCAAATTAAGAGTGTTCAGCATTAATAGTATTAATAATGAAAGTTGGTTGAATAATGAAATGCTTCCAGAACATAAAGCCATTCGTCATAATCAGTTTAATGAATATGTTTTTAACGAAGTAATTCCATACATAAGAAATGCAACCAGCAATGATACTTTTATTTATACAAGTGGGGCAAGTTTTGGTGCATTACATAGTATGAATTTATTTTTAAAACGCCCTGATATTATTAATGGTTGTATTAGTATGAGTGGTGTTTATGACTTAACAGATTATACTAAAGGCTTTTGGGATGAGCAGGTTTATTTTAATAGCCCTTATCATTATATACCAAACCTAAATGATAGTTGGTATTTAGATAAAATAAAAGCAAGTCATCATATACATATAGCCACAGGAAGTGGAAATTATGAAGACCCAGAAGCTAACAGAAGATTTAGTCAAATACTTTGGAATAAAGGCATTTGGCACGATTTAGATATTTGGGGACCTGATATTCATCATGATTGGCCTACATGGAGAGCAATGTTACCTTATATTTTAGAAACTAAATTTTAAAAAGGTTACTTATCTTTTTACAATAAAATAAATACAGTTATTATGCTTTATTCAATGACAGGTTATGGAAGAGTTGAAAAAACTATTGGAGATAAAACATTTTTAGTAGAATTAAAATCTTTAAATGGTAAACAATTTGAACTAAAGCTAATGCTACCATCTTTATTAAAACCAAATGAGTTTAACATTAGAAATTATTTAAGTGAACATTTAGGCAGAGGTACAATAGAATGTGTAATAAGCATAAAACAAAATGGATCTAATAAACCAGTTGTTATTAATACAGATTTATTAAAAGCTTACTACACAAGCATTACAGAAGTTGCTAAAGAATTAAATGCAGAAACATCTCAACTAATTAGTGCCATTTTAAGAATGCCAGATATTGTTGCAAACTCAACAGAAATTTTAGATGAAAAAGGTTGGAACGAATTTTATTTATTATTAGAAACAGTTGTTAATCAACTTAACGAACATAGAAAAGAAGAAGGAAAAAGTATAGAAAAAGATTTATTAAAATGCTTAAATAATATTGAGCAATATAAAGAAGAAATAAAAAAATTAGAACCATTAAGAAGAATAAAAATTAAAGATGGGCTACAAAAAGTTTTAACAGAACATGTAGGTAAAGAAAACTATGACCCTAATAGGTTAGAGCAAGAATTAATTTACTACATAGAAAAAATAGATATTAGTGAAGAGCAAGTAAGACTAACCAATCATTGTAATTATTTTAAAACAATTTTAAACGAATCTGGTAAAAGCAAAGGCAAGAAATTAGCTTTTATTTTACAAGAATTTGGAAGAGAAATAAACACTACCGGAAGCAAGGCAAATAATGCCGAAATTCAAAAAATTGTAGTGCTTATGAAAGATGAATTAGAAAAAATGAAAGAACAAATTTTAAATGTATTATAAAAGAAGCAGTATTAAATAAGCTATTAATGAAAACAAAAGCTTTTAAATTATTATTCTATTTTTTTATTTTAAATATTGCTTTCACTTCGTGCAATACTTTAGACATTTTTGAAAAAACAAAATTTTTCAATAATCATGAATGGAGTAGTAAAGATTCTGTTGTAGCAACATTTGAAATAAAAGATACTAACTCTTTGTACAATATTTATTTTGTATTAAGACATGAAGATGCATACAAGTATAAAAATATTTGGATAGATATACAATTACAATCTCCTGATACAACTACCACAGTTAAAAGAGAATTTACTTTAGCAAATAGTGAAAGATGGTTAGGCACTGCTATGAGTGATATTATTGAACATAGAATTCCATTTAGTAATGCCCCTGCTAAACTTATAAAAGGAAACCATACTTTTATTATTCGTCAGATTATGAGAGAAGATCCACTGCAATATGTACTAAATGCAGGTATAAGAATTGAAAAAGTACAACCATGATTAGTTATGTAAAAAAGAAACTGATTATTATTACTGCTGTTTACTGGTTTTTGCTTTTATACATTATAGCAGCATTATTATTTTGGTTTATAGAATTGAATAATCATGCAATTAGTACAGCTAAAGAACAAACAACTTTTTTAGATAAAAACTCAACAGACTATCAGCAAAAATTAGATAAAATAAAAGATACACTTAGTAGAAAAAAAACTCAATTCATAGGAGAAGGGTTAACATTTTTTGCAGTAATTATGATTGGTGCAGTATATGTGTATCGAGCAACCAGAAGACAAATAAAACTTTCTGTTCAACAACAAAATTTTATGATGGCTGTTACTCATGAACTGAAAACACCTATTGCTATTACTAAATTGAATTTAGAAACCTTACAAAAAAGAAAATTAGAAGAATCTCAGCAACATAAAATTATTAATAATACTTTGCATGAAGCAAATAGGTTAAATAGCTTATGTAATAATATTTTGTTAGCAGCACAATTAGATAGTGGAGTTTATAATAGTACTAAACAAGAAATTAATTTTAGCGAATTATTAGATGAATGTATAAAAGACTTTGTCAACAGATTTCCTCAAAGAAAAATACAAGCAGATATTCAGCAACAGATTTATATTAATGGTGAAACTTTATTACTTCAGATGTTGGCAAATAACCTTATTGAAAATGCTATAAAATATTCTCCTAAAGAAAAACATATTCAAGTAAAACTTTCTCAACAACAAAGTAAAATAAACCTAACAGTCATTGATGAAGGCTTTGGTGTACCAATTTCTGAAAGAAAAAAAATATTTGAAAAATTTTATCGCTCAGGCAATGAAAATACAAGAACAGCAAAAGGTACTGGCTTGGGATTATATTTATGTAGCAAAATAATGGAAAGCCATAATGGTAACATTTCCATGACAAATAATACACCACAAGGAAGTATTTTTGTTGCTACTTTTAAAGTATAAAAAATGAAAAATAGCAAAGCTGAAATTTTATTAGTGGAAGATGAAGAAAACCTACACGAAACACTAAAACTAAATCTTGAATTAGAAGGTTATGAAGTAACAAGTGCTTATGCTGGCAATGAGGCATTGAAAGCTTTAGAAAAAGCTCATTATGATTTAATGATTTTAGATATTATGCTACCCGAAGTTGATGGAATAACTATTGCACAAACTGTAAGAATACAAAATAATGAAATACCTATTTTAATGCTAAGTGCAAAAAATACAGGAGCCGATAGAGTATTGGGTTTAAAGAAAGGTGCTGATGATTATTTGACTAAGCCTTTTAATTTGGAAGAATTATTATTAAGAGTTAAAAAACTAATTGAAAAAAATAAAAAAATTATAGAAAAAGAAAGTAGCATTGGTGATACCTATGTTTTTGGAAATAATTACATTGATTTTAAATCGCATGATGCAATAACCTTTGATGGAAGAAAAATAAAACTTAGTAAAAAAGAGGCAAGCCTTTTAAAACTTCTTATTGAAAATAAAAATGAAGTTGTACCAAGAGAAAAAATTTTATTAGTTGTTTGGGGTTATTATGTTTATCCTACTACAAGAACAGTAGATAATTTTATTTTAATGTTTAGAAAAAATTTTGAAGAAAACAGCAAACAATCAAAACATTTTCATAGTGTAAGAGGGGTGGGTTATAAATTTACCGACTAAAATGCTTTTATTTTAAAAATAACTTCTTTATTTATTGTACTGTTAAAATAAATTCTATTCAGAAAAAATATTTTCATTAGGTTAATAAAATGTCATAAAAGCAATAAAAATTATTAATCATTTTTTTTATTAACTCCTACTTTTGTTTAGCGAATCACTAATATTGAATTTGTGGCTAAAAATTTAAACAAACTTTCTTCTGTAGGACTAATAGTTGCTTTAGGTATTATCTATGGTGATATTGGAACTTCACCCCTTTATGTTTTTAATGCCATAATTAGTGATAAAGTTATTTCTGAAGAACTTATTATAGGTTCATTATCTTGTATTGTTTGGACATTCTTTTTACAAATTACTTTAAAATACGTAATACTTGTTTTAAGAGCTGATAATAATGGTGAAGGCGGCGTATTTGCTTTATATGCTTTAGTAAAAAGAAGAAAAAAATGGCTAATATTTCCTGCAATGATTGGAGGTGCAGCTTTATTAGCAGATGGAATTATTACACCACCAATTACTGTAACATCTGCAATTGAAGGACTTAAAAAAATTCCAGCTTTAAGAAGTTTAACAACTGATATAATAGTAGTTATTGTTCTTTTTATTTTGATTGTATTTTTTTTAATGCAACAATTTGGTACTGCAAGCATTGGAAAATTATTTGGACCAATTATGCTTCTTTGGTTTACCATGTTAGGTGTTTTAGGTGCAGTACATATTACAGATGAATTAAGCGTATTTAAAGCATTCAATCCAGTATATGCTATTAAATTTTTAACTCATTATCCTCATGGGTTTTGGACTCTGGGAGCAGTGTTTCTTTGTACAACAGGTGTAGAAGCATTGTATAGTGATTTAGGTCATTGTGGAAGAGATAATATTCGTATTTCATGGAGCTATGTAAAAATTTGTTTACTCTTAAATTATATTGGTCAAGGTGCATCTTTATTAGTAAATTATAAAGGCATACAAATAACATCTGCTGTAAAAGATTCTTTAGGTGTAAATGCTTTTTATGATTTAATGCCCGGATGGTTTTTAATTATTGGAATTATAATAGCTACCTGTGCAGCTATTATAGCAAGTCAGGCAATGGTTTCTGGCTCATTTACTTTAATAAGTGAAGCAATAAGATTAAATCTTTGGCCAAAATTTAAAATTCGTTATCCTTCTGATGAAAGAGGTCAATTATTTATACCAAGTGTAAACTTACTTATATTTATTGGTTGTGCAGGTGTTGTACTTCATTTCAGAGAATCATCAAGAATGGAAGCAGCTTATGGTCTTGCTATTGTAATAACTATGATGAGTACAACAATTTTGTATGCTAATTATCTTGTTTTAAAAAGAATTTTTTCTGTTTGGATATATCTGTTCTTGGCATTTTATTTAACTGTTGAATCATCTTTTTTAATTGCATTATTACAAAAGTTTTTACATGGCGGATATTTAACATTAATGTTAGGAGGAATCATGTTTGCAGTAATGTATATTTGGTTTAGAAGTAAAAAAATTAAGAGTAGATATACAGAGTTTGTAAGATTAGAAGATTATGTAGCAGAAATACAAGAAGTGAGTAGAGATAAAACTATTCCTAAATATTCTACACATTTAGTGTATATGACAAGCTCTGATAAACCAAAAGATATAGAACATAAAATCATTTATTCTATTTTAAATAAAAAGCCTAAACGTGCTGATATTTATTGGTTTGTGCATGTAGATGTATTAGATAATCCATATACTTGTGAATATACAGTAGAGCATATTGTACCAAACGATATTATAAGAGTTGTTTTTAGATTAGGTTTTAGAGTTGAGCAAAGAATCAACTTAATGTTAAAGCAAGTTATCAAAGATTTGGCTGCTAATAAAGAAGTAACAATAACCAGCCGTTACGAAAACTTAGTAAAAAATAATATGATTGGCGATTTTCAGTTTATTGTATTAGAAAAATACCTTAGCCACGATAATGATTTACCTTTCTTTGAAGGAATTATTATGAAACTTTATTTCTGGCTCAAAGAAATTTCTTTAAGTGAAGAAAGAGGCTTTGGTTTAGATCCATGTTTTGTTACAGTTGAAAAATTTCCTTTAATAGTTGCTCCTATTAGAAAGCTTAATTTGAAAAGAATTTACTATGAAAAACCAAAAGAAAAAAGCAACTCTAAAGAAGATTAATTTCTAAAAATATTAATGG
>JAIXLO010000090.1 GCA_026931325.1 Chitinophagales bacterium | reverse complement strand
GTAGTATCTGTATTAAATCTTGCTAACCTATATGCACCAGCACAAGGAATAATAAATGCAGGTAACATCCAAATTATTGAAGTATCTAATCCATCTTCTTGTTGAGCAAAGGATAAACGTAAAAATTGATAAACAATAATTGCAGGAGCAACACCAAAACTTACAACATCTGCAAGACTATCTAATTGCTTACCCATTTCTGATTCAGCTTTAAAAAGTCTGGCAATAAATCCATCTAAAAAATCTATTACTGCAGCTAATGCAATAAAAACACTTGCCATAAAAATACTTTCAGGAATTTCAACTAACTGCTCTCCTTCTTGTCCAATAATAATAGTTAAACCACTTTGAGTAGCAGTAACAATAGCCATACAGCCAAAAAGTAAATTTAATAAAGTGAATATGTTGGGTATTTGTTTCATAATTTGTGGGTATAGTCAATGGTTTTTTAGTCAATGGTTTTTTAGTCAATGGTTTTTTGGTCAATAGTTTTTTGGTCTATGGTTTTTGTTAATGATTTTTGTTAATGATTTTCTGTAGACTAATTAACTGTGGACTATCGTTTATCTTCTCTTCATCAAAGCTTCAATTTCATCAACTGTTATAGGAATATTTTTCATTAAATCAATATTGCTATTTTTTGTTATCCAAAGATTATTTTCAATTCTAATACCCATTTGTTCTTCTTCAATATATATTCCTGGTTCAACTGTAAATACCATTCCTTGTTGAATTGGAGCAGTTCTTGTTCCTAAATCATGTACATCAATTCCTAAATGATGACTAATTCCATGATACAAATATTTGCGATAAGCTCTGTTATCTTTATCTTCATTTTTAACATCACTCTTTTTTAATAATCCAATTTTTAAAAATTGTTGAGTAGCTTCCTCTCCTACCATTTCAGTATAATCAACAATTGAAATACCTGGCTTTAATAAACTCTTAGCATAATTATGTAAATGCAAACAAGCATTGTAAACAGTTTTTTGTCGCTTAGAAAATTTTCCATTCACAGGAACAGTTCTAGTTAAATCAGCATTATAACCACCATAAGCTGCACCAAAATCCATTAATATTAATTCTCCATCTTTACACTCTTGATTATTGCTTACATAATGCAAAATTCTTGCTCTATCTCCACAGGCAATAATACTTCCATAAGCTTCTCCTGTTGCTCTCTGACTTAAAAAACTATGTATAAGTTCTGCTTCAATTTCATACTCCATTACACCTGGTTTGATAAAACCTAATAATCTTCTAAAAGTATTTTCTGTAATATCAATAGCTTTTTGAATTACCTCTACTTCTTCTTTTGTTTTTACGCTACGGAGTTTTCCAAAAATTTTTGCAGCTCTGCAATAATTGTGTAATGGATAACGAGCCTTCATTTCATCTATAAATCTATATTCTCTGCTACGAACCAAATTTGCTTTTCTATCATTTTCATTACTATCTAAATAAATATTATCTACCAAATGAATCCAAGTTTGTAACAATGCATCTATACTATCTAACCAAACAATAGTTTGAATGCCAGAAATATCTTGAGCTTCATTGGCTCTCAATCTTTTTCCATCCCATTTTTCTTTAAATTCATTTGGACGAACTAATACTAAAACTTCTCTATACTTTTCATCAGGATTGTCTGGAAAAAGAATTAGCATACTATCTTCTTGCTCAATACCAGAAAGCCAAAACAAATCACTGTTTTGTTTAAATGTATGCAAAGCATCTCCATTACTTGGAAATTCATCATTACTTACAATAACTGCAATACTATTTTTTTGCATTTCTCTTACAAAGCGTTTGCGGTTATTTATAAATATGTTGGGATTTAATGGTAAATATTTCATAACTAAAATTTAAGAGTTGCAAGATAAAACTTTTTGACTTGTATGTTTATGTATAATTGATAAGTTGAGGAATATTTATGCCATTGCTAACACTTTATTGCCAACAGCACATTCTAAACAACGGAGTTGCTTGCAATACATTTTATCTAATTGTAGCAAGGCTTGTGTGTCAAAAGCAGATTTGCTTTTAACACCAGCATCTGACCATTTTTTAATAACAGTATTTTTTTCTGCACTTATTTGTTGCAGCCATTGTATGGCTTTTTCTTTATAAATATCTTCTTTATTATACAAACCATAAGCAAATAAAACTGGTGCAATAGTGTTTATGATAATATTATCAATCATTTGATTACCTAATTGTTTTGGATGATAAGCAGATTTCTCCTCTAACAAATAATGATAGTGCCAATAATCATTGGCAGCTACAGAAAACATTTTCTTTAATTCTTTTACATTTTCTACTTCTTTAATTTTAGAAAACAGATGACTACTATTTTTTATCAGCATTGCTAATTGTACCAATCTTATTGTAGGAAAATTAGCTGGTCTCATTCTTAAAAATTGAACCTTTTGATTTACTTGTTGAAGTTTATACTTATGTTTTAAAAACTGATATTCTTTTTTAAGCATTAAAGCATAGTCATCAGAAAAATTTTCATGTAACAAATTAGCTTGACCTAAAAATAAAGCCTCTAACTGATGAATATTATTTTTATGTTTGGCTAAAATATTTATGGAAATGGTTTTTGCAATTTCTTCAAAACAAGAAGCATTAATTTTAATACCAAAATTTGCTGCAAGAAGCCACCAAAAAACTTCTTCCCAATGTTGATTACTTTCTTTTAATAAGTTTACTATTCTTTCTGATTTTGTTTCTAATCTTTCGGCTGCTAATCTTTCTTTCCAAGATAACCAACCAATTTCACTCAAGGCAGGAAGAAATTTTTTGCAAGGGATTACATCTTTTGTTTGCATTAAGTTGTGATATCTTTCTAATAAAATTTTTGCAACTAAAGGTTCTAATTCTAATGTTGGTACTAATTGATTATTGATAAAAACAGGTTTATCATTTTTCCAAACTACATGAAGTATCACATTATCATAATTACTGTCTTCATTATGTTTATGTTTTAACCAATCTGATGCGTAGATATGTATTTCAATATTTCCTGCAAGAATTATATCATTAATTTTTATAGAGGCATGTAAAAAATCTGGCCCTTGATTGTGGTTTAAATTGCCTGTTTTTAAAATGGATAACTTTTCATTATTAGTAGTTGATAATAAAGTTTTATTAAAGTATTGAAATTGCCAAATAAAGTGTAAAAGTTTTTCTGTAACTATCATAAACATTAAATGATAGCGAAAGTTATACAACTTATTCTAAACTTTCAATTTTTATTTTAATGTGTTTAGTGCTTGTACAACTCTGCTAATTGGTAAACCCATAACATTGTAAAAATCTCCTTTAATAGATTGAATGCCTATAACACCAATCCATTCTTGAATGGCATAAGCACCAGCTTTATCATAAGGTTTATAATTATCTACATAAAACTCTATTTGCTCCTGTGTAAGATGATGAAATTTTACATAAGTAGTATCTGCAAATGCAATTTGTTCAAAGCCTTTTAAAATAACAACTCCAGTAATAACGCAATGTTCATTGCCTGATAAAGCAGTTAAAATATTAATGGCATCTTCTCTATCTGTTGGTTTGCCAATTATTGTATTATTTATAACAACAATAGTATCTGCAGCAATAATTATTTTTTCTTTTCCCATTTTTTGTTCAACAGCAAAAGCCTTTTGCCTTGCAATGTGTATTGGAATTTCTTCTAAAGAAAGATTATCAGGGTAAGTTTCTTCTGTTGGTATTACTATCACTTCAAAATCAATTTCAGCCCATTCTAATAATTGTTTTCTTCGTGGCGATTGTGATGCTAATATAATTGACATATAATTTTTAAAGCAGTTGTTGTTGCGAAGTTATAAGAACAAACTAAATAACACATTGCTTAAAGTCATAATTAGTTATTGCTGACACAATTACTTTTGCAAAATAAATTTATTAATAATGATTAACTATGTAAGTGCAGAAGAAGCAGTTTCAATTATTCAAAGTGGTAATAGAATTTTTTCTCATGGTTCAGCTTGTACACCAAATTTTTTATTAAATGAATTGGCAAAGCAAGCACATCGTTTAAGAAATGTAGAAATGGTTTCAATTACTCAACAAGGAGAAGTAGAAATAGCAAAACCTCAGTATAAAGAAAGTTTTTTCATCAATTCTCTTTTTACATCTACACCTGTTCGTGCTGCAGTTAATTCAGATAACGGAGATTTTGTACCAATTTTTCTTAGTGAAATTCCTATACTTTTTAAAAATGGGCATTTGCCTCTTGATGTTGCTATTGTTACAGTTTCACCTCCTGATAAACATGGTTATTGCACTTTAGGAACTTCTGTAGATATTGCAAGAAGTGCTGTTGATAATGCCAAAAAAGTAATTGCTATTGTAAACCCTAAAATGCCTAAAACACATGGCGATGGAATGATTCACATAAAAAGAATTGATGTGTTTGTTTATAATGATGATGAACTTTTAACAGTAGATTATGGTGCAAAAGTGGGTGAAGAAGAAATGAAAATTGGAAAAAATGTTGCTGAATTAATTGACGATGAATCTACACTACAAATGGGTATTGGCACCATACCTGATGCTGTGTTAAAGTGTTTACACAACCATAAAAATTTAGGCATTCATACAGAAATGTTAAGTGATGGTGTAATAGATTTAATTCTAGATGATGTTGTAAATAATAAATATAAAGGCTTTAATAACAACAGAACAATTACAAGTTTTTGTTTTGGCACAAAACGATTGTACGATTTTGTAAACGATAATCCTTCAATTGCATTTATGGATGTACAACATGTAAATTTTCCTATCAACATTATGCAGAATAAAAAAATGCACGCCATTAACTCTGCCATTGAAATTGATTTAACAGGTCAAGTATGTGCCGATTCAATTGGTACATATCAATATAGTGGTATTGGTGGACAAATGGATTTTATGAGAGGTGCTGCACTAAGTGAAGGAGGGAAACCCATTATGGCTTTATCATCAAGAACTAAAAAAGACGTACCAAGAATAGTTCCTTATTTAAAACAAGGTGCTGGTGTTGTTACTACAAGAGGACATATTCACTACGTGTGTACAGAATTTGGAACAGCCTATTTATATGGTAAAAGTTTGCGTCAAAGAGCTAAAGCATTAATAAATATAGCACATCCAGACGATAGAGAAATGTTGGAAAAAGCAGCTTTTGAAAGATTTAAAGTTTAAAATTTAGTTATCCATTTTATGGTTGCTTCTTTACAAATGTTCAAAGACTTACATTTGCTGTAATCATTTATATACATGGCAACATTGAATAAAGAGCATATAGAAATTCTACAAAAAATTGTAGGTAGTAATTATGTTTTTTTTGATAAAGAATCTTTAGATAATTATTCATCAGACCAAACAGAAAAACTTTTTTTTCAACCAGAGGTTGTAGTAAAGCCAAAAACAGCAGAAGAAATTTCTGCAATTATGCAGTTGTGCAACAAACATTTTATTCCTGTAACTCCACGTGGTGCTGGTACAGGTGTTAGTGGTGGTGCATTGCCTCAGTTAGGTGGCGTTTTGTTAAGTACAGAACGTATGAATAATATTATTGAAATTGATGAAAATAATTTACAAGTTATTACAGAACCTGGCGTTATCACAGAAGTTTTAATGAATGCTGTAAAAGAAAAAGGCTTGTATTATCCCCCAGACCCAAGCAGTAAAGGAAGTTGTTTTATAGGAGGTAATATTGCTGAAAATAGTGGTGGACCAAGAGCTGTAAAATATGGTGTTGTTAAAGATTATGTATTAAACTTAGAAATTGTTTTACCAACAGGAGAAATTATTTGGACAGGTGCTAATGTTTTAAAAAATGCAACAGGCTACAATCTTACACAATTAATAGTTGGCAGTGAAGGCACTTTGGGTATTGTTACAAAAATTGTTTTAAGATTAATTCCATTACCTAAGTATGATTTGCTCATGTTAGTTCCTTTTAAAAATTTAGAACAAGCAAGCGAAGCTGTTAGTACTATTTTTAAAGCAGGTTTTACGCCAAGTGCATTAGAGTTTGTAGAAATTGATGCCCTAAAAATTGTAAGTAAAATGTTGGATAGCCATACTGTACCTGTAACAGATGATATTGCTGCTCATTTAATTATTGAAACAGATGGAAATGATGTAGATGTAATGATGCAAGAAATGGAAGCTATTGCAGAATTGATGACACAATATGATATTGGAGAAATATTTTTTGCAGATGATAATAATCAAAAAGCTGAATTATGGAAACTTAGAAGAAGAGCAGCAGAAGCTGTAAAACTTGTAGGCTTTACAATAGAAGAAGATACTGTTGTGCCAAGAGCTTTGTTACCAAAATTAATTAAAAGTGTAAAAGCATTAGGAGAAAAATACAATTTTAAAGCTGTATGTTATGGACATGCTGGAGATGGAAATATTCATGTAAGAATAAATCATCCAACAATAAAAAATAGCCATGGAAATGCAGAAATGAAAAGCATTTTAAGAGAATTATTTTTATTAGTAAAAAGTTTAGGAGGAACTGTAAGTGCAGAGCATGGTGTTGGATTAATTCAGAAACCTTATATGGATATTGTATTTGATAAAACAACTTTACATTTAATGCGTTCCATAAAGAAAGTGTTTGACCCAAACAATATCTTAAATGCAGGAAAAATTTTTGATGTTGATTAAATTTATATTTGCCCAATAAACAATTCAGTTTTATGAAAAAAATTTTGTTTAATGTTTTAGCTTTAGTTTTAGTTATTTCAGTGAATGCCCAAAGAAATGATGAAGAAGAAAAAGGCTTAGGCTTTAGGCAAGAAAACCTTTTTTTAGGAGGTAGTTTGTCATTAGGTTTTGGAACAAGTAGTGGTTATAGTAGTGGCAATAAATTTATTATAGGTGCAAACCCTGAAATTGGCTACACACTTGCTGATTGGGTTGATGCTGGTTTGGTTTTTAATGTCATTTATTCAACATATCGTTTTACTGAAGCAAATATTAGATACAGACAAACTGCATTTAATTTAGGAGCAGGAACTTTTATTAGAATTTATCCAATATCTAATTTTTTTATTCAGGCACAACCAGAGTATAATACAATAAAATACACTGAAAAAAATTTAGATCAATCAGGCGTACCTGTTATTAGCCAAAAGGTAAATGCTACAAGCTTTTTAGTAGGTGTTGGTTATGGACAAAGAGTTGTTGGAAGATTTAATTTCTTTACTGTTATTATGATGGATTTAGCAAGAGATAGAAACTCTCCTTATCGTAATTATTATAATGAAGCAATACCAGTTATAAGAAGTGGTTTTAATTGGTATTTACATCCATCTAAAAAGAAAAGATAACTTGAGGATTATCCACAACAATTATTCTTTTTTCCCAATCATCATATAAAAATCCTTGCTCTGACATAGTCTTAATGTGAGCAACTAAATGATTATAAAATCCTGCTGTGTTTAAAATAATTAATTTCTTTTCATGAATTTTTAAATTATTCCAAGTAGTTACTTCAAACATTTCATCCATTGTACCATAACCACCAGGTAGTATAATTGCAGCATCACTTAATTCGTACATCATTTTTTTTCTGATGTGCATATCCTTAACAACATGAGATTTTGTAATACCTGTATGTTGTTGTTCCCATTCTACTAATAATTCAGGAATTACACCAATAACAGTTCCATTGTTTTGCATCATTTCATCTGCTATTGCCCCCATTATTCCTACTTTGCCACCACCATAAATCATAGTTATATTATGTTGTGCTAAAAGTTTTCCTAATTCTTTTGCATGCTGCATAAACAAAGGATTATTGCCCATTTTACTTCCACAAAAAACAGCAACACTTTTAAAATTTGTTATCATATTCTTTTAATCATTAAGTATGCAAATCTATATTTACACCAATTACTTAAAATTTCTTTTATAAACATTTTCTTCCACCACTGAAATTGTTTTATAGAAAAATTATCTGCCACTTAGTTGAATAATTTTTTTAAGCTCTGCATTAAATATTTTTTGTTGCAGCAAATTTTCAACAGTTATGTGCATTCTATAACACCAGTTATGATGTTCATTTGCTGGAATATTTATTCTTTCTTCATCAACATTTTCTCTTCTAATTTTTTCATCCATTCCTATTAAATCTTGTATTTGAAAAATGCTCCAAATAGCAGATGAGAATAAGTGTTGCACTATAATAGCTTTGTTTATCCATACTTCACAATCAATAGGTGCTTTACCTTTTTGATGAAGTACTGTATTGTAAAATTTTTGTGATGTATTTTTATCTTCTTTCCACCAACCTCTTATTGTGCTCATATCATGTGTTGATGGTGTAACAACACTTAAATAAGGTGCATCGTTTGGATGAGAAAAAGTTTTGTTTGAATCTTTGGGCATTCTTTGTACTTCTAAACTTAATATACCTAAATCATTCATCACTTCAGGAACAGAACTTGGTACTAATCCTAAATCTTCACCACAAACCAACATATTGGTAAAATGTTTTAGTGTAGGAAGTTTTTGCAATGCCTCATTTTTCCATAATTTATTTTGCCTGTAAAAAAAATAATCAATATATAATGCTTTTAATTGCTGTTGTGTTGATTCATCCAATTGTTTAAATGAAAAAGTTTTATCCATATCAAATCTAAAATGAAACTCCTCACCTTTTGAATTTTCTACTTCAAATAAAATTACATTACTAATTATTTCTAATAAGCCTAATTTTATTTTTTTATTTTTTTCATTTGATGGCAGTGCAGCAAATGCTTGTTCTACTTGTATTTGAGAAGAATAGCTTTCTTGTAAAGAAAAAATACCTGCTTTATTTTTTATTAGAAATTTTTTTATAACGAATGCCTTATCACTTTCAAACAATTCTTGTAAATATTCATTTGTAATAAATGGTTTTGTAAATCGTTGAAGATTATTTTTTATACCTCTTTCAATAAGTTCATTTTTTTTAATTGAAATGGCAGGAACAAAATACCCCATTATACCTTCAGTACAATTTGATGGAATACTCCAAATTCTAAAGAAACCTAAAATATGATCAATTCTATAAGCATCAAAATATTCATTCATTTGCAATAATCTATTCTTCCACCAATCATAATTTTCAGCTTTCATATTTTCCCAATGATAGGTAGGAAAACCCCAATTCTGTCCTTTATTTGTAAAAGCATCTGGTGGTGCACCTGCTTGTAATTGTTCATTAAATAATTTTGGTTTTTGCCACACATCAACACTATATTTATTAACTCCAATTGGCAAATCTCCTTTTATTACAACACCATTGTTATGAGCATAATAAACAGCTTGCTTTAATTGTTGGTGCAAATAAAATTGTACAAAGTAATGAATAGCTATGTCGTAATAAACTGAAGATTTTTCTTCGGTTAAAGCTATAATATCTTCTTGCTTATAATGTTTGTACAAAATCCATTCATTAAAATTTGCAGTTGCATATTCATCTCTTAAATAACAAAATGCTGCATAAGGTATTAGCCAAAATTTATTTTTGTTGAAGAATTTTTTATATTCAGAAGAAGAAAATGTTTTTTCTTTTTGTGTTGAAAATATTTTTTTTATATAGTTCCATTTTGTTTTTAAAACTGCTTCATATTGCAGTGTTGAAGACTTATTGAATTTCTTTTTTTCAACATTTAATTTTTGCAATAAATCTTTATTTTCTACATCTATCAACTCATCAATGTTTAAGTAAATTGGGTGTAAGGCAAATGCAGATATAGCAGCATAAGGGTAAGAATCTTTCCAAGAATTTGTTGCTGTAGTATCGTTTATTGGAAGTAATTGAATAAGTTTTATTCCTGTTTCAACAGACCAATCAACCAATAATTTTATATCAGAAAATTCTCCAACACCAAAACCATTTTCTGTTCTTATACTAAAAACAGGAATAGCTATTCCTGCACCTTTCCAAATATTTAAAGGAAGCACAGCATAACCATCATTTACAATTACTTTTTTTGAACTTATTGTTTCATCATATAAAACTCTATTACTCCCTTCTTCATAGTGAATAAAAGATTTTTTTTCAGTATCATATACACCATATTTATATTCAACTTTATTTATTGTTGTGTTAAGTTTTATAAAGGTTGTATAATGTATTTTATCATCATCTAAAAAAAGAAGAATAGGATTTTCTGTATCCCAATTTTTTAAATCATTGGTATTACCTAATAAACAAAGTGTTTGATTTTTTTGCAGTAAAGGGGCTTTTACTTTAAAAATATGTGTGAAGTTTTTGGGTTGATTAATTTTAGGAAGATTTGTTTTCTTTAATAAAACATCAGTAAAAGGTTTTGTGTAAAAAATATTTTCATAGTGGCTTGTATTTTTCCAAGCATCTATAATTTGTAAAAAATCTTTGTGTTTAGATGGGTTAAATGTTTTATCAAATTCATCATCAACAGCAATAATGTTTTCATTTTTAGTTACGTAATAATGATAGAAAATGTTTTCATCAATTATTTCATTTGTATTAAAGGTTAATGTTACTTTCCAAAAATCTTGATTATAGTATTGTAGAGCTATTGGTTTATTTTTAAAAAAAGAATGTTGAGAAGTTAAAAAAATTTGTTCTCCATAATTTGTATGATACTTTAGCCAAAAAGTTATTTTAAACTGAGAGGTCTTAGGTTTAACAATATTTTTTTTAGCTTTACTCATATCTGTTATTGCAAAATAAATAGTTTACATAAACCATCTATCATAATTAATTTTTCTTTACTCATTTAAAATCAAATATCTACTATTTTTGATGCCAATGTTGAAACTACTAAATATATTATGGAATAGTTTTAGAATGGCAATGATAGAATTGAAGGTGCATAAGATGCGTACTCTTCTATCATTATTTGGAATTGCTATTGGCATTTTTTGCATTATTGGTGTATTAGCAACCATTTCTAGTTTAGAACATTATATAAAATCTAATATTGAAAAATTAGGCAGAAGTACTATTTACATTCAAAAAATTCCTTGGGGTCCACATGATGCAAATACACCATTTTGGAAATTTCAAAAAAGACCAGAAATAACTTCATTAGAAGAAATTGAATTAAAGAAAAGAAGTAAATTGGTTTCCAATGTTGCTTATTCAATGTTTTATTTATCTCCTATTAGTTATAAAAGTACAGAAATTAGTAATGTTCAATGGACGGGTGTTACAAATGAATTTGATAAAATTTTATCTCTTGATGTTGAATATGGAAGATATTTAAGCAATGCAGATTTTGAAAGAGGAACTAACTCTATAGTTATTGGACATACTATTGCAAAAGATTTATTTACAAAACCAGAATATGCCATTGGCAAAACAGTAAGTATTGGACCTAAAAAAGGTGTAATAGTTGGTACACTTAAAGAGCAAGGAGCAAGTATGGATGGTTGGCAATTTGATGATAGGATTATAGTACCATATTTATTTTGTAAACAAGTGGCTGACGAAAAATCTTCTGGTGGATTTATTATTGCAAAAGCCAACGAAAAATATGCAATTGAAGATGTAAAAGATGAACTTACAAGTATTTTAAGAACAGTTAGAAAAGTATCTCCTAAAGAAGAAGATAATTTTGCTTTAAACGATATTTCATCAACTGCCGATCCATTAAAAGCATTTTTTAGTCAGGTAACTATTGGTGGCTGGGCTATTGCTGGATTAAGTTTAATTGTTGGAGCATTTGGTGTTGCTAATATAATGTTTGTAACAGTTAGAGAACGAACCAGTCAAATAGGATTAAAAAAAGCTATTGGTGCAAAAAGCAAAACAATACTTACTGAATTTTTATTAGAGAGTGCTTTTTTATGTATTGTTGGTGGATTAATTGGTTTATTATTAGTTTGGATTTTAACTTTATTCATTAGTTCTATTTTGCCTTTTCCAATTTTTATTGCTCCTAATATTATTTTATTAGCATTCAATATTTGTGTTGTATTAGGAGTGTTATCAGGCATTATACCTGCTACTATAGCTGCAAGAATGAATCCTGTTGTAGCTATTAGAACAACATAAAAATAACATCTAACACTTAATTTTACAGTTTCAATAATTAAATAAGTTTCATTTGTCAATTAAAATTCTTGCCATAGAATCTTCGTGCGATGATACATCAGCAGCAGTTTGTATAGATGGAAAAATTTTTTCTAATTATATCGCTAATCAAACTATACATCAAAAATATGGAGGTGTTGTACCAGAGTTAGCAAGTCGTTCTCACATTCAAAATATTGTACCTGTTGTAGATGTTGCAATAAAAGAAGCTGCTACAAAAAGCAATACATCATTTACTATTAATGATATTGATGCTGTTGCATTTACTCAATCTCCAGGTTTAATTGGCAGCTTATTGGTTGGTGCTCAATTTGCAAAATCTGTAGCAATATCTTTAAATAAACCTTTAATTGCTGTGCATCACATGCAAGCTCATGTTTTAGCAAATTTGATTGATGAACAAAAACCAACATTTCCATTTTTATGTTTAACTGTTAGTGGTGGTCATACACAAATTGTTGTTGCACATTCACCACTTCATTTAGAAGTTATAGGACAAACAATAGATGATGCAGCAGGAGAAGCTTTTGATAAAACTGCAAAACTTTTAGATTTGCCTTACCCTGGTGGTCCTTTAATTGATAAATATGCTCAAAAAGGAAACCCAAATGCTTTCAAGTTTGCAGAACCAAATATTCCTGATTTGAATTTTTCTTTTAGTGGATTAAAAACTTCTGTGCTATATTTTTTACAAAAACAAGAAGCTACTTTTATTGAAAAAGAATTATCAAACTTATGTGCATCTATTCAAAACACTATTATAAATATTTTACTTAAAAAAATTAAAAAAGCTGTACAATTAACTAATATTCAGCAAGTTTGTTTAGCAGGTGGTGTTAGTGCAAATAGTGGTTTAAGAGCAGCCATCACTGAGCAAGGAAATAAATTTGGTTGGAAAGTTTTTATGCCGAAATTTGAATATTGTACAGACAATGCTGCTATGATTGCTATAACTGCTTATTATAAATTTTTAGCAAAACAATTTAGCGATTTAAGTATAAGTCCAAGTGCTAGAGCTGAATGGTAAAAAATTTTTTAAGATAACAGAAGCTCACTTTTAATAAAATACTTGTAGCACTCTTTTACTATCCACATTACTGAACAAGTTATATTTCAAATTTCATTTTCAGCAACCGATATTTGCTTCAATTACATTTATGGGTATGGCTAAAATTTCTTTTGATAATACAGAAACTGCTTTTGCTTATAAAACAAATAAAGAATTAAAAAAAGCTAAGTTTTTATTTAGTACAATGAGTTATCCTTTTTTTGTACCATTAAGTACAAGAATAACACCATTACTTATTAAAGGAAGATTACCTTTTATTACAAATATTGTACGCAATACCATTTTCAAACAATTTGTAGGTGCAGAAACTTTAGAAGAAATAGAACCAGTTTGTGAAAAGTTAGGGCAATATGGTGTAAAAGTTATTTTAGATTATGGAGTGGAAGCTTTACATGGTAATATAAATTTTGATCATGCAACAGTTGAATTTATTCGTGTAATAAATTTTGCAGCTTCTCAAAAAAACATTCCATTTATATGTGTAAAAATTACAGGTATTGCAAGGTTTGAATTATTAAATGCTTTAGATGAAGCTCCAAGATTAAGAAGTGGCATACATGATAATGAAGCAGAAACTCATGAGTGGGAAAAAGTAAAAGATAGATTGTATGCTATTTGTGCAGCAGCAGCAGATAAAAATATTGGTGTTTTAATTGATGCTGAGGAGAGTTGGATTCAAGATCCAATTGATAGACTTGCCATGGAAATGATGGCAGAGTTTAATAAAAACAGAGTTATTGTTTATAATACCATTCAACTTTATAGAAAAGATAGATTAGAGTTTTTAAAACTATCTCATAAAATTGCTCAACAACAAAATTTTTTATTAGGAGTAAAAATTGTTCGTGGTGCATATATGGAAAAAGAACGTTCAAGAGCTGCTAATAATAAATATCCTTGCCCTATTCAAAAATCAAAAGAAAATACTGACACAGATTTTGATGCTGCAGTTGTTTATTGTATTGATAATATAAACACAATTAGCACCTTTATTGCAAGTCATAACGAAGAAAGTATTTTAAAAGCTTATGACATTTTAGAAGAAAGAAATATTCCTCTAAATCATCAGCATATACAATTTGCTCAGTTGTATGGTATGAGAGATAATGTAACTTTTAACCTTGCTAAAGCTGGTTGTAACGTTAGTAAATATTTGCCCTTTGGACCTATTAAAGATGTTATTCCTTATTTAATGAGGAGAGCACAAGAAAATTCATCAATCAGCCAACAAACAAACAGAGAATTAACTCTCATAAAAAGAGAACTAAACAGAAGAAAAAGTTAATGATTACTTTATGCAAACTTATGTCCTAAAAATTCTTCTTTAGTAAATAGATATATACTTACTTTTGAAATACACTTCTATTATTAAATAATGGGCATTGTACGCAAACAAAGTATTTACTCTTCTATATTTATTTATATTGGTTTTTGCATTGGTGCAATAAATATTTTATTACTTTTTCCTCGTTATTTTTCTACAGAAGAATTTGGCTTAACAAGGTTATTATTAGATATAGCTTTACTCTATGCCACATTTAGCACTTTTGGGTCTTTGCCTATAACACTAAAATTTTTTCCATTTTACAATACATATCTTCCTCCTAAAAAAAATGATTTATCTTTTCTTACAATTACTCTTTGTATTATTGGTTGTATATTATTTATATTATTCTCAATAATTTTTAAAGATTTAATTATAAGAAAATATCAAGCTCGTTCTCCCCTATTTACAGCACATTATCATTTATTATATCCACTAACCATTTCTATTACTTTCTTTTATTTATTTGAAAGTTATTTATGGACTTTAAAAAGAACTATTACAACTAATGTAGCTAAAGAACTTATTTTAAGAGTTTCTGTTACCATTTTTATTGGGCTGTATTTTTTCAAAATAATTGATATTGAACAATTTTTTATTTTATTCTCTTTATCCTATGTTCCATCATTACTTTATTTGCTTTGGGATATAAGAAAAAGTAAAAGTTACAAATTTAATTTTTCTATTAGCTCTGTTACAAGAAGACTTTGGAGAAAAATGTTTTCGTTTGCTTTCTTTATTTTAACTGGCAATGTTTTAAATATTTTATCAAGAACCATTGATACAATTATTATTGCAAGTCAATCTACCAATGGGCTTACAGATGCTGCTATATTTACTATACCAACCTATATTATCACTTTAATGGATGTACCTCAAAGAAGTATGACATCTATTTCTATACCTATAATTTCAGAGGCATGGAAAGAAAAAAACAGAGCTAAAATTTTGATGCTTTATCAAAAAACTTCTTTGAATTTACTACTGATTGGTTTATTAATTTTTGGCACAATTTATTTGAATGCAGATAATATGGTTAATTTTTTAGGACCAACATTTGCTCCTATTAAAGAAATTATTCTCATACTTGGTATTGCTAAAATTTTGGATTTAGGCACTGGATTAAACTCTCAAATTTTACTTTTATCTAAATACTGGAAAATAGATTTTATAACCAATATGCTTTTTGTTATTTGTGCTATTCCACTAAATTATTTTTTAATAAAAAGTAATGGTGTAATTGGTGCTGCTTATGCTAATTTAATTGCTTTAAGTTTCTTCAACTCTATAAGGTTTATATACATTTGGAAGTTGTTTAAAATGCAGCCATTTTCTTTAAAAACCTTATTACTATTTGCTATAAGCATTATTTGTTTTTTACTAATTTATTTTATTCCTACTATTTCAAATATTTATATTGATAGTGCAATGAGAAGTGTTTTGTATATTGGATTATTTAGTTTCTGTATTTTAAAACTCAATGTTTCTGAAGATATTTCAGAATTGTTACTCAATTTTAAAAACAAACTCCTTTCTAAATTATAATAAAGACTTAAAGCCTCAACTAATATTTTGAGATGAAAGATATAGCCCTACATTTGCGAAAATTTGAAAATATACTATATGACTAACAGAACATTTACAATGATTAAACCAGATGCAACTTCTAAAGGCTATACTGGTGCAATTTTAGACATGATACTTAAAGCAGGATTTACTATTAAAGCAATGAAATGGACAAAACTTACAGCAGAACAAGCTGGAGAATTTTATGCAGTGCATAAAGAACGTCCATTTTATGGTGAATTAGTAAATTTTATGAGTAGTGGACCTATTGTAGCTGCTATTTTAGAAAAAGAAAATGCTGTAGCCGATTTTAGAACTTTAATTGGTGCTACAAATCCTGCAAATGCAGATGAAGGAACTATCAGAAAAAAATATGCTGCTTCTGTTGGCGAAAATGCAGTTCATGGAAGTGATAGTGATGAAAATGCTGCTATTGAAGGTAACTTCTTCTTCTCTTCTTTAGAAAGATTTTAAAAAAATTAATAACTGAATAGTTTTAAAAAACTATTCAGTTATATTTTATCATAAATATTAAAAGCTATAGCTGTAAGAAATTGAAAATCCTGTAGAAGCTGGTACAAGCCTACAAACTCCTCCTACACATAATAATCCTTCTCTTTGTCTTCCATAAGAAATAATAATACTTGCAGAACCTTTTGTTACAGAAGCACCAACATTATAATAATGTACTTTATTTAGAGTGTTGCCATAATTATACATATCAGCAACGAAAAAGTTAAACATTGGAGCAATTGTATATTCAATAGTTGCAGCAGCCCAATTTCCTCTATTATCATTATCAACCCACATGTGTTGTACATCTGCTCTTATTGAATTAGTTTTATTTAGCTTCCAAATAGTTTCTCCAATTAAAATATTAGCTTGCACATTATCATTCCCATGTCCTTCAACAATATTTTGATTATAAAGAATATTTAAGTAAGAAAAATTGGTTTTTAGTTTTGAATTCCAAGTTTTTTTAACCTCAATATTAAAATCTCTAAAGTTTGTATTGCCTGCTTTGAAATTATAAATTTTAGTAGTATTTATATCAGTTCCATCAAATGCAAGAGCTGCATAGTATGCAAAATTTACATTTAACTGCAAACCAGTTTTACCACCTAATGAGGAATTCTTTTGAAATGTTTTTACCCACTCAAGTTGTCCACCAATTTCTCCTGTAGAGTTTAATATATTACCTGGTGAAAAAGAAAATCTCGTTCGAGCATTATATACATAAATATTAGAAAGTGCAAAATGATGTTGTTTAGTTAAGGCAGGAACATAGTTTAAGATTAACTGATTTGAGGTTTCAGTCCTATCTGTGTACATGGCAAAATTATTTACCTTTCTAAGTGTAATATTCCAAGAGTCTGTTTTACCTGATATGGTAGCTCCTAATTGTAAAACATTACCAGTAAAAAATCTATCTGTATTAATTACTTTTCCCAAATCGTTTATAGAGCCATCTTTTGTTCTAAAAGCATATTCTGCATTTAAACTAAAATTATCTTTTTCAAAAGAAGAACGAATAGAAAATAAATGAACAACATTTGGAAAATTTGCAATTACTCCTGTATAAGATTCTTGCTTTCCTACATAACTTAAGCCTGTATATATTGTGCCAGATTTTTCTTCATTTAATTTAATAAGATTAGACAAGTTTACATCAACATCAGTGCCCCAAACAACTCCTTCACCAGTTGTATAAGCATCTCTTTTCTTACCATAAACAGCTTTAATAGTTAATGCATCTGTTGGTGCATATTGAATTCTCCCTCCAAACATTGCATTATTAATTCCTAATTGTCTATCTTCCCATGAACGTAATAATAAACCACTACCAAATTGTTCATAATAATGACCAATAGTTGCAGAAAATTTCTTTGAAGAATAAGAAGCATAATAATTGGTTATACCATTCCCTTTTAAGTTTTTAGGAAAACCTAAAATAACATCAGGCTGATAAGCCTCAAATTGAAAACCTGCTGAAAAGCCTTTATTGGTATAATCTATTTTTAAATAATTGTTAGACCTAAAACGTTCATCTGGTGCCACAAAACCAATTTCATCATCTTTTTCATTATAGTATTGCATATTAGATTCTACAGAGCCAGAAAGTTTTCCTAATTCTACTTTTTTGTTTTTAGTTTTTTGTGCATTGCTTATGATTGATGTTGCAATAAAACATATCAACAACAAGCTATATTTATATTTCATATTAAAATGTATTATTGTAAAGAAGCCTTAATTTTTTCGTATAAAATATCTTCGCTTCCAGGAGAGTATCCAGTATGTTTATAAATTATTTTTCCATTAAGAAAAACAAAAGTGTAAGGTATATTAATAACATTAAGAGCCCTTTTTAAATCTTGGTTTGGGTCGTATAATATTTCATAACTCCAACCCTTTCCTTTTGCCAAAGAAACTGCTTTTGCTTTTGAACGAGCATCATCTACACAAACAGAATATAAAGTAACTCCTGTTTCTTTTTGCCAAGTATCATAAACTTCACTTATAGCATCTAATTCTCTTAAGCAAGGCGAACACCAAGTAGCCCAAAAAGAAATGATAACAGGTTTATCTGATTGAATTACTTCTGAAAAATCAATAAGCTTGCCTTTGGTATTTTTTAGCTTTACATCAGCTATATTTTCTTGCCCAAAACATGATGTACTAACTATTATGGCAAAAAATATTAAAATTTTTTTATTAAGTAAATGTAACATTTTAATTATTCCTTTATTTTGCCGCAATATTAAATAACCCTTTTTAATTTAATTCAAAAAATGAAGAAAAATCTTTTAACATCATTTATAGTAGCAACGTTTGCTATAAGTTTATTTACTTCTTGTTCTAAAAAAGATAGTGGTAATGGAGGTGGTTCATCAAACACGCCAATTACAGCATTAACTATATCAGCAGATAAAGATACTGCTTATGCTAATGGGTATGATGAAGTTACATTTACAGTAAAAGACCAGGCTGGTAATGATGTAAGTGCTAGTGTTTATTTTTATGTAAATGGCACTTTGAACCCTTCAGGCAATAAAAGAACTTTTGCACCTGGAGAGGCTGGTAATATTGAAGTTTATGCAAAAAGAGATTCTATTATAAGTAATAAAATACATATTAGAGTATTAAATCAAGGAAATATTAAATACACAACAAAAATAATTGCTGAAGATTTTACAGGAACTTGGTGTGGCTGGTGCCCAAGAATGACTCATAAGTTTTCCAAGTTTATGGAAAATGATAAAAGAATTTATACAATTGGTGTACACTATGGTGATGCTTTTGAAGTAAGTTCTTATTTTAATGCTTTAGATAACATATACAACATTCAAGGTTTTCCTACAGTATATTTAAACAGGAATAGGGAGTTTAATGATAATGGGAATATTAATAATTTATCAGATAGTACAGACATGCATTATTTTTTAACTAAAAGAGCTGATTTAGGTTTAGCTATTAATTCAACTATTAATGGAAATACATTAAATATAACAACTAAAGTAGGCTTTGATGCTAATATATCAGATGCATTAAAATTGGTAGTTCTTATTGTTGAAGATAGTTTAGTTAAAGCCCAAACAAATTATTATTATCATAATAATAGCTATCCTAATAATCCTTATTATAATTCTGGAGATCCTATTTCAAATTTTGTTCATAATGGTGTTTTACGTTCAGCACCATCTGGAATTTTTGGAGTAGATATACCTGCTGCACAACAAGTAAAAGACAATATTTATACTTCAACATTAACAGCAGATCTTTCTGGATATGTATCATCAAATGTTAAAGTAGTTGCTTTTGTAACTTATAAGACTAATTCAGGTTCTAAAAAAGGTGTTATAAATGCTCAATGGGCTGATGCAGGATCAAATAAAGACTTTGATTAATCATATTTTAAAGAATTATTTAAAAGCTACTTTCATTAGTAGCTTTTTTTATTTCTGTCATCAACAAAAAACATTGCTACTATATTTGCCTTAAATGAAGCCAATTAGTTTTATCATAATTACCTATAACAGAGCATCTGATACTTTAGAGTTATTGCAAAACATAAGTACTTTGGATAAAGCTAATGAACTTTTGCAAGATGTAATTATTGTAAATAATGCTTCAAAAGATGATTACTCTTTTGTAAAAAAATATACCGAAGAAAATACTCAAATCCCTTTTCAATTTATTGATGCTCCAACTAATTTAGGTGTAACAAAAGGAAGAAATTTTGCCTTACAATTTGCACAAGGTGAAATATGTATTTTCTTAGATGATGATGCTGTTCTTCAAAATAAAGATGCTTTAATAAATGTTATCAAAGCTTTTGATGATAATGGTTTTAACAACAGAGAAGTTGCCATAGTATCTTTTAAAGTTTTATACTACGATAATTTAGAAATGCAAGTAAATGCTTTGCCACACAAACAATTTCATCAATATAAATCTCAACTAAAATTTTATACTTATTATTTTGCTGGTGGTGCACATGCTATTAAAAGAAAAGTATTAAACCAAGTTGGTAATTTGCCAGAAGAATTTTTTTATGGAATGGAAGAATACGATTTAAGCTATAGAATAATTGATAAAGGCTATTGTATAAAATATGATGCATCTATTGTAATGCTTCATAAAGAAAGTCCTCAAGGTCGTAAACCAAAAGAAGAAAAACTTCGTATGATGTGGGTAAACAAATCAAAAGTGGCTTATAGATATTTACCTATTGGGTATTTTTATACAACAACTTTTTTGTGGAGTATTCAATATTTAAAGGAAACAAATTTTAATATAAATGGATTTTTTAAAGGCTGGAAAGAAGTATTTAAAATTTTTAAAACAGAAAAAAGAAAATTACTTAACAACCAAACTTTACAATATTTAAACGATACTAAAGCTAGACTTTGGTACTAAAAATAATAGCTTTTATTTTTTATCAAACTTTAGAGGCTTCAATTTTATTTTCATCTTTTTTAAGCTATCTTTTGATTGTTCATTTTTAGGTGGGCTTGTAGGAATTGGTTCTTTAACATGTTGTATAACTAAACTCCTTTGCCTTTGCCCATAAGTAAGAGCAGAATCCATTATAGTTTTAAATTTCTTAGGATTATTTCTATAATAATTGTAACTATCATAAAATTGCTTAGAAGATATATTATGTATTGCAAATATTTTTTGATATAAAGTATCTTTTGTTACATCATTATTAAGGGAAAGCTTTTCATCTTGTTGTAATTTTTTTGAAAGTTCATCAGCACATGTCATTTCCCAAATGATTACTTTCATACTATCTTCAGAAACGTATTGAGAATGATTATTTCTTTTACATGAAAAAATTAAAAAGAGGAAAATAAATAATACAAAACTTTTTTTCATTGATTTATCTCAATTGTTCTTTGTACTTAGTAAGATTGGCAATATCTAATAAAGAAAGAATATCCAATGCTCTTATTTTATCTTGCGGCTCTGCATTTTTTAAAATTCCTATCAGCTCTGATGATTTACTTTGCATAAAAAATTGAACAAACATTGTATTTGGATTTTCTTTATTAAAGTTTTGTAATTGAGCCAATACTTGTATAATATTTGCTCTTGCTTCTTTTTCAGAATCATACATTTTATCTAACCCATTTCTATAATAGTTATAAATAACATCATGTATGATACTATACTTTGTATTATTTAAATTTTCTGTAAAGAAATAACGATTACGTAATCCATCAAATACACGCCAACCTGAAATATTTTTTCCTTCTGGTGCATTGTTTACAATATTCTGTGCTTTTTGAAAAAAACTTTGCCCACCTTTTAATGAAAATGAATCATAATCTAAGCCCATTATCATATAAGCATAATAAGCAAAAACTGCAGTGAGGTTTGCAGCTAAAGCATCTGTGCCTTGTACTCTATTTTCATTAAATTCTACTGGTTGATATTCTACATATTTAAAAGTAATATCAGCATCCATAAAATTCATTAATGCTGCCTGATATGAAGAATTATAAACAGGTCTTGCTGCTTGAATAGTTAATGAACCTTTGTAAACATCTTGTTCTACAATACTTTCTAAATTCAATAAAAAATTACAAACAATTTTTTCATTGTCTTTAAAAACATCATTACTCCATTTTCTATTATTTAAAAAGTTGTTTAATTGTGTTTGAAGAGTAGTAAAAATTTTTTTATCAACTGTAGATGGAATACGGCTTGATATTACTGTAACATTTGCTCTAAGCTCTTGTGCTTGAGAAAAAGTATTTAAACCGTAAGTAAAAAACAATAAAAATAAAATGTTACGATACATCATACAAAATTTGCCATAAATGATACAATATCTTTTGCTACTTCAGTTTTAGATTTTACACCATAATCTTTTAAAGTTCCATCTTTATGTAAAATAGTTATTTTATTTGTTGATAATCCAAAACCAGCACCTTTTTGCTTCAGCGAATTTAAAACAATAGCATCTGCTTTTTTAGACTTTAACTTATTCAAAGCATTTTCATTTTCATTATTAGTTTCTAAAGCAAAGCCTAATAGAAATTGGTTTTTCTTTTTTACACTTCCTAAATAAGCTAAAATATCTTTGTTCTTAACCAACTGAAGTGAAATATTTTTTTTATTTTTTTTAATTTTTTCTTTAGCAACATTTAATGGTTTATAATCTGCAACTGCTGCAGCCATTATTGCAATATCAATATTTTTAAATTCTTTCAAAGTTGCTTGATACATTTCATCAGCAGTAGTTACCTTAATTACTTTTATACCTTTAAAAAAAGTTTTTACTTGTACAGAGCCAATAATTAAAGTAACATTTGCACCTTTTAAATAAAACTCTTCTGCTATAGCAAAGCCCATTTTACCAGATGAATGATTACCTATAAATCTTACAGGGTCAATAGGTTCATGAGTGCCACCTGCTGTAATTAAAACTTTTCTTCCTTTAAATTCATTTGTTCTAAAAAATTGTTCAGTAATAAAAGTAAGTATCTCTTCAGGTTCAGCCATTCTTCCTTCACCAAATAAACCACTTGCTAATTCTCCTTTATTTACTGTTATTAAATGTACTCCATCTTTTTTTAGAGTAGCTAAATTTCTTTTAGTAGCAGCATGTTTCCACATATCTTCATCCATTGCAGGAGCTACAACAACAGGACAAGTAGCAGATAAATAAGTTGCTAACAACATATTATCACAAATGCCATTTGCCATTTTAGCCAAAGTGTTGCAACTTAAAGGAGCTATTAAAAACACATCTGCCCAACGACCTAACATTACATGATTTTCCCATTCATCATTTTCTGCTAATTCAATAATAACTTTATTTTTAGATAATACAGAAACAGTTAATGGAGAAATAAAATCTTTTGCTGAAGGAGTCATTACAACTTTTACTTCTGCTCTTGCTTTTATCAATAACCTTATTAATGATAAAATTTTATAAGCAGCTATACTGCCTGTAATGCCTATTAAAATTTTTTTATCCTTTAGCATGAAAGATTATAGAGATTAAAGATAAATAAAAACGACAGTAATGATACTGTCGTTTAAAAAATATTATTGAAAGAAATTAATTAAATAAATCTTCATCATTATTTTTTCTATAATAAATTTTATCTTCTAAAAATTCTTCAGTAGCTAAAATAGCAGCATTAGGCATTCTTTCATAAGCTTTAGAAATTTCTATTTGTTCTTTATTTTCATGAATTTCTTCTAAGCTGTCTGTATGACTTGCAAATTCTTCTAACTTGCTATGCAATTCATCTTTTAAAGACACATTAATTTGATTGGCTCTTTTAGCAATAATAGCAATTGACTCATATAAATTGCCAGTAATTTTTCTTATATTAGCAAGATTTTTTGTTTCAATAACACTTGTAGTGTTTGCACTAAGTTGTCTTCTTAATTTGCTCATTTTTTATTTTTTTAATATAGTTATTTGATAATTTCTTATAGCGTTCAGATTCTGCTAAATATTTACTATCCTGAAATCTTTCAAAAAAATCATCACACTCTTTTATTACCTTTTCAAATCTTTCTTCTTGTTTAGAAACAACACTCATTTCTGCATATTTGAAATAAGATTTTATAACAAGAAGCTTGTATTCATCTGCTCTTTTAGAATCAGGATAATTTTCAGAAACTAAACCATAATAAATTGCAGCAGATTTGTAAAAACCCATACTATAATACAATTCTGCACTTTTAAGATCTTTCTGTTCTAATTTTTCTCTGCACAAATCTATTATATTAGAAGCATCTTTTATTCTTGAAGAAGTAGGATGTGTATTAATAAAAGTCTGCATTAAACCAATTGTTTTATAAGTATTGGTTTGGTCTAACTCAACTTTTGGAGATTGTTTATAATAGCAATATGCTCTCATATATTCGCACTCTTCTGATTTTGTGCTATTAGGAAATGTTTCAACAAAGTTTTTAAAAAGGTTCTCTGCATTGATAAAATCATTATCATAAAAATAGCAATAAGCAAATTTGTAATAAGTATCTTCAAATTGTGATGTACCTTTTACAAAAGGAAAAGTTTCTTCAAACAATATTTGAGCATAACGATATTTTTTCTTAGCATAAAATTGCTCAGCCATTTTCAATTTATATTGATGGTCTTTACTCTTTTGAATTTTAGCAAACTTGGTTGTACAAGATGCCATTATCATCATCAATAAAGAATATAGAAAAACTTTTTTCATCAGAAGTTTGCAAAATTAGGGTTTTAAAGCCAATTTAAAATACAAGAATTAATTATTGAATAAATATGAACAAAAATATATGGCAATGAATGAAACTCAATCATTTATGTCTTATCAAAAATAAATTTAATAAAATTTTATGAGAAGTAAGAGAGTTGGTATATTTATGTAAACTATTTACAAGGTAAAACAAATAAATAGTTTTCAATCTTAATTC
>JAIXLO010000172.1 GCA_026931325.1 Chitinophagales bacterium | reverse complement strand
ACCACTTAAGAAATGTTTTGATTTATAATTTTCATTAAACTTGACCATACTATTTTTCCAACTGTTCAAGGTCATCTTAGAGTATACACTTGGACTTAAAGGAGGACCAACTACACCTGATTGTGTTATACCAGAATGTAAACTTTTAGTATGATCAATATTGCCAAATTTTCTAAATAAAGCCTGATACTCTCTTCTTAAAACATTGTTTTTTTGCAGAACATTTGAAGGTAGAGATTTTATAAAGGCATACTTTTTTTCTCCGAAACTTCCTAAACTATAAGTTTTTTTTCCATTTGAATTAGTATTAATAAATATGTCATAAGTACATGTTAGATTGAGATATAAATTAGTAATATAATTTTTCTCATGTACTTCGAAAAAATTAAAACTTTTGGAAATCAAGTTGCGAATAGATAATTGAAAATTATCGTCTCTTCCTTTTAACCCATTTTTTTTCTCTATTATTTTAACAAGTTCTATAGTTTATTTTGGAAAACCGTTTTTTCTACCTAATAACTTTACAACAAAATATTAAGAATATTAACATCATTATCACATTTGAACATTCGAAAAGTCCATGTCTTTCTTTGAAATGATATTGATAACTGTTCTAAATGATACACAATTGTTTTTCAAAATTTGGGGTCGATAAAGATATTATATTATGGTAATATAAAATGGACTTTCAATTTTAGAAGGACTTGTTATTAGTGGAATTTAGTTTTTCAACTGCATTTTTCAAAACTTTTACAAAAAGTAAAAGTTCAACTGGGTAATAACTGTTAATTCTTCTAATGTTTAATGATATTCAATTCATGATTATAATTATCAAATGTTTCAATAAAGGTGCTTCAATTTTCTGAATACAAATTCTATATGATAGTCATAAATTTTCTTTAAAATATTATAATACCACATATTTGCCATACCATTACTATCTTGTTCTTGTAGTAAAATATATTGCGTAAAATATTCAAGTAATTTCACATCCTCCCATTTTTCTATCTGTATAAGTAACTTAGCGATAAAATTTTGTTTATTATCAAAGGTCTTGCTTTCTAAATATTGTAAAACTTGAAGTGGAGAATGGTTAATATTTCTTGCAAGTAAACTCCAAACAACATCTATTTTACCAGATGTAAGATATTGTTCAAGAAAATTTGATTCTATAAAAAATAATATCCATTCTTGAGAATAAACACCACTCAAAAACACTTCATTTAATTCACTATCATATTGAAGTTGTGTTAAAAAGAACCGTTTTCCTCAATATTTATATTTTTGTTGAATTAGATACAACCAACAATTAATGTTTTAAATCGATATTTATTGTCAAATAAACATTTTTAAATTCTAATATAGTCTTGAACATTAAAATCTCGTAGATATTCAACAACCATTTTACTACAACCTTAAAGGCTTTGTTCGATTTTATTAAATAATCTTCTAAAGATATTATTTTCAAATGTTTGGAATAACAATATTCATAAAATGTTTGGTGAAAAATTGAAGTGTTTTATTATTTTCAATGATTAAATTATTGCTTTTAAGTAAGTCAGTTCTTCATAAAACTCATCGTTATAAATATTTGCAACTGGATACCAGAGTCATACATTCTGTCAGCCAATTTGAAAATTAAATTTTTATTTTGAAGTTTTTTGTTTTTTGAAATTAATTGCAACCAAAGTTCATCATATAAATCCTTCAAAGTAGATATTGTATCAAAATTTACTTTCGTTTTATTGGGTAATGAGCAGAATATATTTAAGTTATTTGGCGTTTTCAGTAATTCAATAAATTTTTGTGAGGGAGAAGAGATGTCAAATAATGCTAATGTTTTAATTACATCATCTACCAATAAAGGCATAACTCTAATCTTTTTATATTTTGTAGAATTGTAAATACTTAATTCAGCATCAGATTCTAAATCGTAGTTTCTTGTTGATAATATTACTCTTATATCTTCTTCATCCTGAAATTCAGAAATCAATCTATTATATGTATTAATAAATTCTCGAAGTTATTGAATATGATAGAGCATCTATTTGATCTATAATAATAATTAATTTGTTGTCTTTACTGTGTTTTCTAATTAAAAGTTCAAATGTTATTTTATCAAGGAAAAGGTTTTTCTCTAACTCACTTATGTTAGAGTGAAAATATTTGTCAGCTTTAATTCCTAAAACGGCTACTTTTTCTTTTTTAAGAGTATCATACAAATCTTTAAGAATAACAGATTTCCCTATACCTTTTTCACCAGTTACAACTAAAATATTCTTTGTACCACTCTTTAAATCTTCATTAATCCATTTATTATCATTTGTTTTCTTTGATGTGGGCTTTGGTGAATTACCAATGAAATTTTTTACCTGTTGTAATGCAGATGACGATTTGATAATGTATTTGAAATTTTTCAGGAGAAATATTTTTATCTACTAAATTATTGTGTAATTCCTCAATTTTAAACTGTCAATTTTGTCGAAAGCAATATTATATAAATTATTTTTTCAGTAATGTAATTAGTTCTAAACCATCTGTTAATTTTAGAATCACTGCTTAAATATTCAGCGTTTCAGTTTCCATTTACTCCACCATTGATGCTCCTTAATAGTAAATTGATTGATTAGACATAAAGTCCAACTTATAACTTCAAATTCTGAACTATTAATTGCAGTTTTAAAAGATTTTGTTATTTGACTTTTTTGTGAATCTCCAAATTTTGGAAAGAATTTACATTGAATAACGTCAATTGGCTCAATACCTAAATTTCCAATAAAAATATCAACACCGCAATCTCCTTTAGAAACTTCTACATTTTTTACGTTTTCTTGTGAGTATATGTTGTGATAAAGTTGAGTGCAAATCTCTTCAAATTTTGATCTTGCGCCTTCCACGGTATATTTATCAATAAGCAAACTCCAATCGTCTATCATAGTAACTTAATTCATTTTATTAAAGACAAATTTTACAACACTAACCAAATGATAATCCTAATTATTCTCCACAATGCCAATCTCCTCCTCACTCAACCCATAAAGCTCATAAACCATTTGATCTATTTCCTTATCTGTACTTGCAATTTTAGATTGTATTTCTAATGGTTTGCTTTTTTCTTGGTCAAAATACTCTGCCCATTCTGCTTCTTCGGAAAGGGAGAGTTTTATTTTTTGTTTGCTTAATTCTTTGATGAAATCTGCATAAGAGAGATTGTACCAATCTTGCAGTTTTTTGGTTAAGTTTAAATTCTCAAATTTTCTTTCGCAGGTTCTTTGGAATTTTGCTGAAATTTCTTGGAGCATTTTGTTGAGAGAAAGCATTTGATCTGCTTTTTCGATGAAAGGTTTTTGGCATTCTGAATCAATATTTCTGATAGGTAATTGCTTTATATCCTTTGGATTAAGTTTTGGAAAAATCGATTTTGAGAAATTCGAGCATTTTTTAGTAGCAAACCAACTAATCAAATTTGAATTTGCGACTGATAAAATGAATAAAATATCAAACTGTTGAGATTTATTTAGAAAAGGTGTTATACTATGACCATAATAACTTTCTTGATCTGTAAAAACTGCCTGAATTCTTTTGCCTGAACCAGGGATTTCTCTAAAAAGAAGTCTTGCACCATTAAAAAATCTTGCTTCTCTTGGTGCAGCTAACCATGAACCATATTTCAACCATTCATCCCCGTA
>JAIXLO010000054.1 GCA_026931325.1 Chitinophagales bacterium | reverse complement strand
AACCTGTCGTAGGATTTAACAACAAAAAGTGTCAACTATTTTCAGGACGAGGCAAATTCAACTTCATTACAAACGTGCAGACAGATAGACGAAATATTAACGCAGGACAAGAAGCCCGAACCGCTAACATGGGTTTGCCGCAAGTGGGGGGCAGTAGTAAATTGAAGTTTTGTGCTTTTAATTTACATTTGTAGTAGGTTGAAAGTTTGTGCTTCTAAATCCCCACCTGCGGCAAGCCCAAAAACGTTAACTGCCATTGACCCCAAAACGGTGCAACCCTTCCCTGAAACGAAATTAAAGAAAGGTTAGTTTATACGGGTAAAAACTCTCAAAAATAATTATCTTTGTGGAACATTAACAGAAAATGAGCCGATTCAACTCCATACGGGAATTATTAAATACGTTAAACAGAGGCAATAAACTCATTGCCGAAATGTTTGAAAAGCGTAAATCTGTTTATCGTTATGATTACGCAGTGGAGTTAATGGAGAATCAGGAAGATGTGATTAAAGTTTTGTTGAATAAAAACATTATAATCCAAAATGGTTCAACCCTTGAATTAAACGACCAATTTCTACACTTTTTTGAAGATATTTTAGAGATTAACGAAGAAATCAATCTTTCATACATCAACGAACATATTCAGCAAATTAAAGAATATGCTACTTACTATTTACAATCCAATTCAGATAGTGAAAGATTTAAGTATTTGAGAAGTGTTAAATCCGTTTTACATAAAATTGGAAGAAGCACATTGCGAAATATTATTGATCTGAATCGAAATATTGACAATACGTTCAAGACAGAGTCCAATTATAAAATCAAGCTCACAAAACTTGAAAACTTTAAACAGAAATTAGAAGCCATTCAGTCGTTAATAGAACAAACAGAATCTTTGCTGAAAGAAGATGAATTGACTTTTTTCAAATTGGCCACAGACGAAAGTTTGAAAGAAATCAGAACACAGTTGGTAATGGATTTGACCGAATCTCGCCAAAACTTAATCGAAACTCGTCAGCAAATTATTGAATACATCAACCAAATAAAATATCAAAGCAAGTTCATTGAAAAACTGAAGCAACTTAAATACTTACGTGACCAGTTTGAAATCAAACATAAAACAAGTATTCAGCCTGTTTTGTCAGAAAACAATGCACTCGTTTTTGAAACCAAACCGTCTTATCGCTTGAAATTATCGCTTGAAAATTTACAGAAAGACGAGTATTACGATTTAATCAAAAAGGTAAGAAAACGATACAAATCAGCTATAAATCCCGTTAAAAACTCAGTTGAGAAATTATCTCAAGAAGATTTACAGAACCAGATAGAACAAGAACAATTTATTGATTTATACAAAGTCAGAAATGATTTTAAACGTTCGGGGCAGGAACTGTTTACCTTTTTACTAAATTACGATTTTGTGCGAAAAGTAGAGTTTGAAGAATTGACAACAATCTATTGTCAGATAATTTCCACTTTTGAAAATGAATTGGAACTATCTGGCAACTATCTAAAATACAACAACATAGAGTATGCAGAAGCATATCCCAAATAATTAAAAACGATGAATTTACCACGACAAACAGGCGAAATTTTTGAGATACTAAGTAGCGGACAATTTATTTGTTCCAACAGTTCTGATAATCGAATTGCAAAATTGTATGACCTCATTGATGATGCCGACAAGTATGAAACATTATACGATTATTTCTTTGCTATTGGTTTCATTCTCGAAAAAGGCAATGAATTTTATTTTTTTTCTCGAAAAAATGAAGCCAAAGCCGACCTTGAACGTAAATTAGAAACTGCCTGCAAGTGGATTGATATCTTGGATTTTTTCAAAACTTTTGATAGTGCTTTCGGTTCGGGTTATAGTTTGAGTCCGCAAGAAGTCAGTGTAAAAATCAGAGTAGATGCTGTCTTAAAAAGCAAAGCAGATGGTTTGCGAAAAGTTCTGAAATTGGACGACAGAACACCCTATGATGAAGTCGTTTCAAAAACCATTGACAATCTAATTAAAGATGGTTTTGCCGAAATGGAAAACGAAATCCTGAAATCGTACAAAATACTCTCGTCTTTCAAGTATTTGGAAGAATTAGTAACTATTATAAACATTCCCGAAGAAGTGCAAAATGAGATACCTGAATAAAATAATTTTCATCAATAGTGCGTCCATAAAATATTCCGAAATCAAGCTTGACGGAAATGTGCATTTTATTGGCACAAACAATACAGGAAAAAGTACTATTCTGCGAGCAATCTTGTTTTTCTACAATGCAGATACGCTTCGCTTGGGTATTCCTGCACAGAAAAAATCGTATTTGGATTATTATTTTGCTCATTCCAATTCGTATATCATTTACGAAGTAGAACGTGAAGACGGAAAATTTTGTGTAGTATCTTACAAATCACAGAACAAGGTTTGTTTTCGGTTTTTTAATGGCGAATTTAAACAAGAATTTTTTGTTGATAAAAATGGAAATGTACCCGAAAATTGGGAAGGAATTGCACAGCAATTGGATGCCTATAGGATAGCTTATACCAAACGAAAAATAGACGAATACAAAGAATATCGGGACATCATTTATGGCAACAATGCCGATAAGAAACACGAGTTCAGAAAGTATTCACTTTTGGAAAGCAAAGATTATCAACAAGTCCCTAAAACGATTCAAAATGTATTTCTCAACTCCAAAATGGAAGCTGATTTTATCAAAAAAATCATCATTCTTTCTTTGGATAATGATGTGCGAATTGACCTCAACCAATACGCTCATCACTTAAATGATTTTGATACGCAACTCACGGATATTCGCAAGTTTAAATTTCCGAGTACCATTACACAAGCCGAAAATATTGCCAAACTTTTTATAGCTATCCGCCATTTGGAACGTGAAAAAATTTCGTTAGCCAAAGAATTGGCTTTTGCCGTAAATGAAAACGAAAAACAAGAACCCGAAATCTCTGAAAGATTAAAAACGCAACAGGAAAAAGAAACCGTTTTCAAAAACAAATTAAGCCGAGCAAAAGAACTTTTTGACGAAAAAGCCAAAAAGATAAATGGCGACATTCGTATTCAGCAAGAAAATCTGAAAAAGGCAAAAGAACTAAGCGATAAGTATGAAAGAAAAAATATCAATCAAGTTATTGCCAAATTTGAAAAGAAGGCCGACTACGAAAAAGAAAAAAGCAACTTGCTGAATGAAAAGACTCTACTTTCTGCACAATTTGCCGATTTGGAAGCAAAGTTTAAGGCATTAGTGGATAGTTTGGAAAATGATTTTAAAGATTTTCTGAATGGGAAAGATGCTGATAAAAACAACATTAAATCTGAATTTCAGAATTTCAGAGAAAAGACTTTTATAGATTTCAATAAGCAAATTTCCAACATCAGAGAAGAGCAGAAAAATGAAATTGATGATTTACGAAGTATTTGGGAAGACAAAAAGCAAGTTGTAGCGGATTTAAAACTCCAAAAAGAACGCATACATTACACTCGTTTTTTTGAAAACGAGATTGCTGTTTTTAATAAAGAAATACAGGAATTAGAAAAAAAGTCAAGTCAACTTCCAACTGAAAATGAACATTTGGAAAATCAAATGGAAACCATTCAGAAGCAATGGGAATTAGATGAACAAAATCTACAAAAAGACTTAGAACACAGTAAGGAAAAGTTAGAAGAAATAATCACATCGCTTGAAGCGAAAATTGCTGAAATCACAAATGACATCAACAACAGCAAAAGTTCCTTATATGGTTGGTTAAGTGAAAATTACCCAAATTGGGAAAACACAATAGGCAAAGTCGTTGATAAAAACGTGCTGTTTAATTCGGAACTAAATCCTCGTTTTACAGAACAATCAAATCATTTTTATGGAGTTGAAATTGACCTGAACGAAATCAACAAAACCGTAAAAACCGTTGCTGATTATGAAAGAGAGAAAACGGAATTTGAGGAGCAAATTCAAGCACTCAAAAAAGAAATAGCAGAACTACATTCCAAATTAGAAGAAGATAAGGGAAAACTCAAAACAAAATATCAACCCAGAATCCGTGAAAAGAAAGATACTATTCGTGGAAATGAATACAAATTAGAACAAGCAAAAAGCAAACTTTCGGAAACCATCATCAAACGAGATGATTTGATAGCCAATGCAGAAAAGGAACGAAAGATTCAACTTGAAAGCATAAAAATTGAAATTGACAAAGCAATTGAATCGGCAAAAACAGCAGAACAGGGAGTAAGCAACTTAGAAGAAACACTGACTAAAAAAATCAAATCCAAAGAAAAAGAACGAGACAAAATCATCGAAACGGAAAAAGAACGGGTTGATGAATCATTGCAAAAAATAGATTTGGAAATAAAAGCCAAGCAAGCTGAAACCGAGAGTCGAAAAACGGAAATTGTTTTCCGGAAAAACAAAGAATTATCCGAGAAAGGCGCTGATACAAAACGATTGGAAGAGATTGAACAAATAGAGGGTTTTCTAAAAAGCGAATTAAATTTTATTGAAGAAAATACTACACTCGTCATTGAATTTCAAAAAGACAAACGGGAATATATTGACAGATCAAACGATTTTAAACAAGAAAAACAAAAACAAGAAAAGCAATTAGAAATCGAAAGCCTGAAATACGAAAATCAAAAAGCGTCACTTGAAAAAGAATTAAACGATATTCTCTCCATTGTTGCTGATTTGAAAAATACTTTGGATAGAATTAAAGAAGATATTAACCTGTTTTCCGAGTTTAAAGAAAGTGATTGTTTTAAATCAATCGCTCAATATTTTGGTATTTCAAAAGATGAAGTAAAATCCGAAAAACAGGTTAAACGTCTGATTGACGAGATTAAAGAAATTCATTACGAAAAACTGAATAACCGCAAAGATGAGTTGCGTTCTAATTCAACCGATTTCCTTGGAAAATTCAGTGAAAACAACATTTTCAAATTCAAAAAGCAAATTGCAAGCGAAAATGATTTACTGAATTTTGCTGAAATGCTAAGCGATTTTGTGGAAGAACGTAAGATTGACCGCATTGAAAAAGAAGTAAATGAACGTTTTGCTTTAATTGTTTCGACTATCGGGACAGAAGTTGGAAATTTATTGGCTCAATCCGGAAAAATTCAATCTATCGTTACCAAAATCAACAACGATTTTACAGAAAGGGAATCCATAGGTGCTGGTGTCATCAAAAAAATAGAACTGAAAATTGAGGACAGCAAAAGCGAAATTGTGCATTTGCTTTTAAGCATCAAAAAGTACAATGACGAAAATGCAGACGAGTTTGGAACAAGAAATCTTTTTTCGTCCGATAATCAAGAAAAGAAAAATAAAGAAGCGGTTGATTTACTGAAACAATTTGTAAAGAAAATCAATGAAGCAAGACGGGATTACGTTACACTTTCCGATTCCTTTGAATTGAAATTCAGAATTATAGAAAATCAAAATGACACAGGATGGCAGGAAAAATTGACGAATGTTGGTTCGGAAGGAACAGATATTTTAGTCAAAGCCATGGTCAATATTATGTTGCTCAATGTATTTAAAGAAAGTGTATCGAAGCGTTTCAAAGATTTTCGACTGCATTGTATGATGGACGAAATCGGGAAACTGCACCCGAACAATGTCCGTGGAATTTTGAAATTTGCCAACGACCGCAATATTTTACTCATCAACGGTTCGCCTATTGAAAATGATGCTTTGGCATTTCATCATATCTATAAATTGAATAAAGATGAGAAAAGCCACACCAAAGTAAAACGTCTGATAACGCAACATTTTGAAGAATGAAAATTCCGATTTCCATAGCAGAAAAATTGATTTTGCTTTACAAGGGAGAAAAAATTCCTGCAAGTAAAATCCGACATTCGGTAATAAACGAAATGCTGGATAACGGCATTCTGAAAAAGCAAATTCAAGGACGAAGCAAGGCTTTGGTTTATTGCAATGAACCACAAACAATAAATGATTTTATAAAAAATCATTATGGCATTTCTGATTTGCAAAATTATATAGACACATTACAAGATACGGAAATTAATCGTTCGGATTTAATTACCGTTTCGTCTGATTCTAAACAAAAATCGGTGCGTACTTTTAAAGGTTTTTTAGTTAATTGTTACACTTCTATTCCTGCAACACTCAATGAAAACCAAATTATTTTAAATCCGATCGAAGGTGCTTTTCATTTCATTTATGATTTTGAGAATTTTATTATTCCTGATGACATTACGATTGTAGGAATAGAAAATCCTGAAAACTTTCGATACATAGAAAAGCAAAAATATTTATTTGAAAATATCAAGCCATTATTTGTAAGTCGCTATCCTCAAAACCAAAGTAAAGATTTGCTCAAATGGCTTCAAACCATACCGAACAACTATCTCCATTTTGGTGATTTTGATTTTGCAGGAATTGGTATTTATCTGAATGAGTATAAAAAACACCTTGGCAATAAAGCACATTTTTTTACACCTGAGTACATCGAATTTCTGTTGGATAATTATGGAAACAGGGCATTGTATGACAAGCAGAAAATCAATTTTGAACAGCAAGTTATGGAAGAAGAAAATCTAACAAATTTAATTGCATTACTTCATAAATATAAAAAAGGATTGGAACAGGAAATATTCATAAATAGTAAAGTTTTTACGGGTATAAACTCCAAAAATATTTAAAATGACTGATACAATAAAAAACAGTATAGAGAAGTTTGAACTAGGTTATGTGTTTACCGTTAGTGATTTCCCTATAACGACAGAAAATGCAAAAACTATCAGCAAAATATTGAATAATTTTGTTGCCACAGGCTATTTACGAAAACTATCAAAAGGAAGATTTTATAAACCCGAAATGAGCAAATTTGGAGAATTACCTCCCGATACTTATCAGGTTGTAAAAGATTTAATCGAGCAAGACGGTAAATTAATTGGTTATATCACAGGATATTCGGCTTTCAATGATTTTGCACTGACCACACAAGTTCCTGCCATTTTAGAAATCGGAATGCAGAAAGAAAAAAAAGCCATTATACGTGGCATTTATCGTATTCGATTTATCCGACAAGACAATACTATCACAAAAGAAAATATTCCGCTTCTGCGATTGCTCGATTGTTTGCGTTTTTTTAAAAATATTCCCGATACAACGCCCGACAATTCTTGTCAACGTTTGATATATCTAATTGGAAAATTAAACGAACAAGAAACATCAAAAATTAAAAAGTTAGCGTTGAAATATACACCACAGGCAATCGCACTTTTGGGAGCTATATTGGAAAAAGTAAAACCACAGGAAGATACAACTCAATTATTCAAAAAACTAAATCCGATAACTGTTTACAAACTTGGAATATCCGATAAAGTTTTACCCACACAAAAAAACTGGAACATTCAATGAGATTACACAATAACATACAAGATTTTAACGAACTAATTCGGCTGACGGCAACGCATTTTGCTATTCTGCCCGATTTTATTGAAAAGGATTATTGGATAACCTTAATTCTTTATAGATTATCGCAATCCTATCACGCTGGAAGTGTAGTTTTCAAAGGTGGAACTTCACTAACAAAAGGTTATCGTTTAATCAACCGTTTTTCGGAAGATATTGACATCGCTTTACTTGATGAAAGGTTGACTGGAAATGCTTTGAAAACTAAAATCCGAAACATTGAAAAAACAATTACTAACGATTTGACTGAAATCGAAGAGCAAGGTGTAACACGCAAAGGTACGGTATATCGCAAATCACTATTTCAATATCCGAGTACTATTAGCAACCTACTTTCTAACAATGTTCAAAAACGAATCATTGTCGAAATCAATTCATTTGCAAATCCGTATCCTTTTGTACAACAAGAAATCACTTCATTTATTACCGAATTTCTGACCGCAACAAATCAAACAGAAGCGATAAAAGAATATGGATTAAACGCTTTTACCCTCAATATTTTGGATAAACGAAGAACAATGCTCGAAAAATTGGTTTCACTTATTCGTTTTTCATATTCGGAAAATCCGTCAAAAGAATTAGCCAAGAAAATCCGTCATTTCTACGATTTGTACTATTTGACTAACGATAAAGATTGTGTTGAATACCTGCAATCTCTCAAATTTAAAAACGACTTGGCTGAATTACTTGCATACGACCAACAAGAATTTGATGAGCCGCAAGGTTGGCAAACAAAAACAATAGCCGATTCTCCTTTGATAAATGACTTTTCAGAGCTATGGGAGAATTTACGCTCAACATATCAAAGCGAATTAATACCATTAGCTTATTCAAAAATTCCTAATGAGAAACTGATTGAAGGATCATTTATGGTAACAATAAAAAAGACAGTATGACGAAAAATCAACGGCAGTTAACAAGGGTTTGGCGACAGTGGGGCGAAACTGCAAAATTCAACGTTTGTACCTCTATTAAACATTTGTGCAAATCTGAACGACAGCACTTCGATTGCCCCACCATCGCCAAGCCCCGAACCGTTAGTGGCAAGGCTATGACGACACAATCAAAAGAGAAAATGACGACTGTAAAATTTGTTTTAAAAGAATATTTTAAGACTGACACAAATAATCCAATAAGAAAAAACCTTGAATTTTTTATTCCTCTTCGTAATATGATTGAACATAAATCTATCCCTGAAATAGATTCGGATATTTTTGCAGAATGTCAGTCATTACTATTAAATTATGACAAAATAATGGAAAAAGAATTTGGGAAGGAATACTGTTTGAGAGAGTGTTTATGACCAGCCTAATGAAACATATCTTTATACAGAAGATTGGGTAGATTTTCTTGTTGAAGAACTATCAAAAAGCGGAGTTTATGAAAGCCTATATGTAACCTAATGCTTTTGGTAGCACATTTGCATTTTCCCAACCGCACAAAAGCCAAATAAAAAATGCAAAAGAGCTACCAAGCCAACAGTAATCCAACAATCGTCAAACTGAACGAAAATAAAGGGGTATGCCTATAACATCAGTTTGGCAAAAACGGCAGAAAATGTCTTCGATTAAAAGTTTTTCGTTAACTTCGGAGTTCGTGCTTCGATTGAAGTGTAGTGCTAAAAAGCCCCGCCTTCGCCAAGCTGCAAACCGTTAGCGGTCAGGCTAAAACACAGCACAAACTAAAAATATTCAACATTTGAGTATAGAAAGATGACAGATTTAATTACGATAAGAGAATATGAACCAAGCGACAAAAATGATGTAATAAATTTGATTAAGTTGAATACACCTAAATTTTTCGCAACTGACGAAGAAGAAGATTTAAAAAAATATTTGGAAACCGAAAGAGAACTCTATTATGTATTATTATATGACGAAAAAATCGTTGGTTGTGGTGGGATAAACTTTTCTGACGACAAAACAATAGGCAAAATCAGTTGGGACATTATCCATCCCGATTACCAGGGTAAATCTTTGGGAACTAAATTATTGAAATACAGAATAGACATACTCAATTCAATAAAAAGCATTCAAAAAATAACGGTTAGAACTTCTCAAATTACTCATAAGTTTTACGAAAAACAAGGTTTTGAACTATTCGAAATTAAAAAAGATTATTGGGCATACGGATTTGATATGTACAATATGGAATATAAGAATGATGAAAATAGACTAAACAAAACAAGCCCGAACCGCTAACAAGCAGTTTGGCATTATGGCGGGCAAAGTGCTTCGATTGAGCGTTTTTGATAAGAAAATCAAGATAATTTATTTTTAAAAGTATAGGCTTTATCTTTACAGAAATGACTTTACTTTTTCTAAACAATTTTTTTCATTGGCTTGATAAAGTTGATAAACAACTTTTTGTTAAAATAAATTCTCAGTGGACTACTCCCATATTAGATAATAATATGCCATGGTATAGAGCTGCATCAACATGGATTCCTTTATACTTATTTATCTTATTGTTTATAGTATTTAATTATGGTAAAAAATCTATTCCATGGTTAATTGCTGTTGCAATAATGGCAACAATTTCAGATCAGATTAGTAGTAACTTATTAAAAAATATTTTTGAAAGAATAAGACCTTGCCATGATTCATTTATTCAACAACAAGGAGGAAGATTATTGGTAAACTATTGCCCTTCAAGTTTTAGTTTTCCATCTTCTCATGCAGTTAATCATTTTAGTGCAGCAATGTTTATTTTTTTAACGTTAAAGACTGCATTTAAAAAATGGTCATATTTATTTTTAGTATGGGCAGCAAGTATTTGTTATGCTCAAGTTTATGTAGGAGTACACTACCCTATTGATGTAGCTTTTGGTGCTTTTGTTGGGTGTTTAATTGGTGGTTCTTTAGGTATTATTTATAATAAACGTTATAAACTTCCTGAAGTTTAAATAAAATTTTTTATTCTTTTCTATATTCTTTTTTCAATTCTTCCCAATATTCTGCAGCCCTTCTTGTATGAGGTATAACAATAGTTCCACCAACAATATTTGCTACTGCAAAAACTTCATATAATTGTTCTGTAGTAACTCCTAATTCAAAAACTTTTCCTAAATGATATTTAATACAATCATCGCATCTTAATACCATACTTGCTACTAAGCCTAACATTTCTTTTGTTTTTTTATCTAAAGCTCCTTCTTCATAAGTGTTAGTATCTAAATTCCATAAACGCTTTATTATTAAATTATTATTACTTAGTAATACTTCATTCATTCTTATTCTATAATCATTAAACTCCTGTATAAGATTGCTCATAAAAAATATTTTTATAGTGCTAAAATATTTATACTACTTTAAAAAACAATATGTTTATCTTTCAAATAGTGTTAATAAATGATTTATAGTTACTTGCAATAAAATTCCTTTTTTATAAAAGATATAGTTTTATTAAATATTGCAATTTATTATATTGAGAATTTTCAAAAAAAGGTATTTTAATATCTATAAAAAATAATTTTGTTACTTACATACAATCAAAGTATTATTTTTACAAACCAATTTTAACTGTATGCCACAATACCCCAATAGACAATTCTTGGATTTTGAACAACCAATTAAAGAATTGTATGAGCAAATTGAACAAACTAAAAAGTTGGCTGAAAAAAATCCTAAGATAGATTATAGCAATACATTGCTTCAGTTAGAGCAATCTATTATAGATAAAAGAAAAGAAATAACTCAAAATCTTTCTCCTTGGCAAAGAGTACAATTAAGTAGGCATCCTGATAGACCATATACTTTAAAGTATATAGATAAAATGACTACTAATTTTTTAGAACTTCATGGTGATAGAAACGTAAAAGATGATAAAGCAATGGTAGGAGGTTTTGCAGAATTAGATGGAGAAACTGTAATGTTCATTGGTCAGCAAAAGGGAACAAATACTAAAACAAGGCAATTAAGAAATTTTGGTATGGCAAATCCTGAAGGTTATAGAAAAGCTTTAAGACTAATGAAATTGGCTGAGAAATTTAATAAACCAATTGTTACTTTAATTGATACACCAGGTGCTTTTCCAGGACTTGAAGCTGAAGAAAGAGGGCAAGGTGAAGCTATTGCAAGAAATATTTATGAAATGATTAGGCTTAAAGTTCCTGTAATTTGTGCAATTATAGGAGAAGGTGCAAGTGGTGGTGCATTAGGTATTGGTGTAGGAGATAAAATGTTGATGATGGAAAATACTTGGTACACTGTTATTTCACCAGAAAGTTGTTCATCAATATTATGGCGTAGTTGGGATAAAAAAGAAATTGCTGCAGAACAATTAAGATTAACTGCAACAGATATGAAAGGTTTTGGATTAGTTGATGAAATAGTACCAGAACCTGATGGTGGTGCTCATTGGGATTATGATGAAGCTGCAAAAATTTTAAAAGAACATATTATTAATGCACTAAACGAATTTAAAAATATAGACCCACAAAAAAGAATTGAAAACAGAATAGAGAAATATGAAAAAATGGGTTTTTGGGATATAATGCCTATTTAAAATAATTATTGCAACTATATTTTTTCATTGTAAAAATTAGGCGAAATAAAAAAAATCAAGTTTAAATAAAATAAAAGATAGCTACATTTAATATAACTTAGCATAAAGGCAAAAAACTACATGTAAAAAATAAAAATCGTCATTGTATTTATATCATAATTTTCTTTTTATTTGTAGAGCTTTGATTGCTAAAAGAAATAAGTTATATGAGTTATACACTAAAACAACAAGACAAATTTAAGTTCATAGAAGAAGGAGAAGGAGAACCTTTAATATTATTGCATGGATTGTTTGGAGCACTTAGCAATTTTGCTGATTTAGTAGAGTACTTTAAGCACACACACAAAGTTATTGTGCCTATGCTTCCTTTATTTGATTTAGATATTTTTCATACCACTGTTGGAGGCTTAGAAAAATTTGTTCATAAATTTATTAAAGCTAGAGGATACGACAATATTCATTTATTAGGAAATTCCTTAGGTGGGCATGTAGCTTTAGTACATATTTTAAAACATCCAGAAAAAATAAAAACATTAATTCTTACAGGTAGTAGTGGCTTATTTGAAAATGGTATGGGAGATAGTTATCCTAAGCGAGGCGATAAAGAATATATTCGTAAAAAAACAGAAATTACCTTTTATGACCCAGCTATGGCTACTGAAGAATTAGTAAATGAAATATTTGAAATAACTAATAACAGACTTAAAGTAATTAAAATTATTGCTTTAGCTAAAAGTGCTATTCGTAATAATCTTGGAGAAGAATTAAATCATATAAAACAACCAACATTATTGATTTGGGGAAATAATGATATTATTACACCACCTTTTGTAGGGCAAGAATTTAATAAACTAATTCCTAATAGTGAATTACATTTTATAGATAAATGCGGCCATGCACCAATGATGGAAGTTCCTATAGAATTTAATAAAATCTTAGAAGCATTTTTGAATAAAAATAAATATTCATAGCAGCAGTTTTGGCATAACTGTTGTCTTATATTTTACATGTTAGCTAAGCAATTAATACAATTAAATTATCCATCAGTACAACTTACAGATAAAGTTTCTTTTGCATTAAGAATAATGGAAGATTACGATATTCATCATATACCCGTTCTTAATGAAGATAAATATACTGGCATAGTAAGTAAAGATGATTTATTAGATATAGATGAATCTGCTCCTATTGCTTCATTACAAAATCAATTTGCAATTATTGCTGTTAAAAGCGATGAGCATTTTTTTAATGCTTTAAAAATATTATCTCATCATCAAGTGTCTATTATTGCAGTTATTAATGAGCAAAATGAATTGCAAGGTATTATTACTTTATCAGAATTAGTAAATGCACTTTCTAATTTTTTAAGCTGCAATGAACCTGGTGGAATAATTGTTTTAGAAATAGAAAAAAGACATTTTTCTTTTGGTGAAATAAGTCGTTTAATTGAAACAAATGATGCTTATATAACACAGTTAAATACAAGTTTAGAACAAGAAACTGGATTAATTTTAGTTACTATCAAAGTAAACAAAACAGAAATTAGCGACATTATTGCTACTTTACAACGATATGATTATTCAGTTCGTTATTATTTTGGTGAAGAACAATTTACTAATGAATTAAAAGATAATTTTAATCAGCTAATGTTTTATATAAATATGTAATAAAAGAGTTATTACACAACTACCTTTAAATTGTTGAAATATAAAACCAACAATCTTCATTTATTTTAATTACAAAAGCATACATTTATAACCTATAAAAATTTTATTCTCTTAGATGAAGTATTTGTGCCTGCTTTTTAGCTTTTGTATATTATTTTGTAATAGTGTTTTGGCACAAACAAGTGCTTCTTCTAAAATAAATTTTTTAGATGTTGATACTACAATTGCAAATTCAGATTCTGTTTATTATACTATTGGAGAAATCAATTTAAAAGGAAATAAAAAAACAAAAAGCTATATTATTCTTCGTGAAGTTCCTTTTAAGCAAGGAGAACAATTTACACCAAGACAATTAACACAGCAGTTAATCTTAGCAAAAAATCAAATAATGAATACATCATTATTTATTGATGTTGTTGTTTATGTATCAAACTTAATTAATAATGTTGCTACCATTAATATTGAAGTAAAAGAAAGATGGTATATTTTTCCTCTGCCCTATTTTAAATTGGCTGATAGAAATTTTAATCAATGGTGGAATGAATATAATAAAAGTTTAGACAGAGTAAATTATGGCTTGAAATTTTTTTATAATAATGCAAGTGGTCGTAATGATAAGCTTTCATTAATCCTAATTACAGGTTATAGTCAGCAAGTACAATTTGGTTATACAATTCCTTTTATTGATAAAAAATTAAAGCATGGTTTTTCTGTAAACTTTAATTATTCAAGACAAAGAGAAATAAACTATACTACAGAAAATTATAAGCAAGTATTTTTAAAAGACGAAAAAGATTTTATAAAACAAAACTTTATGGCTTTGCTTACTTACTCTTATCGTCCAGATTCAAAGTATCGTTTTTATTCTACACTTGGTTTTTATAATAATAGCATAGCAGATACAGTTTTAAAATTAAATCCAAATTACTTTCCTACATACACCAATTCTCTTTTCTATATTTCTTATTCTGCTATTTTACAATATTTTGGTGTTGACTATATTCCTTTTCCTAAAAAAGGATTTATGTACACTGCAAGTTTTTATAGCAGAGGATTTCAAAAAGATGCAAGTCTTGTGCAATTAGGCTTAAAAACAACAAATGCGTTTACAATTGATAAAAATAATTTTATTCAATTGCATACTAACAGTACAGTAAAGCTTGGTAATAATGTTGCTTATATTAATCAACCATTAATAGGTTATGGTGATTTATTTTTAAGAAGTATGGAATCTTATGTAATTGATGGTATGGCTTGTGTTGTAAGTAATAATACTTTTTATCACAAACTATTTGATTTTATTTTTAAAAATCCAATCAAAATAAAAAACTATGAAAAAATTCCATTTAGTTTTTATGCAAAACTTTATGGTGATTTAGGATATGCTCATAATAAATTTGCTGATAAAACTGATAAATTATCCAACTCTTTATTAAGCTCTGCTGGTGTTGGTTTAGATATAACTACCATTTACGATTTTGTTTTTAGAATTGAATATGGAGTAAATAATACTGGAGATAAAGTTTTTGGTTTAAGAATAAATGGAGAGTTTTAAAATTTTATTATTTTCACTTTATGCTTGAAAAGTTAGTAATCTATTTTTCTACTTTAGAACAACGACCATTAGAAAGAATGGCATTTTTAGTAGGTGGTTTATTATTCTTTTGGATAATAGAAGGCTCTATACCATTACTACAAATGCACTATAAAAAAACTAAGTGGCATCATGCAATTATCAATTTTGCTTTTACAATTATTCATTTAATTATTCATACTTTTTTAGCCATTGTAATTATTAAAATTAGCGATTGGTGTTTTGCAAAACAATTTGGTTTAGTGTATTGGTCTAATGCAAATGTGTTAGGTATTATAGTTGTTTCGTTTTTAGTATTAGATTTTTTTGGTGGTTGGTTAGTACATATTGTAGAACATAAAATTCCATTGTTGTGGAAGTTTCATGTAATACATCATTCAGATAATAATGTAGATGTTACAACAGGTTTACGACATCATCCTATAGAAAGTATTATAAGAGGTATTTTCTTTTTTGCAGGAATTTTAGTTAGTGGTGCACCAATGTATGCTGTAATGATTTTTCAAACAATATTAGTTTTAGCAACTGCTTTTACACATGCTAATATTGCTTTACCAATTTGGTTGGATAAAACTTTAAGCTATTTTTTTGTTTCTCCTAATATGCACAAAGTGCATCATCATTGGAAGCAACCTTATACAGATACAAACTATGGTGCTGTATTAAGTATTTGGGATAGATTATTAGGAACATTCTCTCACTTGCCACACACAGAAATTAAATATGGTTTGGATAATTATTATCCTAATGAAAAAGATGAAGACTTTTTATTACTAATGAAAAAGCCATTTGGTAAAATGGAAAAGCATCCTCCTCAATAAAATGTAGAACACTGAATGTTTAAGATTTAATGCTACTTTTTAATTAACTAAAACCTAACTCTTTTTATACAGAACATTTTTGATGATAGTCTATCATTTCAATAGTTGTTCTTTGTATTTCATAATCTTTATAATGATTATAAATTTCATCTAATGCTGCTAAAATTTCTTCTACTTCATTCAATACAACTAATCTATTTCTGTACTCTTTAATATTTGGTAACCCTTTTAAATAGTTAGCATAATGTTTTCTCATTTCTAACACTCCTAATTTATTTCCTTTCCAATCAACAGACTTTAATAAATGCTTTTTACAAACATCTACTCTTTCTTGTAATGTAGGAGGAGGTAATTCTGTGCCTGTTTTTAAATAATGTTTTATTTCTCTAAAAATCCAAGGATAGCCAATAGCAGCTCTACCAATCATTATTCCATCTACCCCAAAACGTTCTTTGTACAATGCAGCTTTTTGTGGACTATTAATATCGCCATTACCAAATATTGGAATTTTTATTCTAGGATTATTTTTTACTTTAGCAATTAAGCTCCAATCAGCTTCTCCTTTATACATTTGAGTTCTTGTTCTCCCATGAATAGATAATGCTTTGATGCCAACATCTTGCAAACGTTCTGCAACTTCTTCAATATTTTTAGATTGTTCGTCCCAGCCTAAACGTGTTTTAACAGTTACAGGAAGTGGTGTGCTTTTTACAACAGCCTCTGTTAAACGAACCATTAAATCTATATCTTTTAATACTCCAGCACCTGCTCCTTTTGTAACAACTTTTTTTACAGGACAACCAAAATTAATATCTAACAAATCAGGATTAACAGTATCAATAATTTTTGCACTTAAAGACATTGCTTCTTCATCGCCTCCAAAAATTTGAATGCCTATTGGTTTTTCATAATCAAAAATGTCTAACTTTTGTTTGCTTTTAATAGCATTTCTTATCAAACCTTCACTACTTATAAATTCAGTGTACATAAGGTCTGCACCATTTTCTTTACATACTGCCCTAAATGGTGGATCACTAACATCTTCCATTGGAGCAAGTAATAAAGGGAAATCTGGTAGTGTAATATTTTCACCAATTTTTACCATAACATTATTAATACCAATAAGAATGCAAAGTTATATGCTTACTAAATGTATAAGTCTATAATAAAAAACTAAAGTAATGATTGGTTAATCTTTCTTTTTCTTTCTATCTCTTTTAGAAGATTTTTCTTTTACAGGTTCTTGTGATGTAGAATCCTGAACAGGTTTTGCTGGTTCTGCTTCTTCTTTCTTTTCTGTTGTAGGAGTAGCTGGTTCCGTTTTTTCTTCTTTATCAACTTCTTGCTTTTTATTTTTTTTCTTCTTTTCTCTTTTTGATGGTTTTTGCTTTGGTTGTGGTTTGCCAAAATCAGTATCTTCTTCTGCTTCTTGCTTTTTGTTTTCTTTTTCTACTTTATCTGTAGAGGTTTCTTTTGCTGGTTTTGCTTGTTCTGTTTCTTCTTTCTTCTCTACTACAGGCTGAGTGTTTTCACTTTCTTCTTTAATTTCTGTAACTTCTTTTTTATTTTTTTTCTTCTTTTCTCTTTTTGATGGTTTTTGCTTTGGTTGTGGTTTGTCAAAATCAGTATCTTCTTCTGCCTCTTGCTTTTTATTTTCTTTTTCTACTTTATCTTCTATCGGCTTGTTATTTTTTGAAACTGTACTATCTGTGTTAGTTTGTGTTTCATCTGTTTCTTCATCATCAATTATTTCATTTCCTTTTGCCTTTTTATCTTTTTTAGATTTTGATTTTTCAATAGCTTGTTTTTTCCTTTCTTTCTTTGTTAACTTCTTATCTTTTTCTACAACAACAGAATCTTCTGAAACACTTGTACTATCAACAATTTCATCATCTTCATCTAACTGAGCTTTTCTTCTTTTACTTTTCTTTTTATTTTTTTTCTTAGAAATAGGTTTGCCAAAATTATCTACCTCATCATCGTCATCATCATCACTTACAACACTTGTTTCTCCAGAAATTCCGCCTCCTTTTTTTACAATTTTTCCTCCAGGTTTTTTGCTTCCTGATTTACCTGAGCCGCCTTCTACTTGCACCCAATCTTTACATCCTTCATTATCTTCAAAGTCATTTAATTCACTCATCAAACCACAATGCCTTTTTTTATGAACACTATCAATAGGAGTTGTACAACAAAACTTAACTGGTATTCTTACAGGAATAATATTTGTTTCTCTGCCTGCAGTATTATACAATGGAACTTCTTTTACAATTCCTGTAATCATATCTTGACTAAAACCTAAACGTACTGTAACAGTTACTTCATAAGGTCTTCCAAATTCATCTATTCTTTTATCATTTCTTACAAATTTGTGATCTATTACTAATAGTTGATTTGGCTTCATTCTTTTCATCTTCACAATTAAATCGTAAGGCAAAGCAAGCAATGGGTCTTCTAATTTTTTTATTTCTTTTTTCTTAGGAGATTTTGTGTCTTCAACATCTGCTTTTGCAATAATAGTAGAATCTGTTTTTTTTTGGGCATTTACATACAAAACTGATAGTATCAGGATTAATAAAACTGTCTGAATTTTTTTAAACATGAAAATATTTTAAAATACAAAAATTATTTTTACCTAACTAAAGCCGAAAGTTGCCCTAAAAATAAAAAATTCTGCATTAAGTTATTTACTTTGCCGCCTATTTTTATGTTAAGCAAAATTGTAAATGAACAAAAGAATAATATTATTATCATTTATATTTTTTTTATTAGGAAGTTTTCAAAATATATTGGCTCAATGTTCTACAACCATTAGCACTTTTCCTTATCATGAAGATTTTGAAAGTGGACAAGGTAATTGGACTACTGGTGGTGTAAATAATGATTGGGCTTATGGAACTCCTAATAAAAATATTATTAATAGTGCTGCAAGTGGAACAAAGTGTTGGATAACTGGTGGGCTTACAGGAAATTTTTATAATCTTGGAGAGAACTCTTGGTTAATGAGTCCTTGCTATGATTTTACTTCATTAACCAATCCTCAAATTTCATTTAAAATTTTTTGGGAAACAGAAAGACGTTATGATGGGGCATCTTTTCAGTATTCTGAAAATGGAGGAAATAATTGGCAAACGCTTGGTACAGTTAGCTCTAACAGCAGTTGTTTAGGAACAAATTGGTTTAATTATTCACCAATAACTTCTATTGGAATTGATGGATGGTCTGGTACAAGCTTACCAACTTCAGGTGGTTGCCAAGGTACAGGAGGAAGCAATGGTTGGGTTTCTGCAAAACATATTTTAACAGCATTAGCAGGAAAAAATAATATCCGTTTTAGATTTGTTTTTGGTGCTGGCACAACATGTAATGGTTTTAATGGTGTTGCTATAGATGATATAACTATTACTGAAGCTCCTGCAAATGCAACAGATTTTATTTTTACATGTAGCGGAAATAATACTGTTGCATTTACAAACACATCTTCTGTTTGTGGTTCTAATTTTACTTGGAATTTTGATGATGCAAGTTCTTCATCTAACACAAGTAATGTAGAAAATCCTACACATATTTTTACAACCTCTGGTACTTATAATGTTTCTTTAACTGTTACTTTCCCTGGAAATATTGTTATTACAAAAAATAAATTAGTTACTGTATTAAGTGTTACAACTTCTATTGTTCATGGAATAAATTGTTATGCAGATAGTAATGGAAGTGTAAAAGCAATTGTTGTTGGTGGCAATGGAAATTATAATTATGAATGGAATACAACACCTATTCAAACAACTGCTACAATTAGTAATTTGAAAGGAGGAAGTTATACTGTAAAAGTTAGTGCAGATAATGCTTGTACTACTACTTCTTCTATTAGTTTAAATGAACCACCAGAATTAAAAGGTGTACTAAACATAAAAAAAGATTTATGCAAACAACATAATGGCTCTGCTGAAATTATTGTTACTGGTGGTTCTGCACCTTATACATATTTATGGAGTAATAATGCTACAACTTCTTCCATTAATAATCTTGTAGCTAATACTTATACAATTTTAGTAAAAGATGAAAATGAATGTAGTTTGAATATGAATGCAGAAGTTCAAGACTCTACTAATAATATTAAAGTAAACTTAGGTAACGATACTTCTTTTTGCCCAGGAAATCAGTTGATATTAAAACCAGGAAATTTTGCTGCTTATTTATGGCAAAACAATTCTACTAATTCAACATATACAGTAACAACAACAGGAAAATATTATGTTAGAGTTACAGACCAAGATGGTTGCACAGCAAGTGATACAATAAAAGTAACTGTTGATTGTAGTGATGTTTATTTTCCTACATCATTTACACCCAACAACGATGGTTTAAATGATTATTTTGGACCAATAGGAAATATTGCAGCTATTACAAATTTTAGTATGAATGTTTATGGAAGATGGGGGCAATTAATTTATGCTACTAATAATCCTTTTGCAAAATGGAATGGTAAACAAAATGGTGTTGATATGGATATGGGTGCTTATGTTTGGATAGCAACATACTCTATTAACAACCAAAAGCCCATTACAAAAAAAGGAACAGTATTGATAATACGATAATAAAAATTACATTTGTTTTTTCAGAAGTTCTTTAATAATGGTCTCATAGTTCAACGGATAGAATAGGAGTTTCCTAAACTCTAGATCCAAGTTCGATTCTTGGTGAGACCGCTTTACATTTCAATTATTTTTTACAGATGAATACTAATGTAGATATTACCACTATTGAAAAATTTTCAAAAGAAGATTTGATAGTTTTCATCAAACAACTAATTAGTAACGATTTTGAAAAACTTATTTTTCTTTTATACAGAATTGATGTGAATGAAAATAAAATAAAACAACTTCTTGATAAATCTACCATAAATACAGAAGAATTAATAGCACAAGCAATTATAGATAGAATTGCAGAAAAAAAGATAACTAAGGAAAAATATAAACAACAGCAACAAGATATTGATGAAGATGATAAATGGATAACAGAAAATTAATTATAACATAGAAAAGTCAAATTAGCGTCTTATTCAAAAATAAATTCATAGCAAAATTTATATTGACAATATTCTATTAATACTTAGTATATAAACAAACTGCTCCCATTGCAGTTTTACTTTAAAAATCAACTACTTCATCTCGTAATGCTTTAAGTAAAGTATTTATTTTCGTATAAGGTCAAAAGTCCTTCATAACAAGGATACGGATATTATAAAAATTGAATGAAAATTTTTTCAATCGATTAAAACTATTTAACCAAGAGTATTACTAATTTCTATTTAACACTATCACGCCTTCTCACTTTTATATTTCATTATAATATCTCATTGCAGAAATCACTAAAACAGTTACAATAATTAGATTACCAAATAAATAAGTCTGTCAGTATGGTTTATTCTTATTAAGCAAAATTCTTTCAAATCAAACATTATTTTTTATTGCCTATTGAAATTATTTTTTTCGATTTAGGCAAATAGTTTTGAGATGATACCACTTTCTGTTTTGTTTTTGCTTCAAGGTCTTTTCTTGCTTTGCCTGCTACATCGCCACCTTGTTTTGCAGCTCTTTTATTTTCAATAAATCCTTTAGGATTTTGTGTTTTGACAATAGCTGTTGTAGATGCTTCGCCCAGCATAGAGAAAATAAGCTCAAGGTCGTTCATGTGGTCTCTAAGGTTTTGTGATTTTAACCCTTTTACTTTTTTGTATTGAGTAGGAGTTAAACCAAAAGTAGCTTTTGAAATTTCAGCAGTTAAAATAGCGTATTCTTTTTGTTCTTTTACGCCCCTGTTTTTCCATTCCTCAGTCAGTTCTTCACGAATGGCAATACTTCTCATTCTTTTTTCAATCCAATCATCGGGGTAGCCTTTAAGTTTGTACAATTCTCTTGTACGTTGTGTAGCCAATTCGGGGTTTTCAATTTCTTCCAATCTGTCTGAGCCAACTTGTGCCAGCCACAATTTAAAAGGATCGGCTTTAGCTGAAGGAATTGATTGTATAATTCGTAAAAGCCCTTGTGTATTGGCAGCTTGCACCTTGCGTCTTTTACCATCAGCAGCTTTCATCTCAACCAAGGGACAAATTGTCCCCCAGTTGGCATTCAACTGTGGGTCTCTCTTTTTCATTTTTTTAATGTAGTCTTTCGCATCTACTGTATCAGTAAGTATTTCAACTACATCTTGTACAGAAAAATACCATTTCCGTTCTTGTTCATTCCACTCAGAACGAACTTGTTTACTTTCAAAAAGTTTGATGCTGCTCATACCTCAAATGTAAGAAGAAATACAAATTTATGTTTATAGCAAAAGTAAAATTCCAAGTAGAACTTTCTAATATGCACTTTAATGTAGGGGAATAAAAATAATTCTTTCTTAATTTTTATTTCTTCCCTAACTACTATGATCAGCAATAATAAACCATTGCTTCTTTATTTTTTTTATCAATAAAGTATAATGACCTTCAATATTTCCTACACTTCTTTGCAAATGCCATTTGCCTACAACAAAGTAATAATTATTAGAAAGTTTTTTTAAACTAATAACTGTAGAAGTAAACTTACCCATATACGAAGTATCAGAGTAACTTTTTTTATAATTATTTAATGTAGCATTATAACCATAGGTCAATCCTTTTTTACCAATAAACATAAGACTATCGCTTTGCCAATAGCCATTCATAAAATTATCAAGGCTTCCAGTGTTCCAAGCTGCTTCTTGCTTTTTTAATAAGTTTAAAATTGCTGTTTCATCTTTGGTTTGTGCATTGCTGTTTATAGTAATAATTAATAAAAAGAAAACTATAATTCTTTTCATACTACATAATTTTTGATTGAATAATATTTTTGAAAAATAAGTGAAGTATTAATAGCTATAAATTTCTTCTAATTTATAGTCTTTTAATTTTTGTTGTGTAGCTTGCCAATTATTGGTAAAGCCTAAAACAAAACCACCACCACCAGCACCACAAAGTTTTAAAAAGTAATCACCATTATCTAAGCCTTTTGTAATTTCTTTTTGTAAAGATTCTGGGAAAAAATCTTTCATGTACTGCAATTGAAAAGAACTTAGATTGTACATTGATTTATAAAAATCGGAAGTATTATTATCTAAAAAATTTTGAATAGCTGTGTTGTTATTTTGAATAATATGTTGTTTAAATTTTTCTTTAAAATCTTCATGACTATAAAGGCTATTAAACATTCCCATCATTTTAGATGTTGTTCTTGGAACATTAGTATCTAAAAGAAAAATAACATTATTTTTTTCAGTAGAAGGTTCAGGAAGTTTTGTTGTAATAATATCATGTGAACCTTTGTAAAGTATCGGTTCGTTTAAAATACTACTCAAAGGATCTAAACCAGAGCTTACGCCATGAAAATAAGATTCATAATTTCCCAAACTTTTCTTTAACTCATTTATTTTTTGAAATGTAACAACTTTTAATTCGTCTTTTAAATGTTTGGCTTTTACTAAATATCTTAAAACAATTGCAGCAACTAAAGCTCCTGAACTTCCTAAGCCATAACCTTGAGGAATATTGCTTTTGAAAAATAATCCTTGCTCTAATTCATGTTCAAATTTTTTTACTTCCAACACAAATTTTTCATCCATGTGGCTTGAAATAAAAGCACAGAATTTTCTAAGATATTCGTTTGACTGGGTAGCATTTTTATTATTTTCTGAAGGAACTGAAAATTCAAATTTGCCATAATATTTATTGCATGGAATTACTAAAGCCATTCCATCATGCAAAACTGCATACTCACCAAATAAAAGAATTTTCGAGTTTAATTGCTCCATCTTTTTTATTTAATTAACCATTCCTCCCAAACCTGCTTGGTCGTAAATAACAGATTTTAATTTACTCTTTAAATTATTTTCAATAAACAATTCAACTTCATTTTGTATTTGCTCAGGGTACAATAAATGAATATTTGGTCCTGCATCAAGTGTAAAACAAATAGGAAGTTTAGTTTGCTTTCTAAAGTCAAAAATCTGTTCTATAACAAAAACTGTCTCAGGCCTCATTAACATATAATAATTCTGAGAAGTCATCATCATTGCGTGCAAAGTTAATGCTTCTCTTTCTGTTATGGATATGAAATTTTCAAAGTCGCCATTTTTTAATATAGAAATCATTGATTCACAATTTTTATTGGCATCTAAAAATCTTTCTTTTGCATAAGGATGATTGTTCATTAATGAATGTCCAACACTACTTGAAACTTGTTTTGGTGTATCTTCTACAATCAAAATTGCATCATTCATTTTTTTAAAATTCTCATGAATTTCATTAACAGGAATTGCATATTCATTACTTGAATTTTCAATATTATTTAGTTTACCCCAAAGTGCATAAGGGCCATAAAAAGAACGACAAGCACTACCACTTCCTAACCTTGCTAAATAACTTGCTTTTTTAGTAAACTCTTCGTCATTACTAAACTGATTAGTTGCTTTTAATAATGCAGCAGCAATAGCAGCAAATGCTGATGCTGATGATGCAATACCTGTTGAATGAGGAAAACTGTTTGTTGAATTTATTTGTATAGAAAAATTTTTCAGCAATTCAGAAAACTCATTTTGTTGTGAGACATATTTTATAATTCTTTCTTTAAAATTTTCTTTTGGTTGTCCTTCAAAAAAATATTCAAGTTCAATAGTTGTATTTGTTTTAGGTGTGCATTGCAAAAATATTTCAGTATATGCTTTGCTAAGTGTCATACTTAATGAGGCATTGCATGGTAATTGATTTCCATGCTTTCCCCAATATTTTACTAATGCAATGTTTGATGGGTATTTGGCTATTATTTGTTTTGTCATTTTTATTGTGTCAATTCTTTATAGGTAAAAATGGGTTGTTTGTTTTTAGATTGAAAATATTTTTTTGCTTGATCCATATTTCTGCAAGTTGCCATAATAAAATCTCCTCCCCAAGCTCCTAAAGATTTTATAGCAAAAGGATAATCTTGAAAATATTTTTGTTGAATAGTGTTTGTTTGTAAAATGGTAGAAAGCATTGTTTCACTTTCATTCATTAATTTTTCCCATTGCACTATATTATTACAACAAGCAGCTTCAGTTACAATTTTATTCATAGTTTCTATTTGTTGCAAACTGATTGTTTTATTTTTAAATGCAATAATTTCTTTTGAGCTAACTTGTTTTTTTCCTAAGTAAATAAAAAGTAAATATTGTGTAATATTTTTTGAAAGTAAAAATGTTTTTTCAACTTTATTTGCTACAGAATAAATGATTGGTTCTTTAGCTGTAGCAGTAGCTATATCATAACC
>JAIXLO010000089.1 GCA_026931325.1 Chitinophagales bacterium | reverse complement strand
AAAAATAAACATCCTTATGTAGCAAGAGGTGAAGGTGAAACTAAAGTTGTAAGAGAAGGCAATAAAGTGCATGTTTATATTACTGCTGTTCGTTCTCACTTTGCACCAGATAATATTGAAGGTGTAAAACTTGGCGATGAAGTCTATTTCCACGTAACTAACCTTGAGCAAGATTGGGATGTGCCACATGGATTTGGCGTAAAAGGTGCAGATAATGGAGAATTATTAATTATGCCTGGAGAAACTTTAACACTAAAATGGGTTCCTAACCGTGTAGGTATTTTCCCAATTTATTGTACAGATTTCTGCTCTGCACTTCACCAAGAAATGCAAGGCTACGTAAGAGTTTCACCAAAAGGTAGCAATGTACCTCTTACTTACAAATTAGGTAATAGTGCTGCCTCTAAGTAGTAATTAGGAATAAATAAATTTAAAAGGGCAGCATGTTGAAAAACATACTGCCCTTTTTTAAAACTTATAGTTTTTATTTTCTTCGAAAGATTTTAATAAAATCTGTAAGCAAAATTGAAAAATTAATAAAATGAAAATATCAGCTCGTTCAAAGGTAATGCTTGCCATTGCAGCATTAGCTTTAATTATTTCAATATTTGTTCCTCTTTGGAATATATATTTAGATGCACCTCAATATCCTGAAGGATTAGTACTTCAAATTTATGCAAATAAAATTGGAGGAAATGTAGATATTATTAATGGTTTGAACCACTATATTGGAATGAAAACTTTGCATACAGAAGATTTTATTGAGTTCAAACTTTTACCTTATCTCATTGGTTTCTTTGCTTTGTTATTTATTATAGTTGCTTTGGTTGGTAAAAGAATTTTACTAAACTTATCTTTAATATTATTTGCATTATTTGGTGTAGTATCAATGGTGGATTTTTGGAGATGGTTATACGATTATGGGCATAACTTAGACCCCAATGCAGCTATTAAAGTTCCTGGTATGGTGTATCAACCACCATTATTAGGATTTAAACAATTATTGAACTTTGGTGCTTTTTCAATTCCTACAACTGGTGGATGGATGTTTATTTCTGCAGGAGTATTAGTGCTTATTGCTGTGATACTTGAAAATAAATTCTTTTCAAAATTTAAAAAATCATCAGCATCATTAAGCGTTGTAATAATTTTAAGTTCATTACTTTTTACTTCTTGTAGTAATAATAAACCAGAGCCAATAGCTTTAAACAAAGATGCTTGTAGTTTTTGCAAAATGTCTATTTCTGATGGAAGATTTGCTACTGAAATAGTTACAAAAAAAGGAAGAGTATATAAGTTTGATGATGTTAGCTGCATGAATGGTTATATTTCTACACAGGATAAAAATAACATAGCAAAATATTATGTTGGAAATGCTTTAAAAGAAAATGAATTAATTGATGCAACTCAAGCTTGGTACATACATAATGAAAATATAAAAAGCCCAATGGGCGGAAATACTTTAGCTTTTCTTTCTAAAGAAGATGCAGAAAAAAAGTCTGCAGAATATGCATCACCTGTAAAAATTTGGACAGAAATCAGTACTTTTTATACTAATGAAATGAAGCATGAGGGGCAACATCTTTATTAATAGTAATAAGCTTTTTTTATTATTTTTTTTGTACAGCTTCATTGTTATAAATAATGTTGTTGCTAATGTAATTCACGTAGGAAAAGGAAGATCTTTTTCAGCAATTAAGCCTGCATTAGAATATGCAAAAAATGGCGATACTGTTTTTGTTCATGCAGGAACTTATAAAGAAGGTAATATTGTTATCAAAAAATCTATTTCTTTGATTGGTATTGATAAGCCAATTTTAGATGGTGAATTAAAATATGAAATACTTTCTGTTTTAGTAAGTAATGTAATCATCAAAGGACTTCAAGTTCAAAATTGCAGTAGAGCAATGATGAACGATCCAGGTGCAATAAAAATTTATGATTCTAAAAATATAATTATTGAAGACAATATTTTACTAAATAATTTTTTTGGAATTTCTCTTCAATACTCTAAGCATTGTCTTATTAAAAATAACTTCATAAAAGCCAGCCAAAAAGAAGAATATCAATCTGGCAATGCTATTCATTGCTGGAAAAGTGATAGTTTACAAATTATTGGCAATAAAATTTCGGGCCATAGAGATGGAATTTATTTTGAGTTTGTAACTGCATCTGTTATTTTGAGAAATATTTCTGAAAATAATTTAAGATAAGGATTACACTTTATGTTTTCTAATGACAACTCTTATGTAACAAATTATTTTAGAAATAATGGAGCTGGTGTAGCAGTAATGTTTACTAAAAGAGTTGTAATGATGAATAATACCTTTGAAGAAAATTGGGGAGATGCTGCTTATGGTGTTTTGTTCAAAGAATTATCAGATTGTTATTTATCTGGCAATAAGTTTATAAGAAATACTACAGGAATATTTTTTGATGGATCAAATAGAATTGTTGTAGAAAAAAATCTTTTTAAAGCAAATGGTTGGGGTATGAGAATGCAGGCAAATTGTATGGATAATAAAATTGAAAAAAATAATTTTATTGGAAATACATTTGATGTTTCAACTAATGGAACCTTAACATTAAACTATTTTTCAGAAAATTATTGGGATAAATATGAAGGCTATGATTTGAATAAAGATAAAATAGGAGATGTACCTTATCATCCACTGAGTTTGTATTCTGTAATTGTAGAAAAAAATCCACCTGCTATGCTACTTTTCAGAAGTTTTATGATTAATTTATTAGACAAATCAGAAAAAATTTTACCATCATTAACACCTGAGAATTTTGTAGATAATAAACCAAGAATGATACCTAATAAATTATGATTGAGATAAAAAATATTACCAAACAATTTAAAAAGTTTAAAGCTTTAGATAATGTAAACCTTGAACTAAAGCTTGGTGAATGTATTGCATTGATTGGACCAAATGGATGTGGTAAAACAACATTAATAAAATCAATTCTTGGAATGGTGTTGCCAGAAAAAGGTGAAATTATTTTTAATGGAAAAAATATTAAGAACGATAATAATTATAAAAAGCAAATAGGTTATATGCCTCAAATAGGTCGTTATCCAGAAAACATGACTATTGGACAAATTATTGAAATGATTAAAAGTATAAGAGGAAATGATAACGAATTAGACCAAGACCTTTATCAGCAATTTGAAATGAATAAATTGCTTGATAAAAAAATGAGAACATTAAGTGGAGGAACAACACAAAAAGTTAGTGCAGTATTGGCTTTTATGTTTAACTCTAAAGTGTTGATATTAGATGAACCAACTGCAGGCTTAGATCCTATTGCTACTAATATTTTAAAAGAAAAAATTATTGATGCAAAAAATAGAGGAGCTTTAATATTAATAACATCACATTTACTAAGTGAATTAGAAGATTTGGTAAGTGAAATAATTTTTATGCAGGATGGTAAATTAATTTTACATAAAGGTGTAAGTGAATTAAAGAAAGATACAGGACAGGAAAGTATTGCCAAATCTATTGTTCATCTTTTAAAAGCAAACAATTAATGATGCAGGTTTTAAAATATGTTTTTATTGATATTCTAAAAAACAAGATAGTTATTGCATACACAATTATGCTTGCATTGTTTTCTTGGAGTGCTTTTGGTTTAGAAGATAATGCAACAAAAGGTTTATTAACTATTTTAAATATAGTATTACTTACTGTACCATTAGTTTCAGTTTTGTTTTCTACTATTTATGTTTATAATAGTAATGAATTTATAGAATTGTTAGTAAGCCACCCAGTAAAGAGAAGTAAAATTTGGAAAGCACTATTTGTTGGATTGTCTTTAAATATGTCTGCTGCTTATGTTATAGGTGTTGGTATTCCATTATTATTATTTGCTGAACTTGGCACTGCTTTAATAATGTTGGTTGCAGGAATTATGCTTTCAATAATATTTGTTTCTGTAGCATTTTTATGCAGTATGCTAACAAGAGACAAAGCAAAAGGAATTGGCATTTCAATTATGGCTTGGTTATATTTTGCTTTATTATTTGATGGGTTGGTTTTATTTTTGTTTTTTCAATTTGCAGATTATCCTATTGAGAAAATTGTAGTAGGTTTAAGTGCTTTAAGTCCAATTGATTTATGCAGAATATTAATTTTATTAAGGTTAGATGTTTCTGCAATGATGGGTATTACAGGGGCTGTATTCCAAGATTATTTTGGAAATAATTGGGGCTTATTATTATCATTTGCTTTATTGATATTATGGATTTTTGTGCCTTTTTATATTTCATTAAGAAAGTTTAAACATAAGGACTTATAAAATTGTAAAGTGAATTTGATGAGTATAATCATACAAGCTTATCTTTTTATTATAGAATTTTACCGTTTAATTTTTAGTAAAAATTATCATTTAAGTATAAATAAAAAATTATTATGTCCGATAGGGTAAAAGTGATGACATTAATTGTACTTGCTGTTTCTTTTTTATGTTATACCCTTTTTTTATATAAAGAAAATTATAGTAGTAATGCAGAGTATGGAACTATGGCAGATAAAGGAAAAAGATTATGGCAAGAAAAAAACTGTAATGCTTGTCATCAAATTTATGGATTAGGAGGTTATTTAGGACCTGATCTTACCAATGTATATTCTAATAGAAGTGAAGCGTATATAAAACACTTTTTACAAAATGGAACTAATATAATGCCTGCATTTCATTTAACAGAACAGCAGATGAATGAAATGCTTGCTTATTTTAAAAGTATTGACTCATCTGGTAATGCTTCACCAGCTAAATTAAAACCAAATTACGATGGAACTATTGAAAGATAAAAAGCCTATAAGCCATTTATTTGTTATTACAGGATTATTATTACTTTTTTCAACCTTAATATTTGGTACAATTGGTGCTTTTCAATATGTATTTCCAGGGTTATACAGAGAATCATTTTCTTTTGAAAAAATTAGACCATTACACGTTTCATCTGCTGTATTTTGGATTTTAATAACTGCTTGTGGTTCTGTACTTCATTATTTAATTAAAAAAAGAAATGGTTTATGGTCAAATAAATTAGCTCAATGGCAATGGTTTTTATTTACTATAGCAGTTGTTGTAATTTTAATAACTTATGTGTTGGGCATTTTTGGAGGAAGAGAATATTGGGAATTTCATCCATACTTAGCAATACCTATAATTATTGCTTGGATTTTATTTTTGATTAATGTTATAAAAACTATCAAAGATTTTCGTAAACAGCCTGTATATATTTGGATGTGGCTTACTGGTACTGTATTCTTCTTATTCACTTATTTAGAATCTTACTTATGGTTGATACCTTATTTTAGGTCAAACATTGTACATGATATGACCATTCAATGGAAGTCTTATGGCTCAATGGTTGGTTGTTGGAATATGCTTATTTATGGCTGTAGTATTTATTTGATGGATAAAATTTCTGGTTCTGAAAAATATAGCTATTCTGGTATTTCATTTGCATTGTATTTTTTAGGATTATTTAATTTGATGTTCAATTGGGGACATCATATTTATACTTTACCAGCACCAAAATATATTCAATATGTAAGTTATGGTGTTAGCATGACAGAGTTATTGCTTTTAGGAAGAATAATTTATTATTGGAAATCTTCTGTCAATACTGCAAGAAAGCTTTATCATATTTTATCTTATCGTTTTTTATTAGCTGCTGATTTATGGATATTTCTTACACTATTATTAGCAATTGCAATGTCTATTCCTGCAATTAATATATACACTCATGGCACACATATTACAGTTGCTCATACAATGGGTGCAACTATTGGTATTAATACTTTTTTATTATTAGCATTTGTTTGTAATATTTTTAAAATTCATAAACCTAAAACAGAAAAAAGAATAACAGCAGGCTTATATATTACACTTGTTGCCTTACCGATTTTTTGGATAAGTTTAATTATTGCAGGAGTATTAAAATCAAATTGGCAAATGCATCTTTCTAATGAAGTTCCTTTTAGTGCAATGATGCAAAGCATTCACCCATTCTTTGTTGTATTTCTAATTTCAGGCATTATATTAACGATTGGCTTTTTTGTAATTATAGGTAATTTATTAGCTGCTTATTTTATGAAAACTCAAGAAAATTAATTGTTTCATAAACTCTAAAACCCTTTTAAATTTATGAAAATGAAAAAAGATATTTTAAATAAAGAAGACATAAAAAAAGTAATGGTAACTTTTTATGAAAAAGTAAAAAATGATGAAGTGCTTGGATACTTCTTTACAAAAGTATCTCCTGTAAATTGGGAAGACCATACAAACTTATTATGTGATTTTTGGGAGAATGTTTTATTTTATACAGGCAACTATGAAGGGAATCCTTTAGTAACACATAGAACTGTTAATGCAAAATATAATACAACAAAAGAGCACTTTGATAGATGGCATATTTTATTTGACGAAGTAGTTGATAGCCTTTATTCAGGCACAAATGCAACTAAAATGAAAGAACATGCAAAAAGCATTTCTACAATAATGCAACAAAAAATGTAATCAATTACTTTATTTGAAAATTTTCAATCAACAAATTATTTAAGAATAGTAAAGCATTACTTTTGCACTCATTATGAAAAGTAAATTGAAAGGTAAAAAAGCAAGTGAAAGCCTTACTATAATGAACGAATTAGTATTACCAAACGATACTAATGTATTTGGTAATTTAATGGGTGGTCGTTTAATGTATTGGATGGATATTGCAGCAGGAATTGCAGCTGGCAAACATTGTAATACTCCAAGCATGACTGCAAGTGTAGATAATTTAAGTTTTAAAAATCCTATTAAATTAGGCAATGTAGTACATATAGAAGCAAAAGTTTGTAGAGCATTTAATACTTCAATGGAAATTCATATAAAAGTTTGGGGAAAAGATTTACTACATGAATATGAATATGAAAGCAACGAAGCCTATTTTACTTTTGTAGCATTAGATCCAAATGGAAAGCCTCGTTCTGTACCTGCACTAATTCCAGAAACTGAAGAAGAAAAAAAACTATTTGATGGAGCATTAAGACGTAGACAACTTAGATTAATTCTAGCTGGAAAAATGAAACCTGATGATGCTACAGAATTAAAAGCATTATTCTTTTAATCTACTTACAAATTTTATAACACCATCGTTTTAACTTTCCTTCAAAATCAAAAGCTGTGGTTGCTTTTGTAATATCTTTTATTTCTTTAGAATTTATTTTTTCTGTATCAATTACAAACTTTGTGTAGTTGGTACTAAAATAAATAATTCCATTTGGCGAAAGTGCTTGCAATACATCATTCAATAATGTTACATGGTCTTGCTGAATATCTAAAAAATCTTTCATCCTTTTACTATTGCTAAAAGTAGGAGGATCCATTATAACTAAATCAAAACTGTTAGGTTTTAATGTTTTTAAATACTGCTTTACATCTGCATGAATAAAAAAATATTTGCTTTTATCTTTTAGTAAATTAATAGTAAAATTATCTTCTGCCCACTGCAAATAAGTTTTACTTAAATCAACAGTAGTAACAGTTGCAGCTTTTCCTGCTGCAGCATATACACTAAACGAACCAGTATATGCAAATAAATTTAAAACTCGTTTTCCTGCACTTTGTTCCATAACCATTTTACGAGTAATTCTATGATCTAAAAATAATCCAGTATCCAAATAATCTGTTAGGTTAATTAAAAATTTTAAGCCATTTTCTTCAACAACAAAAAAATCTTTTTTATCATCTGTTTTTTCGTATTGATCATGCCTGTTACTTTTTCTTTTTCGTTGTTTTATATAAACATTTTCATCTCTTATACCAATTATTTTTACAATCACTTCAATACATTTTTCTAACCAAGTTTCATGTTCATCTTCTGTCATTTTATGCCTTCTTACATATTCTGCTAAATAAATTTTATTCTCATACAACTCAATGCACAAAGGAAATTCAGGCAAATCGTGGTCATAAATTCTGTAACAACTAATATTTTGCCTCTTAGCTAATTTGCTTTTATGTTTAAATACTTTTTGTAAACGATTTTCAAACATTAGAAATTTATCTTCCATCATTTTGTAAAGATAATTTTAATGTACTTAGCTACACAACAACTATGAAACTTTTGTTGCGTCGCACACTTGTACTTTAGAATATATTATTATAAAAAATTACCATTGTAAATCTATTTAATTAGATTTTAAACAAACTAATAAAACAATTTTTTACATTCTATTTTAAAAAATAAAATTTAAAATCATACATTTGATACTTACAAGAATAATTTATGATAGATACAAATATGAGTTTACAAATTCCTGATTTTACATTATCTCCAAGAGTAGATCAAGTAGGTGTAGAAGAAAGAGCTAAACGTTTTGCCACAAGAAGCATTAAAACAAGTTCTAAAGTTTATTTACTAAAACTTGCTTTAAATATGATTGACCTTACTACATTAGAAGGTAAAGATTCTGAAGGTAAAGTAAAACAATTATGCTACAAGGCTCAACATTTACATGATAATTATCCAGGATTACCAACAGTTGCTGCAGTTTGTGTTTATCCAAGTATGGTAAGGATTGCCAAAAAAGCATTAGGCAATTCAGGCATTAAAGTAGCTGCTGTAGCTACAGCTTTTCCAAGTGGTCAAGCTCCTAAAGATGTAAAAATAAAAGATACAAAATATGCAGTATCTGAAGGTGCAGATGAAATTGATATGGTAATTAGTAGAGGCAAATTTTTAGAAGGCGATTACAATTTTGTGTTTGATGAAATAGCTGAAATAAAAGAAGCTTGTGGTACTGCAAGACTAAAAGTAATTTTAGAAACTGGAGAATTGGTAACTTATGATAAAGTAAGAAGAGCCAGTGATATTGCTATGTATGCAGGAGCTGATTTTATTAAAACTTCAACAGGAAAAATTCAGCCTGCTGCTACTATGCCTGTTACATTAGTTATGCTTGAAGCTATCAGAGATTTTTATTACAAAACAGGAAAGAAAATTGCTATGAAGCCAGCAGGTGGCATCAGTAAAGCTAAATTAGCTGTTCATTATTTAGTAATGCTACAAGAAACTTTAGGACAAGGGTGGATGAATAATGAATGGTTCAGATTTGGTGCAAGCAGTTTAGCCAATGATGTACTCATGCAATTAGAAAAAGAAAGAACAGGAATTTATCAAAGTGGTAATTATTTTTCAATTGACTAAAATATTTTTATACCTAACTAAAGCAGAAGATTTAAACAATAAAGAACTAAACGAAATTTATATTATTTTTTAATAACACAATATGGCTTCAATTAGTAAAACAATTAAAAAAAACAAACAATCAGTAGCCCCTCTTTTAGAAGGCTCTGGAATGATTGAATATGCCCCTGCACCAGAAAGTAAATCAAGTGCAAAAATTAATGCTAAATACGATTTATTTATTAATGGGAAATTTGAAAAACCATTAAGCAAAAAATATTTTGATACAATTAATCCAGCAACAGAAGAAAAAATTTCAACAGTTGCAGAAGCAAATGCTGCTGATGTAGATAGAGCTGTAAAAGCAGCAAGAAATGCTTATAACAAGGTATGGAGCAAAATGCCAGCTAAAGAACGTGCAAAATATATTTATCGTATTGCACGTATGATTCAAGAAAGAGCAAGAGAATTAGCTATTATAGAAACAATGGATGGTGGAAAACCAATTAGAGAAAGTAGAGATATTGATGTACCAATTGCTGCTAATCATTTCTTTTATTATGCAGGTTGGGCAGATAAATTGCAATATGCTTATCCAAATAAAAAAATTGAATCATTAGGTGTGGCAGGTCAAATTATTCCTTGGAATTTTCCTTTATTAATGGCAGCATGGAAAATTGCTCCTGCATTAGCTACAGGAAATACAGTAGTTTTAAAACCAGCAGAAACTACACCACTTACAGCTTTAAAGTTGGCAGAAATTATTCAAGAAAGTGATTTGCCACCAGGTGTTGTAAACATTATTACAGGTGCAGGTGCTACAGGTGCAGCAATAGTTAATCATCCTGATATTAATAAAATTGCTTTCACAGGTTCTACAGATGTAGGAAAAATTATTCAACGTGCTGTTGCAGGTACAAATAAAAAAATTACTTTAGAATTAGGAGGTAAAGCTGCAAATATTATTTTTGATGATGCACCTTTAGACCAAGCTGTAGAAGGGGTTATTAATGGCATCTTCTTTAATCAAGGGCATGTATGTTGTGCTGGCTCAAGATTATTTGTACAAGAATCTGTTTATAAAATTGTGTTACAAAAATTAAAAGACAGATTAGCAACATTAATTGTTGGCGACCCTTTAGATAAAAATACAGATATAGGAGCCATCAACTCAAAACAACAAATGGATAACATACACAAATATCTAAAAATAGGAGAGAAGGAAGGAGCAGAAATGTATCAAACACAATGTATATTACCAAAGAAAGGCTTCTTTATGCCACCTACTTTATTTACTAATGTTGCTCAAAGTAGTAGAATAGCACAAGAAGAAATTTTTGGACCAGTTTTAACCATCCAAACTTTTAGAACTGATGATGAAGTAATAGAAAAAGCAAATAATACACCTTATGGCTTAAGTGCAGGAGTTTGGACAGATAAAGGCTCTAAAATATTTAATTTAACAACTAAAATGAGAGCAGGAGTTGTTTGGGCAAATACATATAATAAGTTCGATCCAACTTCTCCATTTGGTGGTTATAAAGAAAGTGGTTTTGGTAGAGAAGGTGGCTTACATGGGTTGAGTGCGTATTTGAATGTTTAGAAAACTATTTAATTTATAAAAAATGATTTATGGAAACTTTATTAATTCAAACAGAAAACTTAGAACAATTAAGATTAGTAGAAGATTTTTTGAAAGAACATCATCTAAAAAGTAGAGTATTAAATGATGAAGATAAAGAAGATATTGTTTTGGGAAGATTAATGGAAGAAACGGATTATTCCGAAACGGTTGATACAACTGAATTTCTTAAACAATTACGCAAGTAATGATCGTAGTTGTTACAAAACAATTTGAAAAAGATGTTCAAAAGGAATTGAACAAAACATTGCAATTACAACTTGCTGATATAATTGAAGGGTTACAAAATGCAAATAATTTACAAGAGATTTTAAATATTAAAAAACTAAAAGGATATAAAACTGCTTACAGAATTAGAATGGGTGAATATAGAATTGGTTTTATTCTTGAAGAAAATATAATTAAACTAAGCAGAGTATTAAACAGAAAAGAAATCTATCGTTTCTTTCCTTAAAATAATTAACAGATTATGGCAACAACAACTACATCAAAAAAAGTAACAAGAGTTTTCAGCAGTAATATTCATACAAATACCTTTTCAACTATGAGATTAGAAGTATTAAAAACATATAAAATATACATTGGAGGACAATTTCCAAGAACAGAAAGTGGACGTTATTACACACCATTTAATAAAGAAGGTAAACAATTAGCCAATATGTGTTTAAGTTCAAGAAAAGATTTTAGAGAAGCAGTTGTAGCTGCAAGAAATGCTTTTGGTGGTTGGAGTGCAAGAGCAGCTTTTAATCGTAGTCAAATTTTGTACAGAATTGCCGAAATGTTAGAAGGCAGAAAAGCACAGTTTATTGATGAAATAATTCAGCAAGGTTCAACCAAAAATCAAGCAGAAAATGAAGTAAATATTTCTATTGATAGACTAATTTATTATGCAGGTTGGTGCGATAAGTTTCAACAACTTTTTGGAACTGTTAATCCTGTCGCTTCTTCTCATTTTAATTTCTCTGTACCAGAACCAACAGGTGTTGTAAGTATTATTGCTCCTCAATCAAACTCATTAATAGGTTTAGTTTCTGTAGTTGCACCTGTAATTGCAGGAGGTAATACTTGTATTATTTTGGCAAGCGAAACAAAACCTTTATGTGCTGTAACATTTGCAGAAGTTTTAAATTCAAGCGATGTTCCTGGAGGAGTTGTAAATATTCTTACAGGCAAACCATCTGAACTTACAAAATATTTTGCAGAACACATGGATGTTAATGCAATTATTTATTGTGAAGATGATGTTACATCTAAAAAATTAATTCAAGAAAAAGCATCATTAAATGTAAAAAGAGTAAACTTTTATGATAAAGTTAATTGGTATAATGATGAAGCTGAGAGTCCATATTTTATCTTAGATTCGCAAGAAATTAAAACTACTTGGCATCCTATAGAAAATATTGGTGGTGCAAAAGCTGGTTATTAAATTTTGATTTATGAGATTCTGTTATTCAATAATAATTTTATGTTTTTCTCTTAGCCTATCTTATGCTAACGATACTATTATTGTAAGAAAAGATGCTCGTTTAGATATACTTACTCAAAAGCAAATTATTATTAACAAACGTAGCTCAATGCTTACAAGCACTGGACAATACAAGGGTTTTAGAATACAAGTAATCAGCACAAGAGATAGAGAAAAAGCATTTAGCATAAAAGCAGATTTATTAGCAAAATATCCAACTGAAAAAGTTTATGTAATGTTTCAATCACCATATTTTAAAGTTAGGTTTGGCAATTATATTAAAAGAGAAGATGCAGAAAAACAAAGAAAAATTTTAAATAAATCTTTCCCTAATGGTGTTTTTGTTGTAGAAGATGTTATAGATTACATACCTCCACCAGATGAAGAATTTTAGTTGATAAATATTTCCATCATCTACTAATAATCTTTTTTGGAATTTTATTTTTAGCTGTTTAACTTGTGGCCTATGTTACAAGAAAAAATAAGAACCTTAGCTAACAAATATCAAGAAGAATTTATTGCAATTCGTCATCATTTGCACAGACATCCAGAATTAAGCTATCAAGAATTTGAGACAAGCAAATTTGTTCAACAAAAATTATCTGAACTAAATATTCCTTTTAGTATTATGGCTACAACAGGTGTTGTAGGAATTATTAAAGGAAGAAATCCTGATAAAAAAATTATTGCACTTCGTGCAGATATGGATGCACTGCCAATTACAGAAGAAAATGATGTTCCATATAAGTCAGTAAACAATGGGGTAATGCATGCTTGTGGGCATGATGTACATACAACTTGTTTATTAGGTGCTGCAAAAATTTTACAAGAATTAAAAGATGAATGGGAAGGAACTATAAAACTTATTTTTCAACCAGGTGAAGAAAAAAATCCTGGTGGTGCAAGTTTAATGATTAAAGAAGGTGTTTTAGAAAATCCAAAACCACAGGGCATTATTGGTATGCACGTTCATCCAGGTTTAAACTTAGGAAAATTTAGTTTTAGAACAGGAAGAATTATGGCAAGTTCTGATGAAATATTTATAACAATAAAAGCACAAGGAGGACATGCAGCAGCACCACATTTAACAGCAGATACCATTTTAATTGCATCTCAAATAATTGTTTCATTACAACAAATTATTTCAAGAAATAACAACCCAATATCTCCATCAGTATTATCTTTTTGTGCATTTAATGGAGGAAGCACAACAAATGTTTTGCCAAGTGAAGTTAATATAAAAGGCACATTAAGAGCAATGGATGAAACTTGGCGTTTTAAAGCTCATGATCTTATTAAAAAACAAGCAACAGCAATTGCAGAAGGTATGGGAGCAACAATAGATGTAAAAATTGATGTTGGCTATCCAACAGTTGATAATGATGAAAACCTTACCACCACTGCTTGGCAGCTTGCAGATAATTTTTTTGGCAAAGAAAATGTTGAAGAAACTGAATTAAGAATGGGAGCAGAAGATTTTAGTTTTTATACTCAACAAATACCTGGTTGCTTTTTTAGACTTGGTGTAAGAAATGAAGCAAAAGGAATTATACATAATGTACATACACCACTTTTTAATATTGATGAAAGAGCTATTGAAAATGGAATGGGTATGATGGCTTGGTTAGGTGCTACTGTTACATTATACTAAAAAATTATTCAGCAGAAACTGCCTTTAATCCAATAACAGAACCTATTAGTAATACAATAAAAAATATTCGCCAAAAATTAGTTGGGTCTTTAAAAATAAATATACCAATCAAAGCAGTTCCAACAGCTCCAATACCTGTCCATACTGCATAAGCAGTACCTAACGGAATTGTTTCAATGGATTTGATTAGTAATGTCATACTTAGTAATAATGCTATTACAAAACCTACATACCAAAGTGTAGATTCTGTGCCTACACTATTTCTTGCTTTTCCTAAACAAAAAGTAAAACTTACTTCAAATAATCCTGCTAATATTAAGATAAGCCAATTCATTAAATAGAGGTAGATTTACTAAGAAAAGTAAGGCAATAAAGCTTTGTTAGATTTCATTTCTTCAACTAAGTCTGCTAACAATGGTTTATGAATAAAATCAATAACATCTTTATACTCCTGAGCTTTCATAAAATCTTGAGGATTGATACTTGAGGTTAGAATTGCAATTTTAGTATTGGGTAATCTATTGCTATATTTATTGCTATAATGTTCTAAAAATTTCCAACCATCCATTACAGGCATATTCAAATCTAAAAAAATAAGTTCTGGTATTGGATTGCTTTGATCTTTTTTGTTTTTCTCAAAGTAATTAGCAAAAAAGTTAATACACTTCTGTTCGTCAGGGAAATGAGAAATTTTATTTCCAAACTTTGTATTCTGAATAACCATTTCACAAATCTTAACAGTTATTGGGTCATCATCTACTATGAAAATTGAGTTAAGCATTTATTAAAAATAATAAAAATTTTATGATACAAGATAAGATAATAATTTAATATTTCTAAATTAATTTTAGAAATCTTCTGAGCTGAAGTTTAAAGGCAATAAATCTGAAGCTGATTTTATTACATAAATTTTTCCTTTTCTTCCACCTAATATTAAACGAATTGGCTGCTTTACTCTTTTTTCATATTCTAAAATATATTGTCTGCACATACCACAAGGTGAAATAGGATGATTGCTTTTGCCTTCTTCATTGTAATAGCTTATTGCCATTGTTTGTAAAGGAATATTTGGAAACATTGTTGAAACTGTACCAAGTAAAACTCTTTCTGCACAAGTGCCAACAGGATAACTTGCATTTTCTTGATTAGAGCCAGTAAGAGTTTCACCATTATTTAATAAAGCAGCAGCACCTACATGAAAGTTTGAATATGGTGCATAAGCATTTTCTGCAGCTTTTTGTGCTAACTGTAATAATGCAGCATCTGCTGAAGAAAGTTCATCTATTGAATTATATATTTCAAAATCAAAACTGTACTTTTCAATGGGCATAGATTTCTTTTTTTAATTAGTTTTCACTAACACAATAACGTAAAACTTTTTATTTAATTATCTTAAAAAATCTTTTCCAACGTGGTCCTTTATCCCAACTAAACCATATCATTGATGCACGACCTACAACATAAGTTTCTGGAACAAAGCCCCAAAAACGACTGTCTTGGCTGTTATGTCTATTATCTCCCATCATCCAATAATAATTGTATTTAAAAGTATATGTTGTTGCTTGTTTACCATCTATTAAAATTTCATTTCCCTTTTCTATTAGTGTGTGTTTTTCGTAATTAGTTATTAGTCTATGATACAGTGGAAGTGTGGTTTTATTTAACTCAACTGTTGTACCTGCTTTAGGTATATAAATAGGTCCATAATTATCTCTTGAGAATTTATAATTAGCAGAATCAAAAGGAAAATATTGATATTGAGCAGCCATACTACTATAACTTTCAATGATGGGTTCTATTTTAGTTACATTTTTCATTTTAGAAAGTTTTGCAGAATCTGATTCAGTTAAAGCAATAATAGCTGTACCATATTTTGCTAAGTTCCCATTTATTTGAAATTGATAATCTACATAATTTTCATCTGATCTAATATCAATACCATATTCATTTTTTAACTCATCAAAATCTAATCCATTTTTAGAAGCATGAACGATATAAGAACGTTGTGAAAATTCTGGATTTTTTTGTTTAATGCCATTGATATATAAAATACCATCTTTTAAAGAAAGTGTATCTCCTGCCTGTGCTACACATCTTTTAATATAATTATCTGTTTTATCAGCAGGATGTATTAAAAGCAAATTATTGTTTACTAAAGTTGAGTATAATGCTTCTCTTGAAGGATAAGTCATCATTGCTTCTTCCTCTTCTTCATAAGTTGTTATGTTGAAATTTCTTCCAATATATTCAGGCTTTAAAAATCTTAGTGTACGCATTACACTATAATATGGATTTAAAGAACCATACTGAGGTAAATTAATAATTGTATCACCTTCAGGAAAGTTAAACACTACAACATCATTTCTTTTTACTTTATCATAGCCAGGTATTCTTTTATAATCTAACTGAATCCATTTTAAATAAGATGGTCGTTGAGAACTTGGCATAAAGTTGTGAACAAAAGGAAAACTTAATGGTGTTTGAGGTACTCTTGGTCCATAAGACATTTTATTTACAAATAAAAAATCATTCACCAATAAAGTTTTTTCCATACTGCCCGATGGAATAACATAAGCTTCAAAAATAAATGTACGAATAATAGTTGCAGCAACAGTTGCAAAAACTGCAGCATCAATCCACTCTCTTGTTATTGGCTTTTTATAACGTTTAAAAACTTCTTCGCCACCCCATTTAGTATTTTTATCAAAACCTATGTATGGAAAATAAATGAAAGGAACAAAAACTAATAAAGCATGATGAATAAGGTTTGTTTTACCAAAGTGCATAACAAAAATAATGGTAATCCAAACTGTAATAAATTGTCCTGCAATAGGTATCAGTTGAAACCAAAACCATTTTTTACTAATGTTACTTTTTTCTACAATTATCCATGTATTATAAAATGGAATAAATGCTTTCCATCCTTCAATATTCATTTTTTTAAACAATCCATAAATACCAATATGCCAACCTAAAATTGCTGCAATAAAATATACTAATACCATAATTGATTTTTAATTCTAAACTAAATTGTTCTTTTAAACTTTTCTTTATTTGCTAACTAAATCTTATTATCATTTTTATAAAGACTAACAAAAATAACAGTATAAACTAAACATACACAAATTAACAACAGTTTTGCTGTTATTAATTCAAATATTCTTGTTGCTGTTTTGTTAAAGATAAGTTTTTAGAAAAGTAAAAAATATATTATGTAGAGTGTTGCAAAAAAATTATTCAACCAATTCATTCTTTACTGCATAGAATACTAAACCAGCTGTATTTTTTACACCAAAGCGTTCCATTAATCTTTCTTTAATTGTTTCTATTGTACGAGAACTTACGCCCATTTTGTCTCCAATTTCTTGGCTTGTAAATTCCATACAAATATATCTTAACACCTCTTTTTCTTTATCATTAATTTCAGTAGATGTAGATGGAACAGTAACATTTTTTGTTTTAGCATGAGCTCTTTTTAATAAAATTCTATTCACAAAATTATTCAAATAATAACCTTTTGCAACTACTTCTGTAATTGCTTTTTTTATTTCTAAAGGGTCTGCATTTTTTAGTAAATAACCATTGGCACCATTTTCCATTAAATGGGTTACAAATTTTTCTTCTTCAAACATTGTTAAAACTAAAACAGCAATATGAGGATAATGTTTGCTAATGTATTTTGTAGCTTCAATACCATCTTTAATAGGCATTCTTAAATCCATTAATACAACATGTGGGTCAGCTTCTTTTATATTGTTTAATAAATCTTCTCCATTATCTGCTTCTAATACAAACTTTATATTAGCATAAGGTCTAAGACATAATATAACACCTTTTCTAAAAATTTTATGATCATCTGCTATGGCTACTCTAATTTCTGCTGACATAAGGTTTGAATGCTGATTGATACAAAGGTAAAAAACTAAAGTTACTTATTAATTTATGATGAAGAATTATTTATCAAATTCATTATTCCATTTTTGAGATGTTGTGTTTACTTTATTCATTACATCTTGTTGCATTATTTGTTTATAATTTTCTAATTGTTGGGCAACAGAAGAATTATTTGTAGCAATAATTTGAGCAGCTAAAATGCCTGCATTTTTTGCTGCATTTAAAGCAACTGTTGCAACAGGTACACCATTTGGCATTTGTAAGATTGATAAAATAGAATCCCATCCATCAATAGAATTACTGCTTTTTATAGGTACACCAATTACAGGAAGTGTTGTATTACTTGCAATCATTCCAGGCAAATGAGCAGCACCTCCAGCACCAGCAATAATTACTTGCAAACCTCTTTGTTTTGCAGAGGATGAATAGTCCATCATTCTTTGAGGAGTTCTGTGTGCAGAAACAATAGTTAGCTCAAAAGGTATTTGCATATTTTGTAAAAAAATAGCAGCTTCTTGCATGATAGATAAATCACTATCGCTGCCCATTACAATTCCAACTATTGCTTTTGTATTTACACTCATTTTTTTTAATTTATTTTTATTGAAATTACACTTTTTATTTTTACTATTTCATTATTTTATTGCACAAAATTTTTATTTTGAAATAAGGGCAATAAATACACACAAACCAATTGCAACAAGTATTGCAAATACTACAGAATATTTTTCCCATAGCATTATTTTCTTTTTTTCTGTTAATAATTTTTCAAGCCATTGTTGATGATTAGGAAATGCAGTTAAAAATTTTTCTGTTAAAGATTGAACTTGTTCGTAAGGTAATAATTCAATACAGGTTAAAATATTTTTTTCAATATCAATAGTTGCTCTTGTGTTTTTATTGTAATGAATTATAGTTGTATAATATGGTTGAAGTAGTTGAGCAGTATATTGGCCAATTAATTCATAATTCAAAGTAAGAGAATCGTTGTATTGAATATACTGCAATAGTTGTTGGCTTTGATTTAAAATAGTTTCAATATCAATTTTCTTTTCTTCTACATCAGCACCTAAAAAACTTCTATTATAACGGGTTCTTGTTTTAGTGTCTATTAAAATTTCATAAGCTTCTTTAATGTTGTTGAAAATATTTTTATCATCATCATTAATATCAGGATGAAATTGTAATGCTAATTTTCTGTATGCTTTTTTAATTTCTTCTGTTGTGCAAGAAGGGTGCAACTGTAAAATATCGTAATAATTTTTTTGATACATTCATTCAACTATTTTACTAATGAGCATAGAAAATTGGATAATAAATTTAGCTTAAAGAAATTTATACAATATAGCTGCAATGCCTATTAAACCTAATGCTAAAGCCAAAATCCACCAATAATCTTTTTGATTTGCTGCTTCTTCTGCTGCTATTTCTTCGGGTGTTAAAAATTCAATATTTTCGAAATTTTCTTTTGTTGTTATTGGTTGTTTTGCAACTGAATTTTCTTTTTGAATTGTTGAAGAATTTTTTATTTGAAAAGGAATTGTGGGTAAATAGTTTTGAATATTATTTTCTGCTTCAAAAGAATAATCACCAGAAGGTTGCTTTCTTATTGTACCAATTCCTGCTAAAATTGCACCTTCTGTTTTAGCAATATTTTCTTTTAACTGATAAGCAAAGTCTTGAAAGTTTTTTATAGCTTCTACTGGATCTGTATGCAATTCTTTAGCTAAAAAAGTATAAAAGTTTTTATCTGCTAATGCCGTTTCTTTTGAATAAATTATTCTTTGTTCTGGTGCTAATAAAGAATTTCCTTCATCATTAAACTTTGCAGGATATTCTACAATAGAAAAAAGCCCAATACCTGGAATACTTAATTTTTTATGAAGAAGAAAATATTTATAAATAAAAGAATACATTTTTTAAAATTATCTAAACGAATATACGACTCCTCCAATAACATTCAAACCTAAAACTTCATATTGATTCCAACGTTGATATTTATTGTTGAGCAAATTATTGAATTGTAGCCATAAATTTAGCTTTGGCATTATTTTATATTCTGCTCCTAAATTCAAATCTATAGCAGCATTTAATTTTTCTGTGGCTAAATTTTTAGCTACATATTTTGCTCCATCCCAAATAAATAAATCTCCTTTTACGTGTAAGTCTTTAAATAACTGCCATTTTAAAGTTCCTGTAATTTCCATTGGTAAAATGCCAAATGGTCTGTCGTTAGTGCTTTTTGTAAATTGATAAATTGTACTACCAGCTAAGAAAGAAAATTTTTCTTGAATGCTGTAACCAACTTCTCCATGAATTTTTATGGCTTGTAAATCTGGCTCATTCAGCATGATAAAATATTTACCATCTACAAAATCATTTGTAAATAATGGTTGATTCATCATTGAAGTAAAACCAACAGTTGCATTATAAGTAAAATGACTACCAGCAGAGCCTTTAAAGCCTCCATAAATTTCACTTACTTTAGTATTAGTTAAAAATGCAGGATTTGCTATCCAAGGATTATATGTAGCTAATGAACGATAACTATTTTTTACATAATAACCTATCCATCCAGCTTGTAAAATAAATCTTTCATTTTTTATTTTAGCCTCTGCTGAAATGTTAGGTAATAATTTTACATCACTATTATCAAATGCAGGCTGTAAGCCTATATTTAAAAATACATTGTTGTTTAATTTATACTTTACAGAAGTATTAAGATAGAAAAGGTTGTTGTTTATTTTTTTAGCACTGTCTTTATAAGCAGTAATATCAGCAGCTAAAGCAATATCTAAACTTAATTTTTCATTAAAAGTTTTTCTTACAGGAACTTTTGCTTCTATATTAAATTCTCCTGCTTTTTTTGTATCAAAAAAATAATTTAAGTTCAATGAAGGGCTGTAAGATAGTCCATAATCATTAGGCATTTTACGAGTAAATGCTGCATTAACTCCAATGCTATTAAATTGTTGTTTTAATTCATTTTTATTGAATACTAAAGTGTCTGGTTGAAAGCCATATAAAAATTGTGTATTGTTTTGATAGTAAACTTTTCCAGATAATTCATGGTTTTCATTAATAGCATAAATACCTGAAATATTTAAAACTGCTTTACTAAATTGTTGAAATGGAATTTTACCTTTTGATGAAGTGTACATACCATATATATTGGTTTGTTTATTTTTTCCATCACCAAAGCTTAAGCCTGTTTCTAAATAAGGAGTTGTATAGCCACCAAAACCAGCTTTAACGTATTGATGATTAGTCCAAGTAAAGACAGAATCAACAAACAATGCTAATGGCTTTAGAGGAACAGGTTGATAAGAGAAAAATAAATTTTGAGCTGGTACAACATATTTCAAAGAAAATTTTGTAGTATCTAAAACAGGTGTTGCTGCTGTAAAATTTATTTTAGCTGCATTGCGTAATGATGGCTTAAATGCTGCATAAATTATAACAACATCTGGTTTACTCGTATCTGCATTTACTTTAGCAGTTGAAGAATCTTTTTTAGTAACAGTAGTTGCTTTTTTAGTAGTAGTATTATTTTTTTTTGCAACAGTTGTGGTGCTCTTTTTAGCTTTCTTCTGATTATTTTTTTGAGCAACTTTTGCAGTTGCTTTAGCTTTTTTATTATTCTTTTTTTGTTGAGCAAAAACATTTGTATTGCTAAACAAAAAAATGGAAACTACAAGTAATAAAATATTTAATTGCTTTAACATAGAATTATTTTATTGATGTTCAACTTTATTAGCTTTATTTTTTTCTTCAATCACTTTAGCTAATTTGGTTTGAGCCTCTTGTTTAAGTTCAGGTATAGTTGCATTTTCTGCTACACTTTTTAATGTTGCTTCTGCATTGAAATAATCTTTTTGTGCAAAATATATATCGCCTAAAAGAATATAACTTTTAGTTACCCAATATTCATAAGAGCCAAATTTTTTAATTACTTCCATGCCAGCTTTTTCAGCATCTTTCAATTTGTTTTGTAGTAATAAAATTTCACCAATTCTATATTGAGCTTCTGCACTAAACTCAGATTTTGCAATAGCTATAACAGATTTATATGCTGTGATTGCTTCATTCAAATTATTATTAAGTTGATAGTTTTTGGCAATAATCATATTTGCCATCATTTTATCATCTGTTGCAATTCCTTTTTCTTTCAATAAATCTTGTGCATTAGGTAAGGCTTCTGTCCATTTTTCTAATTTATATTGACAACGAAGTAACCCTCTCATTGCTTCTAATTTATTTTCTTGTTGAGTGGTTAGTTCTTTTACTTTTTGAAAATATTTTTCTGCATTAGAATAATCTTTATTATCAAAATAATAAATTCTTGCACTTTGCAATGCACTACGTTCAGCATAAATATTTGGAGATTTTGCTACAACAGCATTATAGAAAGGATGTGCTGCTACATAATTTTTATTGCTAACATTTATCTCTGCTGAAAAATAATTTGCTTCAATGGAATAACGACCATCAGGGAATTTAGATAAGTACTCTGCAAAACCTCTTAATGCATTTGGAAAATCTCTTGCTTCATAGCGTAAAGATGCTGCTTTATAAGTAAGAGAATCTTCTTCAACATAAGAAACTGTTTTTCCATTAGCTCTCATAAAACTTACAAACTCACCTGGCTTTTGATCTTCTATAAATAATTTTCTTATATACTCAACAGCATCATCACTTTCTGGTGAGTTAGGATATTTAACTATTAAATTTTTAAATGTGTTTAATGATTCCTGATTTTTAGATAAGTTGAAATAAGCTATACCAATTTTTAAATACACTTGAGGATGAAATGCAGTAGCTTTTTTATCGTTCATTACTTTCTCTAAATAAGGAATAGCATCAGACCATTTTTCTTCTGCCAAATAGGTATTGGCTACTTCTAAATATGCTTCTACAACTAAAGAAGAATTTGGATATCGAATAGGAATATTTTGAAGAATACTAATTTTTTCTAAAGGCTTATTATTTGCTCCTGCAATAATTGCTTTTTGATACATTGCATAATCTGCCTGACTTAAATTTTGATTAATTACTTCATCGTACATTTTTAATGCTTGTGTAAAGTTCTTTAACATAAAATAACAATCAGCACTTCTGATATAAGCATCTTGTATAATTAAGGCAGACGAAGGTGATACTTCAATAACTACTTGTTGAAATAAATCTAATGCGGTTGTATAATTTTCTTTTTTCAAATAACAATATGCTGCATTGTAATGAGCATTATCTTTATTAACTTCTCCATTGGTTTCAGGCTTTTTTAAATACTTGAGGAAGAAGTCTAAAGCTTCATCTGTTTTACTATTTCTATATGCAATTTCTCCTTTCCAAAAATTTGCAAATTGTACGTATTGTGCATTGTATGGAATTTGTAAAAGTGTTGTAAGCATTTCATCAGCTTCATTAAGTTGCTGGTCATTTATTAATTCTACAACTCTTCCATATAAAATTTTAGGATATATTTTTTTAGTGTTTTCACTTTGTTGAGGTAAGGCATCAAACAAAGCCAATGCTTCTTTATAGTTACTTGTATTAGCTAAAACAGCTACTTGCAATTCTCTTGCTTCATTAATAAAAGAAGATTTTGGATAAGTGCTGATAAATGTTTTCAATTCTTTTAAAGCAATATCCATATAACCTAATTCATAACTAAGCTTTGCATAGTTAAATAAAGAAACTTCTTTTTGTACTGCATGGCTACTATTAGATGCACAGAATAAAAATGCATTTCTTGCACCAGCTTTATCTCCAACTTTTAAATAAGCATCTGCTAATAAGTACATACTATTTTGTGCTAAAGAATCTTCTTTACCACCTAACTGTTTAAAACCATTAATTGCTTTTTCCCATTTACTTGCTTCGTAATAACAGTAAGAAAGTTCGTATAAATCTTCTCTTCTTACTTTATTAGATTTATTTACATATTCTTCTAAATAGGGTAGTGCTTCATTATAGTTTCTTTTTTCAAATAATGCATGACCAATTAATTGTTTTAATTGTATATCGTAATATTGATTGCCTTTTTGCAATGCTTTTTTTGCGTAATCAATTGCTTTATCTCTTTCTCCATTAAAGTAATAAATTTCTGCTATGTAAAAAGGAACAATGTTTTGATAGGATTGATTAGATTCAACTATTTTAAAGCTCTCTAATGCATCTTTATATTTTTTTTCATAAAAAAGGATAAAGCCATAATAATAATTTGCATCAATATAATTTTTATCGTCTTTTAATTGCCTGATAGAATTAAAAAGAGTTTTTGCTTTAGCAAAATCTTGTGTAGTAAAATAACCATAAGCCTGATGAAATTTCATTTCTGCAATTTCATGGTTAGTTAAATTTTCTATGGTTGCTTTTTCATAATAAGTATTAGCAGTTTTAAAATCCTTTTTTCTATAATAATATTCCCCTAAATGAAAACTCATTATTCCGACACGTGCACCATTGTATTCAATGTTAATGTAGTTAATAGCTGATTGTACAACTGATTCATCATTTAAAAGTAATCCACAAACTATTACATAATACTTACACTCTGCTTGTATATGAGCAGGAATGGTACTTTCTGTATTAGTTGTATTTATTAAACTTTTAAAAATTGGGTAAGCAAGGCTGTATTGCTCTTTTTGCCAATATTCTTTAGCAGTTTTATAAGATGCATCTGGGTCATCATTAATTTTGGTGTATTGTGCATAGCTGCTAATTGTAAATAGCAATGCAATAAATAACAGTCCTTTCTTTTTTAGTTGTTGCATAGAATAATAAAACATGATGGTGTCAAAAATGCAATTTTCTTTTCTTAACGAAGTGCAAAATCGTTAGTAAAACTGTAGATGACAAGAATGTTTTGTACCCAAATTGAAATATATTGTGGATAAACACAAAAAATTATTAACACATAAGGTATAGTATTTTAAATCTTTGTATTTAGAAGTAATACAATACTAATTTTGAATTATGTTAGTATATCAATTTCCATTACAGACTAATTTTTATAAAGGTAAAGTAAGAGATGTTTATACAATAGATGATAAATGGTTAGTAATGATTGCCAGCAATAGAATTTCTGCTTTTGATATTATATTGCCTAAACCAATTCCTTATAAAGGGCAAGTGCTTAATCAAATAGCTGCTTATATGCTTAATGCTACAAAAGATATTTGTCCTAACTGGTTAATGAATGTTCCAGCACCAAATGTTTCTATTGGAAAAAAATGTATTCCATTTAAAATAGAAATGGTTGTTAGAGGTAATCTTACAGGTCATGCTTGGAGAACATATAATAGTGGAAAAAGGATATTATGTGGCATTGAATTATCAGAAGGAATGAAAGAAAATGATTTTTTTTCTAACCCAATTATTACACCAAGTACTAAGGCTGATGAAGGGCATGATGAAGATATTAGTAAAGAAGAAATTATTGCACAAGGTTTAGCTACTAAAGATGAATGGAATATTCTTGAAAAATATGCTTTACAACTTTTTGAAAGAGGAAAACAAATTGCAGCTAAACAAGGATTAATTTTAGTTGATACAAAATATGAATTTGGAAAAATTGGAAATGAAATTTTTTTGATGGACGAAATTCATACACCTGATTCATCCAGATATTTTTATGCTGAAGGTTTTGAAAAAAGGCAATTAGCAGGAGAAAGACAAAAACAACTGAGTAAAGAGTTTGTACGTGAATGGTTAATCAGTAATAATTTTATGGGAAAAGAAGGACAAGAAATACCATACATGAGTGATGATTGGGTGCAAACAATTTCTCAACGTTATATTGAATTGTATGAAAAAGTAATTGGCGAAAAATTTATTCCAGAAAATTTAAGTGAAGAAGAAACTTATAACAGAATTACTAATGCTTTAAAAAGCTTTTAAACTAATTTCTATAAATACTGAATATTGTATTGAATTTCGTTAAAGCCAATAGTAATTATCTTATTATCTCTTTCAATAATTGGTCTTTTAATTGTACTTGGTCTAAGCTCCATTATTTCAATAGCTTGATTTTCTGTTGAAGCTGCTAATTGAATAGCAGGATGTAAATGTTTAAAAGCTGTACCTCTCTTATTTAATAATTTTTCCCAACCAACTTGGCTACACCAATCTTCTAATTTTTCTTTGGATAATGGTTCAGTTTTATTGTTATGAAATTCAAAAACAATTTTATGTTTTTTAAACCAACTGATAGCTTTTTTAGTTGTCTTACAAGTTACCCACCCATAAATGATATAACTCATAATTTTCTTTTGCAGATAATTAAATATATTTTTAAAATTATTTACACAAATATTC
>JAIXLO010000122.1 GCA_026931325.1 Chitinophagales bacterium | reverse complement strand
CAATAATTAGTCCAAGCCAAATATGTTTTTTCGTTAGCGGGTGAACGATGAAATATTGATATATACAGCTGATTCGTATCTTTTAATTTATTCTTATGAATAATATTAGGAAAGAAAAACTGAAACCAAGTAAGCAAATCAAACAATTAAAAAGCAGACTGATTTTTATCAGGATTAGGAAGCTCTGCTTCTTTGCTGATAAGTATTGGTTGTAAAGCAGAAAAATATGAGGTCATTATGGCTCTTAATCCTAATGATGATAAAAGAGATATAATTTTAAGATTTTTATATGAGCGTCACAAACAATCACGTGGAATTGCAAAAATTCCAATAGGCATTCGTGATTTGCAAAGTGAAATGAAAAGTAAACATTTAATGACTCAACAAGATGTTCCATCAAATCTGGATTATCTCGTCCAAGTTGGTTGGGTAAGAGAAGTAGTAAAAGAACGTTCTATTACAACTAAAACCGTAATGGAATTGAGCCAAGAACAAGTTAAGTACAAGATTTCCGATGTAGGAATTAATCATTTAGAAGCTGAAACACTTTTTAAAAGTATAGAAAATTCTCACAATATTAATATTACAAATGTTCAAGGAGTTACAATAATTGGAGATGGAAATATTGTAAATAATGAGTACACTGACTTATCAAGACTTTTAGATGTACTTGAAAAAGAAATAGAATCCAGCGAGAGATTAGATGACACTCAAAAATTAGATGTTTCCGGTGACATATCAACCATAAGGACACAAATAGCAAAAAAGAATCCAAACAAAAATATAATTTCTTCAGCTTGGGAATCTCTTGAGGTCTTGGCAATATTAGCAGGCGCAACTGATGCTGTAACTAAAATTGGTGATATAATCAATAGTTTATTCTAACTAAGAAAAGTAAAAATCGACTAAATTTTTGCTGAATACTGATTTATACTTTGATATATTTATGATATGAATGAAGAAAATATTTTTACATATAATTTCACTAATAAATTGTTCGATGATGATATCAAATTATTGCCATCAGTTACTGAATTATTTGAATTAGAACTTGCATTTCTAGAATACAACTCACTCCAGACTAAGGATTTAATTAATAGAGCCGCTTACTTTAAGTCAATCAAGGGGAATTCTACAGTTCATTTTAAAACGAATACTTTTAAGCCATCTCTTGAAATATTATCCAGATCAAGTAAAACTAAAAGTTATTTTGAGAACGGCTCATTCTCTACAGGTTATGCAACCCACTCTTTATTCCCCTATCGCGGTAAGTTCCATCCACAATTAATAAAAAGTTTATTGAATATTATGGGTGTAAAAAAAGGTGAGCTAGTCTTAGATCCAATGTGTGGAAGTGGAACAACCAATATTGAAGCAGCACTTCTTGGAATAAATTCTGTTGCAGTTGATATTAGTCCATTTTGTAGGTTAATGACTAAAACTAAATTTGAATCCCTTAAATCAAGAAATGAAGATTTGCAACAGCTGCTAAAAAAAGAAGATAAGCTATTTGCTTTTTTTTCAACTAAGAAAAAATATGATTCTAAAAAAAATATTCATTTATTTGAAAGCGAACCAAATTATTATCTTACTTTATTAGCATTCCTTGACTCCATGGGTTACTTCAATAGAACAAAAAGTTCGTCTCATAAAGAACTATTTAATCTAGTACTTAAACGTTACATTTACACAGTATTGAATTATTTAGAAAATCCATTTTATGATAAAGTAAACTTAGGTAATGTAATTATTTCTAAAGACTCAACTGCAATGGATATAAAATCGGAAGAGAATACCTTTGATGGAATTATTACTTCTCCACCATATTCTTTTGCAATTGACTATGCCAGTAACGATAAAGATCAACTTGAATACTTGGGACTTGATGTGGAGAAATTAAAAGAAAGAATGATTGGGCTGAGAGGAAAGAATAAAACGGAGAGACTTAAAAATTATTTCGAAGATATGAGAACTGTATGTAGTGAAATTGCTAGAGTATTAAGACCTGATAGATTTGCTGTTGTAATTATTGGTTCAAATACAAATCAGACTGGTGGAATAAGACTGGAAGATAAAATAATAAAATTTTGTGAGGAAGCTAATCTAAAGCTTGTTAAAAGTATTGTTAAACCTATCAAAGGTATGCGCAATACTTTGAAAGATGAATATGTTCTTTTTTTTAAAAAATGGTCTAAGAGGTTTTGATGAAATCAACTGATGAAAAATATTAGAAAGTAATAGACAAAAACACATTTTATTTTTATAATAAAAAGTTTGAAGAAAGTTATGAAGGTTATATTAATTCGATCAAGGAAATACTATTGAATTTAAAGAACGAAATTGAGCTTAACGGACTTAAAAAAGAATTCTTTGAAAAATTAATTCTAGAAAAAGAAAATGGATTACGTGCTTTGCTTGCACTGACTGGTTTTTCAAATGAAAACTTAAAACGAATTACGACATTAATCAGAGTTGTTGACGATGTAGAATTGAATAGAATATTGCTTAAAGATAAATGGTTTAATAAAGAAAATATTTCAAATAATGGAATTACAGAATGGTCTGACTTAAAAATTACTTCGATGATAAAAACAGAAAAATATTTCAGACAAGGAATAGTAAACCTATTTTTTGAAGGGGCTACAATTCCTTTTCTAGCAAAAACATTACCTTTATTTGAATTGAAAAAGCTTAGTATTTCTAAATTGCAGTATAAGATTCCAGACTTAATCGATACTTTAATCAGATATAAAGAAAAAGGTTCATACTCAGGCAAAAAGGAAAACAATCCCGAAACTGTTATTGAAAATATTTTAGAAGAATTAAAAGTAACTTTTGAAAGAGGTGATCTTTCAGAATTAATTACAAATGCACCTGATTCGAAAAGAACGATGGACTTTATTATTCCTAATAAGAAAAATCCTCTGCTTATTATTGAAAGTTCATATTTAGTAACAACATCTTCCGGCCAAGGTGATAAATCAAAAACTGAAATATCGATTGATGCTTTCTCAAACACACTATCCAAAATCTAAATTTATTGGTTTTGTTGATGGAATCGGTTGGTATGTTAGAAAGGGTGATCTAAAAAGAATGGTTTCGGCATATGAAGATGTTTTTACTTTTCATGAAGATGAGCTAAGAAGATTTATAGAGTTGATAAAGAATGTGATAAAATAATTATGGAAAAATTTATAAATAAAATTCTAAATGGAGATTCGCTAGAATTATTTAAAGAAATTCCAGATAACTCGATCGATATCACATTTGCAGACCCTCCATTCAATTTGAAGAAAAAATACAATGGTTATAAAGACTCTTTGGAATTTGAAGAGTACCTGAATTGTTGTGAATTGTGGATAAAAGAGATGGTGAGAGTCACAAGGCCTACTGGCTCTATTTTTTTACACAATATTCCAAAATGGTTAACCTACTATTCATCTATTCTAAATAAATACGCAACTTTCCGACATTGGATTTCCTGGGACGCTCCAACAGCTCCGATGGGTAAATCTTTACAACCATCGCACTATGGAATTCTATATTATGTAAAAGATATTAAGCAAGCCAAATTTTATGAATTAAGATACCCACACAAACGCTGTCGAAAATGTGGTTACTTGCTGAAAGACTATGGAGGTAAAAAGCAAGGATTACATCCATTTGGCCCTTTACTTTCAGATGTGTGGTCGGATATTCATAGAATAAAACATAATAAATATAGAGACGAACATCCTTGTCAATTACCGATTCATCTATTAGAGAGAATAATATTAATGAGTACAGATGAATCAGATGTTGCTCTGGATCCATTTATGGGTACTGGAACAACAGCAATCGCTTCAAAACGACTAGGTAGAAAATTTGTA
>JAIXLO010000015.1 GCA_026931325.1 Chitinophagales bacterium | reverse complement strand
GTATTTATATAAAAAAATTATTCAAATTGCTCTTTATGTAATTAATATTTTTTATAAAGAGGTAGAAGATGAGTTTATGTTGTTAAAAAGAACTACTTACAATTAAGTTAAACCCAGTTTCTGCATTAGGAATATAAATTGGTTTTTCAATTTTCGGATTTAGTTTTTAGTTTTTCGGTTTTCGTGATTCTATTGCTTAATTTGGGGTTAAACTTAGACAATAGAATAATTATTCTTCTTTTAATTGAAAAATTTCTTTTGTATTTCTACCAAAACCATCAAAGTCTAATCCAAAACCTAAAACAAATTTGTTAGGTATAGTAAAGCATACATAATCTACTGGCACATCAAATTTTCTTGGTTCGGGTTTATCTAATAATACTGCAACTTTTAATGATGCTGGATGCTGATTATATAATTGTGGTAAAAAAGTATATAAGGTTTTACCTGTATCAATAATATCTTCTAAAATAATTACATGTCTATTGGTAACATCTGCATCTAAACCAATAGCAGTAATTACATGTCCTGTACTTCTTGTTCCTTTATATGATGCAAGTTTTATAAAACTAATTTCTGCTTCAATTTCTAATTCTTTAAACAAAGCTGCTGCAAACATAAATGAGCCATTTAAAATAGCTATGAATAAAGGGCGTTTTCCTTCATAATCTTTTTTTAATTGTTCAGCTAATAATTTTATTTTCTCTGTAATTTCTTTTTCAGAAATATAAGGCACAAACTCTTTATCCTGTAATTTTAAAGTTGTTTGCATAAAGATAATTTTACTTTGTATTTTTATTTACTGGACGAAGATAAACTTTATCTCCTTTAGACAATTTGCTATCTTGTTTTAAATTTTTATTGTATTGCAATAAATTTTCTAACTGCACACCCTGTGTTTGACTAACATCATACAATGTTTCATTTCCTTGAGATGTATATAATTCAACAGCACCTTTTTTTAATTTTCTTTCAATAAAAATTAATCTGTCTTTATCAACTAAATCTAAAGGCTTCATATCGTTATAAGAAAATAAAGTGCTTAGCGAAATTTTGTATTTATTTGCAACAGATAAAAAAGATGTTCCTTCTAAAACATAAATTACTTTAGCATGATTAATTGTAAAAATACTATCAGGTGTATAATTAGGAGTTTTTACAACAATTGAATCATTGGTTGAAATAGTTGTTTTTTGTGTTGTATCCTGTACTGGCTTTGTTTCTATTTCTGAAGTATCTTTTACAACAGTATCTTCTTTAACTTCTTCATCAAAATTTTCTTCATCACTATTATTAACAACAGTATCAGCAACTACATCTGTTGAAGCATTTGATTCATCTGTATTTTCCTTTTGTAAACCCTGTAAAGTATATTGTTGTAATTCGTTATCCTCAATAACTTTTATTAATTTCTGAGCATAATTTTTTTCAGTAGCATAACCAGCTTTTTTCAAACCTTTTGCCCAACTTTCATAATCAGTAGGAGGAAGATTAAATAAAAATGCATACCAGTTTCTGCTCTTTAAAAAATTGGTATGGTCTGCATAGCTTTCATCAACAGAAGTATAAACTCTAAAACATTCTCCTTTTTCATCATCATCATGATATGCTTTTTCTCCAGCCCAATCATCTTTACACTTTATGCCAAAATGATTATTACTTTTTTTACAAAGCTCACTTTCGCCATAAGAACTTTCTAACATGCCTTGTGCTAAAATAATTGCAGCAGGTACGCCACCTCTTTTCATTTCTCTGATTGCTGCATCTTTATAAAGTTTTATGTAATTATTTGCTTTTTCTTTTTGTGCAAAAACAACAATATTTAAGCTTAAGAAAGAAACAAAAAATAATAATCTTTTCATTAGTTTTTCTTTTTTATCAGCATTAAACCATCTCTTAAAGTAAGTAACACTTGTTCTGTTCTGTCATCATTACAAACATGTTTATTAAAAACATCAATGGCTATTGCATTTTTTCCTTTAATTGGTTGCTCTAAAACTTGCCCATGAAACAAAACATTATCTGCAATAATAACTCCATTTTTATTAAGCAAAGGAACTACTAATTCATAATAATCAATATAACTTGTTTTGTCTGCATCTATAAAAATCAAATCCCATTGTTTGATTAATGTTGGAATAATGGTTTGAGCATTACCTATATGCAAAAATAATTGTTCATTGTAATGCGATTTGCTAAAGTTTTCTTTTGCAGTAGCTGCATCTTCTTCTCTAATTTCTATAGTGTGCAACTCTCCATTTTGCTGTAATCCTTTTGCTAAACATAAAGCACTATAACCTGTAAATGTACCAATTTCTAAAATATATTTTGGCTGTAAAATACTACTAATAAAAGCTAAAAATTGTCCTTGCAAATGACCACTAATCATGTGTGCATGAGGATGATTTTCTATTGTTTGTTGATGTACTTTTTTTAATAGTTCATCTTCTTTAGTGGTAAAGTCAGCAGCATAATTTTCTGCTATTGGGTTTATCAAATCCATGAAACAAAACTAAACAACTATTGTTTATGAGAAATAAAAAAAGACCAAAGAATTTTTGTTCAATGGTCTTAAAGAAATTAAACTAAACTAAATTTATAAATAGCTTAAATTGGTTTTAGGCGTTAATGCTAAAAGTGTTTCATAAATTAATTGAATAGTTTGTTCAATATCTTTTTTATGCAACATTTCTACAGTAGTGTGCATATAACGTAAAGGAATAGAAATTAATACACTTGGGCAACCATCATTTGCATAAGCAAAACTATCAGTGTCTGTTCCTGTACTTCTGCTAACAGTTCTCATTTGCAATGGAATTTTTTTCTTAGCTGCAACATCTTCTACTAATTGTAAAAGTTTGTTATGTACAGCAGGTCCATAACATGGCGATGGCCCTTTGCCACAAGTTACATCTCCTTCAATCATTTTATTAATCATAGGAGTTTGTGTATCATGTGTAACATCTGTAATGATAGCAACATTTGGTTTTATTCTTCTTGCAATCATTTCTGCACCACGTAATCCAATTTCTTCTTGTACTGCATTTACAACATATAAACCAAAAGGAAGTTTCTTTTTATTTTCACTCAACAGTCTTGCAACTTCTGCAATCATAAAACCACCAATTCTATTATCAAAAGCTCTACCAATATAATAATCATTGGCAAGTTCATCAAAGCCATCTTGATAAGTTACAACAGCACCAATATGTACACCTAAAGCTTCAACTTCTTTTTTGCTTCTTGCACCACAATCTAAAAATAAATTATCTACTTTAGGTTGTTGTTCTTTTTCAGCATTACCCAAACGTGTATGTATTGCTGGCCAACCAAATACTGCTTTTACTGCTCCTTTTTTTCCATGAATAATTACTCTTTGAGAAGGTGCAATTTGATGATCAACTCCACCATTTCTTTTTAAATAAATTAAACCTTCGTTGGTAATATAATTTACAAACCAACTTATTTCATCAGCATGTGCTTCTATAACTACTTTAAAATTATTTGTTGGATTTATTACACCTACTGCTGTACCATAAGGATCAGTGAAAGTGTTATCTACAAAGGGTTTTATATAATCTAACCAAATTTTTTGTCCACTACTTTCAAAGCCAACAGGCGATGCATTGTTAATATAATTTTTTAAGAACTGAAAAGATTTGTCTGTAATAATTGATTTTTCTTTTGTTTTTTTTGATGTAGCCATTTGTTTATTTTTTTATTTAATCAATAACATTCCAGCAATTCCACAAATTGCTTTTACAATCATTAATCCATCAATCACAAATAAGTAGTAAATAATTTTTCTTTTTTTATGGAGTAATGAATAAGCTGTAATAAGTAAAAGAATATAAGGAATAGCATTTGCAATAATTCTTTGATAAGGAAAATTATTTTTTTCTACGAATAATATAAAAGCAACAATACCTGCAATTACTAATGGAATGATTATATAGAGTATTGTTTTTTTAATGCCAAGTTGCACTGCAAAAGTTTTAATACCAGCTTTTTGGTCTTCTTCTCTATCCTTTACATCAAACATAATACAGAGTGTAGAAATAAACATAAAATTTTTAAGCCATAATAAACCAGATGGCATTGCAAAAACTTCTGCTTGAATAGGATTAGTTTGTAGCTGATAAAAAATTACAGGATAAACTGAAACTAAGCCACTCCACACAAATCCAATAACAAAAGGTTTTAACCAACCTATACGCCTTAATTTTTTTATTTCTGGAAAAGGTAAAATATTAAAAGAATAAGTAAGAGCAATAATAGGAAATAATAAAATTTGCCCATACTGCAAACTACTCATTTCTTTAAATGGTTGCTGATATTTTCCTATAAAAAAAGCAGCATCGACAATTAATAAAAATAAAATTAAATTTTGAGTATGCTTTAAAACAGATACATTTTTTATATACCAAATAGTTCTTTCATTATGATATTCTTTAGGTATATGTTTTAAATAAGAAAAAGTATAATACCAAATTGTTCCTAAGAAAATAATTGTATAAAAATGAATACCATTTAATGCAAGCCCATGATGCTGCATATTCGTTTCTATACTAAGCATTACAGCACATAGCCCATAAAACAAATTACCAAAGAAAAAAGCATCTATTAATTTTTTGAACATAAACTTTACTTAACGTAATATAACAATAGTACCATAAGTAACGGTATCACTAATATTTTTTTCTTTATCAACTGCTATAAATTTATATAGCATACTATCTGCTTCATTACCAGGTGGTGGAATTTTAGGAGGTGGAAAAACAGCAGATATAAGATAATTTTGATAATCATTTCTTCCCATACCATCAGTGATAAAATCAAGTATTATTTCGCCAGTAGTATTTTTTTCATGAAAAGGAACTTTAAGTTTTGTGATATCATTTAATCTTTGACTAACTGTTCTTTTATTAAGTCTTGTTCTGTATATAAAAATAGAATCAATATCTGCTTGTTTATCAGTATAGGAAAATACAAATTGCAAAGAACCATTTACAGGAACTTCATCTGTACTAACTTTTTTTAGTGTAATTGATGGAGTTGTATTTACACTTTCTTTTTTACAGGCATACATCAAAAAACCAAATACAAGTATTATCAAAAATATTCTTTTCATTTGTATTACTTTAGTATGTTGTACAAAACTAATGTTTAATTGTTGAATTAAATATATGCTTAACGAAACTATTGCTAAAATTTTTGAAATCGATAATAATACTTCTTTTGAAAAAGTAGCTATGGCTGTTTTTCGTTATCAGTATCAGCATAATGAAGTGTATAAACAATGGTGCAATTTAATAGTTACAGATATAAAAAGTATACATCATAGTACGCAAATTCCATTTTTGCCTATATCTTTTTTTAAAACACATACTGTTACAAGTGGCTCTTTTACTCCAGCTATTGTTTTTGAAAGTAGTAAAACTACTGGTATGCAAAGCAGCCAACATTTTGTAAAAGATATAGCAGTGTATGAGCAAAGTTTTATGAAAACTTTTGAAATGTTTTATGGCAATATTGCCAATTGGTGTGTATTGGGTTTATTGCCTTCTTATTTAGAAAGAAGCAATTCATCATTAGTATATATGGTGCAAAAATTAATAGAACAAAGCCAACACAAACAAAGTGGGTTTTACTTAAATGAATTTGATAAATTATATCAAGTATTACAACAATTAGAAGAAAATAAACAACCTACTTTATTAATAGGTGTAACATTTGCATTATTGGATTTTGCTCAACAATACCAACTACCATTACAACATACAACTGTTATAGAAACAGGAGGCATGAAAGGTAGGAGAGAAGAACTAACAAGAAATGAAGTACACAATATATTGCAACAAGCATTTCAATGCAAAAACATACATAGTGAATATGGCATGACAGAATTATTATCTCAAGCCTATGCTATCCAAGAAGGAAAATTTATTTGCCCATCTTGGATGAAAGCCTTTGTAAGAAACGAAGATGACCCACTACAAGTACAACCTTATGGCAAAGGAGTTTTAAATATTATAGACCTTGCCAACATACATAGTTGTAGTTTTATAGCTACTGATGATGTTGCTACAATACACCACAACAACAGCTTTGAAGTACATGGCAGAATGGATAACAGCGATATAAGAGGTTGTAGTTTAATGGTAGTATAAACTGCACATCAAACAATAATATCTATTGCTTTTACAATACAAAATATTTATATTTATTGCCTGAAAAGGAGGTTGAGAAGAAAAAAGTAAAGCCCCACAGAGCCATAAACGATGCAGGGCTTAAGAATAATCTTCGGCTTATAGCCTTATTGTGATAAGCTTTCAAATGCAAATATAAAAATATAAACTTTAAATATGGAAAAAATTCTTGGACTTGATTTAGGCACCAACTCAATTGGTTGGGCAATCAGAGAGATTAATTCTGAATTAGAAAATCAGATTATTGACAAAGGTGTTTTAACTTTTGACAAGGGAGTAGCTGAAGATAAAAGTGGTGAACATCCAATGGTTCAAAAAAGAACAGAAGCAAGAGGTAAACGCAGAAACTATCAAGCAGAGAAATATAGAAAGTGGGAGTTGCTGGAATGTTTAATAAATGAAAGAATGTGTCCATTAACTATTGATGAGTTAAATGAATGGAGATATTATAAAAAAGGTGTAGGCAGAAAATATCCTCAACGCAAAGAATTTATTGATTGGTTAAGATTTGATTTTGATGGAGATGGTAAACCTGATTTTGAAAGGCTTGGTTTTAATAAGCATGAAAGTTACTATTTATTTAGAAAATTGATAATAGATGAAGACAAAACTGAAATCTTTAAATCTGAGCCTCATATTATTGGAAGAGTTTTATATCAATTAGTACAAAGAAGAGGATATAACGATAGTGATACTATTGATGAAAAAGAGAGAGAAGAATTGAGTAAAATAATAATGAAAGGAGGTGGAGATAGTGGAGCAGTTGGAGCTGATGAAATACAACCATACATTTTAAAATATAAAACGCTTGGTGCTGCTTTGTATCATATTCAAAAGGAGCAAAACGTCAGGATTAGAAAACGTTATAATTTAAGAAGTGATTATAGAAAGGAAATTGAAGAAATATGTAGGGTGCAAGGTTTACAACATTTACAAAAGCTATTTTATAGCTCTATAATCTGGCAACGTCCATTACGTAGTCAAAAAGGTTTGGTAGGTAATTGTACGTTTGAACTAAACAAAAGGCGTTGCCCAATAAGTCATCCTTTATATGAAGAATATAGAACTTGGGTTTTTATCAATAACTTAAAAATAAAGCCCATTATTGAAAATGATTTACCAGCTAATAAAATTTCGAAAGAAGATTGCTTAAAAAATATTGTCTATCCACAATTTTTTAAAGCTGCTGATTTTAAGTTGTCAAGCATTATTAAAGAGTTAAAGAAAGTTGGTTTCGAAATTACTGCAAGATTTCCTGAAGATACTAAAGTGATTAGCCTTTCTTTTCTATATAGAATGAGAGAAATTTTTGGTGAGGATTGGGAAACAAAAATAGGTTGGTCAAATTTATTGATGGGCAAGGAAAAGCAAGTGTCATATAATGTAGAAGACCTGTGGCATATACATTTCAACAAAAAAGATAATAAAGAAACAGGCGAAACTGCATTTGAATTTATAAAAAGGTTTGTAAAAGAAAAATTACAGCTTGAGGAAAATAAGGTTGAAGAATTTTCAAAGATAAGATTGCAGCAAGGTTATGCTACACTTAGCATTAATGCTATTAAAAAAATATTGCCATACTTACAAAAAGGATTTATTTATAATGAGGCAATTTATTTAGCCAACTTGCCAAAAGTAATGGGCGTAAAATTTAAATATGAAGATGTTAATAATTATGCAGAAATTGTAAAAGATGTTTTGAAACAAGACAAAGATGACAGAAGAAAAACTGAAATATTAAATAGTTTAATTACACAATATTTTGAAAATAAAGAAAATTTTGAGGCCAATAAAATGGCATTAATTCAAAGTCAAATTATTGAAAGTTTTGGTGTAGCAACATGGAATAAAATTAACATTGAAAGACAAACAGCAATTGAAAATGTTATTACAAATGAGATCAATTCTTTCTTAGCACAACCCAAACAAAAACCAGAAAATCATTATCAAAAGGTAGGAAGGCTACATGATAAAATTTTCAATCGTTTTATGGATGATTATGGATTACCTTATGAAAACATAAAGTATTTATGGCATCCATCAGAGCAAGATATTTATGCAGCAGCACAAGAAAAAAATGGTAAATACATTTTAGGTAGTCCACAACCTATAAGCAAAGGTTTTAAAAACCCTATGGCATTAAAGACAATGCACAAATTAAAAAAGTTAATTAACTATTTAATTGAAGTTGGTAAAATAGATGCTAATACAAGAATAGTAGTTGAAATAGCAAGAGAATTGAATGACGCCAATAAACGTAAAGCTATAGAAAGATGGCAACGTGACAGAGAAAAAGAAAATGATTCTTATAAAAAACAAATTGAGGAGATTAATAAAGAGTGTAAAACTAATTTTGATGTTAATGATAAAAATTTAATAGATAAAATAAGGCTTTGGGAAGAGCAGAAAAGACAATGTATATATACAGGAAAAATAATTAATCAATGTGATATTTTAGAAGGTAGTAAATATGATTTTGAACATACCATCCCAGCAAGTATGAGTTTTGATAATGAACTTAAAAATTTAACTATTGCTGATAAAACTTATAACCAGCAAATAAAAGGAAAGAAATTGCCAACTGAGTGTCCCAACTATTATGAGGATGTTACAATTAATGGTATTAAATATCCTTCTATTTTATCAACACTTCAAACTGTATTTGGAAGAATGATAGAGACAGAAAAAAAGATAAAAGGAAAAATAATTGTACGAAGAAGTTTTGAAAAGATTGAACAATTAGAGAAGTTATACGATGAATGGGCAAAGAAGACTTCTGATGATAAACAAATAAAAGATAATATCATTCAACGTCGTCACTTGATAAGAATGGAACTTGATTATTGGCGTTATAAGCTGCATACATTTACTACTAAAGAATATAAAGCAGGATGGCGAAACAGTCAATTAAGAGATACACAGACCATTACTAAATATGCTTTACATTATTTAAAAACTGTTTTTGAAAAAGTTGAAGTACAAAAAGGAAATATTACAGCAGACTTTAGAAAAATATATAAAATACAACACAGATTAGATAGAAAAGAACGTACAAAACATAGCCACCATGCTATTGATGCTGCTGTACTTACACTTATTCCACCCGCTGCTGTTAGAGATAAAATATTAGAAAGATACAATATAGCAAAAGATAATAATCAGAACTATCACGAAAAACCAAGACAATGGACAAACTTCAATGAATATTTTATAAGAAATATTGAAAATGAAATATTAATTAATTTTCAAGCACAGCACCGTACACTTACACAAACTTATAAAAAGGAAAGAAAAAGAGGTAAAATTCAGTTTTATTTATCAGAAACACTACCTCAGAAATTTAAGAATAAAATAGAAGGGAAAGATTATTACAAAGTAATAGTTGATGGCAAAGAATATTATAAAATTCCAAAAATTTTAACTGGAGATAGTATAAGAGGACAATTGCACGCTGATAGTTTTTATGCTGCGATAAAACAGCCTCAATATGAGTTTAAAAATGATAAGTTTATTCCATTAAGTGATAGAAAAGGAAATTTTCTATTCCAAAAAAATGAAAAAAGAAAGGATGAAATTTTTATTACAAAAAAAATATTAATTTCTGACTTAAAAACGTTTGAAGATTTAGAAATAATTATTGATCCTAACCTCAAATATTTTTTACAAAGAAAATTAGAAGGTAAAGAGTTTGCAAAAGAAATATTACAACCTATTTGGGCATTTGATAAAAAACAAGATAAACGAGGTAATCCTATAAAACCTATAAGACATATTAGGTGTAAGGTAAAAGGTGGCGGTGGAGGTTTTATTTCTAATCCAGCATTGATAAGAAAACGAAAAGATTATTTATCGAAAAAGAATTATAAAAATAACTATTATGCTCAGAATGGGGAAACAGCAGTTTGTGCTTTATATGAAGCGTTAATAAACGATAAATTATATAGAGAAATGAATACTTATTCTATTTTAGATATAGCACCAAATCAAAACATTACAAAAGTGGAAGATGCAGTTCCTATAAATACTGAAAAAATTATAAAAAAGAAAACTTATTTAATGCCACTATTAGCTGCATTGCAAGTTGGACAAAAAGTACTATTTTATAAAGATGAAATGAATGAACTAAAAGGATTGAATATTTCTACATTGAGTAGTAGAATGTATTTAATTGTAAAATTTGAAGATGGTAAAATTTCGTTTAAGCATAATTTAAACGCAATGAAAGAAGAAGATATTACAAAAGAGATGAAAAGATTAAATCTACCATCAAACGGTGCTTCTGAATTTAATTTTTCTTACCCAATTCCTAAATTAAGATTAAGCCAAGCCTCATTAAATATGGCTATTGAAGGGAAACATTTTGAAATAAAACCTGATGGAGAAATAAAATGGAATTTCTAAATCATATACTTAAACAGACCCTTTACATTAATATGTAAAAATGAATAATTATTGATACCCCATTGTAGAGACGGATAATTATCCGTCTCTACAACAACATACAACATATATAACATACAATATGGCAAAATTCAAAAACAAATATAGAATTGAACCAGCAAGATTAAAACATTTCAATTATGGTAGCAATGCTGCCTATTATGTTACCATTTGTACAAAAAACAGAATAAATTATTTGGGCTCTATTGTTACAGATACAAACAATAATCCATTTCTTCAATCATCTACAATAGGTGTAATAGCAGAAGAATATTGGCGTCAAATTCCACAACATTTTCCATTTGTAATTTTAGATGCATTTACTATTATGCCTAATCATCTACATGGAATCATTATCATTAATAAAACAGATACACAAAATAATATAGACTTACAAACAAAGCAATTTAATACATTCGGAGTTCAATCTCAAAATCTTGCATCAATTATTAGAGCATATAAATCAAGCGTAAAAAGATATGCCAACCAACACAATATTTTATTTGAATGGCAATCGAAATATTGGGATAGAGTAATTAGAGATGATATAGAATTATCTAATATTAGAGAATACATTTATAATAACCCACAAAATTGGCTAAATGATAAAAATTATTCCTTGTAAAAATCAGATAATATTTATCTCTATAAAAACAATCTAAAACATAACCATGCTAAAACGAACTCTTTGCATAGAAAGTCCTTGTCATTTAAAATGTGTTAATGAACAATTAGTGGTAAGTTATGCTCATATAAAAGGTTTGGAAGATAGAGCAGATAAAACTGTACCCATTGAAGATATTGGTATGTTGGTTTTAGAACATCAGCAAATAACCATTACACATTATTTATTAGATAAATTAATTGAAAACAATGCTACAGTTATCACTTGCAACAATACACATCTTCCTTCTGGGTTGTTAATGCCTTTAGAAACAAACACTTTGCAAAGTGAAAGATTTAGGCATCAAATAGATGCTACAGAACCATTGAAAAAACAATTATGGCAACAAACCATCAAAGCAAAAATTACTAATCAGGCAAGTGTGTTAAAACGTTGGAACATTAATCATAAACTATTAACCAATTTAGCAGCAGAGGTAAAAAGTGGCGATAGTGATAATAGAGAAGCTGTAGCATCGGCATATTATTGGCAAAATTTATTTCCAGCCTCTTGGCAATTTTTTAGAAAAAGAGAAGGACCACCACCCAACAACTTATTAAATTATGGTTATGCCATTATTAGAGCTTGTATGGCAAGAGCTATTACTAGTGCAGGTTTGCTGCCAACATTAGGTATTTTTCATAGAAACAGATATAATGCTTATTGTTTGGCTGATGATATGATGGAGCCTTATCGTCCATTTGTAGATGCAATTGTAAGAGAAATAATTAATGAAACAAGCCATGTAGATACTCTTTCAAGCGTTATTAAAAATAAGTTATTAAAATTACCTGTAACAGATGTGTATATACAAAATGAAAAAAGTCCTTTGATGATTGCAATGCAAAGAACAGCAGTAAGTTTAAGTAAGTGCTATGATGGTAGTATAAGAAAGTTGGCTCTCCCTACGTTAGATAAATAATTATGTCAATTAATTTTTAAAAGAAAATAATTCTCCTCTCATAGAAGGGTAGAGGTCTTAATCAGAGATTTTTATTAAAAATTTTTTTTCAATGAAAACTGAACGTTTTAATGCTTATAGAATTATGTGGATATTAGTATTTTTTGATTTGCCAACAGAAACGAAAAAAGAACGAAAAGCATATACTGATTTTCGTAAAAAAATTATGGCAGACGGATTTACTATGTTTCAATTTAGTATTTATTTACGACATTGCCCAAGTATGGAAAATGCTGAAGTACACATAAAACGAGTACAAAAGATATTACCTGAACATGGGCATATTGGTATAATGACTGTAACAGACAAACAATTTGGAATGATGCAAATATTTTATGGTAAAAAATTAGCAGAGCCATTAAACACACCACAACAATTAGAAATGTTTTGATAAAATAGAATGACTAAAAAAGCCTGATACTTTCTAAGAAGTACAGGCTTTAGTTCATTTTTTACGTTCTATTTTCTTTGCAAACCCTTGTTATTATTAGCTTTTATCGTAAAAAGTTGTATGCAAAGAACGTAATTCTAATAATTGAAAGCAAATCACAACTAAAAACGTATTATATGTCGAATATATTATGTTGTATGCAAAGAACGTAATTCTAATAATTGAAAGCAAATCACAACTGGTAACCAGAAGGACGTTAAATTGCCCGAGTTGTATGCAAAGAACGTAATTCTAATAATTGAAAGCAAATCACAACTAGTGGCGTTACCACTACACCAAAATCTATGTTGTATGCAAAGAACGTAATTCTAATAATTGAAAGCAAATCACAACAACTACTTCACCTTGATTGGTAACATTGGTGTTGTATGCAAAGAACGTAATTCTAATAATTGAAAGCAAATCACAACCAGTATGATGATGATAATACAGAATATCAGTTGTATGCAAAGAACGTAATTCTAATAATTGAAAGCAAATCACAACACAAACGATACAATTATCATAAAATGAAACGTTGTATGCAAAGAACGTAATTTAGTTTCCGCAGAGTCTCCTTATATAGCTTTGTGTATAGGCAAAGGGACTCTGAGGAGTTAGTGTAATTATTATTTATCTTCACTCTTTTCGAAGAGTGTCTTAGCCTTGCACAAAAGCTTAGGAAGAACACTCTGCGGAGGCGAAAAAATGGAATTTCTAAATCATATACTTAAACAGACCCTTTACATTAATATGTAAAAATGAATAATTATTGATACCCCATTGTAGAGACGGATAATTATCCGTCTCTACAACAACATACAACATATATAACATACAATATGGCAAAATTCAAAAACAAATATAGAATTGAACCAGCAAGATTAAAACATTTCAATTATGGTAGCAATGCTGCCTATTATGTTATGTAAATTCTATTTATTAATAAAAATTTTTGGAATAATAAATTTCACTATTTTCACTCCCCCAAAAATGTAAAAGATGATTTTGTTGTGTTTGATTTTGGATAAATGTATAATCTAATGAAAGCAATTATCCCCGTTGCAGGTGCAGGTACAAAATTAAGACCTCACACTTATACTCAACCAAAGGCTTTAATACCTATTGCTGGCAAAACTATTCTTAGCTTTATAATAGATCAATTAAAACATGCTGGCATACATGAATATATTTTTATTGTAGGTTATTTAGGTGATAAAATTCAGGATTATGTTAATCAAACTTATCCTGAACTTACTACTTACTTTGTTTATCAAAATGAAAGACAAGGTACAGGGCATGCCATTGAACTTGCAAAAAATATTGTTGGTAATGATGAAGTTTTTATTGCTCTTGGAGATACTATTTGTGAGTATGATATTAAAGAAGTTTTAAACAGCCCTTATAGTATGTTGGGGGTAAAAAAAGTAGATGACCCAAGAAACTTTGGTGTAGCAATTATTGATGATGATAACATTATAGAATCTGTTATAGAAAAACCTGCAATACCTAAGAGTAATATGGCTTTAGTGGGTTTGTATAAAATAAAAGAAAGTAATTTTTTGTTTGAATGTTTACAATATATACTTACTCAAAATATAAAAACACAAGGAGAGTATAACTTAACAGATGCTTTGGATTGTATGCTAAAACGAGATGTAAAATTTCAGCATTTTAAAGTAAAAAGTTGGTTTGATTGCGGTAAAAAAGAAACCTTATTAGAAAGTAATGCTACTTTATTAAAGAAATTTGGAGGCAATACCAATAGTAATCATTTATTTGAAGATACAATTATAATACCTCCTGTAAGTATCGCTCCAAATTGTACTATTCAAAAATCCATTATAGGACCACATGTAACTATTGGTAGCAATACATTAATCACAAATTCTATTGTAAGAGACAGTATTATTGGCTCTTATACCAATTTACATGAAGTAGTTTTAGACAACTCACTCATTGGCAGCGATGCCAATATCAGGGGCTTAAGTCATAGCCTTAATATTGGTGATAATACTGAATTAGAATTTGGATAAAATTCAATCGTTAGAAACAGAAAAATATTATTCTGTAATAATTAAAGATTTTGGTTTTATTTCTACTAACTCCAAATCAAAAATTAATTCTTTACCAGCTAATGGATGATTAGCATCTAACTTTACACTTTCTTCTTTTAATTCTACAATAGTTACATTAAATTGCTGACCAGCACCATTGTGCATTACTAATTGCATTCCAATTTCAGGAACTAAATCTGCAGGAAATTGATTTCTTGGATATTCTAAAATCATTTCAGGGTTAGCCTCTCCATAAGCTTCTGCTGCTGGAATATTGATTGTTTTTGTTTCACCAACAGTCATACCAGTTACGCCATTATCAAAGCCTGCTATAACCATACCACTACCTAATTCAAACTCTAATGGTTCACGTCCTTTACTACTGTCAAAAGTTGTTCCATCTGTAAGTTTTCCATGATAATGAATTTTAACTGTATCGCCTTTTTTTGCTTGTTGCATTATTATTTATTTAAAGTGAAAAAATATTTTGATAATTTTTAAAAAATATAAGGCTGCCAAAATACAGCCTTATACATTATACTACAAAAGTTATTTTGTTTTTTTGATAAAATATTATGGTAAGCTAATAACCATTGCACTTGCACCACCTCCACCATTACAAATTCCTGCTGCTCCAACTTTACCATTATTTTGTTGCAAAACATTTATTAAGGTAACAATAATTCTTGCACCACTACAGCCTAATGGATGTCCTAAACTTACAGCACCACCATGTACATTTACTTTTTCAGAAGGTAAATTCATTTTTTGACAATTTACAATTCCTACTACACTAAACGCCTCATTTAGTTCAAAGAAATCTATATCACTAATTTTTAAACCTGCTTTGCTTACAGCTTTTGGTACAGCTAAACTTGGTGTAGTTGTAAACCATTCAGGGGCTTGTTCAGCATCTGCATAACTATTGATAATTGCAATAGGTTTAATGCCTAATTCATCTGCTTTTTCTTTGCTCATTAAAACCAATGCAGCTGCACCATCATTCATGGTACTTGCATTTGCAGCAGTTACAGTTCCTTCTTTACTAAATGCAGGTTTTAATTCAGGAATTTTATCAAACTTAACATTAAAAGGTTCTTCATCTTTTTCTATTACAACTTTACCTTTTCTTGTTTCAATTTCTACTGGTACAACTTCATTAGTAAATTTTCCTTCATTCCATGCAGTTTGACTTCTTTTATAACTTTGAATAGCAAAATTATCTTGGTCTTCACGTGTAATGTTACATTCTTTTGCTGTAGAATCTGCAAAATTTCCCATTGCACCATTAAAATAAACATCAGTTAAACCATCTTTTGCTAAACCATCAATTAATTGAACATTACCATATTTATTTCCCCAACGCATATTAGCTGAATAAAAAGGAACATTACTCATACTTTCCATTCCACCAGCAACAATAATATCAGCATCTCCTAAAAGAATGCTTTGTGCTGCTAATGCAATAGATTTCATACCACTTGCACAAACTTTATTTACAGTTGTAGCTACAACACCATCAGGCAAACCTGCAAATTTAGATGCTTGTCTAGCAGGTGCTTGGCCTAAATTTCCTTGAAGTACACAACCCATAATTACTTCTTGTACTTGCTCTGGTTTAATACCAGCTTTGTTGATAGCACCTTTTATAGCTACTGCACCTAATTGTGTTGCAGATAAATCTTTTAACACACCACCAAAACTTCCCATTGGTGTACGTACAGCACTAACAATATAAACTGTTCTATTATTCATAATGATAAAAATTTAGGTGGCAAAAGTACAAGAAACCTTATAAAGTCTTACTCACTTTTAAAACATAGTTCATATATTTTACACTTCATTTACAGCCTTTACAGTTAATTTGCAGCTATGAAATTTTCTGCATTGATAAAAACAACACTTTTTATTGTTGGTATTTTTATGTTGCAAACTTATGCAGATGCTCAACGAACAATTGAGATAGATAGAAATGCTGGAGGAGGAGTAGGTACAGATAATCAAGGAAGACCTTTGCCTTTTAGAAAAAAGACAGGTGATTCATTGCAAAAAAGAGATAAATATGCAGATTCTATAACTATTTTTTTTAAGTACTACGATTCATCTGCTATAAGAAAATTAGATTCATCTATTAATGATTTTGCTAAAAGATTTTCTCAGCCTTATTACTATCAAAACAATGGAAATTATGGTACTGCTTCTCGTTCATTATTATTCAATCCTTTAATGAAAGCTGGTTGGGATGCAGGTTTTCATCAATTTGATGTGTATGATTATACTTTAGAAAACACACGTTTTTTTCAAACAACAAGACCTTATACAGAACTTGCTTATGTATTAGCATCTAAAGCAGAGCAAACTATTAATGTATTGCACACACAAAACAAAAAATCTAATTTCAACTTTGCTTTTGAATATCGTTTTATTAATAGTCCAGGAAGTTATAAATCTCAAAATAATAATCATAACAATATTCGTTTTAATGCTGCTTATAATACTTTAAATAGAAAATATGCAGCAACTATTATTTTAATTTCCAACAAACATATTTCATCTGAAAATGGTGGATTAAGAGATGCATCTTTTTTAGATAGTCTTTCATTTAATAATCCTTTTCAGTTGGAAACAAGACTTGGAGCTTCTGGTATATTTTCTCAAAACCCTTTTAATACAACTATTTCAACAGGTAATCAATATAAAAACACAACAGTTTTATTGAAACATTATTTTGATATAGGGAAGAAAGATTCTGTTTTTAATTCACACGACTCAGTGTATCAAAAAATATTTTATTCAAGATTTAGATTACAACATACTTTTAAATTCAGTAATTATAATTATGAGTTTATTGATAAAAATGTAATTGATACTAATTACAAAAAATACTTTGGATTAATACTGCCTAACAATAATATAATTAATCTAAAAAATAAATGGAGTATTGTAGAAAATGATATAAGTATCATTACTTTTCCTGATAAAAATAATCATGCACAATTTTTAAAAGCTGGTGCTGTTATTCAAAATATAAAAGGTCTGCTGATTCTATAATTAATCATAACTATTATTTATTTCTAACAGCTGAATATAGAAATAGAACTAAGAATAATATTTGGGATATTGAAGCAACAGGAAATTTTTATTTAGCAGGATTAAATAGTGGCGATTATCAAGCTTATATATCTTTAAAAAGAGCATTGAGCAAAAAACTTGGTTATTTATCATTAGGTTTTCAAAATGTAAACAGAACACCATCTGCTATTTTTGGATTAAATAATTTTTATGTAAAACCTAATAATGTTTCTAAAAAAGAAAACACGATTCAATTATCTGTTGATTATGAAAATCCTTTAAAGAAATTTAAACTTTCTGCTGAATATTTTTTAGTAAATAACTATGCCTATTTTGATAGTTTTTTTACTGCCAAACAAGAAAGCACTTTGTTTAATGTAATTCATATTAGTGCAGAAAAACAAATTAAATTAGCTAAACATTTTAATTGGTATGCAGAACTTCATATTCAACAATCAACAGCTAATGCACCTGTAAATATTCCTCTTATTTTAACAAGAAATCGTTTTGCATTTGAAGGAAACTTTTTTACAAATTTATTTTTATCTACTGGATTAGAAGTAAGATATTATACTAATTACAAGCCTTCTGGCTATTCTCCTTTAACTGGTCAATTCTTTTATCAAAATAGTTTTACTACATCTAATAGACCAGATATAAATTTATTTTTACACTTTAGAATTAAAAGTTTTAAAGCATATCTACGTTTAGAAAATATGAATACCATTATACCAGGAAAAGGAAAATTTAACTTCTCATCACAAAATTATGCAGCCAATGGTTTGTGGTTTAGAACAGGTATTTGGTGGAATTTTGTTAACTAAGTTTTGCAGAGAAAGAATTAATAAACTAAGTCTTCGTAAGCAGCTTGCAGTTCGTTATAACTATGTTGGTCGTTTGCTTTTTTTGCAGCAGCCATTCCTTTTTCGTAGCATTCAATAGCTTTTTCTTTTTCATTATTTCTTTCAAATAATTTTGCTAAATGATAATAGCTACCAACATAATCAGGTGAGTCTTGCAAAAGATTTTCAAATAAAATTTTAGCCTCAGCATCGTTGCCTAACTTAATATTCTCTAAAGCCAGTGCATGACGTAAAAAATTATCTTTTGGATCTGATTTTAAAAATTCTTTAAGTTGTTCAATTCTGTTCATTGCTTTAAATAAAAATTATTCTAAAGCTTCTTTATCTATTTTAAATGAATAATTTCTTTGAGAAATATAGCTAAATGCAATAACAACGGCTGATGTTAATATTTTAGCAATTGTTGCATAGATATGAAAAATTTCTACAAATAATTTTAAACAAAAATAGTTAACTGCAATAGAGCCACATAAAACAACAAAATATCTAAAAAGTTGTATTCTTTTTTTTAAAGTTGATTCTTGAAAAACAACATATCTGTTTAAATAAAAACCTATAGGAAATGCAACCCAAAAAGCAAATAAATAATCTGCTGCAATATGTCTTTTTAAAGCAATTGTTTTGGTTATATGCACATCATTTTCAGTAAAAATATAATTGTAAGCAACAAAATATAAAACAATACCTAAAACTGTATTAGCCCCACCGCAAACTGCATATCTAAAGGTTTGTATGGGCATAATTTTTTTAAACAGAGGGTAAAAAAAATCTACTATTGTCAGAATTAAATATCTAATCTTGTTGTGTATAGAACGCATAAATAATAAGTTGGCAAAGATACTATGTAAATAATTAGTTTTGCAATCTTCTAAAAAAATTGTATGAGTGTAATAGAGCAAATAAAAACATCAGTAGCTAAAGCAATTAACCAATTGTATAGTATAGAAGTTTTGGATAAAGATATTTTACTAAACACTACCAAACCTGAATTTGAAGGGGATTATACAGTGGTACTTTTTTCTTTTGTAAAACAATTGAAAAAAGATCCTGAAGCACTAGGTAATGAATTAGGAAATTATTTACTTGCTAATAACAATAATTTATTTGCTGAGTATAATATTATAAAAGGTTTTTTTAATCTTACTATCAGTAATAAAATATGGTTACATTTTTTACAAGAACAAAGTAATAATAAAAGCTATGGAGTTGCTTTACCAACAGGAAATAAAGTAATGGTTGAGTATGCATCGCCAAATACTAATAAGCCATTGCATTTAGGACATTTAAGAAATATTTTTTTAGGATGGAGTATTGCAGAAATATTAAAATCAAATGGTAATGAAGTTGTAAAAACTTGTATAGTAAATGATAGAGGAATTCATATTTGTAAAAGTATGATTGCATGGAAAATGTTTGCTAATGGAGCGACACCTGAAAGTACTAATACAAAAGGCGATCATTTTGTGGGCGACTATTATGTGAAGTTTAATGAGGTGTATAAACAACAAGTAGATGAATTAATTGCTAAAGGAATGGATGAAAAACAAGCTGAAGCTAATGCTCCCATCATGAAAGACACACAACAAATGCTATTAGATTGGGAAGCTGGAAAGCCTGATGTAATTGGACTTTGGAAGAAAATGAATAGTTGGGTTTATACAGGCTTTGATGAAACATATCAAAAAATTGGAAGCGATTTTGATAAAACTTATTATGAAAGTAATACTTATTTATTAGGAAAGAGTTTAGTAGAAAAAGGCTTGGAGAAAAATGTTTTTTATAAAAAAGAAGATGGTAGTGTATGGATTGATTTAACACAAGATGGATTAGATGAAAAAATTGTTCAACGAAAAGATGGAACATCTGTTTATATAACACAAGATATTGGATTAGCAGAACAACGCTATAATGAATACAAAGCAAATGAAAGTATTTATGTAATAGGAGATGAGCAGAATTATCACATGAAAGTATTGAAATTAATTTGCCAAAAATTACAATTACCAAGTGCCGATGGAATTTATCATTTAAGTTATGGAATGGTAGAATTGCCAACAGGAAAAATGAAAAGTAGAGAGGGAACAGTAGTTGATGCAGATGATTTGATAGAAGAAATGATAAACATTTCTAAACAAAAAACAGAAGAATTAGGTAAGGTAAATGACTTTTCAGAAACAGAGTTAAAGGAATTGTATAACATGATTGGTTTGGGTGCTTTAAAGTTTTTCTTGCTTAGGGTAGATCCAAAAAAGAAAATGATTTTTAATCCTGAAGAAAGTATAGATTTTCATGGATTTACTGCACCATTTATACAATACACTCATGCCAGAATAAAAAGTATTTTAAGAAAAAATGAAGTTGATAATATAATAAATGATACAGGGTTATTAAAGTTAGAAAAAGAAGTTATAAAGCAATTAGAATTATTTCCAACTGCACTGTTAGAAGCAGCACAAGAACATGATCCAAGTAAATTGGCAATCTATATTTTTAATGTTGCACAACTTTTCAATTCTTTCTATGCACAACATTCCATTGCACAAGCAGAAAATGAAAATAAAAAAAATCTTCGCTTACATATTGCACAACTTACAGCACAAGTTATTAAAACAGGTATGAAAAATTTAGGTATTGATGTTCCTGAAAGAATGTAAAAAGTAATTCCATACAATTCATTTCTATTCTGTTTTTTACTATTGTACTTATAACTTGGTTATTCGTTTATTTTATTTTTTTATTTAACATTATGCAGTATATTGCAAGCAATTAAAATTAATTACTTTAGTAATAAGTATTTTACGAGTAATTAAAAACCAAAACAATGAGATAATTGTGTGTTAAGTGTTGTAGCAAATTATTAATTTAATATCTTTTGTAACGGCCACATTACTTACATTTTTATAAGTGCAATTTTTGAAATAATTGATTATTTAATTCTTTTATTGAATATATATTTTCATAACATACAAAACTAATTATTATGAAAAAACTTTTCCTTAATTACATTGTTGTAACGCTTTTAACTTTTTTAGTACCATTTTGTGCTTTATCACAAATTGATGCAATTATTGGAGCAGGTGCTAATAACACTAATACAGCAAATGGCTCTACAACTGATGCAGGTCCAATATATATAAGTGGTCCTGCAAGTACTTTTGTTTATTCAAAGCATCATTATGTATATACTGCCTCTGAACTTTCATTAGCAGGTATTCCTTCAGGTGTCTTAATTACTAAAATAGCATGGAATAAAGGTAATACTGCTGGATATTCTTCTTCAGCAGCAGCTATTTTTGATATTTATCTAAAAAATTCTACTGCAACAGGTGTTCCACCTGCTCCTCAAAGTTTTGCTAACATTACCTCAGGAGCAACTCAAGTTTATGCATCTACATCTCAAACTTTTCCTACAAGTACAGGCTGGGTAGAATTTATTTTACCAACCCCTTTTCTATATACAGGAAGTGCTTTAGAAGTTACTACAAATTGGGATATTTCAGCAGGTGGGGGTACAGCTTCTGGAGCCACTGGACAATTTAGTTGGTTAATGGACCCAGGGACAAATATTTTAGCTTACTGTAATTCAACACAAAGCTCAGACTTTACTTCTTTAAGAACTGTAAGAGCTCAAATTAAATTTACTTATATGCCTGCAACACCTTGTGTAGCACCTCCTACACCAGGTCTTGCTGAAGCAAACAAACTCAATGTTTGTGCTTATGAAAATTTTTCTCTTAGCTTATCAGGAAATAGTTTAGGTACTGGACAAACTTATCAATGGCAATCATCATCAACAGGTGCTGCACCGTGGACAGATATCGGAAGTCCATCATCATCACCTGCTTTAACAATTAATCAAGCAACAACAACCTGGTATCGTTGTGCTGTAACTTGTAGTGGTAATACTGCATATTCAACACCAATAGAAATCACTACCCCATCTTTAATAGGAGGTACTTATACTATCAATGATGCCTTACCAACAGGAGGAGGAAATTTTGCCAGTTTTGCAGATGCTATAAGTTATATAGGTTGTGGTATAAATGCCCCAGTAGTATTTAATGTAGAGCCAGGAAGTGGACCATATTTAGAACAGGTAGTAATCAATCCAATAGGAGGAGCCAGTGCAACCAATACAGTAACTTTTAATGGCAATGGAGCAACGATACAATATAGTTCATCAAATTCTGCTGCCAGAGCAGGAATCCATTTGAATGGAGCAGATCATATAATAATAGATAGTTTAAATATAGATGGTAGTGCAGGTACCTATGCATGGGGTATAGTATTAACCAATCGTGCAGATAGTAACATCATAAGAAAATGTACCATTAATGTAGGTTCTAATGTTACAACTAGTAATTATTTAGGAATAATAATAAATGGTTCAGCGACTACAACTAGTACAGCAGGTAATAATGGAAATGGTAATTTAATAGAGAATAATCATATCGTAGGCGGCTATTATGGAATGTTTATATATGGAGGATCAACATTCCCATCAGATAATAATAATAATAAGATAATCGGCAATACGATAGAAGATTATTATTATTATGCTATGTATGTTTATTATCAATCTTCAGGCTTAGTAATCAGCAAGAATGATATAAGTCGCCCAACAAGAACAACAGTAACAACAACTTATGGTCTTTATATAGGAACAGGGTCAGTAGGAGCGTTGATAGAGAAGAACAGGATACATAATTTATTTGATGGGGCACCTAATAGTACTTCATTAACATATTGTCTATATCTATTAACAGATGGAACAGCAGCCAACCCAACAAGAGTAGAAAATAATGCTATATATAGCATAGGAGGTAATGGTAGTCTTTATGGATTATATAATAGTGGAGCAGCATATATGAAGGCATACCATAATACCATATCCTTAGACAATACAGCAGCAACAGCAGGAGCTACTTATGGATTTTATCAAGTTACCAGTGATAATGGAATAGAGTTTAAGAATAATATAGTAAATATAACCAGAGGCGGCAGTGGAGCAAAATATTGTATATATAAGAGTACAGCAGCTACACCAATAGCAAGTGATAATAATGTATTGTATGTAAATAGTGCAGGAAGTGGAGCACAGAATATAGGTTATCAAACAACAGCACAAGCCACATTAACAGATTGGCAGACAGCCACATCACAAGATGGAAATAGTATATCCGTAGATCCATTATTTGCAGATCCAACAATGGGAGATTATACACCAACAGAGAGTCAGGTAGATGATATGGGAGCCCCATTAGGAGTAATGACAGATATATTAGATTCAACAAGGAGTGCAGCCACCCCAGATCCAGGTGCATGGGAGTTAGCCCCAGTAGCAGGAATAGATATTAAGCCAGAGTCATTGTATTCACCAACAGAATCTGCTGAAGGATGTTATAATACAGAGACATTGGTAGTGAGAGTAAAGAATAGTGGTACGCAGGATATCAATTTTGCTACAAATAATTTAACAGTAACTATATCAGTAACAGGAGCAGCTACGGCTACTTATAGTGCAACAGTAACCTCAGGAATGTTGGTATCAGGTGCAACCCAAGATATTACAATGGCAACACCAGGAGCCACACTTGATATGAGTGTAGTAGGACAATATAGTTTTGAAATAACCACCAATTTAGTAGGAGATATCAATCCAGCGAATAATACCATCACTCAAACCAGAGAGAAGATAGCATTATCTGGAGGAACAGCAGGAGCATCACCAGATAGTTATTGTGCAGTAGGAGGCACACCTACTTTAAGTGTAACAGGAGCAGAGGGTTATAGTAGTGTACAATGGCAAAGTAGTACAACGTCTGGTTCAGGGTTTAGTGATATATCAGGAGCTACAACAGCAACCTATACATTAAGTACAGCAATAAGTCAGACGATGTATTTTAGGTTAAAGGCAGTATGTGGAAGTAATACAGAATACTCAATGGAGAAAGAAGTAGTATTAAATAATCCACAATTAACCAGTACAACACCAGGAAGTCGTTGTGGTCCAGGAAGTGTAACATTGGGAGCTACTTCAAATGCATCAACAATCAATTGGTATGAAAATCCAACAGGAGGTACACCAGTAGGAACAGGTAATTCATTTACAACGCCTCTAATTTTAAGTACAACTACTTATTATGCTGCAGCAGGAGATGGAGGAAATACTCAAGGAATACCTGGAGATGGAGGTTGGGATCATGTTACAGCATCAGGTGCATTTCAAACTACAACAATTACTTCTGCCTATATGATACTTACTGTTAGTCAGCAATTAACTTTAAGTTCATTTGATATTTATCCTTCTGCAACAATTGGTACAGCATTTTCAATAGAAGCAAGAACAGGAAGTGCAAGTGGGCCAATGTATAAGAGTTATACAGGAACAACAACTGTTACAAACTCTGGAACACCTACAACCGCACAAACAGTACCAGTAAACTGGGATTTAGCACCAGGAACTTATTATATAGGTTTTATTTCTAACCCAAATACATGGAGATCATCTGCAACACATACGTTCCCTTGGACAATATCAGGATTAGTTTCATTAGATTATTATTTAACACCAAGCTACCAATATTATTTTTATAATTTACAAATCACAACAGGATGTGAAGGCACAAGAACACCAGTAGTAGCAACAATAAATGCAGCAACACCAGTTACTGCATCAGCAACATTAAATACAGTATGTGATGGTGGCACAACAACTTTAAATGTAACAAGTAGTAATGCTGGTTATACTTATAATTGGCAACCAGTAAATATAAATGGTTCTTCTATAACAGTAACACCATCTGTAACTACTAAATATTTTGCAATAGCAACAGATAATGGTACAGGATGTACAGCAGTAGATTCAGTAATAGTAACAGTTCAACCAACAATAATGGATGCTGAAGCAGATCCATCAACATTCTGTATCACAGGAGGAATTTCACAATTAAGTTTAGACCCTGCAACTGGTTATGCATCCAATAGTATTCAATGGCAGTCATCAAGTGATGGTTCTACCTATACAGATATTACAGGGGCAAATGCACCAACATATACTACACCAACTATAAATGCAACAACATATTATAGAGCCTTAGCTAAGAATAGTGCAGGCACAGTATGTAGTCAAGGGGATGTAACAGTAGAGTATAATAATCCACAAATAACAGGAACAACTCCAGGTAAGAGTTGTGGAGCAGGAATGGTAACTTTAGGAGCTACATCAAATAGTAGTGATATTAATTGGTATGAGAATCCAACAGGAGGTACACCAGTAGGAACAGGTAATACATTTACTACACCATATTTATCTAATACAACTACTTATTATGCAGCTGCAAATAATGGAGGAAGTCTTCAATTTACAGGTATGACTAATGCATTAGGAACAGCTACAAGTGGTGCGGGATTAGCAAATTTTGGAATTGTATTTGATGCTATATCAGAATTTGAATTAAAGTCAGTTGTTATTTATCCAATTGCAGCTTCAGCAAATACACCAGGTACTGTGTCTATTAGTGTAGTTGATGCTAATAATATTATACTTCATACTGAAACTGTAAATATTATTGGCAATCCTGTAGCTTCTGCTGTAGGACAAAGAGTTTATTTAAACTTTAATATTCAACCTGGTAACAATTTAAAATTGTATCCATCTGCAAGGGGCTCAGGCATAACAGGATTATTATTTGAACCTTCAGCAAGTGCACCAAATGGAAACTATGGATATCCTTATGTAATACCAGGAGTTTTATCTATTAATACTAGTACTTTAACCATAGCACCAACAAACACACCAAGAAATGATTTATATTATTATTTCTATGATTGGGAAGTTGTAACAGGTTGTGAAGGGGCAAGAGTTCCAGTAGTAGCAACAATAGACTATGACCCAGGATGTGTAGTACCAGTAACCTTTACAAGCTTTACAGGTAAAAAAGAAGGCACTGTAAATATATTAAGTTGGACAACAGCAACAGAAGTAAACAATGTTGGCTATGAATTACAACGTAGTGCAGATGGCAGAC
>JAIXLO010000105.1 GCA_026931325.1 Chitinophagales bacterium | reverse complement strand
ATTCCCAATTCATTAAAAGAGTATCAATGGAAGCCAATAAATTCAATAAATGAACTTGCTTTTCCAAAAATTATCAATAATTATCTAAAAAATGAATAGATAATAGTTAATTTAATTGTATATTTTGGCTAAAAATTCAGATAAAAAAAATAATTTTTTTGAAAAATGATGTTTATATCATAAAAAGAAATTATTTTAGGACTACCAAAAAAATAATCATTATCAAAAAAACTACGATTTATGAGAGGAGTAAACAAAGTAATGTTGATAGGTAATTTGGGTAAAGACCCACATGTTGATTACTTAGAAGGCAATATTGGAGTCGCAAAATTTCCATTAGCAACAACAGAAACATATAAAGATCGTAATGGAAAATTAGTCAGTCAAACAGAATGGCACACTGTTGTTTTATGGCGTGGCTTAGCAGATTTAGCAGCTAAATATTTACACAAAGGTAGTTTAATTTATCTAGAAGGACGTTTAAGAACCAGAAGTTGGGAAGACAAAGAAGGTAACAAAAAATTTGCTACAGAAGTTGTTGGAGATAATCTAATTATGTTAGACAAAAGGAATGATGGAAGTCAATCAAGTGCTGATATTGATGATGACTTTAGTACAAACTCTGAAGAAGGAGGTCCATTACCTGAACCAGATGAAAATTTACCATTTTAATTAAAAGTAATTTGGTAATGCAGTACAATTATTTTTTATGCTACACTTTGTTTCATTAAAAAATTTATTTTGGATTATCATTCGGTCTTATTAACAAAATATTTTTTAGCAGTAATTAATCTGCAAGGCACAACTGTGCTTATTGTTTTATTGCTATTTCTAATGATTTTTTCATTTATAATGAGTGGAGCTGAAATAGCTTTTTTTTCTCTTACCTATAAAGATATTAATATGCTTAAAACCAAGCAACAAGCAGCTTTTAAGCGTATTGTAACTCTTTTAGAACATCCTAAAACATTATTAGGCTCTTTGTTAATTGCAAATACATTTTCCAATATTGCTATAATTATTGTAAGCAATATTTTAATAGATAATCTCATCAATTTTGATAGTGCAATTTTCAGTTGGGTTGAATTTTTAATTAAGGTTGCTATAGTTACTTTTATTTTAGTTTTATTTAGTGAAGTAATGCCTAAAATAATGGCTGCTCAAAATAATATTCGTTTTGCAAAAGATGTTGGTTGGCTTGTAGAAATTGTTGATTATTTTTTCAATGGAATAAGTAAATGGTTGGTAAAATATAGTGATATTATTGAAAAAAAATTAGCTGATAAAACACAAGGTAGTAATACAAATGAAGAACTTTATTATGCAATAGACTTAACACATACTGATAGTAATGAAAATGAAAAAAACATTTTAAAAGGTATTTTAAAATTTGGCAATACTTCTGTAAAGCAAATAATGAAAACTCGTTTAGATGTTCATGGTATTGATTATAATATTTCATTTAAAGAAATATTGCAGAAAATTAATACTCTTCACTACAGTAGATTACCAGTTTATAAAGAAAATTTAGATGAAATTGCAGGTATGATTCATACTAAGGATTTAATACCACATTTACACCAAAATGATGACTTTAATTGGCATCAATTAATGCGTCAGCCATATTTTGTTCATGAACAAAAAATGATTGAAGATTTATTAAAAGAGTTTCAAAGCAAAAGAATACATTTTGCTATTGTAGTAGATGAGTTTGGAGGTACAAGTGGTATTGTAACAATGGAAGATATTTTAGAAGAAGTAATTGGAGAAATATCTGATGAGTTTGACGATGACTCTTCTTCTTTAAAAAAAATAGATGAACACAATTTTATTTTTGAAGGTAAAACAATGATAAAAGACGTTTGTAAATTCATGCAAATTCCATTAGATACTTTTGATTCAGTAAAAGGTGAAAGTGATTCTTTAGCAGGCTTAATTCTTGAAATTGCTGGAGAAATTCCATACATCTCTCAAATAGTTACTTATAGCAATTTTGAATTTACAATTTTAGAGTTAGAACGAAATCGCATAAATAAAATTAAAGTTAGCATAAAATAAATTTTATAGCAATTCCTTAATTGCATCTTCTAAGGTTTTACCTTCTAAATCTCTGCCAACCACTACCCCATTTTTGTTCAACAAAAATGTAGAAGGCAAATAACTAATAAGCCATTTATTAGCAATCATTCCTTCCTCATCATATACTTGAAGCCAAGTAATTTTATCTGCTTTAATTGCTCTAAGCCATGGATTTTTAGTATAATCACATGAAATGCTATATATTTCAAATCCTTGATTATTATACTTTTCAAACAATTTTCTTAAATTTTTATTTGCAATTCTACAAGGTCCACACCAACTTGCCCAAAAATCTATTAACACTACTTTACCTTTCAAAGATGAAAGTGAAACTAAATTTCCTTGTGGATCTTTTAAACTAATTTCAGTTGCTTTTTCTCCAATTCTTGGTGGTTGTGCATTAATTGAAAACTGAAATATTGAAATGAATACAACGATTAAAAAAAGTTTTCTTTCCAAGAATAAAATTTTAATTGGTTAAATAAATACCACAAGCATAATATCATGGAATATATGCTTGTGGTATTTGTTAAGAAAAATAATTTAGCTGATAATTATTCTGCTTTAGCTTCTTTATTTTTTTTACAACAATCTTTTTGCTCTCCATCATGATTACATTTTGCATCTTTAGATGAGCAACAATCTTTCTTACAGTTTTCTCCATCTTTACCACATTTGGCATGATCCATTTTACAAGAAGCTCCATCTTTTTTGCAAGATGCACTGTCCATATTACATTTATGTTCTGTAGTTGTTGCTGAAGCTGTTGTTTTTTCTTTTCTATCATATTTACAGCAATCATGTAAATTATTATAAGATTCATCAGAACCATATTCATCTTGAGTATCATAACCAGCAGCAGCTATAGATTTTTGTATTTTAGAATTATCTGTTTTAGATGAATTGTATTTTACAGATAAAATTTTTGTGTCTTCATTCCAAGAAGCATAAGAAGCACCAGCTTTTTTTGCAGCTTTTTCAATAGTTGTTTTACACATACCACAATTGCCCCAAACCTTTATGTTTTCTGATTGAGTGCCATTTTTACCTTGTGCTATTGATGTAAAAGAAATAAATAAGAATGATACAAATAATAATAATTGAGTTTTCATTTTTGCAATATTTTTAGTTTAATAATAATAGATAATTTGATTTACCTGCAATAGAATAAATAAATAAATAAATAAATGCAGGACTTGATTTTATGTTTATGAGTTTTTTACATAAATAGTATTAAATATTAAATTCTAAAAACACAATTTTCAATATGAATATCTTGTTCAGATATTAAAGGAGGAATTATAGTTGTATGATTATTAAAATTTAAACTCTTAAATGAGGTATTAAAAAAATAATTTGTAAATAATACAGGCGTTATAGGTGTTTTAAAAGAATAATCTACTGTAGAAACTTTATGATCATTTTGTAATTTAATAATCTTATGTTCAGTTTTACAGCAATTTTTCTTATTAGTTTTTTTATCTTTTTTACTACAACCACATAAGTCTTTAGCCAATAAATCTATTTGTACAGAACTTACTTTATCCTTGCAATAATGAATATTAAAAACCATTCCGCTACTTACAGAAAAATAAAGTATGGTTAATATGGCTGTTACAACTTTCTTCATTGTTTACAAAAATAACAAGTTATACTTAAAAATACAGTTCAAATTCGTTAAAGAATTTTAAACCAATAGTAGTTTATGTAATTTTACATTATTAAATATTTATAACAATAAATTTTATGCCAAAACCAATATTTTACTATTTATTTCTTTTAGCAATTTGTTGGTCTTGTACAGAAAATAAAAATTTTACAAAAGATAATATAATGAATAGTTCAATAAATCAAAATATAAACACAGATACAGCTTATTTTGGTTCAGGTTGTTTTTGGTGTACAGAATCTTTTTTTCAAAGATTAGAAGGAGTTGAAATTGTTACAAGTGGCTATGGCGGAGGTTTTGTAGAAAATCCAACTTATGATGATGTTTGTTATAAAAAAACAGGACACACAGAGTTAATAAAAGTTGTTTATAATCCAAAAAAAATTAGTTATGATGAATTGTTAGAAGTTTTTTGGAAAACACATGACCCTACAACTTTAAATCAGCAAGGAGCAGATGTTGGCTTTCAATATAGGAGTGTAATATTTTACATTAATGATACTCAAAAACAAAAAGCAGAATTTTATAAAAATGAGTTAGAGAAAAGTAAAATTTGGAAAAAGCCTATTGTAACAGCAATTGAGCCTTTCAAAAATTTTTATTCTGCTGAAAATTATCATCAAAATTATTATAACAATAATCCTGAAAAAAGTTATTGCAGGTATGTAATACAACCTAAACTTGAAAAATTTAAAAAAATATTTAAGGATAAGTTGAAGAAAGAAAATTAATTACCATGTATCAAGATGCAACAATTAATGAAATTGATAATGCGATGCAAAAAGCATGGAATGCATTCATGTTGTATAGAACTTTTTCATTAAGAGAAAGAGCAGACTTAATGAGAGCTATTGCTAATGAATTAGAGTTAGCTGATGACTCTCTTATTGAAACAGCAATGCAAGAAACTAATTTATCTAAAGAAAGATTAGTATCAGAAAAACAAAGAACAATATTTCAATTAAATAGTTATGCAAATGCTTGTGAAAATGGAAGTTGCTTAGATGCAAGAATAGATACTGCAAATGAAACTTTATCTAAAATTGATTTAAGAAAAATGCTGATACCTATTGGGCCTGTTGCAGTTTTTGGTTCAAGCAATTTTCCTTTTGCTTATTCAACTGCTGGAGGTGACACTGCTTGTGCTTTTGCAGCAGGTTGTTCAGTTGTTGTAAAAGCACATCCTGCACATGTTCAAACATCAACACTTGTAGCTAAATTAATTGATAACGCTATTAAAAAATGCAAAATGCCAAAAGAGATTTTTACACATATTTATGGTGCATCTTTTGAAATTGGCAAAGCCTTAGTAACTCATCCTTTTACTAAAGCAGTTGGATTTACTGGATCTTTTGAAGGAGGTAAACAATTATTTGACTGGGCTAATCAACGCAGAGACCCTATACCTGTTTTTGCAGAAATGGGTAGCACGAATCCTGTTTTTTTATTTCCAGAAAAACTAAGTTCTTCTGTTGATGAAATTGCAGAGATGTATGCAAAGTCTATTACTTTAGGTGTTGGTCAGTTTTGTACAAATCCAGGAATAATTATTGGTATAGAAGGAGAAAGTTTAAAAAATTTTATTCAATCTCTTAGTGAAAAGATTAAAAAATTTGCCCCTGCAAAAATGCTTCATCAAGGTATTGCTACAGCATTTTATAAAAAGATTAATAATATTATAGAGCAAAAAAATATTGTTGTAATAACAAATTCAAATAAAGGTAAATTAAAAAATTTGGAAGCCTCTCCTATTTTAATTAAAACAAGTGCTGAAATATTTTTGCAAAACACTTCACTGCATAATGAAGTATTTGGTCCATTTTCTATTATTGTTAGTTGTAATAATTTAGAGCAAATGAAACTTGTTGCACAAAATTTGCAAGGACAACTTACATCCACAATAATTGCTTCAGAAAACGAGTTGATAAAACATAAAGAAATTATTGAAATAATAAAAAATATTTGTGGAAGAATAATATTTAATGGAGTTCCAACAGGTGTAGAAGTATGTTTAAGCATGCAACATGGAGGACCATTCCCTGCAACAACAGATAGTAGATTTACAGCTGTTGGTGCTGATGGAATAAAACGTTTTGTAAGACCAATAGCTTATCAAAATTGCCCAAACAGTTTATTACCTGATGAATTAAAAAATGAAAACCCTTTAAATATTTATAGAACAATCAACAATAAATTAACTAAAGAAAAAATTGCAGTTTTAAAATAATCTTTATTCAAAAATTTATACATGAAAGTAGGAATTTTAGGAGGTGGCCAGTTAGGAAGAATGCTTTTGCAAGCAGCAGCAAATTATACTGTTGAAACTTATGTTTTAGAAAATGATGAAAATTGCCCTGCTGCACATTTGTGTCATCACTTTTTTAAAGGTGATATTAAAGACTTTAATGCTGTATATAATTTTGGTAAAAATTTAGATGCTCTAACAATAGAAATAGAATCTGTAAATATTGATGCATTAGAAAAATTAGAACAAGAAGGAGTAAAAATTTATCCTACACCTGCTGCAATAAAAACAATTAAAAATAAAATTCTTCAAAAAGAGTTCTATCAAAAAAATCAAATACCAACAGCAGAGTTTATTATTACACAACAACAAAATGATCTAAAAAATTATACAAACTTTTTGCCTGCTGTTCATAAGTTAGCTGAAGGTGGTTATGATGGCAAAGGAGTTCAAATTTTGTATTCAGATGCTGATATTGATAAAGGTTTTAATGCTCCATCTGTTTTAGAAAAAAGTGTTTCTATTGAAAAAGAAATAGCCATTATTATTGCTGTTAATGATAAAAAAGAAACAGCTATATATCCACCATCTGAAATGATTTTTGACCCTGTTTTAAATTTATTAGACTATCAATTATCTCCTGCAAGAATTGAAGTAAATGAATTGTGGAAGATTGAATCTATTGCTCTTTCAGTTGTAAAAAATTTAAAAAGTGCTGGTTTATTTTCTGTAGAGTTATTTATTGACAAAGAAGGAAATATTTTAGTTAATGAAACTGCACCTCGTGTTCACAATAGTGGTCATCACACTATTGAAGCAAATTATTGTAGTCAATATGATATGCTTTGGCGTATTATTTTAAATTATCCTTTAGGCAATACAAAAGCTATATTGCCTTCTGCTATTGTGAATATTGTAGGAGCAGAAAATTTTTCAGGAAATGCAAAATATATTGGTTTAGAAAATGTGTTAGAAATGGATAATGTATTTGTACATTTATATGGCAAACAAATAACTAAAGCTGGAAGGAAAATGGGACATGTTACTATTATCAGTAACGACTATGCAGATTTAACTTATAAAGCAAATAAAATAAAACACGCATTAAAAGTAATAGCTTAAATATTCGCTCCAAGAGTTGAAATATATTTATCTATATACAACTGCTTATCTTTTGATTTATATTGTTGTATATAACGTGGATGCTCTAAAATTGTTAGTTTTTGGAATAACTTATGTTCTTGATTTAGTAGGTCTATAAATGAAGCATTTTTTTTCCCTAAAATAAAAACTTCTGAAGTATCTAAACCTAAACTTATATGCTGTTGTAAAGATTGAATCATAAAATCTTTTACACTTTCAAAAAGTTTTTTATCATCATAATAATTAGCATTTAACCAATTTCTAGATTTGGTTTGTCTAACTATTGCTAAAGGAAAAGGAGAATTAATATAAAAAGATTTATAGAAAGTTTTTACTCCACCAAAACTTTCAATCATATCATACATAAAAACAGATGAAACTTCGTGTGTATATGCTGATTTCATTGGAATTCCACAAGCAATTTCTAACCTTTTAGTATCAGTAAAAGGCACTCCTGTAACACCTGCACCATGGCGACTTGGGTTTATACCAATAATAAATTTTCGTAAATTATTATCATTATAAAATTTATAATAAAACTCTTGCATTACTTTCATTGTTTCAGGATTATCCATATAAGGGTTTAACACCTGAAAACCTTTTGGCAATTTACCATTGTATTGTAAGTTGCTATTAAAATCAATTACTTTATCTGCAAAAACTTTTTTCTTCATATTAGTATTATAAAAAAGCTACTCTTATAAAACAAAGAGTAGCTTTAAGTTTTATTGATGTTAAATAAAATTTATTCAACTACTTTAACAGATTCTACAACGATACTTTGCATACCATTTCTTTTAATTATTTTACCAGTAATTTCAACTATTTCAGCTGCATGTTTAATAGCTTCTTTATAAACATCAGATTTTTTATGGTCTTCAACTAAAAGATAAACTTGATTATCTGCTTTATTTAAAATACCAGCTGGTAAGCCTTTATTCAAACAACCTTGAGCACAGCCCTTATGACCTTTACCTGTTGCTTCATGTGTCATATAACAAGATACATCTAATATTTCTCCTTTAAGAGTTTGAGATGCCTGAGCAAATGTATCAGAGGCAAAAAACATAAATGCACCAACTAAAAGTATGCTGAAAAGTTTTGATTTTTTAAAAGTTTTCTTTTCCATGATTAATAATTTAAAAGATGAATAATAAATTTTCATCAAATCTAAAAATTATTTGTTGTATTTTAAAATTGTTGATACGAATATTTTGTAAATAGTCTTACTAATTTTGGAAAATCTAAATTTTTATAACTTAAGCCTGATAATCTAAAAATATTAAGTTTGCATATAGTGAAAAAAATATTAGCTGAATAACTTTAAACTCTTACAAGATAAAATGAATCAATTCATAAAAAGATATTTTTCAGATAATTTTAATGAAAATAATTCTTCTCAATTTTTAAATTCTCCTAAGCAGCAAGGTTATTACTTTCCTGCAGAGTTTGCACCACACAAAGCAACTTGGTTAAGTTGGCCACATAAAGAAGCATCTTGGCCTGGTAAGATTGAAAAAATCTATCCAAACTATAGTTTATTTATTAAATATTTAGCCCTAAGCGAAAAAGTTTGTATTAATGTAAATGATGAAGCAATGAAACAATTTGCTATAAGTCATTTACAAAAAGCATCAGTTAATTTATCAAATGTTGAATTTTTTATTCATCCTACAAATGATGCTTGGTGCAGAGATCATGGACCTGCATTTTTACTTCATAAAACAGAAAATAAAAAAGCTATTGTAGATTGGGATTATAATGCATGGGGTAATAAATATCCTCCTTATGATTTGGATGATGTAATACCTACTTTAATTGCTAAGCAATTTAATCTACCTATTTTTTATCCTAAAATAGTAATGGAAGGAGGCTCAGTAGAGTTTAATGGTGCAGGAACATTGATTACATCTACAAGTTGTTTATTAAATAAAAATAGAAATCCTCAATTGAATCAACAACAAATTGAAGAGTATTTAATAAACTATTATGGTGTTGAACAAATTTTATGGGTTGATGAAGGAATTATTGGTGATGATACTGATGGACATATTGATGATACAGTTCGTTTTGTAAATGAAGACACAGTACTTACTGTAATTGAAGAAAATAAAAATGATGAAAATCATCATTTGCTTCAACACAACCTTAAACAATTAAAACAAATGCGTTTACTAAATGGTAAGCAATTAAATATAATTGAATTACCAATGCCTGATGAAGTGATTTATGAAGAGCAAAGATTACCTGCTGCTTATGCCAATTTTTATATTGCTAATAAATTTGTTATTGTGCCAACCTATCGTTGTAAAAAAGATGATAAAGCTTTACAAATAATTCAAAGTTGCTTTAAAGATAGAGAAGTAATTGGCATTGATTCTACTGATATTATTTGGGGCTTAGGAAGTTTTCATTGTTTAAGTCAGCAAGAACCAGAAGTAGTATAAATAGCCTTTTAAAAATATAAACATCTTCAAAGGAGAAGAATATTTAATCTGAATATTCTGTGGCTTAAAAAAAGTTCACAGGTTTACAAGTTGAATATAAGCCTTACCTAACCTATCTAAAGGAGAGGGATTATTTTTTTCTTGTTCTTTGTGGTTAGTCTTTTTACCACGAAAGGCACAGAGTTTTGCTCCTGACTTGTCCAATTTAGGTCAGCAGATTCAACTTAGCTAAAAACTCTGACATTTTTGGGCTTAAAGCTGATCTCATTTTTATTTCTTCTTTAGTAATAAGATTCAATAATCTAGCATCCGTTATTTTTTTACACTCTTGAATAAAACTCCTTATTGAAGCTCCAGTGCTTAGCTCGATCTTTCTTGATACTGCTAATGCCATAAAGCAAATTAATACATGTAATTTGATAGGTTCTTCTTTAAAATGAAAAATAGGACGTGTCTCTAAATCATTTTTTGCTATTCTAAAATTCTGTTCAATCTTATAAAGTTCATGATATCGCTCTATTATTAAAGTATTACTGGACTGAGATTCATCCATGTTAGTATAGTAACCTTTTATGCCGAGTAATTTTTTTGTCTTATCAATAAGACCTTTATTTATTTCTACCTTATCTCTTCCAATAGCTTTTATAAACTTTGCTTTCTTATTTTTAGAAGGATTAGCAACTAAGAGCTCGGCTTTTCTAAGCTGCTTTTCCATTTCATATTTATCCTTCCGATATCTGACAGAAGAGTAACTGCAAACTAAAAAACCTTTTTTAGTGGGTATTCTAATGGTTTGCCCATCCTCTCTAATCATCATCGTATCTATCTTATCAAAAAGCTGCCGTGGAACATTTCCTAATCGTGCACCTACGATATAGTGAAGATTGTTTGCTATAAGTTCTTGAATATTGTCATCACTAATCATTGCAGCATCAGCTACAATTGTAAAATCCTTGACTTTATTCTTAGCTATAAATTTTTGAATGGACGGTATAAATGTATGCCCCTCAAAAGTATTGCCAGAGAAAATTTCATAAGCTATCGGAAAACCTTCTTTTGTAACCATAAGAGCTACTAAAATTTGTGGTTGCTGAGATTTGCTGTCCTTAGAAAAACCATTCTTTCTTAACTCATCTTCTTCAAATGTTTCAAAATAAAGTGTGGTAACATCATAAAACAATAAGTCATACTTGAACTCGTAATTTTCCTTTGCAAACTTTATGGTTATCCTTTCTGTTTGTTCTTTTAAATCAAGCCACTTGGGGGCAGATTCATAATAACCTTGTCGTCTATACTTGATACCAAAATATTGTTCTATTAGCTTTATGGATTGAAATTTTGAAGCCGGTTCAAATAATCGGATAATAACTAAATCTAACAGAAGATTATTCTTGTGCTTATCGAAACCAATACTTATAAAAAGTTTATGCATCACTTCATAGAAAAAAGTGTAATAAACTCCTATATATTGCATTTGGGTAAGGTCTATTATCTTGTTTTCGGTTTTTTCAAATATGTGAAGCTGTTTTGATACCTTATTGATATAATCTTGAGCTAATTGTATCAACTTTTCTTTTTCATCTTCATTTTTTGCTGTTCCAATATGCTTAATAATTTTCCTTTTCCTATTTTCTATAATATAGACCTGAATAGAAACAGAATTCACACTATACTTAACCAACCTTATTTTGTACATTTTTACTAATTAGGTCAGCAAAATACATTTTTTACCGATAAAAATAATTGACTCTTAATGACTTATGATTATTGATATTTAGAGGAGGACAAGTCGGGAAAAAGTTCACAGGTTTACAAGTTGAATATAAGCCTTACCTAACCTATCTAAAGGAGAGGGATTATTTTTTTCTTGTTCTTTGTTGTTAGTCTTTTTACCACGAAAGGCACAGAGTTTTGCTTTCTTATTTTTGTGTTTTCTGTGTTCTTTTCTCTATGTATTTTGTGTTTAATTTTTTTTCACGAAGAACACGGAGTTTTGTTTTCTTCTTTATTTGTTCTCTGTGATTTTTCTCTGTGTTCTCTGTGATTTATAAGAAGTTTAAACTATTCACAAGTTCAAAAGATTATAAGTTGGGAATTGATTATTGAAAGTTGATTATTTAATTTTTTTCTCTGTTTTTTTAAAAAACTCAAAATAATTGTCACAAAAAATTGATATCAATAATTTATCCATTAATGAAAATAAATTAAATATTATTTAGTATAGAATAATATAATTGTGTAAATTTGACGATAGTATGTCATGTCACTTTAATACAAAAAGCATTAAATACAAAATTCAAAATGACAAGAAAAATTACACTTGCAATAACTGCACTTCTATTAACAATATCATCTATTGCACAAGACGTTAAGCAAGAAACTCAAAAAGTTGAAACGAAATTAGAAGAATTTGCTTCTAAAACAGGAACAATTGTAAAGTTAATTGACTCAAAGCAACCAGATTTAAAACTAGTTTATTATGGTACTGCAGAGACAAGAGTTAGAAAGATAATTATTGGGGCAGATTCTAAATATTTTTATCAAATTGAAAATAAGGGCAATATAGTACAAGTACTGCTTCTATTGAATATTCTGATTTAATTGAAGTTATAAAAGCAATAAAAACTTTGAAATCAGATTTATCCAATGATGTTGCACTAAAACCAGATTACCTAGAAAATAAATTCACGACTTCTGATGGTTTTCAAGTAGGCTATTTTATTAAAAGTGGAAAACCAACTTGGTATTTAAAATTAGAAAAATATGGTTCTAACAATACCATTTTTATTAAAGATGGTGATACTATTGAGGCTGCATTTTCCAATGCAAAAAATAAAATTGACGAATTAAAAGAATAGATTTTTATTAGAAGTTTTTAGCTATTATTATTTCAATAATCATTTTTTACCATTGCCTTGGTTCGCGTCTCCACTAAAACCAAGAAGATGTAAGATTGCTTCGTCTATGACTCGCAATGACGAGGATAAGAATTATTTCGTTACTGAATGTAAGTTTCTTTGCTTTTCTTTTTCGTCATTGCGAGGGCTTTTGCCCGTAGCAATCAAGTAAAGTTAACTGCTATGGTTCGTGTCTTCATTAACCATGATGGTTGGTTGACAACTTATTCCTCAATTAACTCATTTATCTTAGTTACTCAAATCAACTCAATAACTTCAATCAACAAAATCAGTCTTCGATAAACTCAGACTGACAAATTATTCCACAATTAACTTAATAACTTAATCACCTTATTAACTAAAAAAAATTATTGCTTAATTTTCTTGCAAGTTCTTTAAAGTAATCAGCACTTTTTAATAATCTACTACCATACCAAGTAAACATTTCTCCATCAACTAAGATTATTTTTGCTTTTAATTGAGGCATTGCTTGCAATATTTCATCTATATGCTTTTGCTTAAAAGGATAAGGCTCTGAAGAAAGAAAAATATAATCTGCTTGTAAATTATTTATTTCTTCTAAAGTAGTTTCTGGATATCGCTTCTTATGTTCAAAAATATTTTTATAACCAGCATGGTGTAACATATTACTGATAAAAGTATCCCCTCCTACTGTCATAAATGGATTTTTCCAAATTAAGTAACCTACTCTCTTGTGTTGTTGTTGTTTGTTAGTTTTTATTTTACTAAAACTCTGTTTAATTAATTGAACTAATGAATTTGCATTACCTTCTTTGTTTGTTAATTTTCCAATATTTTGTATCATTTCATAAGCTTCTTCTAAAGTGCTTACATCTGTAACATGTATTGGGAAATATGGTTGTAATGTTTCTATTTGCTCTTTAATATTTTCTTCTTTATTGGCAATAATTAAATCTGGTTTTAATTCAATTATTTTTTTTATATCAATACTTTTTACACCACCAATTCTTGTTTTATTTCTAAACCATTTATTAGGATGAATGCAAAATTTTGTAATACCAATTACTTCATCTTCTAACCCTAAATAGTATAGTAATTCAGTTTGTGAAGGCACTAATGAAATAATTTTTTTTGGTACAGTATGTAGTTGTGTGTTTAACATTCACTTAAACCTAATGGAACATTTACAGCAAGACCACCATCAGCAGTCTCTTTATATTTTGTGTTCATATCTAAAGCAGTTTCCCACATAGTTTTTACAACTTTATCTAAACTAACTTTTGCAAAATCTGGAGTACTTTGTAATGCTAATTGAGCAGCAGTAATTGCTTTAATAGCACCCATTGTATTTCTTTCTATACAAGGTATTTGAACCAACCCACCAATAGGATCACAGGTTAAGCCTAAGTGATGTTCCATAGCTATTTCAGCAGCCATTAATGCTTGTTTTTGAGAGCCTCCTAAAACTTCTGTTAATGCACCTGCAGCCATTGCAGAAGATACACCAATTTCTGCTTGACAACCTCCCATTGCTGCAGAAATTGTAGCTCCTTTTTTAAAGATGCTTCCTATTTCAGAAGCAGTTAAAAGAAACTGTATAATTTTTTCATCAGAATTACCATTACAAAAAGTAATGAAATACTGTAATACAGCAGGAATAACACCAGCAGCTCCATTTGTTGGTGCTGTTACTACTCTACCAAATGATGCATTTTCTTCGTTTACAGATAAAGCAAAACAACTAACCCAATCCAAAATATACTGAAAGCTTGAACCTCCATTTTTTATAATTGATTGCCACTCTTCATAGTTTTGATATGGCCTGTTGTTGGTTAATTTTTTATTCAAATCAAAAGCTCTTCTTTTTACATGTAAACCACCTGGTAATTCCCCACTTGCCTGACAACCCCTATACATACAATCTCTCATAGTATGCCATATTTTTAATAATCCCTTGTTTATATCATCTTCTTTTCGCCAAGTAAGCTCATTTTCAAAAACTACTTCATAAATGTGCATGCCTGTTTTCATACACCAATGCAATAAATCATTAGAAGTATTTATAGGAAAAGGCAAATCAACTGTTGAACTAATATTTGTTTCTGTTTCTCCTTCTTTTACCACAAACCCCCCTCCTATTGAAAAATAAGTTTCTTTAAATTCTTTATCATCTTTTGTTGTAGCAATTAAAGTCATACCATTAGGATGAAATGGTAATGTTTCTTTATACAAAAATTGAATGTGAACAGAAGGATCAAAATCAATGCTTACTTTATTACCTAACAATAAAGTTTTAGTATCTTTTATCTTTTGAATAGATGGATTAATAGAATTTACATCAATTGTTTCAGGATGTTCACTACACAAGCCAAGCATTACAGCAATATCAGTTCCATGTCCTTTACCTGTCTTAGCAAGTGAGCCATAAAGCAATACAGTTACGCTTTTCACTTGTTCTAAACCTATTTCTTTTGTAATAGAATCTATAAATTGTAAAGCTGCTTTCCAAGGACCTAAAGTGTGGCTACTTGATGGGCCAACTCCAATTTTAAACATATCAAAAACAGAAATTGCTTCGTGTGGCATACAACTTTTAAAATTATATTTAGAAAAAAAATTAAACTCAAAATTATACAATTAAAATCTTACAAGTAAAATAAATACTCATTTAGTTTTTAGTTTTTTAACCATTGATTGTTTTATGCCATTACATTTGTTATTATGAAAATTTTTTTAATAGGAATGATGGGTTCTGGCAAAAGCTTTTTAGGAAAACAAATTGCTGGAAAATTGCAGCTATCAATGTTTGATTTGGATAATTTAATAGAAGCAAAAGAGAAAAGTTCTATTGAAGAAATTTTTTCTAAAAAAGGAGAAAAATATTTTAGAGAAATAGAAACAAAAATTCTTAGGAGTTTTTCAAATGAAGAAAGTTTTGTGTTGGCAACTGGTGGTGGTGCAGCTTGTTTTAATAATAATATGGAGTGGATGAATGAAGAAGGAATAACTGTTTGGCTAAATGAAACGATAGATATTATTACAGAAAGATTATTAAATGAAAAAAAACAACGTCCTTTAATTAAAAATATTAAAGATGATGAACTAAAAGAATTTTTAAAAGAATTATTAGAGGAGAGGAATCAATTTTATAAGCAAAATATTCACTTAGTGGTGAAAACAACTTGAAGATTTTCTAAAAATGTTTAAGTGAGTAGTTAATAACAACTAAGATTCAAGAAACAATTTTTTTATTTCAGGTTTTACTACTTTGCCCATTGCATTTCTTGGTAATTGCTGAACAAAAATAATTTTTCTGGGATTTTTATAATCTGCAATATTATCTTTCATCCAATATTTTAATTCTGCTTCATTTATTTTACCTACAATTGCTACAGCAATAGTTTCGCCCCAAACATCATCAGGTAAAGCAACAATTGCACACTCTTTTATTAAAGGATGTGTAAGTAAAACATTTTCTATTTCCAAAGCAGAAATTTTATAACCACCAGATTTTATTATATCTGTTGATTTCCTTCCTAAAATTTTGTAGTAACCATCATCATTTTTTTCTACAAAATCTCCGGTTTTAAACCACCCATTTTCAAATGCTTTTGTTGTTTCTTCTGATTTATTCCAATATTGTTTAAAAACAGATTCTCCTTTTACATATAACTCACCAGGAGTATTATTAGATATAATTTCTTTTCCTTTTTCATCAACAATTTTTACTTCAACAAATGGTAATGGGAAACCAACAGTGCCTGCTATTCTTTCTTCATTTAATGGGTTTGAGAGAGCCATACCAATTTCTGTCATACCATATCTTTCTAATAAAGTATGACTACTAATAATTTTCCATTTTTCTAAAACAGTTATTGGCAAAGCAGCAGAACCTGAAACCATTAAACGCATTGCTTTCATTCCATTTTGCCAATTAATTTTTGTTACATCATCTAAAGTATCAAAGTATTGAATTAATTTTTGAAATACTGTTGGTACAGCCATAAATAAGGTAAGTTCTTTACTTGACATTCTTTGAGCAACATAAGCAGCATCGAAGTTTGATTGCATTTCAACAATTGCACCATTATACAATGCACAACAAGTAATGTTTACAACACCATGCACATGATGCATTGGTAAAACATTTAAAATTCTATCAGTATTTTTCCATTGCCATGCTATGCTTAAAGAACGAATTTGTGTATCTAATTGTTTATGACTTATTACAACTCCTTTTGGTTTACCAGTTGTGCCACTAGTATAAATCATTAAAGCATTATCAACAAGTGTTGTTGTTGGAAGAGTTTTTAGGTTATCATTTTTATTTAACAATAAATCATCAAGAGTAATACATTGAACACTTGTTTTTTCTAATAAATTTATTTTTTCTTCAAAGTTTTTATCATAAATAAATAATGATGTATTAGTATCTTGAATTAGATAATCTATTTCGTTTTTAGTGTGTGAAATATGCACTGGCACAGCAGTACAGCCACTTAACCAAATACCCCATTGTACTGAAACATAATTATAACTTGATGGGAAAAGAAATAAAATAGGTTGATTATGAATATTGTATTGAAGAATTGCTTGAGCAATTTTTTTTGATTGATTTAATAATGTTGAGTATGAGTAAGAACCTGTATTATCTATTATGGCAATTGAATTATTGTAAGTCTTTGCATTTTCAAAAATAGGAAGCATCATAAAATTTTTATTCTTATGCAATATACAATAGAAGAAAAATATGTAGTTATTAAAAATTAATCTGCCAAAATATTTGGTTGTAACTCTTTAATAAAGTCTTGCAAAAAAGGAAGTTCGTTTATATCCTTATCAATAATAAAGTTGTTGAAAGTAGTTATATCTATATCAATTTCTCTTGGAGCATTTTTATTTTCTTTATCTTTTATTCTTCCTAAAATTGTTTCTATTTGTTTTAATTCTAAATTTAGTTCAAATAAACTTTTTTTAGTCATTATTAAGATTGCTGCATTTAAAAAATCTGGTTGTTGTTCAAATTTTAAAGCTTTAGTTGTAATAAATTTTGTTCTTTGAACTATATAACCAATTTGTTGTATTAAAGTAAGAGCTTTATTAAAATTTTCGTCTGCATTGATGTTTGAGCCTAATGTTATCATTGCAGTATTGTATCTATCATTACTAGAAATTTTAACCAATACATTATCTGCAAACCTTAGTGCATAAGGCTTTTCAACCTTTACTTCAACATCTTGAATTTCTGGGCTAAATGATTTTATAGAGTCAAAAATTAATTCAGCAACATGTTCTATTAAGTTAAATTTTTTATTTTCTATTAGTGCAATAATTTGTTTATTGAGGCTTTTATAATTTACAGCAAAAGCTACATCATCATTTTGAGAAGCAAGCCTTGCATTGTATTTAAAAGAATATGAAATAACTACATCTTGTAAGTTTACTTTCTCCCAATCAATAAAACCAATATAACAACGTAGTCTTAATTTTTCAACATTAATGATTGACAATTTTGGTATTGCTTCAAAATTCATAGTTATTTTTTCAGAATAAATATAATCAGATTAAATTAAATGCTCTCCTCCATCAATATATAAAATTTGCCCTGTAACAAATTTGCTTTCTAATAAAAATCTAAATGCTTTTAAAATTTCTTCTAAATTACCTATGGTTTTTAAAGGAATGTTTTTAGCTAAATTTAATAAATACGATTCGTCTTTATCTTTTGGTGGTAAAATTAAGCCTGGTGCAATAGCATTAACTCTAAAATTTGGAGCAAGATGAACAGCAGAGAGCTTTGTAAATTCTTTTAATAATTTTTTACTTAAAATATAATCCAAATGTTTTGTAAAATTCTTTTCAACTTTAGTATCCAAGAAGTTTACAATTAATCCTGATTCAAAATTATTTGCAAATGCTTTTGTTAATAGATAAGCCTTTTCAAAATTTATTCTCAATTCTTTTTGTAACAACTCACTTCCTTTATCTGAATAACCAGAAGGTCTAAAGTCTGATGCACAATTTACTAAAACTTCAAGTTGTATATTTTCATTTTTTAGATTTTGAAGAATATCATCAAAATTATTTTCTTCTAAAAAATTAATATGTAATAATTGAACTTTTACTTGAAAATTTTCTACTTCAATTTTTACTTGCTCAGCTTTTTGTTGTGAATTGTTGTAGTGCAGCAATAAGTTATAACCTTGCTTAGCTAACTCTAAAGCAATAGCTTTACCAATTCTATCAGAACTACCAGTAACTAACGCAAACTTGTTCATTATTAAAATCCTTCTTTTACAATATGCTCACTATCTACTCCTAAAGATGCAAGATCTTTTTCAACAGCATCCATCATTGGTTTTGGACCACATAAGTAATAATATTTCAGATTTTCTTCGCTGTGCTTTTTTATTAATTTAGCATTAATAAAACCATGTTCAAAACCTTCTACTTGTTCATCAGAAAGAATATTGATAAAATTTTTTCCTAAGAGTTTGTCAAAATAATCTTTCAAAATAATATCGCCTTTTGTTTTATTGGCAAAAATTAATTTGCTGTTACCAACCTTATGTTGCTTTTCTAAATTTTTTAAAATAGCTATAAAGGGAGTAATACCTGCACCACCAGCAAGAAAGATTCCATCACCTTTATAATGAATATCACCAAAAGGTTTATAGGTTAAAATTTCATCGCCAGGTTTTAAAGAAAGTAATTCGTTAGTTACTCTTTTTCGTGAAGGATATGTTTTTATTGTAAATTCAATAAAATCATCTTCAGGTAATGAAGTAAATGTAAATGCACTCAACTTATCCTCCCATCCAGCTTTATTTATAGAAATATCCATTGCTTGCCCAGGTATATATTGAATACCTTCAGGTTTTTCTGCTCTTATTCTTAATACATCATGAGTAACATGCTCAACTGATTTTACTTTAACTGCTTTTGCCATAGTATTTAGTTTTAAAATTATTTTTCACTTTTTAAAATATTAGAGTAAATAACTACTGAAATGGTTACAACTCAACTCTTAATAATTCCAATAAAAGTATATAATTTTTTTAAAAGATAATAACGTAATTAGGAACTTCTAAAAAACTTATTATAATTTCCTCTTTAATTATTCAAGTTTGATATTTTAAAGAATTAACTAAAAATATATGATTAAAGATTTTATAACAAGAAGATTTAACTAATGATTTATTGGCTTATGATATTTTAACCAATGTATTTTTCTCAATAACTTTTCTTGAATTAAACCAATAAATAAGTAGTGCAATAAAACAAGATGCAGCAGTAACAAGATACATATTTGAAAAACCAACATGATCTTCTAAAAAGCCTCCTATTAACATTCCTGAACCAATTCCTAAATCAAAGCCTGTTAAGTAAGTTGAGTTTGCTGTACCTCTTTTACATGCAGGAGCCATATTGATATAAATAGTTTGTAACCCAGGGAAGAGTGTTCCATAACCAATACCTAACAAGAAAGCTGAAGTGCAATAAGCATAAATATTATGAACCAAAGCAAAACTTATAAAGCCAAGCGTAATAAGAAAAATTGCAACCATCATTACTTTATGTAAATGCCCTTTATCAACTAACTTACCAGAATTTATTCTTGATAAAACAATTCCTGAGGCTAAGAATAAAAAGAAAACCCCAGAATTTTGAATTTGAATTACTTTACCATACAAAACTGCATAAGCAATTAAAGTACCCCAACCAACCGATAGAAATAATTGATTTACAAATACAGGAATTGCTTTTACTAAAATAAATCTGTCTAAAGAGATTGGTGGTATTTTATCTAACTTTTTTCTTTTAGGAACTTTAATAAAACTAACAACAAGTATTGCTAAGCCTCCAATAATTAATGTACAAGTAATTAAAAAATGAAATCCATATTTATCATAAATACCAACTGCTAAAAAAGGAGCAATAGCCATAGCAATATTCATATTTACACCAAAAAATCCTATGCCTTCTGCTCTTCTTGAAGAAGGAATAATATCAATAGCTACAGTATTTGCAGACACAGTTGATAAGCCCCAAAACAAACCATGAATAAACCTTAGAATTACAAAAAATAATACTGTTATAGCAAAATAATAACCAATAAACATAAACACAAATAATGATACACCCAGCATAAACAAAGGTTTTCTGGCATATACATCTACTAAATATCCACTAAATGGCCTAATAATTAATAAAGCAATTGCATAAGAAGAAAGTACAAGACCAATTTGAGAATGTGGTACACCTAATTCTAAAGATAAATAAATAGGAATAGTGGGCATTAATAAATAAAAAGAGCTTGCTACAAGAAAGTTAGCTATACACGCATTGATAAAATTTCTACTCCAAAGCCTCTCCTTTTCTATCATAAATTAATATAAATTCAAGAAGCGAAAATAGTAAAGTATTAAATGAGTTATTTTAAAATTATTATAAATGGATAGATAAGTTTTTTTGAATTATGAAAAAGGTTTTTTATAAAATTTATAGCTGATAATAGTTAACTAAAAAATAGAGGTTGTCTTAAAAAGACAACCTCTACATTAAAAATTACACTCACAAAATATTTTTATTTAGGTAATAAAACATCTCCTATTACATGTATAACACCATTTGATGCTTTAATTGTTCCTAAAATTTCGCTACCATTCACGTATTTTTTACCATCTTTTTCAGTAATTTTTACTTTACCTCCAAAAACCATATCATACTCTGCACCATCTTGTAATAATACTCCATCTAATACACCAACATAAGTGTGATAGCCTAATATATTGATTAAATCATTTTTCTTTTCTGGCTTTAATAATCCTTCTACTGTTCCTTTTGGTAATTTATCAAATGCTGCATTAGTAGGAGCAAATACTGTAAATGGTCCTACAGTGCTTAATGAGTTTACCAAATCTGCTGCTTTAACAGCTGTAACCAAAGTAGTATGATCTGAACTTTTTGCAGCAATTTGAACAATTGTAGGGTCAGAAACATCATCAACTATATCTGCTGAACCTGATTGTTTTGCTGATGATTGATCTGCATTATTAGCAGAAGAATTAGTTGAAGTTTCATTGTTACCACAAGCAACAAGGAATGTAGTAGCTGCAATAACAAAAAATAGCTTTTTCATAATGTTTAATTTTATAATGCAAAGCTATTTTTATCTGCTATGACTATTGTATGACAATAATCATAGTAGAATTAAATTAAATACCTTATAAACATTATTAAAGATTTAATATTTCTTATGCAACTGCAATACCCCATTTATTCATATCAGAATGTTCAAAATCCCATTTATATTTTTCAGGAATTTTTCCATCTAACATTGAGCCTACTTCTATTGAAGGGAAAATTTCTTCATACGTCTGCATTTGATTTAAAGAAACTCTTCTATAAATATGTGAACGAGTAATATTTTTTATATCATCTAAACCAGATGCTCCTAAAAGTTCTACAAAGTTTTTAATTGTTCCTTTATGATAATTTGCCATTCTTACTTTTTTATCAGCAACATCTAAACCAACTGTTAATCTAGGGTCTTGTGTTGCAATACCTGTTGGGCAACGATTGGTATTACATAAAAGAGCTTGAATACAGCCAATAGCCATCATCATTGCTCTTGCAGAATTACAAGTATCTGCACCAAGTGCCATAGCTCTTGCAATATGAAAAGCAGAAGTTACTTTACCGGCAGCAATAATTTTTATGTGTTTTCTAATATCTAATCCATTTAAAATATTATGCACAAAAGCTAATCCATCTAACATTGGTGCACCTAAATAATTTGAAAACTCTTGTGGTGCTGCTCCTGTACCTCCTTCACCTCCATCTACTGTAATAAAATCAGGATAAATATCTAAATGAATCATTGCCTTGCAAATAGAAATAAACTCTGCTTTATGACCAATACATAATTTAAACCCTACAGGTTTTCCTCCAGAAAGTTCTCTAAGTTTTTGTATAAACTGAATCATTTCTAAAGGTGTATTAAATGCTGAATGAAATGGCGGAGAAGCAATTTTTGTAAGAGGTTGTACATGTCTTATTCTTGCAATTTCTTCAGTGTTTTTAGATGCTGGCAAAATGCCTCCATGACCAGGTTTTGCACCTTGAGAAATTTTTAATTCAATCATTTTTACATTGGGGTGTTGTGATTTTTCTGCAAACAATTCTGGATTAAAATTTCCTTGTTCATCTCTACAACCAAAATAGCCTGTACCAATTTGCCAAATTAAATCGCCACCATGTTTTAAATGATAAGGACTAATACCACCTTCGCCAGTATTTTGTGCAAAGCCACCTAATTTAGCACCTCCATTCATTGCTTCTACTGCTTGTGCACTTAATGAACCAAAACTCATTGCAGAAACATTAAAAATGCTGGCTGAATATGGTTGCTTACAATCTTTATTGCCAAAAACAACTCTCGGATCTTGGTTTAAAGTTTCAAATGCTTTTGGTGATGCTGAATGACACATCCATTCATAACCTTCTGCATAAACATCAAGCTGAGTACCAAAAGGAATTGTTTCTAATTCTTTTTTTGCTCTTTGATAAATGGTAGATCTGTCCACACGACTAATAGGTTTGCCATCAGTATCACTCTCAATAAAATATTGATACATCTTTGGTCTTAATTCTTCTAACACATAACGCAAACGACCAAATAAAGGAAAGATTCTTCTAATAGCATGTTTCTTTTGAATCATATCTTGATAACCCATAATGGTTAATGCAAGAATTATTGCAAAAAACACACCCCAGTTTTTGTTTAAGAAAATTGATAGAGCTAAAGTAACTGCTAAAAGCAAAGTTGAAAAAATGACAAACTGTTTACGCATGACAAGTAACTTTAAAATTAAACTATTCTATAAAAAAAATTGCCTGAATATTTGTTCTATTTAATAATAAAATTATAGAACATTATTCAGACTATGGCAAATATATAAAGCTCTTTTTACATGGTCAAATTTTAAAATAAATGTTGAGTAATATAAATGCTGGCTGAAGTTGAAATGAGTAAATACTGCTTTGGGTTAAGCCAATTTCATTATAAGAAAATACAGATTTGTTAAATACATTTTTCATTAAAATGCTGGTAGATATTTTTTTATTAATGATATAATAGCCTTCAAAATCTGTAAAGAATATTTTTTTAGAAACTAAATTATTTGATTGATTAACAACCAATTCATTTACCACACTGAACATAATTTTTTTATGTGGTTTAATTAAAAAATTGGCATTTGTTATCCAATCATATCCAGTAAAACTATTAGCATTTATATGCCCATCTGAAACTCTTTGCTGATATGTTCTTAAAGAAGTGCTTATATTAGTATTAAACCATTTTTTCCAGTTAGTTTTATAATCTATTGTAAGGTTTAATGAACTCCCTTTATTAACAGACAAAATATTATTTGAGTTTAAATGATACTTACTAAAAGTATAGTTTGTTAATAAATTCAGCCAACTTTTTATCTTACCTAATTTTTTATTAATGCCAAATCCAATAGTAGTAAAGCTATTGTTTTTATTAAACGGTATTAGGTCTGTAAAAATATAATTGTTGCTAATTTGCACATTTTGTAAATAATTAGAAGCAATATTTTGTTGGCTTACATAGGTATTAAAAAAAAATCCTTTTTTGCTATTAGAAGAGCTTATATAATATATGTTCAAACTATAACCTTTATTAGCATTAAAAACATTGTTCCCTTTTTTAATAGAAGTTAAATCGGTAAAAAGGTATTTATTATTTAATTGCATAAGAGTAGGTGTAGCTGTTGTAGTTTGAATGTTGAAAGATATTCTCTTTTCAGTATTAAATTTATAAGTAAAACTTGTAGAGGGTAAAATAAACCACTTATTATAATTATTAAAAACACTATGTAAAGTTCTTAAATGATAACTTATGTTTTCTGCCTTAATAGAGTGTGTTATTCTAAAATTGCTTGTTATATAGTAATTCAAATTTAACTCTGTTTTTATACCTGTATTTATTAAGGAATTATTAGTCTGAAACATATCAGAGAGATTTGCTACAGAATCAGAACGATTGTAGGCAAAATTTGTATTAAGCAAATTTGTTTTACTTCTACTATACGTTTGTCGTAACGATAAATTAAACTTTGATATAGATTTATCAATATTGAAAGTTGCAAGAGTTATTTGTTCTGGTAAATGAAAATATTGTTGTAAAAAATTAAAATGATTATTCAAACCAAAAGAGGAATCAATATCTGGATTGGAAATAATATAGCTTTGATTAGTATTATAGTAACTATTAAAAAACTTAAATGTTGCAATAGTCCTGTCTTTAAATATTTTGGTCATTTTTAAAGATATATCATGCAAATTTTGTTTTGTTTTATTTTCTTCATTTGTAATTTTTGTAAATAATGTTCCATTACGATATTGAAGATATTTTTCCATATCATATTTATAACTAAGTATAAATTGTAAACTCCCTTTTAAAGTCCAATTAATTTCTGTTTTAGTTGTTAAGGAAAAATTATTTTTATCTGTTTGAGTATTTCTTATTAGTGTTAATGGTTGTTGAACATTATTGATAAATTGAGTGATACTACTTTGTTGATTATAATTATCTGAAGCCAAAGAAAAAACAGTTTTAATAATCAAGTTTTTATAAGGCTTAAACATATTATTAGCAGATAATAAATTACTACTATTTAGCAGTGAACGACTACTTGATATATTAATAGGTGTAATATTTCTTAAATTAACTGGAAAAAATGTTTGTTCAAAAGCAGATACTTCAGTATTGTCATTTTTAAAATAAAAATTTCCATCTTTACCTGAAATATTAAAAGCTGTTTTACCTATACTGTTATTGTTTGTATTAACAAGTAATTTATCTTTTTTAAGCAAGTTTATAAAGCTTGTTTTAAGCTCATAAAAGTTAGCTAATGTATTAGAGCTTGCATCAACATTTCCATATATTCTCAATGCTCTATTTTTATATTTTAAATTTAATACCGTTTCATTTCCTACTGAAAATCTATTTTCCAAAATTGAGTTGTCTTTATAATTTTCAATCAGTTCTACTGTTTCTATTCCACTGGTTCCTGAGTTTTTTATAATTGTACTATAATTATTCCCAATTAAATCGTCTCCCTCTAATAAAACCTTAGAAACCAATGTTCCATTAAAAAAAATGGTACCACTATTTTTATCTACAATAATTCCTGGCATTTTATCTAATAAATCTTCAATAGTTTTTTCATTGCCTTGTTCAAAAGCAGAAACCTTATACCTTGTAGTATCTCCTTTCTTTATTATTGCATCATCTGCTTTTACAGAAACTGTAGGTAATGTGTTTAAACTTTTTTGTAAAACAAAAATGGTATCAACATTTTTATAAGGAGGAGTAAGTTGTAAATAAGCATGATGATAACCCAACATACTTATTTGTAATTGATAATGTATAGATGTGTTGGTTATTTTTAAAGAAAATTTTCCTTCTTTATTTGATAATGCAAATTGCTTTACTAATCCATTAGTATCTGGTGTGTAAAGCTTAACTATTGCTTGTTCTATAACATTGCCAGAAGTATTGTAAATTGTACCTTTTATTTCTACAAAGTTTTTTTGAGCATTAATAAAATTTGAAAAAAATAAAAAGCAAAATAAAATAAGAGAATAATAAAGATATCTTTTTATATACATTATAAATGGAATTTCCTTATTAAATAAGTTTAATAATTATTCATTTTGCTTTTTAAAAATTTTATTATATTCTTCTCTTGAAATATGTTTTCCTTCTTCATGAAATTTTGGTACAACACCTTTATAAGGATTAACAATTTCTGTTGCATAATAGCCAGATTCTTTTCCTTCAATATTAACTCTTAGTATTAACCCTGGCAATCCTCTAAAATTAATAGGACCAGCTGAGTATGGAATAGCTGTTGTAAAATAAGCATTATATACTTTATTGTTATATTGCAGTTGTGCTTTTTGGCATTTGTAGCCTAAAATAGTTGTAGTATCATCTAATATTTCCCAGTTACCAAAATCTTTTAAAGTATCAGTTACAATCATCCATTTTTTCTTTTCTCTATCAAAAGTGCAGAACAGTGTTATGTTGTTAGTGTAATTTCTTGTAAAAACATTTTGTGTTTCTTTTTCTCTTTCAATCATTTCTTCATAAGCCTTTCTATACTGTTTAAATAAACTTGCATATTTAATAGTATCTTTTGTATAAACAGTTACACATCTTCTTCTACACGAATACCATTTTTTAAAAAAATTTCATTAAAATCTTTATATTCTACAAATGTTCTAATCAGTCTATCTGAGTAAAAAAAAATGAGGGTAACTATCTTTATAGCCCGTCATTTTATAGTTTACATACAAAGGTTGCTGTGCAAATAGTTTTACAGTAAGTAAACAAGCAATTAATATGAATAAAAATTTTTTCTGCATAAAATTTTATATTTTGAATTAAAAATACTGCTTTTCAGTTTATAAAATAATTAAGAAATTGTTTTTAACTAGAAATCATCAAATATTAGTTCTGTTGGGGGGCATATATTTCCAGTTGGACAATATTCACTAGATATTAAACACCCTGAATTACAG
>JAIXLO010000005.1 GCA_026931325.1 Chitinophagales bacterium | reverse complement strand
TTGCCCACAAAATTTTTAATTAACTATTTTATGGGTTTAAATTTAAAAGAGATAGTTTATTATTCAACTGTACTTACTATTATTGGTATTTCTTTTATTTATTATGCTCCTTGTAATCATATTTTATATAATTCCGACCACGCCATTCATGTGTTGATGTCAAAAAACATTGAATTTCCAAGAGATTTTTATTATTGGGGTCAAAATCGTTTAGGGAGTTTCTTTCCGATGGTAAGTTTTGTGTTTGGCAAAATCTTTAAATTCCATTTATTATATATCAACTCTTTTGTGCTTTATCTTTTTTTATTTACAAGCTTCGTGTTTTTATCTAAGCAGTTAAATAATTATTTTTTTAAGATTGCATTGTGTACGTTAATTTTTTTCCCCATAGGTGAATATAGAGCTTTAGTTTTAATAGGACATCCGTATTTTTCTCAATTATTGTCAGCAGTATTTTTTGTTTATTTCTTACACAAACTAAAAGAGTATTTAGTAAATCATTCTATTTTTAACAAGTCTGTTTTTCTAGTAGCTGTTTTGTTTAGCATGCTCTCTTTCATATTTTATTTTATTGGTGTTTGGATTTCAGAATTTAACCTAGTTTTCATTCTTATTCCTTTATTTTATCTAATTTTTGATAAATCATTACAAAATATTTTAATTAAAAATATTAAGAATAGTTGGTTTATTTTTTATACCCTTACAACAACGATTATTTTTTTTCTTGGGCTATTATTAATTAAAACAATAAAAGAACGTACCTATCCATATTATGACATTACAGTTTTACACTTCCTTTGTCTAGCAACGATTTCACGAGGATTGCACTTTGGTTTGTAATTTAACAAACAATTCTCATCTTTTACAGCGTTTTTAAGTAGTTTAGTGAACGCATCTTTTTGTAAATGACGATTATTGTACTTGTAACTAAATTCAGCTAGGTAAAAAGGTAAGTATTTTTTACTTACAGACCTGTAACTACCTTTGATTCCGTTTTTTATTATACTCCAAAAGCCCTCAATTGTATTTATCGTTTTCACTCCTTTTCCGTAACCATCACTATGTTTTATTGTAATGTGTTCTACTGCTTTATCAAATTGTTTGTAGCTTCTAAAATCGTCTGTAAATACAATACTACTATCAACATCTACTTTATCTCTTAGCATAGCTAATAAGTTACGCCCAGTAAGTTTTTCTATTATCTTAACGTAAACTCTTCCTTTTTTCTCTACTGCTCCTACTATTGGGGTTTTGTTTGTTCCTCTACCTCGTTTACTTGTTATTTTAGATAGGTTAGCTTCGTTTTCGGTTAGTTCGCTCTTTTTCTTCTTTTTACTACCAATGTAAGCCTCATCAAATTCAACCATTCCCTCTAATTTCAATTCATTATCAATCATGGCACACCTTGTTTTATGACAGGCAAACCATGCTGTTTGATACTTCACACCAACGAGCCTTGCTATTTCGGAGGCACTTATACCCATTTTAGCATTATTCATCAAAAACATGATTTCAAAAAACTTGGGTAATGGTAATCGAGTTCCCTCGAATATAGTACCCATTAAAACGCTAAAATCTTTGTTACAAGCATTACAATGCCAACGTATTGATTTAGCCCTTTTCTTTACATTTTTTGAGTTACAATGTAAACAAAGCGGTTTTTTATTCCACCTTGTTTTTTCAAGGTAGCTTATGCACTTTTCTTGTGTGCCAAATTGCTTATGGAGTAGTGTTAGGTTCATTGTTTACTGATTATTATAATATTCTTTCAAAGCATTAATATGCTCTATAATTTTTTTTGGAAGAAGTTTATCTTTGTTATTATTTATAAAATCATCATTAACTCCAATTTCTTCTAATTCTTCTTTTGAAAAACCATTGTCAATTAATTTTTTCACAAATAAATCATTACTAACATTTACATTCTCAACCTTTAAATCAACATATCTTATTTTATTGTCTAATATTCTATTAGAATCATTGAGATTATTCGTAATAGTTTTTGATATATCATTAATACCTCTAATTAAATACCTAAAAACTGAATATGTTATTAATGAAATTAAAAATAACATGAACTCATTATAACCAAGAGGAAATGTTTCTAATGCTTGTGAAAAATTAATATTTAACTGTATCATATCTTTAATCCAAATTAAAAAATCAATTACTGATTTTGTGTTTAAAATAAATGTAAGCCATATATTTTTTGTAAGAAAGTAAAATAATTTGTTCTTCAATTTTCCCATATCTCGATTTTATAAAATTTATTTTGCTAATTTAACAAAATAAAATCAAACTGTCTTAATATGGATAGGTGCGTAATTGAATAAAAAAAATTAATTTTAAGCCCCACGCGTTAGCATGGGGCTTTTTGTTTATAATACCTTTAAAATATGCGAAACCTTTTTTTATTGTTTTTACTAATCCTTTTTTTAGGAAACACCAATGCCCAACAAAATACATACGAATATGGAAAATTAAAGTGGGGTTTTAATCTTGGCGGAACTTACCAAACTGCAGATGTAGCAAACGAAAAATTCGGATTAGGACTTGGTACAACCTTAGAATATGCAATTGTTCAAAATAGTTACAGTTTATTTGGGTTTTCATTACGTGGACGCTATTTATGGGGAACAACCTTTGGTAACGATTTTACCCCACATAGCGGTGCAATAAGTAATAATGCACTAAACGGCATTAACAATCCGCTAAACGATTATTCAAACACTCCAATATTTTTAAACAACAGAACCACTTTAAACGAATATTCATTAGAAGCCATGTTAAAGTTTAACAAACTTTATATTCAAAAAGGAGTTCTGTTTTATTTGTTTGTGGTGGTGGTGCTACTAATTATAAAAGTGAAACCAATCAGTTTGATGCATTGGGAAATGAATATGATTATTCAACAATTAACATAACCGATAAAGCAGATGTAAGAAGCCAACTAAAAACATTAAGAGATTTAAATTATGAAACTCAAGTATCCAATCCAAGTGCAAAATCATTTGTTTTTACCCCAACAGTTGGTGTTGGGTTAGGTTATAGAATTGCTCCATTTTTCACCCTTGCTTTGGAGCATAAAATATCATTACCACAAACCGATTATTTTGATGGGCAAGTTTATCAACCATCTAAAGACCCTGCATTTATAAAAGATATTTATCATTATACTTCAATTCACTTTATTTTTTATACGTTTAGAAGCAATAAATACGAGGAGCAAACTTATACTCAAAATCCTAAACCACAAACCTATCCTGCACCTAAGCCAAAACCAACTCCTCAGCCAACACCAGCTCCACTGCCAACTACTAATCCTTCTCCAGTTCCAACACCTGCACCAACGCCAACTCCAACTCCAACGCCAACTCCAATACCAACACCGACTCCAGTACCAATTCCAATTGATAATCCAACAACTCCAAAACCACCAATTATTACGTTGTTAACACCAACATCAAAAACATTTAATTCACCTAATTGTAATGTAAAAATTGAAATTAAAATAGAAAATGTTTCAAACGAAAAAGACATTGAATTTTTTAGAAATAACGAGAAAATTCCATCTTATTTCTATTATTTTCAATCAGGAGTGCTTCATTCAACTATAGAGTTAAAGTCGGGAGTAAATTCATTTAAAGTGTTAGCTAAAAATTCGGTTAAAACAGAAATCAAAGAATTTAATCTAAGTTGTTTTGTTCCAATTGAAAAAAGCATTAAAATATGCCATAAAAATACTGATGGAACAACTCAATCTATTGAAATTAAAGAATCAGAATGGTTAAATCATCAAGCTCACGGCGATGTAAAAGGAGAATGCCCTATTGTTATAAAAACAATTACCATTTGTCATACTGATGCAAAATCGAACTTAAAACAAAAAATAACCATACCTGAAAGTGAATGGGCAACCCATCAAGCACATGGCGA
>JAIXLO010000118.1 GCA_026931325.1 Chitinophagales bacterium | reverse complement strand
ATTTATACACAAAACTGTGTAATATTAAACGTGCATTTTAGCTTTCTTGGCTAAAAGTTCTTCAACAGTTTCTCTGTACAATTCATCAGGCACACAACAATCTACAGGACAAACTGCTGCACATTGTGGCTCTTCATGAAATCCCTGACACTCTGTACATTTATCAGGTACTATATAATAAGTATCTACACTAATTGGTGCATTTCGCTGATCTACATCAATAGTTGTTCCATCCATTAATGTAAAAGAACCTTTTACTGTTGTACCATCTGCAATAGCCCATTCTACACCCCCTTCATAAATAGCATTATTAGGACATTCAGGTTCACAAGCTCCACAGTTGATACATTCTTCTGTTATTTTAATTGCCATAATAAAAAAATTTAGGTTAGTGAATTTTTATCTACAAAAGAAAGCATTTTTTACAGCCTTACATTTGCAGTTTCAAAGTTAAAGATAAGACAATGACTTTACAAGAAAGAATTAATCTATTAGAACAATTAGGTTTTTATATGAAATCTAATAATGAAGAATGGAAAAATGTACAGCAAAGGGCTTATATAGAAAATGCCTGGTTTATTCCTGAATTCATAACTATTAGTATTGACAATATTGTTGAAGAATTTTTGAATAAAGAAAAATTAGAAAGTTGGATACATAAATACTCACTATCTGAAAATAATAAAAACTCCAAACTTGTAGGAATTGTAATGGCAGGAAATATTCCTCTTGTAGGGTTTCATGACTTTTTATGTGTTTTTATAAGTGGACATAAACAAATTATCAAAGCATCTTCAAAAGATTCTATTTTAATAAAACATATTGTTGATAAACTGAAGAGTTGGAATAGTGATGTAAGCAACTATATTCAATTTGAAGAAATACTAAAAAACTGTGATGCTTATATAGCCACAGGAAGCAATAATAGTAGTCGTTATTTTGATTACTATTTTAAAAAATATCCAAATATTATTAGAAGAAACAGAACATCTGTTGCTGTAATAACTGGTAAAGAGACAAAGGAAGAATTAGCTTTATTAGCAAGAGATATACAATTATATTTTGGTTTAGGATGTAGAAATATTACTAAACTTTTTGTGCCTCAACAATATGATTTTATACCTCTAATAAATGAATTAAAATATTACAATTACTATTTAGATTTTCATAAGTATAAACATAATTATGATTATCATTTAGCATTGTTGATAATGGGCAATAAACTTTATATGAATACAGGTTCGTTGGTAATTACAGAAAACAAAAGCAACTTCTCTCCTATTAGTCAATTGTATTATGAATATTATGACAAAATTGAAGACACAGTAAATAGTTTAAAAAATAATGATGAAATACAATGTTTGGTTGGTTATAAAAATTTGTCTTATGGCTTAGCACAACAACCATGCTTATCAGATTATGCTGATGGTGTAGATACTATGCAATTTTTAATGAGCTTATCATAATTAGAATTTAGGGCACAATGGAACATATTTAGAGCTATTATCCTTATTAAAAAATCCTGTATAAGAAATTGAAAGTTCCATGCCTCCTCTTCCTTGACTTGCTGTTCTTAATTGAGAAACATTGGCATCATAACTGAATGAAAATGCAAATGGATGATACTCTAATTTAACCACAGGAATAAAAGCATCTTTTGCTCTCAGAAAAGCACCTAAGTGAATGGTATATTTTGGGTCATCAATATCATCACCAATTTTATAAGAATAAATTGCACCACCTATCAATTCTGTAAAACTACCTTGCTTGGCATAATCAGCATGAATAGTAAAATAAGATGTTTCATTAAGTGAGAATTTAATTCCTGTAGAGAAAACTAATTTTGCTTGCAACTCAACATCAGGATTTTTATAAAAAGAATTTTTTGGTCTGTTAAAATGATGATAAGCAACACCTACGAAATAATTATCTTCAGTTTTTCCTCCAATTGATGAATTAAAACTTAAACCAATACTACCATCTAAATAATTAAAATTAGAATTTAAAAAAGTTTCTCCATCTGCTAAAGAAGGGTTGTAGCCATTGCCATCATATTGGTTATTGGTAGTTATTTTACTTCTATCAAATCTGCGTTGTACCAAACCTCCCATAACACCTAAAGACAAATATTTATTTTTTTCGCCACTCAAAGATTTATGATAATTGATAGCTGGTAAAATGCTTGTTGAAGTTAATGCTGCTGCTCCTGCTTTATCATATACCAACTGCATACCTAAAGTTAAATAATCATCTGCCTGACCAATTGGTTTTTTATATTCAGCATTGAATGAACCTGTAATAAAAGGAGCAGTTACAGATGCCCATTGACTTCTATAAATTCCTTGAAATCTATAATCACCTTGAAATAAACCAGAAAAAGATGGATTTCTTAAAAAAGGTGCTTCAAAAAATTGAGAAAAATGAACATCTTGTGCAAAGCCTTTATTGACTTGTATTAATAGTATGAAAACTATTACAAACAGATATTTATGGATACGGTTTCTCATTGTAAGAGACATTGGGTACTTACTAAACGTAGCAAAGTATTTCTTTATTGTACTTTTTTCTTTCAAAACTTAAAATTTTTATCTTACAAGCATTATATTGCCTTTTAGGGTCATTACTTGACTATTATCACACAAAACTTCTATTAAATATACATATACATCAGAAGTTAATTTTTTTCCATTAAATGTCCCATCCCAACCATCAGAAGGGTTATTTGCTGAAATATTCATTTTATTAAAAACAACTTCGCCCCAACGATTAAATACTTTCATACTTTTTACAGAAAATAATCCTTTGCCTCTTGGATAAAACACATCATTCATCCCATCTTCGTTTGGAGAAAAAGTATTTGGTATATAAACATTGTATCCATTACATAATGGTTCAATAGTTACTTCATCTCTTGATAAACAACCACCAGGATTTGATGCTTCTGCTATATATTTAATTTTATCTTTTACAGTAGCTAAAGGTGATGGGCAATCATAACAACTTAACCATTGAGTTGGAATCCATCGCCAAGTTGTAATATCAGATGAATTGGTTGTTGTAAGAGGAATTATACTTCCAACATTTGCAGTAATTAATGATTGTACAATATCAAATTCAGGAATTGGATAAACTTTTATTTCAACAGAATCCGTTTTTATAAAACAGTTTTTATTATCCTTTGCTGTTACAGTATAGATAGTTGTTTGTTGAGGTGTTGCAATTGGGTTTTTGATATTTGGATTATTAAGCCCTATAGTTGGTTGCCAAGAAAAAATATCTCCATTGCCAAAAGCATTCAGTTGAACACTATTACCAATACACAAGGTATCTTTAGGAGAAATGCTTAGTGTAAATGGTTTTATAACATCAATAAAAATTGAGTCAGAAGCCATACATCCATAAGTTGAATAACCAGTTACTTTATATGTTGTTGCAGTTGTAGGTGTTGCAATTGGATTAGGACAATTTATACAACTTAAAGTTGTATCTGTTAGCCAAATATATGTATTAGCACCTGTTGGATGAAGTGTAATACTATTGCCTAAACACACAAAAGAATTTGCTCCTGCATCTATATTTGGTAAAGGACGAATAATAATATTCTTTTTAGCTGTATCGGCACAACCTGCAGCATTTGTTGATATAGCAGTTATTGTATAATTTCCTGCTGTATTATAAAATTGTAATGGAGGATTTTGTTGTGTATATGTATTTCCATTGTTAAAATTCCAATGCCAAGATAAAGCAGCACTATCACTTTTTATGATAATTCCTTTATATAAAACTGAATCAAAAATACAAACACTTGTATCGCCAAGAATAGCAATTTCAGGGGTTTTCATTACAGATATTGGAGCATTTAGTGTGTCTGTATTTGTACAACCTAAAGAAGTTGTCGTTTTTAAGGAAACAACATAATTACCTGATTGATTATAAAAATGATTAGGATTTTTTTGCGTTGATGTTGTACCATCGCCAAAATCCCAAAAATAATTTGTAACAGTATCATTTACTACAATTGTAGAATCCAAAAAATCTAATCTTACCGAATCGCAAAATTGTGTTTGAGGAATTTTTATAAAAGTATTTACATCAGCAACCCTTACAGTATCATTTCCTTCAATAGTTATCTGACATCCTGCTGAATCAATCATAATAATATTTGGCTTATACGAGCCAGAAATACTATAAACATGAGAGATGGTAGAATCTATTGTACTGTTAATATTACCATCTGCAAAATCCCATGTTAGTAAAGCACTATTTTTAGTATGTGCTATAAAGTTTACAGTTGTAGGAGCACAAAAATGAAGTGGCGTATATGAAAAAGTTCCAGTTGGGCCACGAACAACAATATCTTTATGAACAGAATCAACACAATTCCCATATCCATAGGCTCTTAAAGTTAATTTATAAGTACCAACATAATTGTAAAAGTGAGATGGTGTATCAACATTTGAAAAACCTCCATCACCAAAACTCCAACTTACACTTGTTGTATTAGCAGATGTACTTTGTGTTTTAATTAAAAATGGATAACATAATCCTAAAGTATCCCCTTGTAAAAAAACAAATGATGCTGCAGAGTTTGAAACATTAATATACATTGGTTTAAGCAGTGAATCAATACATCCAAAAATATCTGTTATTTTAAGATTTACAGAATAGAGTCCTTGTTTGTTGTATGAATGAGAAGGATTCTTTTGAGAAGAAGTCTTTCCATCTCCAAAGTTCCATACATAATTCAAATTTTTTCCTTGAGATTGATTAAAAAATTGAACATCACTTTTAGCACATCTTATTGTATCATTTGCATAAAACTTTGCAATAGGTTTTGTTATCTGAACTGCATTATTTTTTAGTAAAGTATCATAGCATCCATAATCATCAATTACTTTTATTTTCACATGATAAAAACCAGTATCAGTATATTGATGAAGATATGGAGGTGCTGTTAATGTATCTGATGCCCCATCGCCATAAAACCAAATAACTTGTGTTATATTATGTATTCCATCAGAAATTGAGTTGTTTGTAAAATTGATAAATCCATTTATACAAGTCCCATCAGGATTATAAAAATTTGCTTTTGGTCCATAAACAATAACAGGTATTGTATTAGTAATTGTATCTTCACAGCCTAAAACATCTGTTACAATTAAAGTAGGAGAAAAATTACCTGAAGAATCGTATTTATGAGTTATAGTTGATAAATTATTACCACTTAAAAAAGTGCCATCATTAAAATTCCAAAAATAATTACTAATAGTAGATGAAGTTGCATTACTTACATTAAATGTTACATCTGCATACTTACAAAAAGCTGTATCATTTGCAATAAAGGAAGCATTCAAATCTGCAACAGCAACTATTTTGTTTGTAGTATCTGAACAAGTTCCATTAGTAACAATAAGTGAAACATTATACATGCCTAATGCTGAATAGATATGAATAGGATTTTTATCAGTTGAAGTATTTCCATCACCAAAATCCCATTCATAAGTTAATGCTCCTTTAGACTCATCTATAAATCTTTTTTGAAAAGGTGTATCACAATCAAATTGTGTAAAAAAATTTGCAATAGGTGGATTAATAAAAATAAGTTTATCAATTTTTAATGTATCTCTACATGCAAAATTTGCAACGACAAGCCTTACACTAAACCATCCAGTATCTGTATAAATATGTGATGGATTTTCTTCACTTGAACTGCCACCATCGCCAAACTGCCAAGACCATGAATTAGTATTAGTGGAAGACAAACTTGTAAAATTGATAACATCTTTAACACAGGCATTTAATGGAGTAGCAGTAAAATTAGCTTGTGGCTTATCATATAATTTTATTGTTTGAAATTTTTTAAGAGTATCCTTACATCCATTAATAGTTGTAATTATAACAGTAATATCATAAAAGCCAATATTTTGATAAGTATGTTGAGGGTTTGCTCCAGTAATAATTGGTGTACCATCGCCAAAATCCCATTCATAAGTTGCTACTGAATCTGTTGAGTTTACAGAAACACTAAAGTTAGAAGTATAAGGAGCACAACCATTAAATGGAGCCCCTTCTGTAAAGTTTAGAATTTTAGGATGAGCTATTACAACTGCATTGTTTTTTGTTATTGTATCTTTACATCCATTTGCATTTTCTGTGATTAAAGTAACATTGTAAGAACCAAATTGCTGGAATGTATAAGTTGGGTTTTGTTGAGTTGAAGTATCGCCATTTCCAAAATTCCAAAAATAAGAGGTGATATTATTGCCTGTAGAATTAAAACTTACTGTTACTGGTAATACACAACCTCCATTTGGTGTATTTGTAAAAGTAGCATTGGGTTTTTCAAAAATTTGAATAGCTTTAGTAATTGAATCTTTACATGAGCCAAAGTCTGCTACTAATTTAACATTAAAGGTTGATGCAGTTTGAAAAATATTTTGTGGATTAGTTTGCGTAGAAGTAGTTCCATCACCAAAATACCAAGTATAAGATACAGCACTTGAAGGTATTGATGTATTAGTAAAAATTATTGGTGCATTAACGCAATGTCCAGAAAAAGAAAAATCAGCATTTACTGCACCTACATTTACAATATTTGGTTTAACTATTGTATCACTGCAACCATTATTGTTTGTAACTATTAAAGTAACAGTATAAGAGCCATTACTATTATAAGTATGAGTTGGTGTTTGTTGTGAAGAAGTGGTGCCATCTCCAAAATCCCATTGATAACTTAATAATCCACTACCTGAAGAAGTATTAGTAAAACTAATATTAGCAGGTAAAGAACAATTTGTTGCAGCAACAACATTAAAGTTTGCTTTAACCCCAGTAGGAACGTTAATATAATTTGGGTAACTTAATTGTGCAGAACATCCTTTACTATTTTTTACTTGTAAAGAAACTGTAAAACTTCCAGCAATGGTATATGTATGTTGTGGATTTTGTTGATTAGAAAAATTGCCATCGCCAAAATCCCATAGCCACTGAATATTATTTCCAGAGTTTGCAATACTTGCATCTGAAAACTGAACTTTTAATGGATAACATCCATTTGTTGTAGAAGCATTAAAGTTTACAGTTGGGTCATTATTCACAGTAATATAATCTACTTTAATAACAGAATCAATACCACTTCCATTAGATGCAACTAATTTAACTGTATAAACACCTGGTATAAGATATGAAGTTGCAGGGTTTTGTTGTGTAGAAACAACACCATTTCCTAAATCCCAAAGCCAATTAGTTGGATTGTTTGTAGAAACATCTGTAAACTGAACAATTAAAGGGGCACAGCCTTCCTGACTAGAGGAAAGAAAATTTACTACAGGTTTTTGAGCAAAAGAAATAATGCTCAAAAAACATATAAAAAATGTTAAGTAATATTTTTTAAAAAATAAATTAATATTAATTGGCACGGGTATTATCTATATAAAATCTTACACTTTTTAAAGACAATAAAAAAATAATTTATGCTGCCTTAAATAAAGTATAAAAGTGCCTACAAATATATAGTTAAAGAAATAAATTATCTTAATAAAGTAATACTTCCTTTAGATGGTATTGTAACGCTGTTATCACACATAATTTCAAGGCTATAAACATAAGCATCAGTTGGTTGTTTTACTCCTTTATAAGTTCCATCCCAACCTGCATTAATATCATTTGCTTGAAAGTTTGTTTTTTCATAAACCATTTCACCCCAACGATTAAATATTCTAAAACTTTTAATGGTATAAACTCCTTTTCCACGAGGATAAAATCTATCATTTACACCATCTCCATTAGGAGAAAAAGTATTTGGTACAAAAATATTTCCTCCATTACATACTACTACTACTCTTACTTCATTTCTTGCAACACAATTACCATCATTACTTGCAACACATGAGTATGTAATAGATTCTTTTGCAACCATTGTTGGTGAAGCTATATTAGGGTTATCAATATATTTGTTTGGAGTCCATTTCCATTTTGTAATATCACTTGAATTAATTGTTTTTAATACAACAGAACTTCCTGCATTTACAGTAATATCATTTTGTTCTATTTTCATCTCTGGTATTGGGTAAGTTTTTATTTTAACATAAGCTGTATCTGTAAAGCAATGATTATTATCCCAACCTAAAAGCATATAATTCATTAAAGTATCTTTTGCTGGTTTAATATTAACCTCAGCACTATTATCATTATCAATATACAATGATGGATACCATTTATAATTTTCTGTTCCAGAAGCTGTAATTTTTGCTGATTGTCCTAAACATAAAGTATCCCCTTTTATTACATCTAATTTCAGAGGTTGTTGTACTTGTATTGTAATTGTGTCTGTTGCTTTACAATTATAAATACTTGTTCCTGTAACAGCATAACTTACAGTTGTTAAAGGAGAGGCAATAGGATTAGCAGTATTAAAATTATTTAGTGTTAAAATATTTCCATGCCAAACATAAGTGTTAGCTCCTGTTGCATTTAATGTGTATGATTGTCCTCTGCAAATTGTAACATCTGCACCTGCTGAAACATTTGGTATTGGATTTACTTTTACTATTTGAGTAGCTATAGTAGAGCAACCATCACTATTTGTTGCTTTTGTTGTAATTAAATTATTTCCTACAGATGAAAATGTTTGTGCAGGAGGGTTTTGAATTTGATAAATATTTCCATTGCCAAAATTCCATTCCCATGTAATAGCTGATGTATCAGGGTTTAAATGAACAACATTGAATTGTAAAGTACCATCTTTACAAACTGTACTATCGCCAACAATTTTAATTTTTGGAGAGCTAACTACTTTTATAATATTATTATATGTAATACTATCAGTACATCCTGTTTGAGTTATAACTTTTAGTTTTACAGAATACAAACCATTAGTGTTATAATAAGCTCCTGTGTTTGGTTGTGAAGAAGTTGTTCCATTACCAAAACTCCAAGCATACTTTGTTATAATATCATTTGTAATTGATGAGTTTGCAAATTGTACAGTTGCTGAGTCACATATTGTAGTATCTGTAGCAATCATTGCAGCATTAATAAATTTTACTTTTATACTATCAGTTCCTACAATTGGTACACGACAACCAGCAGCATCTTCTAAAATTAATTTTGGCAAATAATGACCACCTGTTATATATGTGTATGAAATATCATTTGCTGTTGTAACATTTATTACTCCATTATTAAAATCCCAAGTATTTGAAACAGAATTTTGTGTTGTAGCAGAAAAATTAATTTGAACAGGATTGCAAGCTGTAGTTGGTGTATAAGTAAATGTTCCTGTTGGTCCATTAATAATAATTTGTTTTGATGCACTATCTGAACAACCTCCAGTATTTTTAACAACTAATTTCAAAGTATAGTTACCTGGGTAAACATATAAATGTGATGGATTTGTTTGTGTAGAAGTACTTCCATTGCCAAAGCTCCATAAACTTTTTCCAGCATACAACGATGTATTATTTGTATTAACCAATAATGGTGGACAAACTGCTGTAGAATCATTAATAGTAAAACTAGCTTTAGGATTATAAACTTTTATTCTATTTATTTTCAATAAAGTATCTGCACAACCTAAAGTATCAGTAGCAAATAAACGAATGGTGTAAGTTCCTTCATTATTGTATGAATGATTAGGGCTTATTGATGTAGAAGTATTTCCATCACCAAAACTCCATTGATATGATAAATTATTTCCAGTAGATTGATTAATGAAATTAACTTCAGTACCAGGACAAACCAATGTATCACTTTCAGTAAATATAGCTGTGGTTTTAGCAATTTTTACTGCATTATTTTTATATACACTATCAACACATCCATAACTATCAACTGTTTTTAATTTTACTGAAAAACTTCCTCCAGTAACATAAGTATGATTAAAAGGTGCAGAAGTATAAGATGCATTGGTTCCATCTCCATAATTCCAAATCCATTGTGTTATAGGATGTGTTCCATCTGTGCTACTTGCATCAGTAAAATTAACTGTTGATCCTGAACAAAACTGGTCTTCAGTAGTTGAAAAATCTGCTGTTGGTCCAAATACTCTTACTCCTATTGGGCTAAATAATGTATCAAAGCAACCATTATCTAAAGTAACTTTTACCCAAACATTATAATGACCAGCATTATAATAGACATAGTTTTCTGCAGGAATATTTCCTGATGAAGCTATACGATTATCACCAGTATTCCAAAGATATGTTGCACCAAAAGCGGTATTTGTATTTTCAACTGAATAATGAACAATTGTTCCTTTACAAACTATTGAATCAGAAAGTTTAATTTCACCAAATTTATCATCTACAATTACTGTTTTAATTTTTGTATGAGAACAATTTCCATTAAATACTGTAAGTTTAACTTGATAAGTACCTGCTGTAGCATAAATATGAGTAGGGCTTGCTTCTGTTGATGTATTACCATCTCCAAAATCCCATAAATAAGATTCTGCACCTTTTGAACTATCAGAAAAAACTACTTTTAATCTATTTTCACAATCATCTTGAATAATTTTAAAAATAGCAACAGGTGGTAAAATATGTACATAATTAGGTTTTATTAAAGAGTCTGAACAACCATTACTCCAAACAACTAATTTTACTGTACGCCAACCAGTATCTTGATAAGTAGTTAATGGGTTTTGTTGTGTAGAATATTTGCCATCTCCAAAACTCCAAAACCATTGATCAATAGGTGCATTAGTTGTAAGGTCAGTAAATTGTACACCAGATGAAGTACAGGCTTCTTTAGGGTTTGCTTCAAAATCAACAATTGGTTTATTACCAACTCTTACAGCTTCATTTAATATTAATGAATCTGTGCAGCCAGTGCTTGAAATAATTGTCAATGTTACATTATAAATTCCTGCATTTGTATAAGTATGAGTTGGATTTTTTTCATTTGATGTTGTACTATCACCAAAGTTCCAAACATAAGTTGTTATACTATCTTCAGATGATATTGAAGGCTCAAATGAAACATCTAAAGGAACACATCCTTCTTTTGGTGTTATACTTATTGAATTAATTTTTATAGGAGCTATTCTTATAAAATTATTTTTTGTTAAAATATCGCTACAACCATTGTCATTAGTAACTTTTAATGAAATTGTATAATTGCCAAAAGATAAAAAAGAATGGGCGGGATTTTGCAAGGTTGAAGAATTACCATTTCCAAAATTCCATTGGTAAAACTTCCCACCCATTGAATTATTTGTAAATTGTACTTGTAATGGGATAGAACAACTAACTGAATCTGATGCACTAAAATCAGCTGTTGGTTTTTCTAATACTTTAATATTTTTTTCTACTGAATCTTTACAAGTACCAAAATCATTTATTAGTTTAATTGTATAAATACCTGCTGCTGTATAAGTAACAGAAGTATTTATTTGTGTAGATGAAGTGCCATTACCAAATTGCCAATTTGAAGCAGTTACAGTTGGAGTAGAAATATTATTTAAGTTTAAAACTGAACCTGCACAAATAGAATCTGGTATATTAAAATTACTTTGTACTGTACCTACATTAATAATATTTTGTTTTACTAAAGTATCTGTACAGCCAATTGAATTTGTTACAATTAATGTTATTGAATAAGTTCCTGCTGTAGTATAATTATGAACTGGATTTTTATCAGCAGACATTGTTCCATCTCCAAAAAACCATTGATAATATAAAGAATCTGTTCCTGTAGAATTATTTATATAATTTACTGAAATTGGTAAACTACATTGGTTTGCATTTGTTGAAAAGCTAAAATCAGCTTGTAATGTTCCTTCTGTTTTTACAAAATTCTTTTTTTCAATTGCATTAAAGCAACCATTATTTGTAGTTACTTTTAATTTTATATCAAACTGACCTAAAGTTGAAAATGTATAAACAGGATTTTGAGTTGATGAAATATTTCCATCACCAAAATCCCATTGCCATTGAACAATAGAATCATTTGAAGAACTTAAATCTGTAAAAAGAACATTTAAAGGAGTACAACCAATATTTTTATTTGCTGTAAAATCTACAGTTAGCTTATCAAATACATTTATATAAGATGTTTTAATGATTGTATCAGTTTCAGAATTATTACTAACAATTAATTTTATAGTATAAATACCAGATGCGATGTAAGTAGTTGAAGGGTTTTGTTGATAAGAAGTTGTTCCATTGCCTAAATCCCATTTCCATGAAGTTGGATTGCCTAAAGACGAATCTTGAAAACTTACAACCATTGGAGCACAACCTGAAGTATTATTTGCAGAAAAATTTGCAACCAATTGTGCATTGGCTGTTACAAGAAAAGTTATTATAAATGTGGCTGTATAAATACAATATTTAAAATACAGCCTTGTAAAGGCTTTCATAGTTTGGAATTTGGATATTGGATAATAAAAAAACCTTGCTATTCTATAACATAAATCTATTGTTTTTTATTGTTTTCAAATTTTATCAAAGCAAAAAATTTTTAGCATTTGGGTCTAATTTCTATTCTCAATAAGCTAATTATCAACAAGTTACATTGATTTTTTTTTATTTAAAAAAATTAGACAAATAAATAACCCAAAAAGTTATGCTGGAATTTAATTAAAGAAAAACATCGTAAAAATACCTGTTAGCATTACGATTTTTACGACAGTGCTTAATCTATGAAATGCTTGAGGAGTATTACCTTGAGGCAATTTTATAATAATAAAAACTAAGGGTGCAATAACAAATAAAATATAATAAATCAAACTCAGCCAAAACCTTATTTCTGTATGTAATAAAAAATATTGTACAACTACTAAAATAGCTAACAGAATTACTAATAATATCATTACAAAATTTTTTGTAGAAGAAACTCCTAACACAATTGGCATTGTTTTACAGCCATATTTTTCATCTCCTGTCATATCTTCTAAGTCTTTGATAATTTCTCTTATTAAAGAAATAATAAAAGCAAAACCAGCATATAAAAAAGAAAGTTTAAAGAATGTATCAATTGCTGTTTTGTTGTTGATGAATGTAAAATTGAAAAAATTTATTTCACAAAAACTGAAAATTAAAATTGTCCAAGCAGTGAGTATAGAAATAAGGATATTGCCTACTAAAAACTTTTTTTTAAAATAAGCTGAATAAAAAAATAAAATAATAATAGCAAGAATATTTGCAAAAGCTAAAAATTGTATTTGTGTTGTTGCTTCAATAATAAAGCTTAGTGCAATTCCAATAATGTTTAATAAAGCATACCAAAATAAAATCCATTTTTTAGAAATTATTCTTTGAACAACAACTTTATTGGGCTTGTTAATTACATCTATATCATAATCAAAATAGTCATTAATAATATTACCAGCAGCAGCAATACAAATTGATAAAATAATGATTAAAAAAAGTTGAGGAATTTGTATGTTGGAAGTTAATTGAGCATTTTTAAACAAAGGCAATTGAATACAATAAAAAAATAAAATCTGAGTAATGATAACAAATATCAAATTAGGCAATCGTATTAATTGTGAAAATGCTTTGAGTAATTTCAAGTAAATAAATTTAATATTGATTTATAGAAATAAAACTACATAGACTTCAGCAAAAATTCATCATTCCAGTTATTGTTTAGTTTTAAAACTTTTTCTATCACATCTCTTGCACAGCCTTCTCCTCCTTTCAAAGGAGAAATGTATTGAACTATTTCTTTAATATCAGAAACTGCATCTTTTGGGCAACAAGGCAATCCAGTAAGTTTCATAGCTTCTAAGTCTGGCATATCATCACCCATAAATAATATTTGCTCTTTTGTTAATTGCTTTTGATTGATGTAAGTAGTTAATAATGCTGCTTTATTTTGCACTTGCATATATACTTCTGTTACACCTAATTTATTCAAACGTTCTTTTACTTCATCAGATTTTCCACCACTAATAATAACAACATTGTATTGTTTTTTTATAGCTAATTGCAACGCATATCCATCTTTAATATTCATAGTTCTTGCCATTACATTATTTGGCAAAACCAATAATGATCCATCTGTTAGTACGCCATCAACATCAAAAACAAAAGTTGTTATTGGTTTAAAGAGTTCTAATACATTCATACTTTAGTTTGAATATTTTTTATTTTTTTTGATGGTCTCTCCATTCATATACCCAAGTACTTTGTATCATTTCTAAATGTCCTTCATTACATTGTTCTTTTGTGCCTACAAACCCAGGTATTTCTAAAACCCAATTTAATAAATCTGTAAATCTTATTCGATAAATTTTACTTTCATTAAAATCATCACCAAAGCGTTCATATAATTTTAATGCAATGTCTTCGTGGTCATTCCAATGAATAGGAGGTTCAAAACTCATTTCTTAAAATTTTTATTTGAAAAATTATTTTTTAAAAATTGAACAATAATATTGTTTTGCAAATATGCTTTTAATTCTTCAATTTACTATACAATAACCTAATAGGCATTAGTTTAATAACCAATTTCGTAAAATAATTTCTCCCATTGGTGTTAATATACTTTCAGGATGAAATTGCACTCCCTTAATATCGTACAAACTATGTTGCATAGCCATTATAAAACCATTCTCATCCACAGCAGTTATTATAAATTGTTGAGGCAAACTTTTTTCATCAACAACCCAACTATGATAACGACCAACTTCAATTTCATCAGAAATATTTTGAAACAAACAACTATTTACATGACAATTAATTTTAGTTTTTGTACTAACACCATGATAAACATTTGTCAAATTAATTAAGCTACCACCAAAAGCCACTGCTATTGCCTGATGACCTAAACAAACTCCTAAAATTGATTTTGTAGAAGCATATTTTTTAATGATAGGAATTAATAATCCAGCTTCTTCTGGAATTCCTGGACCTGGCGATAAAATAATTTTATCATACTCATTTACTTTTTCAATATCAATTTCATCATTCAAAAAAACATCAGGCTTGTTGTTGGTAATTTTTTCAATTAAGTGAACAAGATTATATGTAAATGAATCATAATTATCTATTACCAATATTCTTGATTGATTATTTTGGTGCATTTTAATTTTAGAAAATATCTAAAGACAATATTAATATTATTCTCTCATGCAAAAAATTGAAAACTCATTTTACTTAATTTTACTTTTCATATTTTAGTTTTAATATGGGCAGAATAAAAACAATAGATAACACTAGCAGAAAAGATTTTATCTTAAAAAAAGCCAGTTCATTATTTAGAGAAAAAGGCTTTAAATCTGCAAGTATGAGAGACTTGGCAGAAGTTGTTGGCGTAGAAGCTGCTAGTTTATACAATCATATAAAAAATAAAAATGAGTTGCTTCATGAAATTTGTTTTAAAGTAGCCAATAGATATAATGAAAAGATTGAACAAATTGAAGCAGAAGATATAAGCCCATTAGATAAGGTAGAAAAATTACTTCGTTTTCATATTCAAGGAATGGTACAACAATTTGAAGAAGTTTATGTAAGTGATAGAGAATGGAAGTATTTGTCTGAGCCTTATTTATCTAACTTTCATACACAAAGAAAAAATTATAGAAAACGTTTTGCTTCTATTATTGATGCTGGTATTCAAAAAAAGGAAATTAAAAGAGTTGATGCTTCTACAGCAGTTTTAATTATGCTTCATGCAATTAGTGGTATTGAAAGTTGGCACAGAAGTAAACAAAAAATTTCTGGGAAAGAATTAGAAGAAAATATAATTGTTATTTTGGTGGGTGGATTAAAAAAATAATCTTCATCTTTACTGCCACTAAAAAAAAGAAAATTTCAAAAAATATGATTTTAAGATTTTATCCATTAAGTATTAAAGAAATAAAGCAAGAAACTGTAGATTGTATTTCAATTTCATTCAATATACCTGATGAACTTAAAGAAACTTTTACTTATAAACATGGGCAAAGTGTTACAATGAAAACTACTATTGAAGGTGAAGAAGTAAGAAGAACATATTCTCTTTGTTCCTCTCCTTTAAGCAATGAATTTAGAGTAGCAATTAAACTATTAGAAGGTGGATTATTTTCAAATTATGTATATAAAAATTTTAAAGTTGGTGATGCACTAGATGTTATGCCTCCAATAGGAAAATTTTATACAGAAGTTAATGCAGATAATACAAAAAATTATGTAGCATTTGCAGCTGGTAGTGGTATTACACCAATTATTTCTATAATTAAAACAATCTTACTTACAGAACCTAAAAGTAAAATTACTTTAGTGTATGGGAATAAAAATTCTAACAATATTATTTTTAAAACTGAGTTAGAAGATTTAAAAAGTAGTTTCTTCCAACAATTACAAATTATTCATACATTTAGTAGAGAAGAAACAGACTCACCACTTAATGAAGGTAGAATTGATGATTTAAAATTAAAGCAATTATCTTCTATTATTCGATATAATAATGTTGATGAATTTTTTATTTGTGGACCAGAAGAAATGATTATTTGTATAAAGAATTTTTTAGAAACAAAAAATATTGAAAAGCAAAAAATACATTTCGAATTATTTATTGCTTCTGGTAAAAAAACAGCTCCCAAAAAAATAGAAGCAACTTCAACAAATGCTGCAACATCTTTAGTTTCTGTAAAAGCAGATGGTAGAACTTTTAGTTTTAATTTACCCAACAATAGCAACATTAGTATTTTAGATGCTGCAATACAAAATGGTGCAGATTTACCATACTCTTGTAAAGGTGGTGTTTGCACAACTTGCAAAGCAAAACTTGTTGAAGGTAAAGTTGAAATGGATGTAAACTGGGGGCTAGAACAAGAAGAAGTTGATAAAGGTTTTATACTTACTTGCCAAAGTCATCCAACAACAGAAAAAGTTGTTATAGATTTTGATCAGAGATAAAATTATTTTTCTATAACACTATTGTATAAGTTGATGTAATTACCCACTGCTTTTTCCCAACTATGATCAATGTTCATCATTGTTCTGCACATTTCTAACATTTTTTTAGAATCGTTAAAAACAGTAATAGCCCTATAAACACTATGATGTACATCGCCAACTGCTGCATGATTAAATCTTATACCATAGCCTCCTTCATCACCCATATCAATCACAGTATCTTGCAAACCACCAGTGCTTCTAACAATAGGTACAGTACCATAACACATAGCATACATTTGATTTAATCCACAAGGTTCTACCCTACTTGGCATTAACAAAAAATCGGCTCCAGCATACATTTTATGACTTAATGCTTCGTTATAACCAATCTCTACATGATAATGATTTGCAAATTGATTGTTTAAATTTTTTAATTGCCATTCTATATGAGGGTCTCCACTACCTAAAATTAAAAAGTTCATACTATCTGGCATTGCATACATACAACTTACAATAATGTTGGGTAAAATATCAGCAGCTTTTTCTTCTACCAATCTTCCAATAAAAACTATTAATGGTTTGTTTGCATCTAAATTAAATTGTTTGCATAATTCTTCTTTATTCCTTTGTTTGCCTACAACCACACTTTTAGCATTATAATGATGCTCTAAAAAAGTATCAGTCTTAGGGTTCCAAACCTCTACATCAATACCATTTAAAATACCCGAACATTTATCTTTTTCATGAGTAAATAAATTTTCCAATCCATTGCTATTCCATGAAAGTTCTTGCATATAACTTTGACTTACTGTAGTTACTCTCCAAGCACATTTTACACCACAAGCCAAAGAGTTTATAGCATTATTCCATTCTAATAAGCCAGCTTTCCAAGTATCGTAATGTGGTAAATAATGACTTTTATTCCAACCCATCCAACCTTGATATTGAGCATTATGAATAGTTAGTATAGAAGGTATTTTTTCTAATTTATTTTTAAAAGAATAACAATGCTGCATCATAAAAGGTATTAATGCAGTATGATGGTCATGACAATGAATAATATCAGGGTGATGCTCCCAATGATTCATCCAATCCATTACAGCAATTTGAAAAGCCATAAATCGTTCTGTATCATCATCATAATTATAAATACCTGTTCTATCCAATAATCCTTTTATATCTACTAAATACAAATCAAAACCAAGAATATTATTTTTTTCTTTGATAATGGTATATGGCAATTCCCAATTTCCTAAATAAATAGTTCCCTTAAAATCTTCAATAAATTCATTGTTATGCAAAAATTTTGTTTCATACATTGGCATAACAACTTTAGCATAATGGCCAGCTTTGGCTTGATATTTTGGTAAAGCACCCACAACATCTCCTAATCCACCAGCCTTTGCAACAGGATAACATTCTGCACTAATATGTATAATTTCCATTTAAAAAAATTTATCTATTTAAAGTAAAGTTAATGGCAAATAAGAAATTAAAATAAACTTATATTGAAGAATTAAATTAAAAATTAGAACTAAACTAAAACTGTGAACAAAAGAATTTCCAAAGAATTTAGTTAATTAGTAGTTTTGAAAAACTTTATTAAAACTATACAGGAATTTTATTAAAAGATTTTATTTAAGTAAATATGTATAATATTTCAACAAAACAACCTCTTCAGGCAAAATTTCATTTTGATAAAAAAATTAGGACGGATTTTGAATTTAAAAAAAACGCATTTTTAGATAAATTAAAAAGCCCTTCTGGGAAACAATCTTATAAAAGATATATTGAAGGAACTCCTTTAAGATATGCTGGTGGTAAAAGTCTTGCTGTTGGATTAATTGTTGAATTACTCCCTAAAAGCTTAAAGAGAATCATTTCACCTTTTTTTGGTGGAGGTTCTTTTGAAATAGCCTGTGCTAAAGAATTAGAAATTGAAGTTATAGGATTTGATATTTTTGATATGTTAGTAAATTATTGGCAGCAACAATTCACTAATCCTGAGAAGTTATATCAATATTTAAAAACCTACCAACCAACTAAAGAAGAATTCTTAAAAATAAAAAATATTTTAAAAGCTCAATGGGATTCCGATTTAGGAAAGATAAAAAATGATAGAACAATAACAGATTTAACAGAATTAGCAGCTTTGTTTTTTTATAATTTTAATACATCTTATGGTCCTGGATTTTTAAGTTGGCCTTCTTCTGTGTATATGAATCAAGTTAAGTACGATTCAATGATTGAAAAAGTAAGAAAATTAAAGGTAAATAATATTACTGTTAATTGCTCTGATTTTGAAAATGTATTAAAGAAATACCCAAATGATTTCCTATATTTAGACCCCCCTTATTTTTTAGAAGGAGACAGTAAGATGTTTAAGGGTATTTATCCACAAAGAAATTTTCCAATTCATCATAATGGTTTTAGACACGATAAATTAAGAGACCTATTACATAATCATAAAGGAGGCTTTATTTTATCTTATAATGACTGTTCAACAATTAGAGAATGGTATAAAGACTTTGATATTAAGATTGCTACATGGCAATATACTATGGGGCAAGGTGAAACAAGAATAGGCTACAATCGTGTGTCAAAAGGTACTACGCATATAAAAAAATCACATGAACTTTTAATTTACAAGAAATGAGTAAGCGAAAGGCAATGAGCACTGAAAAAGCTCGATATGTAAGAAAGAAAGGACATGATGATGCAAAAATTTTTGCTAAATTAATAGGACTTTCTTCAGATTATCAAAATGATCCTAAAGCCAAAAAAGATGTAATTGATTTATCAGGAGATGCACATTCTGTTAAAAGCGGTACTAAAAGGTGGCAATTATTTTTATATGGTATAAATCGTATAAAAAATGATGACTTTTTTCAAACAATGAATGGAATAGGACAATTATTAATTGAATGTGTGCAAGCTTTCCCAAATAATATACAAGAATATTTAAAAGATAAACAAGCAGCTAAAGAAAGGTGTAGAATTCCAATGAGAAAATTAAAAGAGCTTCTTCAAGAAAAAAGACGAGTAAGAGCATTTATCAATAAAGCTATGTTTAATGGAGGGGAGGTTGACTATCTTACAGTTAAAGATGAAAATAAGTACCATGTCTTTTTAAATAATGATGTAATTTCTGCATTTGCTAACTCAATTGAAGTTGAAAATTCTAAGGCAATTACTAAGAACCAAATACCAGAACAAAAAGTAATCTTTAAATTTCATGGGACTAATTTGGCAGAATTAGAGATTAGGAATAGTGGTGAAAATCATTATAGAGAAATTCTTTTTGTTATGAATAAAAGAAAAATGATGGAATTACTATATGAAAATATTCCTCAAACAAATGTTTATAATGATAAAGTTTTAGTTTATGGTAATGCAACAAAGAAATTCGGAAGATGGAAACAAAAAAATAGTAATAGAAAATAAAACAAATTATTGTTTTCTAATTTTTTTGAATTGTTGATTAATATCTTATCCAAAAATAGTGTGATAAAAATTTTTCAGTTAAATTTGGATAATATCTCATAAAAAATTTATTAAACAAAAGAGCTATAATAGCTAAGCTATTAACTTACGATAATAGCTATCGTTAAAAAACTAAAATTACTTAAATAGCTTATTAATATTTCCATAAAAATCCTCTAACTTTGCAGCCGTTTTTACACATTGTTTGTTATTTTTTAACTTACATTGCAACGAAATAGGTTTAAAAAAGGTCTAATTATACATTAAATAAGGAATATACACTATGAGGCAGCTCAAAATTGCTACACAAATTACCAATCGTGATTCTCAAGCAGTAGAAAAGTATCTACAGGAAATTTCTAAAATTCCAATGATAACTCCCGAAGAGGAAACAACACTTGCACAGAAAATTAAGATGGGTAATCAACGTGCACTTGATAAGTTGGTACAAGCAAACCTACGTTTTGTAGTATCTGTTGCTAAACAATATCAACATCAAGGACTTTCTTTAAGTGACCTCATCAACGAGGGAAATCTCGGTCTGATAAAGGCGGCTCAACGCTTTGATGAAACAAAAGGCTTTAAATTTATTTCTTATGCTGTTTGGTGGATTCGTCAATCTATTTTACAAGCTTTGGCAGAACAAGGACGTTTAGTTCGTCTTCCACAAAACAAAATTGGTACTTACAATAAAGCTAATAAAGCTTACATGGCATTTGAACAAGAGCATGAACGTGAGCCTTCTACAGAAGAATTATCTGAAATTTTGGAAATGAGTGAAACAGAAATCAACAACATTTTCCAAAGCAATACAAGGCACTCAAGTTTAGATGCTCCTGTACATGAAGCAGAAGATGTAGCTATGGGAGATTTATTAGAAGGAAGTGATGATACAGATGAAGATGTAATGAAAGACTCTCTTAGAGAAGAAATTAGAAGAGTTTTAAAATCACTTTCTCCAAGAGAAGCTGAAATTGTTAATGCTTATTTTGGTTTAGATGGCGAAAATGGTGTAACTATTGAGCAAATTGGTATAAAATACGATTTGACCAAAGAACGCATTCGTCAGATTAAAGAAAGAGCTATTAAACGTTTACAAAAAGCTCGTTACAGCAGTGCATTAAAAGCATACTTAGGATAAAATTAAATAGCTTAATATTTTAAGAGGATTGCTAAAAAGCAATCCTCTTTTTATTAAATACTATTTTGAAACAACCCAAACTAAGCAAAGATTATCCAACATTACATATTCTAAAGTCAATAATTGTTGTTTAAAAGTTACTTTAATTTCTCCCATATTTGAAAAATGAAAAGGATGAATTTTAATCATTTCACTAAAATCAACTTTTCCTTTTCCCCACCATTTAAAAACTGCTTCTTTACAACTCCACAACAAGGTTATATAATTGGTTAATTCATTGGTTGGAGAAAAAATTTTAAGTTGATGAATTTTAATCTCATTTTGATGTAAAAATTTATTAGCAATTTTATAAATTCTTTCTGTAGGTATTTCAATATCTATGCCTACAATACCTGATGTGCTTACTATTGCAGCAGCATAATTGCCACAATGAGAAATAGAAAAATGATATTTATTATTTGCTAAAAAAGGCTTTTTAGATTCAGCAATTTCTATTTCATTAGTTGGAAAAGATGGAAATAAAAAATGTAATAAATAACGACCAGCCAAATGTTGCAATCTTTTATGTGGATGAGTTATGCTTTTTTGAATATTAACAAATTTTGTGAAAAAATTTTCATCTTCTTCTATTTTCCAAATAGCCAATTTAGTATGTTGATCAATTTCCTTTTGATAAAATAATGCCATACACAAATTTCAGATTTTTAAGCTACGATAATAGATTTTTGTTTTATTTGCAAATAAAGTTTATTTAACCACAATGATATTAACTGATAAACGCATTTTAGAAGAAATAGAAAAAGGCACTATAAAAATAGTTCCTTACAATCGTGCAGACTTAGGAAGCAACAGCTATGATGTACATTTAGGAAGCACTCTTGCACGATATGTTGAAAAAGAATTAGATGCTAAAAAGCATAATAAAATTGAATATTTTGAAATTCCTGATGAAGGTTTTGTACTTCAACCACATGAGTTTTATTTAGGCGTAACACTTGAATATACTGAAACTCATGCCCATGTTCCTTTTTTAGAAGGCAAAAGTAGTACTGGACGTTTAGGAATAGATATTCATGCAACTGCTGGTAAAGGTGATGTAGGTTTTTGTGGCAATTGGACTTTGGAAATTTCTGTAAAACAGCCTGTAAGAGTTTATAAAGGAATGCCTATAGGTCAATTAATTTATTTTCCTGTAGAAGGAGAAATTGAAGTAAAATATAATGAAAAAGGAAATGCAAAATATAGTGGGCAACCAAACAAACCTATTGAAAGCATGATGTGGAAAAACAAATTTTAACTATGGCCACCAAGAATAGTATGTCCCATTTTATCTCTTTTCGTCATTAAATATTTTTGGTTATAACTGTTAGGATTTATTTCTATTGGCAAAACTTCTACAATTTCTAAACCATAACCTGCCAAACCTGCTCTTTTTTTAGGGTTATTACTTAATAGTTTCAGCTTTGTAACGTTCAAATACCTTAAAATTTGAGCACCAACACCATAATCTCTTTCATCACTTTTAAAACCTAAATGTATATTAGCTTCAACCGTATCCAATCCTTTTTCTTGTAAAGAGTATGCTTTTAATTTATTAATTAATCCAATACCTCTACCCTCTTGATTCATGTATAAAATAACACCTTTCCCTACTGCATCAACCATTTGCATAGCAGTATGAAGTTGATCACCACAATCACAACGAAAACTTCCTAAAATATCACCTGTAAAACAACTACTATGTACTCTTATTAAAATAGGTTCATCTTTTTCCCAAGTGCCTTTTGTAAGAGCTAAATGTTCAGCACCAGAAAGTTTTTCTTTGAAAGCAATTAATTTAAAGTGCCCATATTTAGTAGGCATATCTACAGAAACCAATTCTTCAATTAAGCTATCTTTTTGTAATCTATATTCAATTAAATCTTTAATAGAAATAATTTTAAGATTAAATTTCTTGGCAATTTCAATAAGTTGAGGAAGTCTTGCCATTGTACCATCTTCATTCATTATTTCAACTAAAACACCAGCAGGTTCTAATCCTGCCAATCTTGCTATATCAACAGTAGCTTCAGTATGTCCTGCTCTTCTTAAAACTCCTCCTGGCTTTGCTTTTAATGGAAAAATATGTCCAGGTCTTCCTAAATCAGATGGTTTTGTATTTGGATTTATTAATGATAAAATAGTTTTTGAACGATCATTTGCAGAAATTCCTGTAGTTGTTTCAGAACTAATTAAATCTACAGAAATAGTAAAAGCAGTTTCATGTAAAGATGTATTTGCATTTACCATAGGCTGTAAATCCAAATCTTTACAACGTTCTTCAGTAAGTGCCACACAAATAAGCCCTCTACCCTCTTTACTCATAAAATTGATAATTTCAGGTGTTGCATAACGAGCAGCAATAATAAAATCACCTTCATTTTCACGATCCTCATCATCAACTACAATAAGCATCTTACCATTTCTAATATCTTCTATAGCTTCTACAATTGTGTTTAGCATATTAAAAAAAATTGAAAGGCAAAGTTAAGTTGGTTTATTCTTAATACTTCATATTTAAACTGAAAGTTTCCAATCTGCGAAAAACGCTGCATAATTTCATAGTTTTTTATTTCACAGTTTATAAACAATTTGAAAAAACTAAAATTTGTTAATATAATGTTGTAGTTTTTACACTAATATTCTTTTTCTTTGCATAATCTTAAAAATTAACAATATGCTCAAACAGAAATTACTACAATTAGTACTAGCAATTATTTTGCTTCCTGCTTTTGTTGTAGCTCAAAACACAACCAGTACTATTAGTGGAACAATTAAAACTAATACTGGAGAGCCCTTAATTGGAGCTACTATTATTGCTACCCATGAACCAACAGGTACTCAATACAAAGTTCAATCTCGTTCTGGTGGTCATTTTAACATTAGTAATATGAACCCTGGTGGTCCTTATAGCATTCAGGTTTCTTTTGTAAATTTTCAATCAGAATCAAGAGGTGATATTTATCTTGGTTTAGGTGAAACCTTTAAAATGGATTTTACTTTAACTTCAAAAGCTGCTGACTTAGGTGAAGTAACAGTAAAAGCAACTACTAAAAAATCAACTGATTTTTCAAGTAAAGGTGGAGCAGAAACATTTATCACTAAAGATAAAATAGAAAATCTACCAACAGTAGGAAGAAACTTACAAGACTATTTACGTTTTGTACCACAAGCAAAAATTGCAGGTGCTGATGGGAACTTAGCTGGTATTTCTTTTGGTGGACAAAACAATCGTTATAACTCTTTTTATGTTGATGGTGCTGCAAACAACGACCAATTTGGTTTAGCTGGTTCTGGTACAAATGGAGGACAAACTGGTTCTTCACCAATTTCTATTGATGCTATTGACCAAATACAAGTTATCTTATCTCCTTATGATGCCTCTATAGGTAACTTTACTGGTGCTGGTATTAATGCAACTACAAGAAGTGGTACCAATAAATTTCAAGCTTCTCTTTATACATTTTATCGTAACCAAGACTTAACAGGTAAAACTCCTACAGGAGATAAAAGTGCTGCTACTAAATTAGCTGCCTTTTCAAGTAAAACTTATGGTTTTAGAGTTGGTGGTCCTATCGTAAAAAACAAAGCTTTCTTCTTCTTAAATATTGATATGGTAAGAGATGAAAGACCTCAACCTTGGACTGGAACTTATGTAGGTAATACTCCATTAAATAGCCCTGAGTTTACAGGATTAATGAACAGAATTGCGACTTTTGGTTATGACCCAGGTGGATATATAAATAATGTTGAAGAAGTAAAATCTGATAGAATTGCTGCTAAAATAGATTGGAATCTTAATACTCAACATAAATTGTCTTTATCTTATAGATATTCTAAAGCAGATAGATTCAATGTTCCAACTACATCCAATAATTTTATTAATTTTTACAATGGTGGATATTTGATGCCTAATAAAACACATTCTGGTTCAGCTGAATTACGTAGTATTTTCAAAAAAGGACAAACTAATAAATTATTATTAACCTTTACAAGAGTTGTTGATGATAGAAATCCATTAGGAAAACCATTTCCAAGAGTTACAGTACTTGATGGATCTGGTAGATTTGTTTTTGGTACAGAAAACTTTTCTACTGCCAATGTGTTAGAACAAAGCAACTTTGCCTTTTTAGATTATTTTAAATTTACAAAAGGTAAACATAATATAACTATTGGTACAGATAATGAATATACAAAAGCAAGAAATGTATTCATTAGAGACAACTTTGGTAACTATACATTTGCAAGTGTTTCAGATTTTGTAAACAATAATTATCCTTCTGTATATTCACGTTCTTTCTCTTTATTAGACAATATTACAGGCGATGGTACAAAAGCAGCTGCTAAATTTAGCTTTGTTCGTTTATCAGGTTTTTTAAATGATGAAATATCTATGAGTGATAATTTCACTCTTAATGTAGGTCTTCGTATTGATTATACAAGATTTTTACAAAGTCCAACAAAAGATGAATTTTTCAATGACGTTGCTGTTCCAAAAATTTCTCAATATTATGATATGAAAGGGGCACGTTCAGGAAAAATTTCTTCTCCAAGAGCAAGTTTATCACCTCGTATAGGTTTTACATATAAATTACCAGATGAAGGTATAATAATAAGAGGTGGTGCTGGTTTATTTGCAGGTAGAATTCCTTTAGTATGGCCAGGTGGTGTTTATAATAATACAGGTATTTCAGTAGGTGGTTTTGCTTTAACTTCTATTGCAGCAACTACAGCAGCTAATTTAAAATTCAATCCAGACCCATACAATCAGCCTACAGCTCAAAGTGTAGGTATTGATATAAGTGATGCTAAAGGACAAGTAGATTTAATTGCCTCAGATTTTAGATTACCTAAAGTATTTAGAACATCAATTGCATTTGATAAAAGGTTTGACAATGGATGGTCTCTAACTGCTGAAGCTATCTTCACTAAAAACATCAATGAAATTTATTACGAAAATATAAATATTTTACCACCAACATTAAAAGTTTCAGGGCCTGATAATCGTTATACATATTCAACTACAGGTTCTGCACCTTTAATTCCAATCAGATCTAATGGTAAAAATCCTTATACTGGTATTTATTTAATTAGCAATAAAACTGGTAAGAAAGGTTTTGCTCACAACTTTACAGTATCTGTAAATAAAAACTTTAAAAATGGTGTAACATTTAATGCAAGTTATGCTTATGGACATTCTCAAGTAACTTATGAAGGAACAAGTAGCCAAAACAATAGCCAATACAATACTTTGGCTACTGTTAATGGTAGAAACTTTGCTGACAGACAACGTAGTAATTTTGATTTAGGTCATAGAATTACAGCATATTTATCTAAGAAATTTACTTATGCTAACAAATCTATGGCAACAACAATCAGTTTATTCTATACTGGACAAAGTGGTAATCCTTTAACTTATGTATATAGTGGTTCTATTGTAAGAGATGTAAGTACAAGTAATGCACAAGATTTAATTTATGTACCTACTTCTCAGGATATTAAAAATAGTGTGTTTGTTACAGCAGGTGGCTTAACTCCTGAACAACAAAAAGCTGCTTTAGAAAATTATATTTCTAATGATAGTTATTTAAGAAATATAAGAGGTCAATACGTTGAAAGAAATGGTGGAAGACTTCCATTTACTAATGTATTAGACTTAAATATTAAACAAGACTTCAACTTAAGAATTGGTAAAAACACTTATCAATTACAAGTTACTTATGACATATTCAACTTCACAAATATGTTAAACAGAAATTGGGGTCGTACATACTTTGCTGGTTTTAACACTTATTCTTTAATTCAATTCAGAGGTTTCCAATCTGGTGGCACAATTCCTACATATAGCTTTGTACCTCCTGCATCAGGTAATCCTTATACAGTAAGTACAAGTACAGCACCTACATTTAG
>JAIXLO010000098.1 GCA_026931325.1 Chitinophagales bacterium | reverse complement strand
ATACTACTTCGTGGTTTTCACTGCATTTCACGCGATTTGCTGACTCAAATCGGTAAAATTTTGTTCAGAACGACAAATAATTGTACAACTTGTTGTACACAAAAATAATTTCATTAACTTTACTAAAAAATAAGTTATGGAAATTACCACTTACACCAACTTTCGCCAAAACCTAAAAATGTTTTTGGATGATGTTTTAAAAAACCACAACCCTTTATTTGTTACCAGAACCAAAGGCGAAGACATTGTTGTTTTAGCCAAATCTGATTACGAAGCCTTACAAGAAACACTGCATTTATTGGGGAGCTCGAAAAATGCTGAACGATTAATGAGCGGAATTGAGAAATACAATAAAGGTGAATTTACTGAAAAAGGTTTAATAGAATGATTATTGTTTGGATTGAAGAAGGTTGGGAAGACTATTTGTATTGGCAGCAAGTAGATAAAAAAACATTAAGAAAAATTAACGAACTCATCAAAGCAATTCAGCGAACACCATTCGAAGGCATTGGCAAACCCGAAGCCTTAAAAGAAAACTTGTCGGGTTGGTGGTCGAGACGAATAAATTTAGAAGACCGCTTGGTGTATAAAGTAGAACAAAACCGAATTGTTATTTTACAGTGTAGAAAACATTATTGAAACTATTTCCAATCCTAAAATGTAATGCTGAACAAAATTTTGTTTCCCGAGTATTCGGGAATAACAAAATGAAATGAAGAATCTGTTGAAAATGGAGTTGTTATTATAAACCAGATTCTTCACTGCATTTTACACCGTCCGTCGGCTGACGGATGGGTAAAATTTTGTTCAGAATGACAGAAAAAAAATGCAGAATCTATTTGTTTTGAATGTTAGCCAAGTTATTACCTCATATTAAACTGAAGAGTAATACTCGCTGCACCAAATTTTTTGTGTGGATCAAAATTCGTCATGTAAGCAAAACGAATACCCCAATCGTAAGAAAAACGCAACCCAGCATTGTAAACTATGCCTTTGGTAAACTCATCACTACTGATAGAACTAAAACCATAACCAATACCAAAAAAACCGCCAAATTTTTGTTGATTATCGGGGTGCGATTTAGCTCCAAAATTTAGTTCAAGCATTAGTGGAATTTCTATTCCAATAAAAGATTGAGTGGTACTAGCCCCATCGCTAGAGGTATTTAAAGCCAATGCAAAGTGAGTGCCAACAGAAGCAGTAGCTCCTTCACCCATTTTAACCACATTTAAACGAGGAGAATACACCGAGCCTAAACCTAACCCTTCATTTCCTGCTAATGCCCCTACTCCAATTGAATGGGAAAAAGATTGAGCTGAAATTGTATTAAAACCAACCAATACACAAAAAATAACAAAGATTAATTTCATAAAATTATTCAAGTATTAATTTAACAAACTTCTTGATTTCAGGATTATATGTGACTATTTCATTTTCACTAATCTTTAAACTATTTTTTAATGTAAGATTTACTCCCTTATCCTTAATTATTGCTTTTGGATTTTCTATGTTAAAATGGGTGCTATTAACTTCTTTAGATGAAATATTTCCTTTATTGTCAATATTTTTAATTGCAATATTTTTTTTATCACTTTTATAAACAATTTTTATATTTTCTTTATCAAGAATTGGAAAAAACGAAGTATAGTATGACTCTCCTTTGTCCTTAAAATTTTTCAAAATATGTCTTTGTGATTTTTCAATGCTTTTAACCCAATTTAGATTAGTATTCAAATCAAACGAAGCAATTGTAACATTTTCTAAAAAATAATTTGCATATGAATCACTTCCAGCAAGCTCACTTACTACATATACTAACTCCAGTGTAATTATTATATTTCCTAATTCACTGATAGAAAGACCTATCAAACAATAATGATTCAAAGTAGTTATGTTATATGATGGGTTAAAAGAAAAGTATTTTGTTTTTACATCATCAAAAGTTGTATTATTAAAGCTCATAATTAAAAACCCACTCAAAGAACTATCATATTTATCTATATCAAAACCATTACTATTAGAACCTTCAAGCTTTGAATACAATCCAACCAAAACTATATTATTATGATTATCAATAGTAATTCCTAAATTTTTTGATATTATTGCCATATCATCACTGTTTATCTTAAAATAATTTAGATTCTTTTTAGTGCAATCATAGCTAAAAATAGAATATGATCTATTTACTATTTTCTTACCTTTATAAATAATAAACGATGTAAAAAAATACATATTTCCATTATTATCCAAAATAATTCTATGAGTGCTTTTACTACCAAATTTAGTTTCTATATCTTGTTCCCAAAATAAATTTAAATTAGCATCCAATACTTTACAATTGAATGAGAATTTCGTTTCATCATTATTTCCCCAATACGCAACAAGTATTTTACTTTTATCTGCTGACTGAATAAATAAATAATTTGACTTATCTTCTTTACTTTTTGTATGAATTAATTTGGGATCGTTATTGACTGTACCATCAGCATTTATTGTATTTACGTATAAGTTATTTTGTTTTGTTTTTGAATCGTACTGTGAAGTAAACAAATAGAGTTTATCATTTAAATACAAAACATTTTCAGTAATTGTTGGTAACTTATTTATTTGAGGAGGCAAAATCAATTTGTCGTACACAATACTCATATCGGCATGTCTAAAACATTTTAGTACAAATGCCTTGTCATTATTTTTCTCCGTCGTAATAGATTTTACAAAAAACACACTATCATTTTTACCAATAAAAACTGGTCGATCTACCTCTTTTAAATTTGTACTATTATCCATTATTAAGCTTTGGGCATAACTCCCGTTCGCTAAAAAAATAATCACTAATAATAGTAACGTGGCTTTTAATAACTTTTTCATTTTCAATACTTTTAAAAGGTTTAAACTACATGTGTTTTTATAAAAACAGCTCTAAGCTACAAAAGATATTTTATATTTTAAGAATAAAAACTAACTAACTAACTAACTAACTAACTAACTATTAATAATTTAAATTAAAAAAAATAGTTTAATCAATTATTTTTTTGTGAGAGCCCTTTAGATGGCTAAACTAATAAATTTTATCAATAGAACATATATGTTCTATTGATTTTTTACAAAGAATGTGACTTTTAAGTGTTAGAGCTTAAGAGATGGACGACAAAGAATTTTTGATTAAACTGGGTAATAAAATAGTTGAACTTAGAACAGAAAAAGGTTTGCGTCAAATCGATTTATCCGATTTAATTGGAATTGAAGATTCGGCATTGCGTAGAATAGAAAAGGGTAGAGTAAACAGTTCTATTAACATGCTCCGTAAAATTGCTAAAGCATTAAATGTTAGCATTAGTGATTTAGTAAAAGTCAATTAATTTCATCGACAACAATCCAAACAATATTTTTAATAACCTGTTTTAAAACACATTTTTCCATACAAAATTTGGAAATCAATAAAAGTGTAGATACTTTTGCTACTCGTTCTTAAAAAGATTAGTTGTGTCAACTGACACATTATCAAGAAAGGTGGAGGGAATAGGCCCTATGAAACCTTGGCAACCTCCGTCAGCTGACGGAAAGGTGCTAAATCCTATCCGTTAGCCAACGGAAAAGATAAGTAGAAAAATAGATGTAAACCCCTTCTGCTTATCAAACAAAAGGGGTTTTTTATTTTACGAAAATGTCATTCTGAACAAAATTTTTCTTTCCGAAGCATGAGGACTAGAAAAATGAAGTGAAGAATCTAATTGAAACGGAAATACTATTATAATACATATTACTAATGTAAAAAAGAGATTCTTCACTGCATTTTACTATCCGTTAACCAACGGATGTAAAATTTAGTTCAGAATGACAGAAAACAGACATAAAAATGAATCATAATTATTTTTTGTACATATTAACCAATTACAAAAAAACAGTTCTCTACACAGGAGTAACAAATGATTTAAAAAGAAGATTGTATGAACATAAATCAGGAATTAACTCAAGTTCTTTTACTTCAAAATACAACTGTTATTACCTTGTTTACATGGAAAGACATCAATATATCCAACATGCAATTGATAGAGAAAAAGAGATAAAAGGTTGGATTAGAC
>JAIXLO010000161.1 GCA_026931325.1 Chitinophagales bacterium | reverse complement strand
TAAAGAATTTTATTGAGCCACCTGCATTAAACACGGCTTCTGTCTCGCCGTTAGCACCTAAAATATAATATTCATCATCGTTGCCTTTTTGCAAAAAATTTAATCAATAAAATTATTTCTCAAGAATTTTAAATAACAAAGTAGTTTATATCTAATTGAACAATGGTTAAAACTATATAAATCAATTACTTTTTATTAATGTGAACAAATTTAATTTTTAGGAAAATTAAAGTTAAACTATTAATTAATAAAAGTACTAGTTCAAATATTAAATAACTATATAAGTCAGATATAGCCTGATACAACGTAATCTTTTCTGTTAACATTATGATGTTTTGCAAATCAATTAAATAAAAATAAAAGTTTGCTAAAATAATTATCGCAATAATCAAGATACTTAATGATAATAAATACAAATCACTATGTAACTTTTCACTAAGTTTGTTTTTAACATGTAAGATTGATTTAGTTAGCACAAATATTGTGAACATGGTACTTATTATTAGGCTTAACTGTATAATTATTATTTTCATTTTTGTTCCTTCTTAGTTAATTATGTCATCCAAAGTATAATCTACTATTTCACGTTCAAACATAGTCCCATCTGCTTTTTTTATTGTTTCTTTCCGTGTCCTCTTATTAGCTATCTTTCCAAATTGCTTTAAATATTTATTCATCGTTGAGACAGTGCCTGTAAATTTCACGACATCATTATGGGAATCATCGGCAGTTAGAAAATTGAGTGTAATAACATCTTCGCCCTTTGAAGATTGCCCCTGTAGTGTAAACCCGCTGGGGTATATTTCTTGATTGCTATATTGTGTATTTACCCAAAACTCATCATATCCACCAACATCAACACCACTATTATAAACATTAATAGAATATCCGAACTGTAATATACTTGCTCCACCCATGCCCCCTTCTTTATAGGTTTGATGTATCAACTCAGATAATTGTTCCGGCAGATCTGAAGTTTTTTGCACAAAGGGTATTTTGGCACTTTTTCCATTAAATGAATTATATAACACTTGAAATGTTATTTCTCGTGCTGCAGGTCCTTTTATGAAACCCTTCCCAGGTAACCAAATTCCCATCCCATTCGGATCAATTAATACAAGTGGATTATCTCTAACATTTACGTACGGACTCCATCCAAAATATTTTTCTGCCAACGGATCAACTTGCAGCCATCTTCCAATTCTGCTGTCGTAATACCTTGCACCGAAGTAGTTGTATCCGATTACTGAATCGTACACATGCACAGCAACAAACTTAATCACGATAGAAGATTCTTTCTGTATAAAATTAGGAATACTTTGTTAAATATTTCATGGCATAAGTAAATTAGCCACAATTTTAATCAAACATATTTTTTTTAAATACACAGATAATAAAAAATTATTTTCAGATCAGTAAGAGCAAAAATTTTTAATTGATCCACAGTTACAAATTCTAAATATTCTTAAAGGTGAAATATACTGCTCATACTACTTAACAAGTCCATTTCAACAGCAATTCATTAATGCAGAATAATTCCTTCGTTACCCAACAAAACATAGAAATATACTTACAACACAATATCGTGTAAGTATCCGTATGCAATTTGATACATACCCCAGATTATCCAAGCACCAAAAAGTATTGCGATTGTGTAGTACTTCATTTTATACCGTCTGTACTTTATTGCACCATAGATATTTAGAACAAAAAATGAAACACAAAATGTAATCGAAAGTAAAATGAATACTAAATAATATTTGTATAATACTTCACCTAAAGAAGTACTTCCGAAAAGCAGTTGGATAATCGGATAAAGTAATCCAATAATAAGAATCACAGCATTAAGATAATAAACAAATTTAAATGATTTACTCATTCCCTTTTGCTCCTTTCACAACGAATTGAATTTTCTATCTATTAACTCTTCAAAATTTTTATTCTGCTTTTTCTTCTACTTTCTTTTTTTATTATCCGACCACTTCTGCTGTGTCGCTTGATTGAATTGAGGAAGCTGAACACCAGTACTTTCAATAACATCGTTAACATAAGTATTGCTGTTTGGTCCCTCATTAGCATCATAAGGCCTATTTTCTAAATCATAATTATCTGCTGCGTTAAGAAATGCTTCATCGTATTCAGCTTCGCTCATACCAACAGGTGGATGAACTACCATCTCGCGATGAGCATCTACATCCTTCTCACCAGCTTCTTGCCTCTTCACTGCACCCAAGTCAGTATCCAAATCTTTCTTGATTACCGGAGTTCTACCTTTCATTAAATCAAGTCCCGTAAGTATACCCTCGAGAATTCCTCCAGCTGGCATAAGTGATCTGGAGGTGAATACACCAGTCTCTTAATTCTTAACAACAATAAACAAATGTCTATGTCCTGGACCAGACCATCGAGAGTAAATTCTAACTTCTTTTCCATTAGGGTCAATGTTAATTAACGGGTTGTTAAGTGCATAAGTATAAGGTGAAATTCCCGGATATTTCTCAAATAGCGGATCAACCTGCAGCCATCTTCAATCCTGCTGTCGTAATGCCTCGCACCGAAGTAGTCATAACCTGTTTCAACATCTCTTTCTTGCTGGTAAATTTATATTTTGCGTTTATGTTGCTATCTGTTGTGTAGCTCCTGTTTTCATTATTCTGCCAAAGGAAAATAATCCTGCGCATAATTATTTCAAACGTTTTTCATCAATTGTCATTCTTACACTGCGAGTATCCTTAATATAATACTGCCTGCTATCGGTCCCGCATTCTGTAAATTATAACTACATTTACTTTTCCAAACAACTGTTTCCGTATAGATTTTCATCTTTGCTTGCCTGTTACCCAATGGTAAACTGCAAGTTCTTTATTTTTTTTCACATTGCGATCGTGACACCGACCCAATTATAGATTTAAAGAAAAACGTTAAAGAATTTCTAATTAACAGATAGTTCGTTTTAACCAAAAATCTTTTATCTAAAAACAATCGTAATTAAGGGAAAACCGTCGCAGGTAGTCCACCAACTAAAACTACTTCTTTTAGGATCTTATCATCTTTACTAAATTTTTTCAACTTTATAGAATACTCACTGCCTTTCTTGATTTGCAATCTAGCCCCTAAATTCAATGAGAGAATCTTACCTTCAAGAAAAACATTTTTTGAATGACCGTCTTTAATATAATTTATCTCTTTCTTGAGAATAATATTGTTATCCTGTAAGTCAATCAAGATGATCTCAAATCCATCCAAGCTCTTTAATATGCTGTCTTTGACATTATATGAATTGAAACGTTCAAAGTTTATTTTAGGAAAGAATATATCAATTAACAAATCATTAGTTGTAACATCGGATATAAAAGTAAATTCAAATTGATTTTGATGTCTTATATTATCCAACCTTTTTTCAAATTGGATTTGCTCCATACTATATTGCTCTGATTGATTTGAACATTTAGCAATAAAAATAAAAGTAATTAATGCCAAGATTAACAATAATTTTTTATTTATTATAGACATAATTATCCTTAATTATTTTTTAAAAACGTTGATATACCAGCCTGGAGCGTACCTACTAGGTTTATAATCACTCCCTGAATTTTTCAAAACGCTATAAATAAAAGAGTTACTATTTCCCGTTTTAGATTCTCCATTAAAAAATGGTTTATATTCAATATCGTTTTGGTAATTTCTATTTACTTCTAATAACTTATTTCTAAACTGTTCATCAGTCATATGTGTTGGTGTTGGAATTGTCTCTCTGTCAGTAGATCCAATTTCTGCACTACGAGTCTCAGGTATGTTTGTTAAGTTACCCCAACCGTCTCCATCATTTAATTCAAATAAAAAACTGATAATACCATTATACATTGATTCAGGCATTCCTTCAATGGTGGTTTTCTCGCCTGTTTTTTCGTCTGTTAGAATAAGTAAGGTATGATACATATCTTGTCCCCAAATGAAACCACTCATAGGTATATATTTATAACCCATTTCAACTGAATCTCCGTTTGCATCTATGTATTTTAACGGGTTATTTAACGTATAATTATACGGACTCCATCCAAAATATTTTTCTGCTAGCGGATCCACCTGC
>JAIXLO010000072.1 GCA_026931325.1 Chitinophagales bacterium | reverse complement strand
ACTTTATACATAATTGGATTTGTATAATCATGAAAATCCGTAGACAATTTCCCTGTTGAAAGATTATTATCATAATTTAAACAATAATCCAAAACACCACCATCTGTCCAACCATACAGGAAGTTTAAATCTTCCGTGAAGTCGTACCACGAAGTGCCATCACCAACCCAACCATGCACAAATAATATAGGATAGGGCAAATTTTGTCGCGACAGTTGCCAGTTTTGTGTAATTTGAATATTACCAGATAATTTTAACCTATTATTATTTTCATTTGTTTCAGAAATATCTCCATTTGCATCAGCTTTTATGTAAACATAATAAGTCCCTGTTGTGTACGAATAAGGAATAGGTAATATACTCAACCTCATTACTTGTTTTGTCCAACACCTAATGGCTCAATGGAAACAAAAATTTGTAGGAACACTTGTTGCCGTACCCACTCGTTGATAACCCAATCGTAGCATAACTTAATCCTGCATTAGCACCTCCTATATTTTTAACTTTAAATTTAACGTGAAGATAATCTGTAGTAGAAATCTGTGTAGCAATTATACTACCTGTGCTCACAATTAAATCTTGTGCACTTATATTTAAACAAAATACAGAAACAAAAAATAAAAATATGTTCTTCATCTTTGAGTTTTTTTTAGTCTCTATGGGAAACTAAAAGCTGTTGTTTGACATTGTACAATATTAACAGTTCTTGTTACAACAGTTGGATATAATAAATAACCGCTAACTTGTGTAGCTTTAACAATATGACTACCAACAGAAATATCATAAGTTTTAGAAGCATTTCCTGCAATTTGACCATTATTATTACCGTCTATTTACGTATATGGGTTATTAGATCCGCTTGTACAATTTAACGAGCCTGTATTATTTAATTGGCAAAGTGGGCTTGGGTTTGCTGCATTTGCTTGCTGATTTGGTGAAGGACTGTTTTTTGACAGTTCGTGAAAGCAAAAGTCACGATAGTTAGTACCCCTAAAATTACTTTAAATTGTGTTTTTGCAATTTTGTTTCATAATTATTAATTTACTATAATTTGGAATTAAATGAGTTTCGAATTAAATAATTGTTTTAAGTAGTAATATATACTTTTGGTTATAATTTTACACTTTTAGTACCAAATACTTAATAAAATGAAAACAAAATCCAGATTTACGTATTGGTAAAAATAAAACAACTCCGTGAACTCAAAAATTATTCACAAGAATATATGGCAAGACAACTTAAAATGAGTGTGCCAGGTTGACGTATTGAACGTAAATGAAAAGGACATGGGTATAACGCGCTAATCAAATTGCACATATCTTAGGGCTAATAAACGAATAATTAGTTTGACGAAAAGTATATTTTCAACAATTACAACAATCCTCAGCAAGTAAATGGTATCGTTGTATAGTGATTTACATCAAGAAGGAAAAGCACTACATGAGCTAATGGCCCTCAAACAACAAATCAAAGTCAAAGACGATTTGTTAACACAACAAAGAAAACAATAAAACAAATCTATTCAAAAAATTCTCTATCATTCAATTACCATATTATTCTGTTTAATTATTAGTTCAATTTTATTATACGTAAACAGACATGATATTTATTTTCAAAAATGATTTAATAATTATTAATTTTTAATCATTCTAGATGAAATATGAAGAAAACAGTACATCTATTTTATAAATACATAGAGAAATAAACAACTTAATTACTTAAAATAATTATTTACCAAAGTAATACAACTTACAAGTTTCTTTATAGTAGTATTATATATACATTACTTTATTTTATAGCATAAAAACGTACCGGTTAATGTATCTATATCCGTATATTCTGCTTGTAAAAAAAACTTCCTCGATAAATAACAAGTCCTAATACCATTACTGTCAGTAGATATATAGATGAGTTAAATCAACTGCTATTTCTCCATCTTTTGCTAAACAAACTTACCATTCACACACGATATGCACTACTCCTTATACACAATAGCCGTATTTAATTTAAAACTGAAGCCTCATCATACTTAACTGGTGTTATTGCCTTTAACTTTCTATCTACAAAGTTTCAAACTTTGAGTTTCTTTGTATCTAATCACATCACACTTGGCAAAAAAAACATCTTGATATGTTCCAAAAGGAATATTTTGTTTTCCATTAGCATCTACAATAGCTTTCTTTTCGCCTTGTATCAACTTAAAATGAGTTCCCGTAGTGTAATATGTTGTTGGCTTTGATTGGTCATAATTATAACTAATAGCAGTAACAAAACATTTTTCAACGGCATTATAAAACCCATATAAGTCGTGTTGTACTACTAAATAAATGCCATTACCACAATAATTAATTAAATCATAATGAGGTGATAACAATAAATTTTCCTGCATATCTATCAACCCAAATAAATTTGTTTTCTTAACTATTGCCAACGAATTTTCATCTACACTCGAAATCCAATCCCACTTCGCTGTTATTTCTTTATTAGTTGTAAATTTACTAAACCGTATTGTTGATTCATATAATACGCATAACCATTATTAAAACTTCCTAATTTTGAGTAAATAAAAGGTATAATTTTTCTCCCTTAGCATTACCTGCTCCATAAGCCTATTTTGCTTACACACAAAAATTTTTCCATTATTCCGTAGTCATATCCTGATAACCTTCCGAAATGATTTGTCCACTTCGATTTATCAAATAATACAATGATTTTCGTTTAACAATAGCCACCCATTCATATATCTTTCTTCCCATCAAAATAATAATCGGTAATCTTTTTCCCTTCTTTATTAATATAAAAACAACTATCATTTTACATACAGAAGCCAACCTTCACTAAAATCAAGCGCATCATCGTATATTGGAAGAATTTTCCAATTACCCAAAGAATCAATATAACCATATTTATCTTCTTGATTTTTCACAGCAAATAATTGAATATCGGACAAAGATATTTCCTTAAGCAACACGTCACTATATGGATATTCAGGATAATGTTCCAAAAAGCGAATCAGTTCTTGTTTGTTATAAGCTTTCATAGAAATACTATACAATAATTTCCAGGCTTCTTGCTGCGTGAGTATAGTGGCATATTTTTTTATAAAAGTATAAATACTATCTGCTATGTGTAGTTCGCTAATCATTGCAAAAAGATTTTTCTCAGCATAATACACATTAGGATTTTTAGAATACTGAATCAAAAATCTTTGATATTGTGCAATAGACCTATCTTTTGTTTGCTCTAAATACTCAAAATCATAAAATAATTTATAAGCCTTATGATATATAGAACTTTGGGGATACTTCTTCAGAAATACATTTATACTATCACTTGATTGAAACCTTACATAGCGTGCCAACTCTATCTCATCTCTCTTTTGATAACATATTTGCTTTTACAGAATCTGATGCCAAAAGATAATGAGACAAATAATGAGAAATAGAAGCAGTAGTTCCTACCTCTACATATTTTTGAAGTCCAACTTGATTTATTTTATCCGCTAATTCATAAACAGTTTGAGAATTAATATGATGGTTTGCATAAGTAACCGTATCTCTCAAACTCGTACTTGCAATTAAAATATACTTTGCAGCACTATCACTATTTGAGAAGGGGTTATCATTTCTATAATAAATAGTGGCCAAACCATACGAAGCTGCTGCAGGTTGTTTTTTCAGAGAGCGATAAAACAACTGCCTTGCTTTAAAATAATCATAAATAGACAAAGCTTTGTACGCCTCTTGTATCGAACCTGCTAATGTTTTACAAGCTATAAATATGAATAAGTATGTAATAAGTTTTTTCAAAGTTTTGAGTGTAAATTTATAAATTGCACGCAATTAAGCCTAAAAATGCTAACAAGAGGTAATATTATATTTGCACTGATTTTCCTAATCATATTTATTATAGGAATGCTATGGTCATACCGAAAAGATAGTATGGTAAATAAGCTCCATTTTAAGGGGACTTATAAGGTTTTAGCCGTTATTATTATTGTTTTTACAGCAATTATATTATATGTTAAATTACGTCATAAAGTGTAAAAACAAGCTCTTTTTTTCATAACTTTGAGTTAATAATTTAGAAATCTAATTCTATAATTTTTAAAATATTAAATTACAAAAAGGCATGAAACGTCTTATCATATTTTTTGTTTTAGTTTGTTGCAGTTATTTTATGTATGCTGATGTTTTGG
>JAIXLO010000124.1 GCA_026931325.1 Chitinophagales bacterium | reverse complement strand
TAAACACGCACCAAGTTTACTTGCATTTACAAATCCAACTACAAACTCTTATAAAAGATTAGTCCCCGGATATGAGGCTCCTGTTAATCTTGCTTACTCACAAAGAAACAGAAGTGCATCAATCAGAATTCCTATGTATTCAACTTCTCCGAAATCAAAAAGAGTTGAATTCAGATGTCCGGATGCATCCGGCAATCCTTATCTCGGATTTTCTGCAATGCTGTTAGCAGGCTTGGATGGAATAATCAATCGTATAGATCCGGGCGAGCCGCTTGATAAAGATATTTATGATATGGAACCTGAAGAGTTAAAAGATGTTCCTTCAACTCCGGGCAGTCTGCAGGAAGCATTAAAAGCTTTGGAAAACGATCACGAATATTTATTAAAAGGTGATGTATTTACAGAAGATGTAATTGATGCGTGGATAAAATACAAAATGGATAAAGAAGTAAAACCAATGGCATTACAACCGCATCCATACGAATTTAATTTATACTACGATGTTTAAATATTTTGTCAGTCTGAGCTGCCTGCACCGCTGTGCGGTGGTCGAAGACGGTATTAACAAAGAGATTCAGGTTTAATTAGGATTAATTAGTTATAGTTTTTATCGGACGGGGCAAGCCCCGTCCCTACAGAAAAAATAATCTTTTGTGTCCTTTTTCTGAAATGTTTTTGATCTGTGCAAATCAGTTTAATCTGTGTATGACGAAGTCATCAGCGTTCTATTATTCTTAAAAACAATACAACAATTTAACAATGCAACAATGCAGCCATTCAACCCTTCAGCTATAAATCAACCACCCATCTCATTGAAGATTTTTCACTTAACAATCTATTCAATTATTTTTTATCCACTCTTTCCAGACATCAGGCTGATAGCCAACTGTTACAAGTTTTTCATTTCTTACAACCGGAGTCTTTAGTAATAACGGATCGGATAACAATTCTTCTTCAATATCAAAGACCTTATACTGCATTCCGCGGTCTTTAAATCTTTTACTTTCTCTGTCAATCAAATCTTCTAAAGGAATTACTCTTGTAATATTATCAAGTTCACCTTTAGCCAAACCTTTTTCAGTTAAGTCACGAAAATGAAATTGAATTCTTCTTTCCTTAAAGAAACGCTCGGCTTTTTGAGTTTCCTTACATTTTTGTTCCGATAATCTGGATGTTCATAATAAGTATGACTATTAATTATTCTGTGTTCAAATATAAAGTACAGGATAGTTTAAAATATTGTCTGATCATTTTTGTAAAAATATGAATATTACTTTTCTGATTTTTAAAATTATTAAACTTAATGAATGAAAAAACATATTAAATATTTTTTCTAAGCTTCATATCTTAGGTTATTAATCGTAATTAAAACAGTCTTTTTTAATTAAATAGTTTTTTTCTGATTTAGTTTAAAATTTGACATTAAGTTTTTTTATTCTTAACTATAATTAAACTTATCTAAGATTTTTATAAGCCGGGTATGTAATATGGTTCAACTATATACCGATACTGTATTTTATATAATTATGGCACGATATTTTACTCTCTCTCTCTCTCTCTCTCTCTGTACTTTCAAGTATTGGAGAGATGCGGATTATTTATGCGCTTTTAATTTTTATTCAAACCAATAAACTTTATAAAAATTTTTCTATTCCCTTTTTTTTCTGCTCAAATAATATAGAGCATTCAGCATTTATCATTAAGTTCTTTCCAACTGGTTTTACATAGCTCAAGGAACCAATAATAAAGAATAGATTAATTAAAATTATTATAAACTTAAAACAATTATTGTGTTTAATTAAGAGAAGTACATATTTTAATTTATATTTTCTTTTGTACAATGTTAATTGATAAGAAAAGATCAGTTTAGGCACACATTTTTACAAAAGAGATAATTATAAAATAGCAAAGGAGAATTGAAATGAGAAAATTATCTTTATTTAGCTTAATGTTTATGACAATAAATCTATTATTGTTTGCACAGGAAGTTTTAACTACAGGTGAGTTGAATGTTTGGGTTATCAATAATATGAATCATTCTGAGGTTGAAATAAAAATGGAATTGAAAAGTTCATTATGTTGGGATGAAGATCATAATATTACTAATTTATTTGAAGGCGGTTCATTGTATACAAGTCTTTCAAATCAGTATCTTGAGTTTTTAGCTTGTTGGGAAACCTCTGTTTCTAATTATTTTAGAACCTTTGGTCTTGGTTATTATAAATTTACTGCTAAGGTTAACGGAATAGAAAAAGATTCCTTTTATATTGATTACAGAACTTCTGATTTGCCTTATAATTTCAATTCTGGCGGGATGGGTGATATAAATATTACATTTAATGTATCGGATGGTAAATTTTATTACCTTAACACACAAATATTATTTCCCAAATATACATCTATTTGGCAAGAAAGGCCCTGGATTAGTCATCTAACAACAGGATTAGAACCTTTACCTCCAGATAATTTTGAATTGTCAAAATATTCTGGACATCCATATTTAACTTGGTATCATTCTTATGATGAAGGCGATTATTGGACCGGCTATTTAATTTTTAGAAGTGTTGTTAGTGGTCGAGGATCTAATCCAGGTATTTTTTCAAAAATTGCAACTCTTTCAGAAGTAACAACAAATTATACGGATGAAGACTTTGCAATTAATGGTCCTATGACTGCTTATTATAAGGTTACTGCAATTAATGGGGAAAAAGAATCTGAATCTACAGAAATGCTAGATGTATATGTTGGTTTTTTTAAAGAATCTTTAAGCGAAATAAACTATAATTATAACTTGAGTCAGAATTATCCTAATCCTTTTAATCCATTTACAACTATTTCGTTTTCTATCAAAGAAAACACAAACGTTACATTAAAAGAATTTGATATACTTGGGAGGGAAGTTGTAGTTTTGGTTAATGAGGAATTAAATGCTGGAAATCATAAGGTTCAATTTGATAGAACAGATCTTGAAAGCGGAGTGTATTTTTATGAAATTAGAACAAATGATTTTACAGATGTAAGAAAATTAGTTTTAATAAGGTAGAATTTTATGTTAAAATTTTTCTTGTTATTATTGTTTACTTTTACAATTTATGGGCAGCATCAGGTTACGATCCCTTGGCCTTCTTTGGCAAATTCTCCTTGGCCTGTAATAAGGGGAGATATGCAAGCAACGGGAAGGTCGGAATATACAGGCCCAAGAACACCAAATGTTATTTGGCGAAAGGATATGCCATTGGGAATTTTTCACGGACCTGTTATTGGTTTTAATGATAATCTTTTTGTTGGTACAAATTCTTTCACAGGTTTTGCAGGTGGTACATCAAATTACTTTTATTCTATGAACAAAAAAGGGGATACTATATGGACTTACATTACTGATGATCCAAGTGCGAATGTTGCAGGTCCTACTATTACAAATGACAGTACAATTTATTTCATATCTATTGGAGCCGGACTTTTTGCATTAAATCAAGATGGTACTCTCAAGTGGCGAAATGAAAAGTTTTCAGCAACATATTTTACCAGATTTATCTCATTAGCAAAGGACCATAACATTTATATACCCTGGCTTGATACATTATTTGTTATTGAACCTAATAATGGGAATGTAATTAATTCATTTTATACTCCAAATATAGCACCTACTGAAATAGTTTTTTCCACTGGGGGTGATACAATATTTTATTTTACCGGAAAAATAAATACACTGGAAGAGAAAGCATTAAATGCTTCAACACTGCAAGGTGAACAGATATGGTCTCTTGACCTTTACACTTATTCACATAGTTGGGGTACACCTATAGTTGATAATGAAAACAGAATATATTTATATGCTTCCGAAGGTCCATCAGGACAGTATCTGTATTGTGTTAATCCAAATGGTACTATTAATTGGAAATATCCATTTATGAATGAAAATTATCAGAATTATTCTTCACCGACAATTGACAGAAATGGAAATATTATATTTCAAACGAATACAGATACTGGTTATATTTATTCAGTAGATTATTTCGGACATCTTAATTGGAAAATTTCACTTGGTGATATTGATGATGGTGCTATTATAGACCACGGAATAATTTGTGACGCAGAGGGTAAAATATATTGTGGTTCAACTACAGGTGCTCAAACAAACTTTTGGTGTATAGACAATACTGGAAAAATACTTTGGAAATTAAACCTTGAAGGATATGAATTTAATACTTCTCCAGCAATTGGATCAGATGGAACATTGTATATCGGCACTCATCTTAGGT
>JAIXLO010000178.1 GCA_026931325.1 Chitinophagales bacterium | reverse complement strand
GTAATGCCTTTCTTAAATAAGGAATAAAACTCTCAAATATACACAAGTAAATTTTTTCTATTTATAAATTAAATTATCAGTTGCCAATTTTTTTATTGTAATTATCTTGGCTAAGGCAGTTAGTTTTGGCTTTCTTAATCTAACATTGATTTTATTTTTTCTATCAATTCTGTTTTGGTAATTGGCACGCCCATAATTTTATTATAACCTTTTGCATCAACTAAAAATTGATCTCTTATAATTTTTATTAATTGTCCATTATTAATTTCAGGAATTAAAATTTGCTCAAAATTTTTTAGAATAGTTCCTAAGTTTTTAGGGAAAGGTCTTAAATAACGTATGTGTGCATGACTTACAGAATAACCCTGAGATTGTAATTCTAAAACAGCACTTTTAATTGCACCATAAGTGCTACCCCAACCTAATACTAAAAGTTTTCCTTTATCTGCACCACTATCCATTTTTTGGTCAGGTATATAGTCAGCAATTTTATCAACTTTTGCTTGTCGTTGTTTTACCATTAACTGATGGTTCTCTGGCTCATAATTTACATTACCAGTTTTATCTTGTTTTTCTAATCCACCAATTCTATGTTCTAAACCTTTTGTGCCAGGTACAACCCATGGTCTTACAAATTTTTCATCTCTTATGTATGGTAAAAATTTTTCTTCATCATCATTCAATTTAGTTTTAAACTTTACTTCAATTTTTGGTAAATCTGATGACTGAGGAAAACGCCAAGGCTCTGCACCATTTGCTATATAACCATCACTAAGCATTATAACAGGTGTCATGTGTTGTAAGGCAATACGAACAGCTTCAAAAGCAACATCAAAACAATCGCTTGGTGTACAACTTGCAATTACTGGCATAGGACATTCTCCATTTCTTCCATAATAGGCTTGTAGCAAATCGCTTTGTTCTGTTTTTGTTGGTAGTCCTGTGCTTGGACCACCTCTTTGTACATTACAAATAACTAAAGGAATTTCTAACATAACTGCTAAGCCCATTGCTTCAGATTTTAAAGCCATACCAGGACCAGAAGTTGTTGTTACACCTAAATGCCCACCATAGCTTGCACCAATAGCACTTGTAATTCCTGCAATTTCATCTTCTGCCTGAAATGTTCTTATACCAAAATTTTTTAGTTTACTTAATTCATGCAAAATATCTGAAGCCGGTGTAATTGGATATGTTCCTAAAAAAATAGGTAAACCACTTTTTTCACTTGCTGCTACTAAGCCAAAAGCTAAAGCTCTATTACCAATAATACTTCTATAAGAGCCAGCAGGCATTTTTGCTTTTTCTACTTTATACCTTGTAGTAAAAGTTTCTGTTGTATCGCCATAGTTATAACCTGCTTGTAAAACTTTGATATTACTTTCTAAGATTGCTTCTTTTTTACCAAATTTTTCTCTTAAAAAATTAATAGTACTTTCTAAATTTCTGTTATACATCCAATAAACAAAACCAAGTACAAACATATTTTTTGCACGGTCTTTTTCTTTTGTACCTAAGTCAGTGTTATCTTTTAAAGCTTCTCGTGTAAGTTTTGTAACATCAATTTTTATTACTTCATAATTATCTAAACTACCATCTTCTAAAGGGCTTAGCCCATTAGGATAATTGGCAAGTCTTAAATTTTTTACATCAAATCCATCTGTATTAGCTATTATTTTTCCTCCTTTTTTTAGGCTTTTAAGATTTACTTTTAATGCTGCTGCATTCATAGCTACTAATACATCACATAAATCACCTGGAGTAAAAACCTGATTACTACTAAAGTGCAATTGAAAACCACTAACACCAGGGAGTGTTCCTATTGGTGCTCTAATTTCAGCAGGAAAATCAGGGAAAGTTGCTAAATCAATTCCTAACAATGCTGTATTATTTGAAAACTGCTGACCTGTAAGTTGCATTCCATCGCCACTATCTCCTGCAAATTTTATAACTACATCTTTTAGTAATGTTTCTTTTGTATTCATTGCAAAAAATTATAGAAACGAAGTTAAGATAAAGCAATAAACTAAAGCAGTATAATTTACTTTTTTATCTTTTACCTTTGAACACTTTTTAAATGCTTTTCTTTTAAAGAAAATATTGTTTAGTTATGAGTGAAAATAAACGATTTACAGATAGTGGTATTGAAATTAAAAAAGTTTATACCAAAGAAGATTTATCTCAACAATTACAAGATGAATTGCCTGGCAAGTTTCCTTATACAAGAGGTGTGCAAGCAGATATGTATAGAGGAAAACTTTGGACAATGAGGCAATATGCTGGATTTTCTACAGCAGAAGAAAGTAATAAACGTTATCACTATTTATTATCTCAAGGAGTAATGGGGTTAAGTGTAGCATTTGATTTGCCTACACAAATTGGTTACGATAGTAGTCATTCATTAGCAGAAGGAGAAGTTGGAAAAGTTGGTGTAGCTATTGATAGCATTGAAGATATGGAACGTTTGTTTGCTGGCATTACTTTAGAAAATGTTTCAACATCAATGACTATCAATGCAACAGGATTTATTTTGTTAGCATTTTATGTAGCATTAGCAAAAAAACAAGGAGCAGATTTAAAGAAAATTTCTGGAACAATTCAAAACGATATTTTAAAAGAATATGCTGCAAGAGGAACTTACATTTATCCTCCAAAACCTTCTATGCGTATTATTACAGATATTTTTGAATGGTGTAGTAAAGAGCTACCAAAGTGGAACACTATTTCAATTTCTGGCTATCATATAAGAGAAGCAGGAAGCACAGCAGTGCAAGAAATTGCATTTACATTAAGCAATGGAAAAGCTTATGTAAAAGCTGCATTAGAAAAAGGATTAGATATTAATGTTTTTGGAAAAAGGCTTTCATTTTTTTTCAATGCTCATAATAATTTGTTTGAAGAAATAGCTAAGTTTAGAGCAGCAAGAAAAATGTGGGCAACTATAATGAAAGACTTAGGAGCAACTGATGAAAAAGCAATGATGCTTCGTTTTCATACACAAACAGGTGGAGCAACATTAACAGCACAACAACCTCATAATAATATTTGCAGAGTTACTGTACAAACTTTAGCTGCTGTATTAGGTGGCACACAAAGTTTGCATACAAATGGTTATGATGAAGCACTGAATTTGCCAACAGAAGAAGCTGCTCGTATTGCTTTAAGAACTCAGCAAATAGTAGCTTTTGAAAGTGGTGTTACAGATACTGTAGACCCTTTGGCTGGTAGTTATTTTATTGAAAACCTAACTAATGAAGTAGAGCAAAAAGCTTGGGATTTAATTCATCAAATTGATGCATTGGGAGGAAGTGTAAGTGCTATTGAAGAAGGTTTTATGCAAAATGAAATTGCCAGAAGTTCTTACGAGTATCAATGCAATATTGAAAGTGGAGAAAAAATAATTGTTGGTGTAAATAAATTTACAATTGATAAAGAAGATGCTGTACCTGCTTTTAAAATTGATGATAGTATAAGACAAGTGCAAATAAATAAACTACAAGAACTAAAAAATAAAAGAGATAATACAAAAGTTGCAGCTTGTTTGCAAGCTATTGAAAATGCTGCTACAAGCAATATAAATTTAATGCCTGTAGTAATTGATGCAGTTGAAAATTATTGTACACTTGGAGAAATTGCAGATTGTTTAAGAAAAGTGTTTGGTGAATACAAATAGGCTTTTCATACTTTATTACACAATATTTTTTTATGAAATTTAGATTTGAGTTTGATATTCAACCACTGAAAGAATCTATTGCACATCATCATAAATTGTTTTTAATTGGTTCTTGCTTTACAGAAAATATTGGAGAGAAATTAAAGAAACATAAGTTTAATGTTTTTGAAAATCCTAATGGTATTTTGTTTAATCCTGTGAGTGTTGCAGAAGCCATTATTAACATTATTGAAAACAAACAATATACTCAAGCAGATTTATTTAACTACAATGAGGGATGGCATAGTTGGCAACATCATAGCAGATTTTCTGGTATTTCAGCAGATGATGCTTTACAAAAAATAAATTCATCAACAAAGCAAGCACATAGTTTTTTGAAACAAGCAGATTATATTTTAATTACTTTAGGAAGTGCTTGGGTTTATACTTTAACAGAACATGCTTTAAATGCAACAAAAGGAAGCGTAGCTGCTAACAACCATAAAGCACCTGCAAATTGGTTTGAAAGAAGATTGCCTGATACTGCACAAATTATAACAGTATTAGGAACAATGTTGGATAGGCTTGGTGCTTTTAATCCTAACATTCAAGTAATTTTTACCATTAGTCCTGTAAGACATTTAAGAGAAGGTGTTATAGATAATAATAGGAGCAAAGCAGCATTAATAACAGCTGTACATTATTTAATAGAACAATTACCTAAACTATATTATTTTCCTGCTTATGAGTTAGTATTAGATGATTTGAGAGATTACAGATTTTTTGCAGAAGATTTAGTTCATCCAAATTACCAAGCAACACAATATGTATGGGAACGTTTTGTGAAAGCTTGTATGAATGATGATACAATTCAACTAATGGAAAATATACAAGATATTAATTTAGCTTTTCAGCACAAGCCCTTTAATGCAACATCTAATCAGCACAAAACATTTTTGAAAACTTATTTAGAAAAAACAAAACAATTAAAAGAAAAATATTCTTTCTTAAATTTTGAAAAAGAGTTAGCATACTTTGCACAATGAAATTTTTTTTAGGCAAAATATGCTAACGGGTTACCATTAATATGAACTATGAAAAAAAGAACTTATTGTTTAATAAATTGTTGAGTAATAATTTCATTTGTTTTTTCATTCAATAATTGAATATAATACACACCAGCAGCTAAATTATTAACTGGAATATTTACAATGTTATCGGCGGTTTTAACATTATTTGAAAGTTGTAATAATTGTTTGCCAAACACATCAATTACTTTAATGCTGATTACTGTATTGATATTTGATAAAATATTCAAATGCAAATTATCTCTAACAGGATTTGGATAAATATTTAATGTTGCCCAAGTGTTACTCATATTTTTTATAGAAATAATTGATGAGTATGACGTTTTTCCATCTTTATCTACCTGCTCCAAACGATAATAATTTGTTCCTTGAATAGGCTTTTCATCTATCGTTGAATAATTTCTTATTGCATTTGAATTATCATTATTTGCATAAGCTGGTTGAATAGCTATATTACTAAAATTAACTCCATTATTAGAACGTTGAACATTAAATTGTTTATTATTTATTTCTTGTACTGTTGTCCATTTTAAAATATTTTTTCCATTTTCTTGTTTTACAGTAAATGAAGATAAACTTATTGGTAAAGCACCAGGCTTAAACATAAATGATAAATTAGCATTTGGTTTTGCACTAATATTTGAAACTTCTGTAGAAACACTTAACGTTGGGTTTAATGATAAACTACCTATTGACAAAAAATTATTATTACCTGTATTATTTGTTGTTATACCAACAGATGCAGATGGGGCAACAGGACTTCCTGGTTCTGGACGATAAATAAATTCTATCCAATTTTTTGTTTCGTATAATTTTATTTGAAAAGAAATTGCTGCAGTTGATGCACCAAAACCCCATTTTGCATTTAGCCATTGAACTGTAAAAATTCTATTAGGTGCTGATCCTGTAGTTGTATAAGATAAATTAGAAGTAACACCTAAATCTAAATCATCCCAAAGTGCTGCAAGTATTGGTCTTTCGCCACCAGCACCAGTTTTTAAATTATTAATTGTATAACTATTGCTAAGCTCTGCAAAACTTAAAAAGCCATTAGTAGAAATAGCCACTTCTTCAAAAGAATTTCCACTATTATATTGAAATGAAAAGCCTATTGGAATATAATTTACATAACCTTCATCAGCCAATGGATTTGTTCCATCTCCAACTAAATAAGGAATTGTTCCATTTGAAATGGTATTAAAAGATGTGTTGGAAGTTGAAAACGAATAATTGATTTGTGCATATAAAGATTGAACACAAAACAAACATATTAAAATGAATGGTATATATTTTTTCATAGTTATTGTGTTTAACATTGGTATTAGAAGCTACCTGAAAATTTAATAATATTTTCAGCGTAAAAACTCACATCAAGTTTCTTACCCTTATCATCAGGAAGAGGCTTGAGAACCAAATTCTCAGGTAACTCCTAAAGAACTTTAATAAATGCCTTTGCTTTTGTTAACTCTCCTATATGACCTAAAATTTTTGCATAATAATTTCCAGTACTTAATCTACTTATATCTACTTGCAAAATATTATCTCCATTATATAAATCTATTTGATTTGATATAACAACTCTGCCATAACTATCAGTAATCTGAAGTGTTCCTTTAACATTAAAAGTTGAATACACTACTATGTTTGCAATATTTTTTGCTGGGTTAGGAAAAATTCTATGTAAAGTAATCTTAGTAGGAATTTGATCTGCTATTCTAATAATGTTTTGTCCATCATATTCATTTTTTGCTTTGTCTATAATTTTTAATCTATAATAGTTTACCATGTTAGGGGTATAATCAGCATAAGAATAATTTAATATTGATGAACTTGATCCATTAGAGGCTTTACTATCAATTTTTGCAATACTGGTAAAGTTTTTTCCATCTAAACTTCTTTGTAATTCAAAGTAGCTGTTATTAATTTCTGCTGAAGTTTGCCATGTTATATTATTAACATAAAATTCTTTTTTACCAGTAAAAGAAATTATTTTTACAGGTAATGGGTTTATTTTGTTTACATTAATATCATCTATGAAAATAGCAGATTTGCTTTTTGCAGAAATACATCTGAATGCAATAAAATAAACATCGTTTGTTGGTGCTGCAAATAAAAATGATGTGTCCTTAAATTTTATTTGATTAATTTTTACATTTTTATAAATTGTTTGCCAGCCACTCATTGCATTATTCATCATTTTACCTAATCTTATTTCTATTTTTTGATCTCCTCCTAAAGTATCACTTGCTCTGTATTTGAATTGTAATTTGTAAGTTAATCCACCATTGAATTGCATCCCTGGTAAAATAAACCAAGCATCTGAATTATTTGTATTATCTCCATAAATGCTAATTGCTTTATTAAAAGGAGCAACATTATTGGTAACAATTGTTTTCCAAGAATTTCCACCAATTGGATTTGCAATATGAATATCTTCTGGAACAGCTGGTACAGCAGCATTTTCAAATTTTTCTGAATAAGGTAGAGATACTACATTAGCTGTTTTTGTTGGTATTGTTATCCAACCACTTTTCCCATTTGCATTTGATGCTCTTACATGAATATAATATTGTTCTCCAGCATCTAAATTATTAAATGTTGCAGTATTTGAACTTGTAGTGTTATAAGTAATAGGTTGTAAGGGAGAAGTAGTTATTGCATAATTATACTCTGTTGCATCAATGAGAGTATTCCATGAAAAACTAATTTCTTTATTGTTATAAGCACTAACCATTGCATCATCAGGCATCTCACACTTTCCAGGTTCAAACTCAATTACAGTACCTGTTACAGGCTTTGAAGAGAAATTCTTAAATTCTTTTACACCACTTAATCTTGCATTTCCATCAACACTATTTACAGATAAAAAACTTCCTGTACAAAATGAACAAGTAGCAATACCAACTGAAACATCACCTGTTCCTTCTGGTCCATTAAGTGCTTTATAAGAAAATTGAATTTTATTAGTTCCTTCTGACAAAATCATTTGAAATGAAATTGCAGGTTCTAACATATTATAATGCCAAGAAGCACTATCCCATTGTACTATAAATTGACGATTAGGTGCTAAGCCTTTTACTGTATAGCTTAAACATTTTGTATTCTTTAACCATAAATCTGCCCAAAAAGGAGCTATTAAAGGTCTTACATTTTCTTGCATTGGACCTGACATTAAATTATTGGTATTGTAACGATCATTTACATTTGGTGTAAACCCTTCCCCAAAAGTTACAAACCCATTTACATTAATATTTAAGTGAGTATAGTTTGTATTGTTATATTTAAATGTAAAACCAATTGGCACTTGATTTGCAAAACCTTCATCTTCTTCATAATAACCTGCTGGAGATGGATTATCTAAAGGTGGGTGTATTCCATTTTCTAAATGAGTGTATGATGATTGATAACTATTAAACAGATAATTTACTTGTGCTGAGGCATTATAAAATAATACCAAAAATATAATCAAAAGATGGGGATAAATCTTTTTCATAGCTTGGATATTGGACTTAATAAAAATAACTCACTACTAATAACAACAAAAAAATTATTTTATTGTGTAAAAAATTATTTTTTATAAACAATTCCTAAAAATGGAAAGACACTAAAATAATATTAAGAAGAATCTTAAGGCTAATCGTTTGGAACTTTAATTTTAGGCAGAAAAGAACATACTTGAATTACTATAGCAAAGAAAATTAATAAGTAAAGTCCTGCTTGTCTTTCAGGGCAAATACCTTGACGACAAATTGAAAAAATAATATAATTTTTAATTGCCCAACTAAGGCTTACAAATGCAACAAATACATTAATTCTTTTAGCTAAAATTTTTTTAATAAAAAAAAGTATTATCATTATTAAACATAATACAGCATGTGGTTTTACTTGCTTACCAAAAGTCAATTCTTCATTTACTTTACCATTAATGCCAGAAAGCGTTATGTTTAAATTTGGTATATAAACCCATGGTAAAAAGCAAATAGCAATTAATGCTAATGCTGCAACTATTCCAATAGATTGAGAGTATTTCATTAATTTGTTTTTAAATTAAGATTAAGCAAATATATTTTTAAACTTACAAATACAAGTAATAAGGTTGTAGTAATTCAATAAATTCTTTTGTATAAATATTGTTAGATTGATTGATGCAGATTGAATTTATTTCAGTTTTTTGATTGTTTGAATTGCTATAAAAAAGCATTATTCTAAAATAATTGTGTTGTGTTGTTTGCTGTACAACTGTTTTATTTATCAAATAAAAATCTTTTGCTAAGTTTTCAAAATAAATGGCTCTATGGTATGGTAATAAAATAGCAAAAAAACCTTCTGGCTTTAATAACCTTTTTATATGTACTATTAACTCAGTTAATTGTAATTGAGTACTATGCAATGCTATATTTTTTTGTGAATTATTGCTAAGCAAATCATTTTCAAAAAATGGTGGATTGGTAATAATAAAATCGTATAAAATAGATGGCTCAAAATTTTGAATTGGAGAGTGATGAACAGATATTTTATTTTCAAATAAGGATGTGTTGATGTTTTGCTTTGCTTGATTTGCTGCTTGTTCATCAATTTCAACTGCATCAATTAGTGCATTAATATTTTGTGCAAGCATTAAACTTAATAAACCTGTGCCAGCACCAATATCTAAAATATTTTTTGGATTATTTTCCTTTATTTTATTAGCACACCAAGCTCCAAATAAACAAGCATCTGTAGTTACTTTCATAGCACAAGCATCTTGCTGAATTGTAAATTGCTTGAACTTAAAAAAAGAGTTAGCCATTTGTTATTGGCAATTATTTTTAAACCAATTTATCAAACCATTAGTACTACAATCATGAGAAGTTGTTACCTCATTACTTTCTAATTCTGGTAAAATTCTATTTGCTAATTGTTTACCTAATTCAACGCCCCATTGGTCAAAACTAAAAATGTTCCAAATAACACCTTGTACAAAAATTTTATGTTCGTATAAAGCAATTAATTGCCCTAAAGTAAATGGTGAAATTTTTTTGATTAAGAAAGAATTGGTTGGTCTATTACCTTCAAAAACTTTAAAAGGTAAAAGTTTTTTTATTTCTTCATCAGTTTTATTTTCTTTTATTAATTCTTCTTTTGCTTCTTCTTCTGTTTTACCATTCATTAAAGCTTCTGTTTGTGCAAAAAAATTGCTCAATAATTTTTTATGATGGTCTCCTAATGGGTTATGACTAATTGCTGGTGCAATAAAATCGCAAGGTATTAATAATGTTCCTTGATGTATTAATTGATAAAAAGCATGTTGTCCATTTGTGCCAGGTTCGCCCCAAATAACAGGGCCTGTATTATAATCAATATCATTACCACTTCTATCAATACTTTTTCCATTGCTTTCCATATTTCCTTGTTGAAAATATGCCGCAAACCTGTGTAAATATTGGTCATAAGGCAAAATGGCTTCACTTTGTGTATTAAAAAAATTAGTGTACCATAAACCAATAAGAGCCATTAAAACGGGAATATTATTTTTAAATTTTTCGTTTTTAAAATGCTCATCTGTTGAGTAAGCACCTTTTAAAAGTTCTTCAAAATTTTCGTAACCAATAGTTAGTGCAATGGATAATCCTATAGCACTCCAAAGACTATAACGGCCACCAACCCAATCCCAAAATTCAAACATATTGGCTGTATCAATACCAAATTTTTTTACTTCATTTTCGTTTGTACTAAGTGCTACAAAATGTTTTGCAATATGTTGTTCATCTTTTGCAAATTGTAAAAACCATGCTCTTGCTGTATGAGCATTAGTCATAGTTTCTTGAGTTGTAAAAGTTTTTGATGCTATTAGAAATAAAGTTTCTTCTGCATTAATTTTTTTAAGTGTTTCAGCAATATGTGTTCCATCAACATTACTTACAAAAAAAGTTTGAATATTATTTTTCCAATAAGGTTTTAAGGCTTCTGTTACCATTACTGGTCCTAAATCACTTCCACCAATCCCAATGTTTACAATGTGTTTAATAGGTTTTCCTGTAAAGCCTTTCCACTCACCTGAATGAACTTTGTTGCAAAAAGTTTGCATTTGCTTTAGTACTTTTTTTACAATTGGCATTACATCTTTTCCATCAACTAAAATTGCATTATCAGAAAAGTTTCGTAAGGCTGTATGTAAAACTGAACGCTGCTCAGTTTCATTAATTTTTATTCCTGAGAACATTGCATGAATTGCTTCTTGCAATTTACAATCATCGGCTAATTGTAATAATAATTGTAAGGTTTTTGAGTTGATGATATTTTTTGAATAGTCAAATAAAATTTCACCAAACCGGATAGAAAATTTTTGAAATCTTTCTTCATCATCTGCAAATAATTTTCTCATTTTACAATGATTCATTTCTTCTTCATAGTGCTTTTGTAATAAAAACCAAGCTTGTGTAGTAGTGGGATTAATCTTTGATAACATAGAGAAATTTATAAATCAAAATGAGTGTATAAAATTATTTTAATTCTTTAAACTATCAGGAATAATAAGCTTTCCAGCAGTTTTAGCTATTACTTCTTCAATAGAAACACCAGGTGCAGTTTCTACTAATTCAAAGCCGTTAGGTGTAATATCAAGAACTGCAAGTTCAGTTACTACTTTTTTTACACAACCTATGCCAGTTAAGGGCAAAGTGCATTTAGGTAGTAGTTTACTTTCTCCTTTTGGATTGGTGTGCATCATAGCTACAATAATGTTTTGAGCACTTGCAACCAAGTCCATTGCACCGCCCATTCCTTTTACCATTTTACCAGGAATTTTCCAGTTGGCTATATCTCCATTTTCACTTACTTCCATTGCACCTAAAACGGTAAGGTCTATTTTTCCTGCACGTATCATTCCAAAACTTTCAGCACTATCAAAAATTGCTGCACCTTTAATAAGTGTAATGGTTTCTTTTCCTGCATTAATTAAATCAGCATCTAATTCTTCTTCTGTTGGGTATTCTCCCATACCAAGAATACCATTTTCACTTTGCAGAATAACTGTCATTCCTTCTGGAATATAGTTAGATACTAAAGTAGGTATGCCTATACCAAGATTTACATACATACCATCTCTTAATTCTTGTGCTATTCTTTTAGCAATACCAAATTTATCTAATGCCATAGTTTAATAATTTAAATATTGTTGAATGTGTGGTAGTGTTGCCATTTTTACAAATTGATTATCTATTGTTCTTGCTAATGGCTTATTAAAAATTTTTAAAGTTGTTAAGTTTTGTCCTAAAATATTTTTTATTCTTTCAATGCCATCTTTATCCAAACCACATTGCAGAAAAGCATTTTCATCTCCAGTTTTTTTATCAATTTCTACATCTTGTGCATCGTCTAACATTAAAAAAGAACTAATAATTGCAAACCAATAAGCAATTATTTTTTTGGCTACTTCATCATCAAAATCAAGTACAGTAACAGAGAATAAAAAAATATCGCCTCTATGCAAAGCAGAAAATGGATACAACATTTCATGAATAAAATTATTGCTTCCGCCTTTCATATAATCTGTTAATGCTGCATAAAAATTTTTATTAATTACTTTATCTTTTGTTAATAAAATACATTGTTCAATTCCTTCTTCTTTTGTTAATTGATTAGTTTCTTCTAATGCTGCTATATGCCCTATTTTTTCTAATAAATTTATAAAAACATCACTCAGTAAAATATTTTTATCAATTCCTAATTTGTATAAAGTATCAACAATTACAGGAATAAATAAATAGCCTGGTTGTGGTCGTAAATAAAGCAACTTATCTTTCCAATAAAGATTATTAGTAGGTGGTTCACGTTCTACAAAAAAATCTGCAATGGTTTCATGAACACCATATTGAGTTGCTAAATAATCGGTACTGATAAACATAATTATTTTAAACGAACTGTTTTACGTTCTATTCTTTTCTCATAATTTACTCCTTGAAAAATTCTATGTACATAAATTCCTGCTACATGTACATTATCTGGGTCAATCATTCCTGGTTCTACCAATTCTTCCACTTCTGCAATTGTTATTTTTCCTGCCTTAGCCATAGAAGTAGAAAAATTTCTAGTTGCTTTTCTAAAAACAAGATTTCCCATTGTATCACCTTTCCATGCTTTTACTATTGCATAATCTGCATATAAAGCATGTTCCATTAAATACATTTTTCCATTAAATTCTCTTACTTCTTTTCCTTCTGCTATTTCAGTTCCATAGCCTGCAGGAGTATAAAATGCAGGAATTCCCATACCAGCCATTTGTATTTTAGTTGCCAACGTTCCTTGAGGAGTTAAATCTACTTCTAATTCTCCAGTTAATAATTGTCTCTCAAATTCTGCATTTTCGCCAACATAACTTGCAATCATTTTTTTTATTTGTCTTGTTTTAAGTAATAATCCCAATCCAAAATCATCAACTCCAGCATTATTTGAAATACACGTTAAATTATTAATGCCTTTTTCTGCTAATGCTGCAATACAATTTTCTGGAATACCATTTAATCCAAAGCCCCCTAACATAATAGTACTACCACTTTTAATATCTGCAATAGCTGCTTTGGCATTTTCAAAAACTTTATTCATATACTAAACATTTATGCAACAAATATAAGAGTTATAAAAGTTATTCTATTGATTGCTAAATGTGAAAACATTTTTGTTCTTAGATAAAAAATAAAAATCTTTTCTACCAAGCCATTATCTTTATTCTGTTTATGAAATGGATAATTAAGGCTATTCAATTTGTTTATTGTATTTATGCATTGATGATGTTTATCATCATTATGTTTGTTTTATTTCCTTTTATATTAATTGCATCTGCATTTGGTATTAAAGGAGGAAATTTTATTTATATACTTTGCAGAGTTTGGGCAAGAACTTGGTATTTTTTTACTGGTGTTTTTCATAAAGAAATTTATGAAGAAGTTCATAATAAAAACAAACAATACGTTTTTGTTGCTAACCATATTTCATATATGGATATTCCTCCAATTGTTGCTAGTTTAAAACAACCTTTTAGAGCATTGGGTAAATTTGAAATGATTAAAATACCTGTGTTTGGACAAATTTATAGAGCTTGTGTAATTTTAGTAGATAGAAGCAGTTCAGAAAAAAGAGCAAAAAGTGTAAGAGCCTTGAAAGCTGCATTACAACATGGTATTTCTGTTTTTATTTTTCCAGAAGGAACATTTAATGAAACAGGAAAGCCCTTAAAAAGTTTTTATGATGGTGCATTTAAAATTGCTATTGAAACTCAAACACCTATTAAACCAATGTTGTTTATTGATACTTTAAAAAGATTGCATTATAAAAGTTTATTTAGCTTAACACCTGGAAAAAATAGAGTTGTATTTTTAAAAGAAATATCAGTTGATGGATTAACTATGAATGATTTGCAAAAGCTAAAACAACAAGTATATAATTTAATGGAAGATGGATTAAAAAGATATGAAAATAATTGAAATTAATTTTATAAAAATTAAGAAACATAATGGCTAAAGAAAAAAGCGATAATATTTTATTTACATCATCTTCAACAAAACTTTTTGCTGAAATTATTATTCCTTTAGCCTTACCTGAAACATATATTTGGGAAATTCCATCACAATATATTTCTACTATTACATTAGGTATGAGAGTAGAAGTGCAACTAAGAAATAAAAAATATGCTGGCATTGTTTCAAAACTTATAGCACAAGCTCCTAAAGAATTTAAACCAAAAGAAATTGTAAATGTGTTAGATGATGAACCTTTAGTGTATGAAAAGCAATTAATTTTTTGGAAGTGGATTGCTCAATATTATATGTGTTCAGAGGGAGAAGTAATGCAAGCAGCAATACCAGCCAATTTAAAACTTACGGGAGAAAGTATTTTAGTTTGGAATGAAGATGCTGATGTAGATATTCATACTTTAAGTGATGAAGAGTATTTACTAACAGAAGCTCTTGAGCTAAAGAAAGAATTGCGTATAAGCGAAGTGCAGCAAATACTTGATGCTAACCATGTTTATCCCATTATTAAAAAATTGATAGAAAAAAATATTTGTTTTATCTGGGAAGAACTGAAAGAAAAATATAAGCCTAAGACAGAAATTTTTATTGAATTAAACCCAAAATATAGTAATGAAAAGGCTTTAGAAGAATTACTGAATAATTGGAGTAAAGCACCAAAACAATTAGAATTATTATTAGCTTATTTACATTTTTCAAAAACAGAAGGAGAAGTTATTCAATCTCAATTATTGAAAAAAGCAAATGCAAATGCTGCTCAACTAAAAGGGTTGATTGATAAAAATATTTTAATTGCTGAAAAAAGAAGTGTTGATAGAATTGCTTCATTGCCTAAACAGATTTCTATAGATTTCACTTTATCTGCATTACAACAACAAGCACTTGAAAATCTATATCAACAATTACAAATTAATAGTGTTTGTTTATTACATGGCATTACAGCAAGTGGAAAAACTTTACTTTACATAAAACTAATTGAACAATACATACAACAAGGAAAGCAAGTATTGTATATGCTGCCTGAGATTGCTTTAACTACACAAATTATTAGAAGAATCCAAAAGCATTTTGGTGGTTATATTGCAATTTATCATTCTAAATTTAATTCAAATGAAAGAGTGGAAATTTGGAATAAAGTAAAATCAGGAGAAATAAAAATTGTATTGGGGGCAAGAAGTTCTTTACTACTTCCTTTTAATGATTTGGGATTAATTATTGTAGATGAAGAACATGATGCAAGTTATAAACAACAAGACCCTGCACCTCGTTATCAAGCAAGAGATGCAGCAATTTATTATGCTTCTTTATTTAATAATGCAAAAGTAGTTTTAGGAAGTGCAACACCATCTATTGAAACTTATTATAATGCACTTACCAAAAAATATGGCTTAGTAGAACTTACAGAAAGATATGCAAATGCTGCTATGCCTAACATTCAATTAATTGATTTAAAAAAAGTTGCAGCACAACAAATGCAACATGATAAAAACAATGTTCAACCAAAAATAATTTTATCACCAGAGTTGTTAAATGAAATTGCTATTTCATTAAAAAATAAAAAGCAAGTAATATTATTTCAAAATAGGAGAGGCTATAGCCCTTATATGATTTGTAAAACTTGTGGTTGGATTCCTCATTGTAATAATTGTAATGTAACACTTACGTTTCATAAATCAACTAATAAATTATCTTGTCATTATTGTGGTACAACTTATCCATCAATTAATACTTGTGCTGCATGTGGTAGCCATCATTTTATGCAAAAAAATTTTGGTACAGAAAAAATTGAGGAATTAATAGCAGAACATTTTATTGATGCTAAAATTGCTAGAATGGACTATGATAGTATCAAAGGGAAAAATGCTCATGATACTTTAATAAAACTTTTTGAACAACAAAGAGTTGATATTTTGATAGGCACACAAATAGTTGTAAAAGGCTTGGATTTTGAGCATGTAAACCTTGTAGGAATTATAGATGCAGATGGAATATTAAACTTTACAGATTTTAGAGTAAATGAAAGAGCATTTCAATTAATGGAACAAGTGAGTGGTAGAGCTGGAAGAAAAGAAGGTACAGGAAAAGTGTTGATACAAGTTAATAATATTCATCATCCTGTTTTAAATTTTGTACAGCAACACAGCTATCAAAATTTGTATAAATATGAATTAGAAGGGAGAAAATTTTATCATTATCCACCCTTTTCTAGAATAATAATTGTAACATTTAAACACAAAGAAAATCATATTGCTGAACAAGCTGCAAACATTATGATGCAAGGCTTGCAAGCCAATTTTAAACAATATATTCAAGGTCCATCTCAACCAATAATTGACAGAATAAGAAATTTATACTTGTGGGAAATTTTAATAAAACTTCCAAAAGATGCTACCATTATACACCAATGTAAAATAGCAATCCTTCAACAGACTGCTATTATACATAATACAAAAAATTTAAGAGGTGTTATTATTGTACCAGATGTAGATCCTGTATAAATTATTAAATTATTTTTTCTCAGGATTAATTAATTCAAGGTCTAATTTATTTTTTACATTAACTACTTCAACATCAAATACAAGATTTGCAAAAGGAGGAATTACTGGAGGGGAGCCCATCATCCCATAAGCAAGATAGGCTGGGATTAATAATTTTCCTTTGCTACCTTTTGTAAAATATTTTAAACCTTCATCCCAACCTGGTATTACACTTCCTGCACCAATAGAAAAAGAAAGAGCATCACCTACATGTTTTCCATCTTTAATGTTACTATCAAATTCCTTATCATTACTCATCAATCTACCACTATAATAAACTGAAATTACTTTTCCATCAACAGCTTTAACTGTATCAGTACCTTCTTTTTCTATTACAACGCCAACGCCATTTTCTGTAAATATTGCTTTATACTTTTTCTTTGCTGCATAATCTTTTACTTCTTTTATTTCACGTTTTTTTTCTAATTCTAATTCATTATTATAATCTTTTTCTTGTTCAGCCTGGTCAGCAAACTTTTTTAAATATTCTACTTTTCCAGTAATAAAATCTCCTTTTTTGAAAATATTATTATAAGTAAGCACTCCATCTTTTACCATAGTATCAACACTCATGGTAAATTCCATTTTATCGCCAATATAACAGTCAGTCATAATTTCAGAAAAATTATATCTTCCTTTTTTCATTGTATCAACAGAAATATAAACAGGTACATGACCAAAAGTGTTTACAATTGAACTATCTTTTAGTTTATATTCATAGTTCAATTTAAGTATATCACCTTGATTTATTTTTTCTTTACGAGGTCCTTTAGTTAAAATATAAGGCATTCCTGTTGGCGTTTTTTCGTATCTTTTGCAAGCTCCTAAAAATAAAGAAGCTACTACTGCAATTGCTAAAACTTTTTTCATTGTAATATTTGTTCGTATTGGTTTAATATTTGTTTAAATCTTTTTACAGTTTCATCAACAGATTCATCTGTTCTTCCACCTGCTGCATTTGCATGACCACCACCTTCAAAATGAAGTCTTGCAAAAGTATTAACATTAAAATTTCCTTTACTTCTAAAACTCCATTTTCTTTCTTCGTTTCTATCTATCACTAAAGCTCCAAGTTTTATTCCTTCTATGGTTAATAAATAATTTACCAAGCCTTCTGTATCACCAGTTTTAATATTATATTTTTGAAGGTCTTGTTTATACACATACATTAAAGCTGTATTGTATTCATATAAAACCTCCATTCTATTGGTTAATACAAAGCCTATAAATCTTAATCTTCCTTCTAAAAAATTATCATAAATATATTCATGAATGGGAGTGTGTTGCAATCCAATACTTTTAAAATAAGCAACCATTTCATGAACAGATTGTGTTGCTGAAGGAAAACGAAAAGAACCAGTATCTGTCATTGTTCCAGTATATAAGCAAGTAGCAATATCAATATTTATTTTTTGTTTATTACCACTATCTACAATAAAATCATATACCATTTCACAAGTACTACTTTTTTCTGTATTGCTAATACCAAAGTCAAAAGCTTCTGTTTGTGGCTCTTGATGATGGTCAATTAAAATTTTTTTTGCTTTTGCATTTTCAATTACTGAAGCAACATTTTTTGTTCTGTGTAAAACATTAAAATCTAAACAAAAAATAATGTCAGCTTCTGCTATAATTTGTTTGCAAACATCTTGCTTTTGTTCAAAGTTTAAAACCTTATCACATGCTGGTATCCAATTTAAAAAATCTGCCCAATTAGTAGGAGAGATGACTGTAACCTGATGTGATAATTGAATTAAAAAATGATATAAACCCAAAGAACTTCCCATTGCATCTCCATCAGGTTTTTGATGTGTTACTATAACAACCTTTGAAGGGGTATAAAGTTGAGAGAAAAAATTTTGTATTGGTTGCATCATAAAAGTTGGCAAATGTAATGCAATAAAACATTTTATTGCAAACAAACAATTTCTTAAAAAATAAAATACTTTCTAAATTATTTCAAAAACAAAGTTTTCTTATGCTTTATTCAAAACCATTATCTTGCATTTGTGAATTATTTTCAGCTTTTAAATTATGCTTTTGATTATGGTTTGAGTGCTTATAAGCAACTCAACTTTATGAAAAATTACCTAAAACCTATGGTAGATAAGCATTGTTCTGAAATAAATTATCCTTTATCAGAAAAAGAAAAAAAGAAAGTTGGCTTTTATTACCCATTATTCAATCATATAGTTAATTGTGAAAATTATTTGTGTATTAAAGGAAGAAGATTGACTATTGATGAAACCAAAAGAATGGCAATTATTTCTGCAATGGCAACTTTGCATGATGATTTAATAGATGAAGAAAATTGGGAAAAGGAAACTTATTTAAAAGTATTAGATAGAACATTACCTCCTGAATTGCAAACACCAAAAGTTAAATTAATTTTTGCTTTGGAAGATGAGTTGCATAAAATTTGGCAGCCAACAGATGCTTATAAAAATGCTTTAAAAACTGCTACAGATTGGCAAATTATTTCATCTAAACAATTAGATAAAAATATTTCGTTACAAGAAGTATTGTATATTTCTGAAAATAAATGTGGCAATAGTTCTTTGCTTTGGGCAAGTGTAATGAGTGAAGATTGGAAGTCAGAAGATGATGCTTTTATTTTTCAAAGCGGTTTTGTTGGGCAAATTGTAAATGATTTGTTTGATGCTTTTAAAGATAGAGAAGATGGCGTTTATACCATTGTAAGAAAAACAAAAAGTATAGCTCAAGCAAAAGAAATTTTTTTAAGAGAATGTGCTAAACTTCATCAATTAATTTTAGCCTGTAATGTATCAGAGAAAAGAAAATTAAGAACTATTAGAAGAATGGCTTGTGTACATTCTTTTGCATTAGTAGCATTAGAGCATTTACAAAATACAGAAAATAAATATGGCACTCCAATGCAATGGGATAAACCTTTAAGAAAAGAATTAGTAACTGATATGGCTTTTTGGAGCAATAAAATTAAGCTATTAAAATATGCTTGTGATTTAGCAGAATTAAGATGATAATTTATTGTAAATGTTTTTCAATAAATAATTCTAAATCGCTACCATGTAAGTTAATGGCTATTATTTTTCCTTCTTCATCAATTATTACATTATATGGTAAGCCTTCAATAAAATAATCAGAGGCAACTTTACTTCGCCAAAATTTTAAATCACTTACTTGAAGCCAGTCTATCTTAAAACGTTTAACAGTATTTAACCAACTTTCTTTATCCTTATCCAAAGAAACACCAAGAATTTCAAATTTTTTATCCTTTCTGTCTAAAGCAAATTTTTTATACAATGCTTTTAATTCTGGCTGTTCTTTAACACAAGGTGCACACCAAGATGCCCAAAAATCTATTAAAACTAATTTCCCTTTTAAGGAAGAAAGTGTAATTATTTTTCCATCAGGTTTAGGCAATTTTATTTCTGGTGCATAATTACCTATTTGTATAGTATTTTCTTGAGCAAAAAGATTACTTGCCCAAAAAAGTATTAATAAAAGTGAGAAAACTTTTTTCATAACTAATTATTCATAGGATAACCTTTATCAATCCAATTTGTTTTAATGTTATTTGATAAGTTTAAAAGTTTTGCATTTTTAAAACCCATTTCTTTTAGTGTTTTAAATGCTGGTCTTACATTAGGGCATCTTTCAAAAGGGCAACAACCACAATAAATTACCACTTCTTTATCCTTACTTACATTTTTTAAATATGCTTTTAGTTTATTTATATTTTTTGTTTCACCACCTGGTCCAATTTCTACAGAACCTTTAATAACAGCATCTGGTCCAATAGAAACAATAAGCATATTGCCTACTTTTTTTTGATTTATTTTTTGAGCAAGAATAGCAGGGTCTAATAATTGGTCATTACTCCAAGGCTCTTTATTTGATTGAGCAAATAATAAATTGCTTACTAAAAAAATGGATATTGCAGATAAAATAAAACGTTTCATTTTTTATATTTTTTAATGTTTGATATTGATTAATTAAATTGTTCTACCTGGGTAAACTTGTAATGCTTTTTCTAAACAATCCATTGCTTTATTGATAGCATCACAATTTAACACATAAGCTAATCTAACTTCTTTTGTTCCTAAACCTTTAGTGCCATAAAATCCTGTTGCTGGTGCAAGCATTACAGTTTCGTTATTGTATTCAAAATTTTCTAAAAGCCATTGACAAAAAACATCACAATCATCAATAGGAAGTTTTGCCATAGCATAAAATGCACCACCTGGGTTAGGGCAATAAACACCTTCCATTGCATTTAATCTTTTTACCAATAAATCTCTTCTTGCTAAATATTCTGCTTTAGTTAAATCAAAATAATCTTGTGGTAAATCTATTGCAGCTTCTCCTGCTAATTGCTCTAAATAAGGGCTACACAAACGCATTTGTGCAAACTTCATGGTAGTATCTATTAATTGTTTATTTTTTGTTACAAATGCCCCTATTCTTGCTCCACAAGCACTATAACGTTTGCTAATAGTATCCATTAGTACAACATTATTTTCTACACCTTGCAAATACATTGCACTATATTGTTTTGCTTCATATACAAATTCTCTGTAAGCTTCATCAGCAAATAAATAAAGATTGTGTTTTAAAATAATTTCTTTTAACTCCAACATTTCTTTTTCACTGTAATTATAACCTGTAGGATTGTTAGGATTACAAATAACAATAGCTTTTGTTTTATTAGTAATTTTCTTTTCAAATTCTTCAATAGGAGGTAAGCCAAAACCGTTTTCAATATGTGCAGTTACAGGAACAACATTTACACCTGCAGCTATTGCAAAACCATTATAGTTTGCATAAAAAGGTTCAGGAATAATTACTTCATCACCAGGGTCTAAACAAGCCATAAAGCCAAATAAAATAGCTTCACTGCCACCAGTTGTAATAATGATATCATTGTAAGAAACATTGATACCAACACTATTATAATAATTGGCTAATTTTTTTCTATAGCTTTCTAAACCTGCACTATGTGTATATTCTAAAATAGTAAAATCTGCCTGACGAATAGCATCTCTCATTTGTTTAGGAGTTTCAATATCAGGCTGACCAATATTTAAGTGATATACTGTTCTTCCTTTTTTCTTTGCAGCTTCTGCATAAGGAACTAATTTTCTGATAGGAGATGCTGGCATTGCATCACCACGTTTGCTTATTTGTAACATGTGGCAAATATAGTTATGATATTTATCTGTATGGAATTATACACAATGATTAAAAATAAAAACACTTCAATTATTACTGAAGTGTTTTTATAAAATTAAACAAAGTGGATTTAATCTTTTTTTACTGGTTTAGTAGGTGCTTTTGCTTCAACAACTTCTCCATAAATATTTAAGACAACTGGTTGTTGTTCGTTTGCAAATTTTACAGTTACGTCTTTTGTAAAAACACCCATTGCTGCAGCGTTATATGTTACTTTAATAGTGCCTTCTTTTCCTTTAGCAATAGGTTGTTTAGGATATTCTGGTGTTGTACAACCACAACCAGCAATAGCACTTTCAATTACAATTGGTTTATCGCCTTTATTTACAAATTTAAAAACATAAGTTGCAGGAACATTATGTTTTATTTTTCCAAAATCGTGTTTTACTACTTTAAACTCTGCAGATGATTGAGCAAAAACTCCAATACAACTAATTAAAAATGCAGCTAACAATATTTTTTTCATCTATTATTAAATTTTAATTTTTAAAAAATCTCTATTACCCTTTTGTTTTCATTTTTTCTATATTACTATTTGCTGGTGCACTTGCTTCAGGTGTTTTATATGTTTCTCCTTTAAAAGTTACTTGTTTGCTCATGCCATCATTAAAATATACAGTTACATATTTTGTAAAATGACCTTGAGAGCTACCATTAAAACCTAAAGTAATTTTTGCTGATTCTCCTGGAGCAATTTTTTGACCTTGTTGATATTTAGGAGTAGTGCAACCACAACCTACTTGAACTCTTTCAATAGTAACAGTTTCTTTACTGATATTTTTAATGCCTAACTCGTATTCTGCTGGTTTTCCAAAAGGTATTTTACCAAAGTCATAATCTGCATTTACAAATTCTATGTATTTAGTTATGTCTTTCGGTTGTTGAGGTTTTACAGTTTCTGAAGTAGTTTCAGTTTTTTGTTGTGCATTTACTCCAAAAGTTAGTAATAATGCTGCTAAAATGAATGTACACTTTTTCATATTTTTTAATTTTTAGTTTTAGCTTAAATAAAAATGAGGTGTAAAGTTATTGTTTTTTATAAATAATTTGTTCAACTTCTGCTAATATTATGCCAAAAATTTCTTTTGCAATTAAAAAATACACTAATAAAAGATTGACAAATACTTTTCAGTATTATATCTAAAAATTATTTTTCTAATTATAAACATATTTATAACTGACCAGTATTTTCATAGCGTTTTAGAATATGTCTGTATTTATTAAATATACCATTTTTAGTAACGAAGCCTAAATATTTATTGTCTGCATCAACCACAGGAAGTATTCTTGTATCAAGGCTATCCATAATTTGCATTACCTCATGCATAGAAGTATTAATTTGAATTTTTTTATTTGGCGGTTGTGAAATATCTTTCATAAAACGCTTTGGATCTTCAGGATTTTTACTTAACAATAATTCTAATAGATAATCACTAAGTAAAACTCCAATTAGTTTTCCTTCATCATTTACTACAGGGAAAACATTTCTTGTAGCATGAATGATTTCATTACTTCTGCTACTTGGAGTATCATTAGGATGCAGTACAACAAAATCTTTTTCTATCAGATATTTTAGTTTTAGTTTTCTTAGCACTTCATGATCACTATATTCTTGTGTTACAAGCTCTCCTTGTTCAGCAAGTTCTTTTGTATAAATAGAATATTTTAAAACAGCTTTATTGATAAAATAAGCAATGGCAGAAACTATCATCAAAGGAACCATTAATGAATAACCACCTGTTATTTCTGCAGCAAGAAAAATTCCTGTTAAAGGAGCATGCATCATACCACTGATAGAAATAGCCATTCCTGCAACAATAAAATTGGTAATGTTAAGTTCTGCTATGCCACTAAGGTTTATACCAAAAGCAAAAACAAATCCAAATAAACCACCTACTACTACACTTGGAGCAAACATACCACCATTGCCACCTGCATTCATTGTTATAGAACAGGCAAATGATTTTCCAATTACAGAAACTGCTGCAAATAAAAGCAATGCCCAACCTATTGATTGATATTCAGAGAAAAGACTATTTTCAAGAAGTGATTTATAATTGCCATCTAATAATTGTTGAATAACCAAATAACCTTCGCCATATAAAGAAGGTAATAAAGCAATCATAACACCTAATAAAATTCCACCTATCCAAACTTTATTATATTGATTGGTTATTTTTTTAAAAGTTTTATGAATATATGTATTTAGTTTACTAAAATATATTGTATAAACTCCTCCTAATATGCCCAATAAAATATAAAACCAAAATGCCTCTACAGACCAACCATTAGTAACTAAAACAAATAAAGGTCTTTTTACAATAAGTTGAGAGATAACTGAAGATAATGCAGAGGCAATAAGCAATGGTATAATAGCAGGAATTGTAAAAGATGGAAGTAAAACCTCTATTGCAAAAAGCATTCCTGCAATTGGACTATTGAAAGCACCTGAAATTCCAGCACTTGCTCCACATGCTAAAAGCAAAGTAGTTTCTCTATAATTTAAACCAAAAAAACGACCAATATTAGAACCAATAGCTGAACCACTTGCTACTGCTGGTGCTTCAAGACCTGCTGAACCACCAAGCCCTACAGTGAGTGCACTTGTAATTACCTGACTATAAATATTGTGAAAATCTAACTTACTTGATTTGTGTGATACAGTATAAATAATTGGAGGAATACCATGATGAAATTTGCTATGACGAATAAATGTACGTATATATAAAACTGTAAGAAAAATTCCTATTAAAGGAAAAAAGAAATAAAGGTAGTATTTGTATTTCCAATGCAAATCATCTTGTAAAAAACTAGCCACTTCATGTGTTAGTTCTTTTAAAACAGAAGAAGCAATACCTCCAAATATACCAACAACAGCAGCTGCAATAATAAGAAAATTGGCATTCGATATTTTTTGCTTACGCCATTCGTTAATAGCTGCAATACCTCTAAAGAGTTTGTTAATTATACTCGTTGTTGAAATATGTAAACCTTTTTTCAAATAGTTTTTTGTTCTCGAAGAGCCTCAACAAAAAGCCTTTGCATTAATAGGCTCTTTAAATTTAAAATGTAAAACAAAAATATAAATAATAGCCAAATGAAGTTTTTAATAAATGAAAACAAAATTTTTATTTACAAACCTTACGAACAATTTACAGTTATAACTATTGTATGTGCTAATTGAAATTTCTACATTAACTATATAATGAGGAATTTATCTTCTTGTAAAGTAGAAATAATTATTTTAGTTTTTTAACCCTAAAACTTCACGCCAAAAGTCATCATAATACTTCCTCTACTACCTGCTTGTTCTGCAAAAGTGTTGGGTTTATCATTTAATCTGTAAGGAAAAACTACATCTTTATTAAAGCTATGAGTATAGGCAAGGTCAATAAAAAAGCCTTTGTTTCTGTAGCCAATACCACCAGTTGCTATAAATTTATTAGCCTTTAATTCTCTTTGTTTGTAAGGGCTGCCATAATAAGCACCTCCTAATCTAAACATAATAGTATTAAACTTTAATTCACCTCCTAATCTAAAATTAAAATTGCCTTTATAATAATCTTTTACTTCTGAGTTTACTAATTTATAATAATCTTTTGCTGTATAATCTTCAGCGTTTATGCTGCTAAATCTGCTTCCTCTATAATTTACATATTCAATATCAGCACTAATAAAAGCTCTTTGTTTTCTTACATCATTTACTTCTCTGAAAACATAACTTGCACTTGCAATAGCACGCCATGGAGTTACTAAATAATATTTTCTTACACCAGCATTTCCACTATTTAGATTGTCGCTGCTTTCTTCTTTTACACCTGCATAACCTTCAGTATCTGTAATCATCCAACTTCTTATTTGATCTTTATAAACCATTAATTGTGGCGTATGAAAAGCAAAACCTAAACGCCAATATTCTTGAGGCTTATAAATAAAGCCAAGTTTAGCACCAATACCAATTCCAAAGCTTTTAAATTTTTCTGTGTAAGTAAAATAATTAAAATCGTTGTTGGTTAAATTAGTAGCATCTTTTTCTGTGTATGAAAAATCTCTTTGATAAGAAGATATTGGTAAATTAATACTTCCACCAACATAAAGTTTATCTTCCATGTTACCAGCAAAACCTAAAGCAATTTCGTGTAAACCACCTCTTGTATTTGCATTATAAAATTGATTTACGCCTGTAGAAATTGGTACTAAACTTTGAAAGCCTATTACATTACCACTTGCATCTGCAAGTGTATCTATTAAGTAAGTTCTAAAAGCTAATGATGAACCAAAAATATAATTCCTTTCAGCAGCAGTCATATCTGCACCATCTCTTATTAATTCTTCTAAATATTGTTCAGAAAAAGAACTGAAATTATTAAATCCCTGAAACTGTATATTGTTATTATAGTTTGCAATTTGATTAATAGATAAAGAAAATGCACTACTTGTCCATTTACTATAATTTGGATTATTAGGTTTTCCAATTACAAAACCTATTGTTCCATAATTAAAATTATTTTTAGAAGATGATGAATCAGTACCTCTGAATTTAAAATTATTATTATTTAAAAGATAACTAGGAGAAAAAATAAATTCTCTTGTTTTAAATAAACCAAGCCCAGCAGGGTTTATATGAGCAGCAGTAATATCACCTCCTAAGCTTCCCATTACACCACCAGTTGCCATATTTCTTGCACTGCCATTAAAAGAAAACCATGCACTGCGTATTGCATCATCAGGCTCTTGTGCTCTCAAACAAATAGTTGAAAGAGTTATTAAAATAGTCAGTAAAAAATATTTCTTCATTCTTTTTTAGTTATGAATTATGAGTTATGAATTATGAGGCAACATTCATCATTAACCATTAACCATTCATCATTAACCATTAAAATTAATTCCTTCCACTACGACTGCTACTACTACTGCTTCCTGTGCTTTTATATCCACCACTTCTTCCTCCTGCATTACTATTGCCAGATGAAGTAGAGCTTCCACTACTACTATTGCCATAAGTTCTAACTGGTCTATCCCAACTGTAACTTCCTGAGGAGCCTGAACCATTGCTACCACTACCAGAAGAAAAAACCTTTTTAAATAATTCACCAAAGCCACTTGAACTGGTTGAAGATGTAGCACCTGTTTTAGTATTAAAGTAAGTAGAGTTTGTATTGTTATAAGTTTTGTTTTTGTAAGCAGTTATATTACTACCTTTTGTATTGCCATAATAAACAGTTGGGTTTTTATATGGAATAAAATAATAGTAAGGACTATTCCATCCACCATAAGGATTATAATTCCAACTATACCAACTATTGCCCCAACCACAGTTGTTGTTTATAATAAAATGAGGATTCCAATTATTGTAATAAAAATTGTTCCAACTACTACCCCAAGTATTGCAACTACAATAGCAACTATTGAAAGTAAAACGACTATCATTCCAATAACTATAATCATCTAAACTATTCCACTTATAATTATTTCGCACTTTCATTCTTAGATAATTATCATCCGAATTTTTTGTTTCTGATTCCTGATAAAAATTACCTTCAGTAGGAGAGTAATAAACATCATCAGGAGTTTGACTATTTTTATAAATAGTAGAACATGAACTGAATAAAACTACTAAAATGGCTAAGTGTAATAGATTTGTTTTCATGTTAAATTGTTTTATAGTTTAAGTAGTGTGAAGTTACATACATTTGTTGCCAAAATTTGTAATTACTATTTATCAAACACAAATATGTTGCCATAAAACTGAGTAAAAATATTTTATTTGTTAAATGAACTACAATTTTGCATTAGATAAATTATTTTTTTAAAGTATATTTTATATGAGTAAAGAAATTACCAGCAGACAACAAGATTATAGCCAGTGGTACAATGATTTAATTTTAAAAGGAGGCTTAGCAGATTATAGTGCTGTACGTGGTTGTATGGTTATTAAACCTTATGGCTTTGCACTTTGGGAAAATATGAGAGATGTGTTAGATAAAATGTTTAAAGATACAGGACATGTGAATGCTTACTTTCCTTTGTTTGTTCCTAAAAGTTTATTTGAAGCAGAAGAAACAAATGCAGAAGGCTTTGCAAAAGAATGTGCTATTGTAACACATTATAGATTAAAAGCTGACCCAAATATAAAAGGAAAATTAATAGTTGACCCTGAAGCAAAATTAGAAGAAGAATTAGTTGTTCGTCCTACAAGTGAAGCAATTATTTGGAATACTTATAAAGGTTGGATTCAATCTTATAGAGATTTACCCATACTTGTAAATCAATGGGCAAATGTAGTTCGTTGGGAAATGAGAACACGTTTGTTTTTACGCACTGCTGAATTTCTTTGGCAAGAAGGACATACTGCACATGCCACAAAAGAAGAAGCTATTATTGAAACAGAAAAAATGCTTGATGTGTATGCAGACTTTGTAGAAAATTGGATGGCATTACCCGTAATAAAAGGCATTAAAACACCTAATGAAAGATTTGCTGGTGCAGATGAAACTTATTGTATAGAAGCTCTAATGCAAGATGGTAAAGCATTACAAGCAGGTACATCTCATTTCTTAGGACAAAATTTTGCTAAAGCATTTGATGTTAAGTTTAGTGATATGCATAATAAACTTGATTATGTTTGGGCTACCAGTTGGGGAGTTAGTACAAGATTAATTGGTGGTTTAGTAATGGCTCACAGCGATGATGATGGTTTAATACTTCCTCCAAAAATTGCACCAACACAAGTAGTCATTGTACCAATTTATAAAGGTGAAACAGAGAAAAATTTAATTGATGAAAAAGTAAATTCAATCATTCAGCAATTAAAACAATTAAACATAAGGGTTAAGTATGATGACTCTGATAATGCAAGACCAGGTTGGAAATTTGCTGAATATGAAATGAAAGGTGTACCAATTCGTATTGCTATTGGAGCAAGAGATTTAGCCAACAATGTTGCAGAAATTGCCAGAAGAGATACCAAAGAAAAAACTAGTGTAAGTTTAGATGGATTATCAAACCATATTCAAAATTTATTACAAACCATACAACAAAATATGTTTGATAAAGCAAAAGCTTATAGAGATGAACATATTACTAATGCAAATACTTGGGATGAATTTTTACAAATTTTAGACAATAAAACAGGTTTTGTAAATGCACATTGGGATGGTACTCCAGAAACAGAAGAAAAAATAAAAGAGTTAGCTAAAGCAACTATACGTTGTATTCCTTTAAACAATAAACAAGAAGAAGGTATTTGTATATTAACAGGAAAGCCAAGTAAACAAAGAGTTTTATTTGCAAGAGCGTATTAGGTTGTGTGGTTTGGAGTTTTTCATTATAGCTTTGTGTAGCAGTTGTGTTATTATAGAATATCCAATGTTCAATTCTATTTACGCAATATACTTGTTGACACACAAAGGATAATCTTTTTTTTCACAAAGACACAGAAAACACAAAGTTTTATCACATAGGAAAGTACAGTGCCGTTTATTTGACTTAGGCACATAGGTTATTTATCAATTTTTTTAAAAAAATCAAACAGAGATATACCGAAGTATTTACAAATTTGAGAAAGAGTGCTGACAGAAATATTAATCTTAGCGGTTTCTATACGTGCAATATGAATATTAGTGTCGTTGTAGAATTGCTCCTGCGTAATATCTCTTTCTTCCCGTAAGGCTTTTAAACGAAGGGCTATTTTTTGGAGCAAAATATCGTTCTTGAACTGTTTCATTTGAACAGGAGCAAGTTGTAGGAAGAATTTTAAAATATTAATGACATATTTGTAAGTATTTGCTATATTTGCTTTATCAACTATTATACAACTGACAATGAAACAAATTTTCTCATTAATTGTGTCTTGTCCTAAAATAGGTTGACGAAAATTCGTTACTTAAATTTGGACAAAATA
>JAIXLO010000047.1 GCA_026931325.1 Chitinophagales bacterium | reverse complement strand
AAGAAAGATTGGGATTGTTTTTCAGGATTTCAAATTATTAACTGATAGAAATGTTTTTGAGAATCTGTCCTTTGTTCTTGAAGTAACTGCAACTCATAAAAAAGAGATTAAAAAAAGAGTTAATGATGTTCTGAATGAAGTTGGACTTTCTCACAAGAGACTGACAAAACCCGATAAACTTTCTGGCGGAGAAAAACAAAAAGTAGCAATTGCAAGAGCGATTCTGAACAATCCGTTGATTATTCTTGCGGATGAACCCACAGGTAATTTAGACCCGGAAACTTCAAATGAAATTCTTGATTTGCTTCAGAAGATCAACAAACGAGGGACTGCTATTCTGGTAGCTACACATAATTATGATATGGTAAGAAAAGGGAATACACGAGTATTCAAGATTGAATCAGGAAAAATTCTAAAAGGATATCTAAAACCAAAAGATCAGTGATAAAGATTCTTTGCTTTTAATGATTCAATTATTTTTTTATTAACATTTTCAATTGTATCAAGTCCGTTTACCTCTATTACCCTGCCTTTGCTTTTGTAATAATCCAGAACAGGCATAGTTGTAGATTTAAAAACTTCCAATCTGTTTTTAATTACATCTTCTTTATCGTCATTACGTAAATAGAAACTGTTTTTTGCTCCACAATTAGGACAAGTATTCAAGTTTTCGATATCCTTTAGAACATAAATACTTCCGCACTGTTTACAAGCGCGCCGGTTGTTCAATCTTTTGATAATCTCATTTTCATCTGCTGTAATGTATATTAAAACCGCGTCACTAATTTCAATTTGTGAAAACAATTTATCAAGTGCTATCGCCTGAACTGTTGTTCTTGGAAAACCATCTAAAATAAAACCATTCACACATTCAGCAGAAGTAAGCACCTCTTTAATTAAAGCAATCATCAGATCATCAGGAACAAGTTCACCCCGCGACATTATTTCGCCTGCTTTTTTTCCAAGTTCAGTTTGTTCTTTAACTGCTTTGCGTAAAATATCACCGGTTGAAATATGAGGAATGTTAAAGTTTTTTGAAATGATTTTTGCTTGTGTGCCTTTACCCACGCCTGGTGAGCCGAAAAGTATTATTCGCATAATTTATTTTTTTTTTTTATGCAAATTAGATTTATTTAAATACCTAAGCAAGGTTTTATGAATCTGTCAGGATATTTTTTCTGCCCCCTTTCTGTGTTGATTAAAAAATGTTTTTAATAATTGTTCACTTTCTTTTGCTAAGATTCCGCTAAATACCTTGATATTGTGATTTGTCAGGGAATTTTCAGCAAGGTTATGAATACTTCCGCAGGCACCGGATTTTAGATCACTGATACCATAAAAAAGCCGATTAATTCTTGAAGACAATAAAGCACCTGTACACATAATGCAAGGTTCCAAGGTTACATAAATATCACATTCATTTAATCGCCAATTACCAAGATGATTAGAAGCTGAGGTTAAAGCAATCATTTCAGCATGTGCAGTTGCATCTTTCAATTTTTCTACCTGATTATAACCTTTTCCAATGATTTTATTATTATGAACAACAACTGCTCCAACCGGAACTTCATTCTCCTCAAAAGCTTTTTCTGCTTCCTGTAGAGCCGCATACATAAAACGATATTGATATTCTTCAAATAACATGAAAAGATAACCTGCTTGAATTGTTCTTTAAGGATTAGATCCAATTTTTATTGTAAAAATAACCAATAATTTTTTATAAATGATTACTATCATTTGAAAATTCTCTGTTCAATCTTTTTCTCAATCAGGTTTGATGATGAACGGTAAATAAATCCTGCCTGCTAATGAAGTACATACAAACAGGTACGATCTTAAATATTATATTTTTATAGTAACTGCCTTTATTAAAAGAATTTATAAGAACAGTCTGAAAGTAAATATTGCCATAGAGGATTATTATCAGATCTAAGATGTTATGATGAGTGGTAGTAATATTTTGAAGATAAAAAAGTAAGTTTGTAAGTGTAAATATTTTTCATATAAATTAAGGAATATTTGAAATGATTAAGACATATATAAAATTCTTCATTCTTATTGCTATTACAATTTCTTTCTCACAATTATCATTTGCACAAAACATATCTAATTCCAATAACCCCGAAGTCATAAGGGAAATAAACCAATATCTAAAAACTGTAAATCTTGATAAAGGCAGTATATCAAGTAAAGAAAATTTGAACAATTTTCTTGCTGATGCGTTTAAAGATGGCTGGAATAATGAGATTCAATTCTGGGTCTCTGCTCAATGGGGAACGATAGAGTATAAAGGCTTTGTCTCCAAACAATTTGAATTAAAAGGCAATCATCTTACCTCAATCGGAAACGGAAATAGACCAGCTAAAATATCTGAGGGTAAATATTTCGGGATTAATTTCGATGGAGATAATGATTACTGGGTAAATTCATCATTTAAAACTGTGCAGCCATTTAGCATTTTTATTGTTTATAAAACTGATGATACAAAAACAGAGAGTGTTTTATTGGAATCAGCAGGAGCAAAAGTTAATCAAATCAGAGTTGAAAACGGGAAAGATGGAAAACCAGAATTAGTTATTGAAAGTGCTGGAACTTATAGAATACCAGGACTGACTAATGGCATTAATTATATTTTGATTGAATATAATATGAAAGATTCTCGAGTTTTTATAAATGAAAAACTTGTTTATAATAATTTTATTGGTCTAAGTGATTTCGACGGCATTCAGATTGGTAAGGGAACAGTAAATAATAAATATAACCACTTAAAAGGTTCCATTTATGAAATAGGTATTATACAGAATTCTTTAAACGAACAAGCACGCAATAATCTTTTCAATTTGATGAAGAAAACTTATGATTTAAAATAAGGGATGATTATTTAATTTAACCCGCAATAATTCTTGATTAAATGGAATTGCTGCGGGATTTTTATTTTAAACATTTATTTGAAAGATGATAAAATATTAGTTTTTAATAATTTAATCTCAAACTTGAAAATCTTACTCATGGACTAAATTCACAATAACATTACACCTAGTAACCCGGAAGGATTCGAACCCTCAACCCTTTGATCCGAAGTCAAATGCTCTGTCCAGTTGAGCTACGGGTGCGTGTGCAAAATTAACATTAAGAATATTTTGTTCAAAATTGGAGTTATAGGTTTCTTGACTGCAAACAAAAATAAAACGATATTCGTTACCAAAATTCATAAACATAAAATTTACTAACGATGGAAGAGATAAGAGAAAAAATAAACACTATTGATAACCAGATTTTGAAACTACTGGGCGATAGAAGACAATTGAGCATTGAAATTATCAAATTAAAAAATCAGGATAGATCTTCAATCCGTGATAAGGACCGCGAAAAACAACTATTAACAAGATTAATTGAAGCCGGCAGAGAATATGGATTAGATAAACACTTTATAACAAAAGTGTTTTATGAAATAATAAACGATTCAATAAGGATTCAAAATAAATTTGTACTCGTAAGTAACGACGCAGAGGATAAATCCGGTGTAATAAAGATATCAATTCAGGGAATTGAAGGATCATACAGTTATCTTGCTTCACAGCAGTTCTTCAGTAATTCAGGAAAATCAGTACACTATTTTAAGTTAAATAGTTTTGATGAAGCAGTTGAATCTGTTGTTGATGCAACTTCAGATTATGCAGTACTGCCTATAGAAAACACAACCAGCGGAAGTATCAACGATGTATATGATGCATTAATGAGCGGTAATCTTCATATTGTGGGTGAAGAGATTTTTCAGGTTAAGCACTGTCTGCTGGCACTTGATACGATACCATTAAATAGTATTAAAAAAATTTTTACTCATTATCAGGCAGCAAGACAATGCAGTAAATTTTTAAAATCAATTCCAAATGCGGAAGTTGAACTTTTACAGGATACAGCCAGATCTGTTGAGTACATTATGAATAAAGGTGATAAGACATTTGCTGCAATTGCAAGTAAAGAAGCATCAGATATTTTTAATACAACAGTGTTACGTGAAGACATCGCAAATCAGCAGGGCAATTTTACTCGTTTTATTATTTGTTCGCGTGAACCAATAATTGTTGATGAACGGATACCAGCTAAAACATCTTTAATCCTGGCTACTTCTCAAAAACCCGGATCACTTGTCGAAGTATTATCGGTTTTTAAGGATTTTAATTTTAATCTAACCAAACTTGAATCCAGACCAATAATAGGTAACCCGTGGGAAGAAATGTTTTATCTCGATTTTCAAGGAAACATACAAGATCAGAAAGTTAAATCTTTACTTGATGAAGTTGGTAAACACACA
>JAIXLO010000069.1 GCA_026931325.1 Chitinophagales bacterium | reverse complement strand
TTATTTTAATACATCATTATTATTTGAAACCAATTATTCTGAAAAAAAATATTTATTATTAAAAAATTTAGATAGTTCTACAATTAGATTAATGAGCTTTTACAAAGATGGTGAAAAGTTTAAACGTATAAATCTAGATGACATTGAGGAGTATCGAAAAAACAAATATGTATTAAAGCAACACATAAAAAGTAATAATTATGATGAAGCATACAGATTTGTACAATATTTCAATTCATTGGGAAGTAATGATTTTGTTAATAATATACCTTTTAATATAATTTCCATAGTAAATGAAAAAGTTGAATATTATATTCATAAAAATAAAAATAAATTAGCCTTAAATGAGATTGTCGAAACCAATTTAATCAATAGTAATTTTTACTCTACAATATCTGCTACAAATATTATGAAGTTATGTTTATCGGATAATACTTTAAAATCTAATATTTGTACACCAATTCTCTTTCATCAATATTATCCGCAACATGGGACAAAAAATCTAATATGGATATCTTTAGATAACTTTTTAACAACTAATAATTTGCGGTTCCCAAAAGAGCTAATAAAAAATATAAGTGATTTTGATAAGGTCAAATTAATTTATCTATTAAAAAATGTATGCGTACAAGATATTTATGACTCTTCGGTTTGGTTTGAAAGCCAAGATGAGTTAGATAACGAACGAATTGAATTATGTACAATATTGAGTAATTTGGATAAAGATAATTTTGAAAAATACATTAGTGAAATATCTGAGATTGACAGAAATCTTTTAATTAGAAAAGGTGTAAAGCAAATTGACGAAAGTAAAATTTATGTTGATATAAATGGATTAAAAAAGTCCTTATATAAAGAACTAAACGAGAATTTACAGAGAAGTATTAATCTACAAAGCTTATCAATTGATCAAATAAAAAAATTAGATCTAAAAGAGAATAATGTACTAATAACATTTTATGATCAGGATTCTAAAGGAGTAGAACAAATAGATTCAAACATAAAAATAACGGGATATTCGCGATTTCAACTTTTTGCAGAGATGTTTTTAAAACTTAGGGATAATTTTATTGCTAATAATGAATATGGTCTTGATACCTACTTAAGTATGAGGATTAGACACGGAACATTATTAGGAGAATTTCGAAGTAATTTTGAAAAATATCATCTGATTACTAAAAAAGAGAATGATTTAAAATATAAGAACAATTTATATTGGGAAAACGTCACAGAAAATGATGATAATCTTTTTTTTAAGTTTAATGAAATTTTATCTGCATTTTCACAAAAAATAGATAATGTATCTAATGATTTAAAAAATCTTATTCAAATAAAAACAAAAATAAAAATTTATGGATTTTTGATTTTCCTAGCCAAAATAAATTAATTAATTATTCCAAGAAAAATTTGCTTATAAAAGATACAGATCATTTAACGGAAGAAACTTTAGAAGAACTTTACAGAAACTGAAACAATCAAAAATCATTAGAGATTATATATCAATTGAACTTAAAGAAGAAATCACTGGGTATATTTCTGATCTCAATCGAACTGTCGAAGAAATGATTCAACGAAAAGATTTGCCTTTGTATACTGAATTAGTCCGAAATTTAACGAATTGTAAAACAGATGTACGTAATGAACTTGATAAAATTGCTTCATGGTTTAAGAGAACAAATAATAAATCTATAAATGATTTTACCATACAACTTCCAATAGATTCTACTTTAACAACAATAAAACGAATTTACAAGGACTATTCAAACTTGAATCTAACTACAAATATAAAATCTGATAAAAAAATTGAAGGTGAATTTTTTCAACATTTTTGTTACATTTTTCAAAATTTAATACATAATGTTTTAGAGCATGCAAATTTAGCATCTACCGATTTAAAAATACTTGTGGAAGTTGAAGAACGAGAAGATAAATTAATGATAAGTATTGAAAATAATTTTTCAAACGATATTAATATTAGCGAATTGAATGATAAGATTTCAAATATAATAACTGCATTAGATAAAGAAAAAAACAGTGATTTGATACGTAATGAGTCGGGAACAGGGTATATTAAAATAAATAAAACACTTTATCATGATCTTCGAAGAATACTTTGAAATAATCATACATTCGTTAATGAGGACAGGCAGTTTAAAATGAAATATTAATGGATAATAAAAGTATATAAATTAAGATTATGAATATACTACTAGTAGACGATGATCGCATAAATCGTCTAAATCATCAGTTTTAAGTAATGTTTTAAATAGTCCTTCGATAGTTTTAAAAATCTATAATCTGGACTCAAGGAAATTGTAGTTAACAAATCGATTTGATCTATAGATATGCAACTTCCAAATTTTGATATAAAACAGGTGAGGACGGGTATAAATTTAGAAAAACAGCTGGTATGGATATACTTGAAGAAATTCAACGAAAAGAAATTAGCTGTAAAGTAATTGTTGTTACGCAATTTGAAACATTCGGAGAAGGTGAGTTTTATATTGATTTAAATGATTTAAAACACATTCTTGAATCACAGTTCAAAGATATATATGTTAGTACGATTTTCTACAGCCCACAAAATACTTTATGGCAAACAAACTTAGTTAATTTAATAAATAATCTGAAATAATGATTTCAATATTAGTGGTTGACGACAATCAACATAAATATCAGATATTAGAACTTATCTGGACAATTGCCTGAGATTTCTACATTGAGACAAATACAAACATTGTAGCAGCAGGAAACGAATGTTGGTGATAATCATTTCGATCTACTAATTTTGATCTAGGCTTACCTTTGCGCGATGGTGATCCTTTACCATCGAATGGTGTCGTACCTGCAAGAAATTAACAAATCCACAGATTTTACGACCATTCCACATAGTTGGTTTAACAGCATTCGATGAATACATAACAAAGTTTCAGGAGTATTGAAAAAGAACTTTGACTTTAATCAAATTTGATTTTGACTCAGAAAAATGGAAAAAAAATAGACATAAGATAAATTATTTAATTAAATCTAAACTTGATTTACTAAACAAAACAGAACTATCATATAAATATGATTTGGCTATAGTAACTGCACTTAGAACTCCTGAGTTAGATAGTATCCTTAATCTTAATATAGAATGGACTTCATTTTATTTAAATAATGATTCGACAGAATACTTTAAAGGCATTGTGGAAAATGGAGATACTAATTTAAAGATAGTTGCAGCGTCTGCGCCCCAAATGGGAATGGTTGCAGCTTCAAATTTGACTGCAAAAATAATTCATAATTTTCGTCCTAAATGTGTTGCTATGACAGGTATTGCTGCAGGGGTTGGCGATAATAAAAATTATGGTGATGTATTAATTGCTGACATAGCTTTTGATAGTGGAAGTGGAAAAATAAACAGAGGAGATAAAGGTGAAAGAGTTTTTGTTCCGGATTTTAAAACGATAGATATTGACACTGGTTTAAAGGAGAATTTTATATCAATAAAGGCAAACAGAAAATACCTGGATGAGATACGAAGAGATTGGCCTATTAATATAGCTAATGAGTTAAATATTCATATAGGACCGTTCGCATCTGGAGCAGGTGTAATATCACATAAAAGTGTCATTGAAGATATAAAATCTCACAGTAGAAAGCTAATTGGACTAGATATGGAAGCTTATGGTGTTTATTATGCTTGTAAAAATTCTTCCAAACCAAAACCTAAAACTTTTTTGTCATTAAAATCAATTTCTGATTTTGCTGATAGTGATAAATGTGATGATTTTCAAGAATATGCTTCTTATACAAGTGCTTCACTTCTTTATTACTTTATAAAGAATGACATTGTTAAGCACATATAATTAGCTTAATAAAAAACTCCTGCGATCATTCACAGGAGTTTTTTATTCTCTTTAATCAGCTTGCCCGATGTCGCGGAGTTTTTATCCGTGACTATTATATAAAAATGTGAAATCTTTTTATTTTTATATCAATTTTTGCATCAATTTGATCTGCTCATCTTTTGATTTCAGTAACTCCGCATTAAGTCTATTAATTTCATCCAAAGCTTCAATCCATTTTTCAATAGGATTAACCGTTGGATAATAACTAAATAAAGAATTACCAGAAGCACTATCACTATTATTAACTGTGTTTGATATAATATTAATCGCCTGCTCCTCATCAAAATTCTGAAAAACTTCCACCGGGATTTTCAATACTTCGGATATTTTAACCAACAAAGGATCTTCAATCAGCTCCTTTTGTTCCAACAAAGAAATTTTCTTTTGGTTCCAGTCTTCACCTAAATCAAAAGCCAAAGCTTCTTGTTTAATTC
>JAIXLO010000006.1 GCA_026931325.1 Chitinophagales bacterium | reverse complement strand
AATTTTGATTGCGTTTATTGTATAGTTTGTTTTCGTATTTTATATATCTTAGTTGCTGAAATGTAGCATTTTATTTTTTATGACTATTTAAATTACGCAATCTTTAATCTTTTTATTATGCAATTACAACTGGCTAATTATACTTTTTCTTTTGGTGTTCATAACGATAAAAATGTTATATGGATTCATTTTCCTAAAAATCAAAATTTAATTAATCAATTAAGAAAAAATATTAAAGTAAATTGGAGTAGTTCCAATAAATGTTGGTATGCATTGGATAATCCTAATTATAGAAAATTATTAGGTCTTCCTTTAAAAAGCATAGGAGAGGGAATTTTACTAAAACTACATCCTATTAATAAAAATGAACTTATTCGCTATAGAGATTTATTAACTCTTAAAGCTTATAGTTATAATACGATTCGTACTTATTGTATTGAGTTTGCACAACTCTTGTATATTTTAAATGATTTTCCTGTTTATGATCTTAGTTCTGAACAATTACGTAGCTATTGCTTGTATTGTATTAAAAAATTAAAACTATCAGAAAATCAAATGCACAGTAGATTGAATGCTTTGAAGTTTTATTTTGAAAAAGTTCTGCATAAAGAAAAATTCTTTTTTGATATTCCAAGACCTAAAAAAATTAATGCTTTACCTAAAGTTTTAAATTTTAATGAAGTACGAAAAATGTTTTCTAAAACAACCAATTTAAAACATTTACTTATTTTAAAGTTATGTTATGGAATGGGGTTAAGAGTTAGTGAAGTAGTTAATTTAAAAATTGAACATATTGATAGTAAAAGAATGCAAGTTTTAATAGCTACTTCAAAAGGGAAAAAAGACAGGTATGTAAAATTACCTGAATCTGTTTTGCTTGAACTTAGAGAATATTATAAATTTTATAGACCAAAAGAGTATTTGTTTGAAGGACAAATAGGGGGCCAATATTCTATAAGAAGTGTTCAACAAGTGTTTAAAACTGCTATGAAAAAAGCTGGAATTAATAAGACAATTGGTATTCATGGTTTGAGACATAGCTATGCAACGCACTTGATAGAAATGGGTACTGATATTAGTTTTGTGCAAAAATTATTAGGTCATAAAGACATTAAAACTACACTTATTTATACCCATGTATCTAACAGAAGTTTAAGTAAAGTTTCTTCTCCATTAGATATGTTATAATTATTGAAATGCTTTTACGGCTTCGCCTCTCTCAGTAACATATTTATACTACTAAAATTTTATAATTATACATAGCTAAAATAATAATGTTTTTTTTGGGATACAAAAATTTTAGTTGTATATTATTGTTTTGACATATTTAATTTTAATATTCCAATTTAACAAAAAAAAACATTTTTTTTCATAGAAATATCACTCTTTAATAGTTCTTGTAGTAAGAATCAATTTATCATTATCTGAGTAGTGAATTTTTATGTATTTGAAAATCATTTCTAAGAAACAAAAAAACTTTTCTACTAACAATCGTTAGCTTAATTTTGCACTTCTTTAAAATTATACTTTATGCATTTACAACTTACCGAAGAACATTTAATGATTCAAAAAGCAGCACATGATTTTGCAGTAAATGAATGTTTGCCTGGCGTAATTGAAAGAGACGAACATCAACGTTTTCCTAAAGAACAAATCATGAAACTTGCAGATCTTGGATTTTTGGGTATGATGGTAAGCCCTGAATATGGTGGTAGTGGTATGGATACTATTAGTTATGTTTTAGCAATGGAAGAAATAAGTAAAATTGATGCAAGTGTAAGTGTATGTATGAGTGTAAATAATAGTTTAGTTTGCTATGGATTGCAAGCTTATGGGTCAGAAGAACAAAAACGAAAATATTTAACACCTATTGCTCAAGGTAAAAAGGATGGTGAGCTATACATTGGTGCATTTTTATTAAGTGAACCAGAAGCAGGAAGTGATGCTACGAGCCAACGAACAACAGCTGAAGATAAAGGTGATTATTATTTATTAAATGGCACAAAAAACTGGATTACAAATGGTAGCAGTGCAAGTGTTTATTTAGTTATGGCACAAACAGATGCAAGTAAAGAACACAAAGGAATTAACTGTTTTATTGTTGAAAAAAAATGGGAAGGCGTAACTGTTGCTGCAAAGGAAAATAAATTAGGCATTCGTGGTAGTGATACACATACTATTATGTTTAACGATGTTAAAGTTCCTAAAGAAAATAGAATAGGAGTTGATGGATTTGGCTTTACGTTTGCAATGAAAACATTAAGTGGCGGTCGTATAGGAATTGCATCTCAAGCATTAGGTATAGCAAGTGGTGCTTATGAACTTGCATTAAAATATGCTAAAGAACGTAAAGCTTTTGGTAAAGAAATAGCTCAACATCAAGCCATTCAATTTAAGTTGGCAGATATGGCTACTCGTATAGAGGCTGCACGTTTATTATGTCTTAAAGCTGCTTGGGAAAAAGATAATGGAATAGATTATGCTTTAAGCAGTAGTATGGCAAAAGTTTTTGCCAGCGAAACTGCAATGTGGGTTACTACAGAAGCTGTACAAATACATGGTGGTTATGGCTATGTGAAAGAATATCATGTTGAACGATTGATGAGAGATGCAAAAATTACTCAGATTTATGAAGGTACAAGTGAAGTTCAGCGTATAGTAATTAGCAGAAGTATTTTAAAATAAAATTTAATTGTATTAACCAATCATTTCTTTTGCACTTGCAATAGCTGCTGCACTTGGGTTTTCTCCTCCTAACATTTTTGCTATTGTAATTATTCTTTCATCTTTTGAAAGCAACTTAATATTGGTTTTTACATTATTATTTATTGATTCTTTATATACAAAGAAATGAGCATTGGCTTTACCTGCAATTTGTGGTTGATGTGTAATACTAATTATTTGGCGGTTATTAGCTAATTGTTTCATAATTATACCAACTTGTTTAGCTGCTTCACCACTAATGCCTATATCAATTTCATCAAATATCATGGTTGATAAATCAATACTTTCTGCAACTAAGCTTTTTATGCAAAGCATTAATCTGCTTAATTCTCCACCACTTGCAACTTTATAAATTGGTTCAAATCGCCCACTCTTATTTGCATCAAACAAAAACTCTATAGCATCTTTTCCAAAATTGTTAAGAGAAACATTTTGTATGACAACTTTCAATTTTGCATTTGGCATTCCTACTTGAAATAATAGTTTATTTACCTTATTTTCTATATCATTTACAATAGTGTGCCTTGCTTTAGATAGACTATTTGCAATACTTTCAGTTGATTGTAATAAAGATGCAACTTCTTTTTCTTTAGTACTAATGTCTTCATCAATTTGCAAAACTGCTTGTAATTTTTTTTCTAAAGATTGATGAATTTGTAAAAGTTCTTCAGTAGTTTTTACAGAATGTTTTTTTAAGAGTTTATAGCCAATGTTTAATCTTTCATTAATGTATTCAATACGAGTTTCATCAAACCCCATTTCATTATTTAATCTTTCTGTTTCTTCTGCTATATCTTGTAATTCTATTTGGGTAGATTGTAATCTTTCAATGATAGAAAATAATTTTGAATGAAAGTTGGTATAATTATTTAATTGTTGAATAAGTTGCTTGATGGTTTGTACAACAGGTGTTTCACTCTCTTTTAAATCAAAATAAATTTTTGATAAAGTATTTTTAATTCCTTCACTATTATTTAAAAGTTGAAGTTCTACTTCTAAATTTTCTAATTCATTTTCTTTAAAATTTGCTTCATTCAGTTCATCAAAAAGAAAACGATTGTAATCTGCTTCTTTATTAAAATCTGCTTTTTGTTGCATTAATTTTTCCAACACTTCTTTGGCTTGTTGCCATTGATAAAATACAGTTTGATAATGTGCAAGTGTAGTAAAATTATTAGCTAATGCATCTAATACTTCTCTTTGAAAATTATTATTTCTTAATTCTAATGTATCAAACTGTTGATGCAAATCAACAAGTATAGAAGCTAATTGTTTTAGCTGTTGTAGTGTTGTAGGTGTATCGTTTATAAATGCTCTACTTTTTCCTGTTGCTGCAATTTCTCTTCTTAAAATTAACTCGTCAGCTTCTTCAATATCATTTTCTTTTAAGAATTTTTTGATGCTGATATTATTTTGTACATCAAAAAAACCTTCTACAAAACATTTTTTATTTGTATTTAGTAAAGCAGAAGTATCGGCACGTTCTCCTAAAATTAAATTTAATGCACCCATTAAAATACTTTTTCCTGCACCAGTTTCTCCAGTAATTATATTAAGTGCCGATGAAAAATTTATTTCTATTTCATCAATAATAGCATAGTTCTGTATGTGCAGTTTAGTAAGCATTTTTCTATGTTATAAATTATTTTTTTGTAATTAATTTTTCTCTTACAAATGTTATATTTTCTGAGGCAATGAGCAAAAGAATTGAAGAAGTTTTTTTAATTACCTGTACACCTTGCAATACCACTTTTAGCTCTTTGGTCTAAGCTGTTTTTATAATCATGATTATCCATATCTAAACATTGCTCATAAAATTTAATTGCTTGTTTTTTATTGCCTCTTTTTTCGTAAATCATACCAATTTGTAGGGCTGCTCTTGCAGCATAATATTCAGTTCTGTTTTCACCAATATTTATTGCTTTTAAATAAAAGGCAATAGCATCATCATAGTTATTTAAATCATCATTAATTCTTCCTACACGATAATTAAATTCTAATTGTTCGCCAACATCAGAGAAGCTGCTGGAGCTTTTACCTTGCAATATGTTAATAGCTTCTTTATTAAAACCTCCATCATTTAAAATTCTTGCTTTTAGTAAAATAGGATTATCCCATTTAGCTCTTTTTGCTTCTCTTAAAGCTTGTTGGTCTGCATCTGTTACAGTTGCACCTTTATTAATACAATTTTTTCTTGCTTCATTTGCTTTAGCTATATTGCCTTGTAAATAATAACACCAACTTATTTTTTGATAAATATCTTTTACATAAAAATTGCCTCTAAAATTTCTTAAATAATTTTCAAAATATTTAATTGCACTACTTGTTTGCAAACGATAAAGATGTACAAATCCCAACTGAAAATCCCAAACTGGTGTTGAAAAATATTCAGCAGATTTATTTCTGTTTTCAATAATAAATTCAGCTTCATTAACCTGTTTGTTATTAAGACTAAGATTAGCAGCCATATAAGTAAATAACTGATTGTTTACTACATCTAATTTTTTGTCTTTAATAAATTTTAGTGCTTCATCTTTTTTATTTTCTATGTAAAACATTAAATAGCAATAAATAAAAGATGCTTCATTAGACATAAGATTTGCCCAAGGGTCGTTTGTACTATACACAAAATGTCTAACAGAATTTATACCTTTTGTAATACTTCCTTTTATACCAAATAAGCCAGCAATCCATTGATAGCCTTTGGGTATAGTTCCTGCAACAGCTTCTAAGCTACCATATAATAATTGATTAGGTGTAAATGTTGGAAACGATTTTTTATTTTGCTTGATATATTTATAGGCTGTTTGAAAATCTAATGCAGCTCTAACCTTATTATCAAACTTTATATTAACAGCAGATTTGTGTAAGTAAACAGCACTTAAACAAAAAGTATAAAATGGCGATGATTCTGGACCATCTTTTAACAATTTTATTCTTTGCTCAAATCTTGGATATCTTATTTTAAATTCAGCATTATCTTCATTAAAAAATAGTACAAAAAAATCAATATAATTTTCTAAAACAATGGGAATAAGATTATCTGGATTTTGCTGTTTTGCTTTATTAATTAAAGCTTGACCATTATTTAATTTTAATTGCATTATTTCTTGATAAGCTTGTTGGCAAGTAGTATTAAATTCATAAACTTTATCAGCTTTAACAAAAAAACAATTCAGAAAAATAATAGAAAAAGAGAATAAAAATTTCATTTGCCAAATGTATTGTAATAAATTATAACCCAACTTATACAGAAAGGAAAAACAATGTGAAAATTTACTTTTTTTAGTGTATGCCTTTATACTACATTTGCATACTTATCATTTTTCAAGAAGTTGATTTTGTTATGTTAAGAAAATCTTGGTGGAAAATTCTGGCATTTGCTTTATTAATGTACACTTGCACAATGGGTTTTCTTGTCAAAATACCTCAACAATTACCAGGTGTTCCATTACATCATTCTATTCGTAATATTTTCTTTCATGTACCTATGTGGTTTGCAATGATGATATTTTTTACTATATCATTAATTTATGCAATAAAATATTTAATAAAACCATCTTCAAATACTGACTACTATTCTTTAGAATATGCAAGAACAGGAATTGTATTTGGAATTTTAGGAATTATAACAGGAGCTATTTGGGCTAACTTTCAATGGGGTGCATATTGGAATGGCGATCCTAAACAAAATGGTGCAGCAGTAGCTATACTTATTTATTGTGCTTATCTTGTTTTAAGAGGTAGCTTAACTGATGATGAAAAAAAGGCAAGAGTTGGTGCTGTATATAATATTTTTGCATTCTTTATGTTATTTCCAACACTTTGGATTTTACCAAGAATGGTAGAAAGTTTACATCCAGGAGGACAAGGAGGAGTTGGAGGAAATCCAGCATTGAATGGAAGTGATATGAGTGCAGAAATGAGAATGGTTTTTTGGCCTGCTGTTTTGGGCTTTACACTTTTAGGTGTTTGGCTTACTACTTTAAAAATTAGGTTGCATTTAATAATAGAAAAAAAGTTACAGTATGAATAAACTGAAAAGCATAGGAATTTTAGTAGCATCATTATTTTTTTCATTTACAGTTTATTCGCAGCAAATTGTAACAGATGAATTAAGAAAAGAACAAAGAATGCAACAGAGTATTTATATTGTTCTTGCAGTAGTTGTAACAATTGTTTTAGGGCTATTTATTTATTTATTTTTATTGGATAGAAAAATTTCAAAACTTGAAAAATAAATTTTTATAACAATTAAATTTCTTAACTCAAAATTAAAAACATAAATCATGTCAGCAGATCAATCTTACAGCTTTTTTCAAAATGTAGAGAGAAGTTTTGATAAAGCAGCAAAATTTACCAAATGGGACAAAGGCTTATTAGAGCAAATTAAAGCCTGTAACAGTGTTTACAGAATGCGTTTCCCTGTAAAAATGGATGATGGAAGAATTGAAGTTATAGAAGCATACAGAGTGCAACACAGCCAACACAAAAGCCCTTGCAAAGGAGGTATTCGTTTTAGTGATGAAGTGAATCAGGACGAAGTGATGGCTTTAGCAGCATTAATGACTTACAAATGTGCTATTGTAAATGTGCCATTTGGTGGAGGTAAAGGAGGAATAAAAATTAATCCTCGTAATTATAGTGCTTATGAATTAGAAAAAATAACTCGTCGTTATACCGCTGAATTAGTAAAGAAAAATTTTATTGGACCTGGTATTGATGTTCCTGCTCCAGATTATGGAACAGGAGAAAGAGAAATGTCGTGGATAGTTGATACTTATAGCTCATTAAAACCTGGAGAAATAGATTCAGCAGGTTGTGTAACAGGAAAACCAATTTCTCAAGGTGGTGTAAGAGGTAGAAAAGGTGCAACAGGGTTAGGTGTTTTTTATGGCATTAGAGAAGTATGTAACATGCCAGATATGATGAAAAAATTAGGATTAACTACAGGCATAGAAGGCAAAACTGTAGTAGTACAAGGCTTAGGAAATGTGGGTTATCATAGTGCAAAATTCTTTAGAGAAGGAGGTGCAACAGTTGTGGCTATTGCTGAATATGAAGGAGCTATTTATAAAGCTGATGGTATAAATGAAGAAGAATTATTTCAACATAGAAAAGCTACTGGCTCTATATTAAATTTCCATGGTGCTACTAACTTAGCAAAGAATACAGATGCATTAGAGTTAGAATGTGATATTTTAATTCCTGCTGCATTAGAAAATGTTATTAATGGCGAAAATGCACCAAGAGTTAAAGCAAAAATTATTGGTGAAGCTGCTAACGGACCTTTAACACCAGAAGCTGATGCAGTATTTATAGAAAAAGGAATTTTAGTTGTACCAGATATGTATTTGAATGCTGGTGGTGTTACTGTTTCTTACTTTGAATGGTTAAAGAATTTAAGCCACGTTCGTTATGGTCGTATGGAAAAAAGATTTGACGAAAATCAAAATGCTAAAATATTAGCACAATTAGAATCTTTAACAGGAAAGAAAGTAACTGAAAAAGAAAGATTAAATATTATGCATGGTGCAGATGAAGTTGATCTAGTACATAGTGGATTAGAAGAAACAATGATTTCTGCAACAAATGAAATTATGGAAATTTGGAAAAGTAATCCAGAAATACCAGATATGCGTACTGCTGCTTATGTAAATGCAATTAATAAAGTTGCTACAAGTTATGCAGAATTAGGAATTTTCCCATAGTAGTTTTATCAAAAAAAATAAAATTAAATAGGTTGCTCAATTTTGAGCAACCTATTTTTAATTATAGATTCTGCATTAGGGAAATAAATTAGTTTTTCAATTTTCGGATTTAGTTTTTAGATTTTCTGTTTTCATGATTCTATCACTTAATTTGGGGTAATTATGCTGTATTGAACATAAAAAAAGTATTTCATTATTTTACTAATGAAATACTTTAATAAATAAACCTTAAACTATGAAAAAAATTAATTACAATGCTTATCAAATTCAGCCATTAAATGTTGTGCAATTGTTTGGGCTGATAGTCCTTCTATATGATGACGTTCAAACATACTAACTAAATTGCCATCTTTAAATAATGCAATTGATGGAGATGATGGAGGATAAGGCATTAAATGTTCACGAACTTGTTTAACAGCATCTACATCAAAACCTGCAAAGCTGGTAGCCAAATTTGTTGGTTTTACTTTAGCATTATGAATAGCCATTAAAACGCCTGGTCTGCAAGTACCTGCTGCACAACCACATACTGAATTTACTACAACTAAAGTAGTTCCAGGTTTTTTAAGTGTATTTTCTACATCTTCTGGTGTTAGCATTTCTTCAAAACCTTCATCTGTAAGTTCTGCCTTCATTGGCAATACTAATTCTGCTGGATACATATTTTTGTTATTTTTTTATGATTGACCGCAAAAATACAGTAAATTCTTTTATTAATTTTACTATATAAAAACGACAAACTGACTTTTTTCTAATAACGAAAATGACACAATGGCTTTTTAAAGTTCTTAAATTAGTAGAAATGGCTTATAAAATTGTATTGGTATATTGTTTGAGTTAGTAGGATTAAAAACAATTAATTAAATAATAAAACTTAATAACTATGACACTCGTAAAACACTATCCAAAAACAATCAACAATTTGTTTGATGATTTTATGTTCAATTTTCCTTCTGTTTGGGGAAGAGAACAAAATGAAGATTTTTTTATGCCATCTGTAAATGTGCATGAAACAAACGAAGGATATCATTTAGAAATAAATGCACCTGGTCGTAACAAAGAAGATTTTAAAGTTAATGTTGATAACAACATTTTAACTGTAAGTTTTGAAAAGAAAGAAGAAAAAGAAAATAAAGAATATAAAACTATTCGTAGAGAGTTTAGTTATCAAAACTTTAAACGTAGTTTTACTTTAGATGATAAAGTTAATGCTGAAGGCATTCAAGCAAAATACGAAAATGGTATTTTAAAATTATTTGTTCCTAAAAAGGAAGAAATAAAAGTAATGCCTAAGCAGATTACAATTCAATAATTCACTTATTTCTATAAGTTATATTGAAAATTTTTTCATAAGCAGTTAGTTTTGGTTATTGGCCCCTTGTTTCTACAAGGAGCCTTTTTATTTGCTTATGTTTTTATAAAGAAGCTAATGTTTTGTTGATTGCTTCAAAGTTTGGCAAATCACCAGCATTTTCTAAAACTTCTGCATATTGTACAATACCAGATTTATCAATTACAAATGCTGAACGTTTTGCTACACCATGCATCCAACCAATAAAGTTTTCATAAATTGCTCCATAAGCAGTAGCAGTTGTTTTATTAAAATCACTCAACAATTCAAAGTTTAAATTTTGTTCTTCTTTAAACTTTGCTAATGTAAAAGGAGAATCAACAGAAATACCAAACACTTGAGCATTGACATTATTGTAAATAGCAATGTTGTCTCTTACACTACATAATTCTTTTGTGCAAGTACCTGTAAATGCTAAAGGAAAAAATAATAGTAATACATTAGAACCTTTAAAATCTGATAGACTTACTTCTTTTTTTTCTGTATTTACTAAAGTGAATGATGGAGCTACTTGTCCTACAGTTATACTCATAATTATTTTTTTTGAAAAGTGAAAATACAGAAAATAAAGTATTCAATAAAATAAGTTTAGTACAAAGTAAATAGTAAAGTATTTAGAGTAAAATAAAATTACCTTTGTTAAAATTTTAGTTTTTTTTGAATGAATTTATTACAGCAGTTTAAACAAAATTGGAATAAAAATTTTAAGAGTATTGTGCCAACAAATACTCATTTTTTTATTGCAGTAAGTGGTGGTGTTGATAGTGTTGTTTTAGCTGATATTTTTTTTAAATTAGGATTTAATTTTACCATACTTCATTGCAATTTTCAATTAAGAGGGGAGGAAAGTTTTAGAGATGAAGAATTTATTAATAAGCTTCAAGAAAAATATTCCAAACCTTTTTTAGTTAAAAGGTTTGATACAAAAGAATATGCAGCAGAAAAAAAAATATCTATACAACTTGCTGCAAGAGAATTAAGGTATCATTGGTTTTCAGAAGTATTAAATAATTCTACAGAAAGTAATCAAAATAAATTTATAGTAACTGCACATCAAGCAGATGATAATATTGAAACTGTTTTGATGAATATTTGTAGAGGCACTGGTATTAAAGGTTTAAGTGGTATCCCAACAATACAAAGTAAAATTATGCGTCCATTATTATTTGCAAGAAGAGAGCAAATATTGCAATATGCTACTGAACAAAAATTACAATGGGTAGAAGATTCTTCTAATGCAACGGATAAATATTTAAGAAATTTTTTTAGACATAATGTTTTGCCTTTGATAAAAGAAGTTTATTCTTCAGCAGATGAAAATATTATTGCTAATATTGAAAAGTGGAAGAATGTAGAAACTATTTATAACTTATACATTAAACAACAAAAAGAAAAATTATTTGAAGTAACAGAAAATGAAATTCATATTCCAATTTTAAAACTTCAAAAGCTATTTCCACTTTCTACAATTATTTATGAAATAATTAGTAGTTATCATTTTTCTTCTGCACAAGTAGATGATGTAATTCAGTTGATGAATGCAGATAATGGCAAATACATTTCATCATCAACACATAGAATTATTAAGAATAGAAAGTGGTTAATAATTGCTCCACTTCAATCAAAAGATGTACAACATTTTATTATTGATGAAAATGATAATGAAATATTTTTTGCAGATAAGAAAATGAAAATTTCATTTAGTGATGAAGTAAATATTCAACAGAATTCAAACATTGCTTGTTTGGATGCAAAGCATATTCACTTTCCTTTAATTGTTAGAAAATGGAAACAAGGTGATTATTTTTATCCTTTAGGAATGACTAAAAAGAAAAAAGTTTCTCGTTTTTTAATTGACTTAAAACTATCAACTACTGAAAAAGAAAATATTTGGGTTTTAGAAAGTAATAAAAAGATTTTATGGGTTATAGGATATAGGATAGACAATAGATTTAGAATAACAAATAATACAAATAAAAAAATTCAGTTATTAATTCAATAATTTTTATATTTTTTTTGTAATATTACAAAACATTTAGACACTCTTAAATAATAAACCTTAAATGCAGCTACTTAAGAAAAACGGACTTATACTTTTTTGGGCTTTGCTTTTAGTAGATTGTTTTTTTATTTTCACTGAACAAAATGATTATCATACTTATTTAAAACCCCTTTTAATTCCTGTTTTATTTTTTTATTTAATACTCAATGCAAAAAAGAAAAAATATAAAGTTTCTAAACTATTAATTTCATTAGGACTTTTATGTTCATGGATTGGAGATATTTTATTGCTTGTAGAAGGAGAAAAATTTTTAATTGCAGGAACAATAGCATTTGTAGCTACATATATTTTTTACTCAATTTTCTTTTTTAGAGTAAGGCCAATTAATAATTCAAGAAGTTATGAAACGGTAATTATAACTACTATTGTTGCAATAGGAATTATATTTTCAATGTATAATTTTTTAAAAGATGGAATACCTTCTTATTTTAAATTTCCTTTTTTTATTTCTGCTATTGCAATAAGCGTAATGTTTGTTTTAGCTTCAAACCTTTATTCTGATAGAAAAAGACGAAAACTAGCTTTTCAATATTTTATACCAGGTGCTTTACTTTTTATAATATCAGAAGCCTCACTTGCAACACATTTATTCAAATATACAGAAGAAAGTTTTATTAATGTTATTGTAATGATTACTTATGGTTATGCTCAGAATTTTATGGTGCAAGGTTTTGTAAAGTATTTAAAATCTTAAAATATTTTATTATTCTGTATTTACATAATTTATTTCATCATCAATACCATTATGGATGTTTTCTTTTGAAAATAATCTAAGCCAAATAAAACCTAAGATAATTGCTATTAATGAAGCTATTAAAATAGCAATTTTAGCAGCATTTTGATATTCTATATTTTTATAAGCAAGTGTTGCAATAAAAATACTCATAGTAAAACCAATACCACACAGAATTCCTGCACCAATCATTTGCATCCAATTACTATTATTTGGCATTTGAGCAATATTTAATTTTATCATTAACCGGCTAATAAAACAAATTCCTAAAGGCTTTCCTATTACTAAACCTATAATTATTCCCCAGCTTAAATTTTCTGTTAATAAAATAAATATATCCTTAGGTAAAGTAATTGCAGTATTGGCTAAAGCAAATAATGGTAAAATAAAAAAATAAACAGGCGTATGCAATTTCATTTCAAATTTTGAAAGCTTATTTGTTGGAACTAATAAAGCAACAACAACTCCAGCAACTGTTGCATGTATTCCAGAATTAAACATACAATACCATAACATTAATGCTAATAAAATATGAAAGAAACCAAATTTTATTTTTAGCTTGTTTAAAATAAAAATAATGATTGTAATTATTAATGCTGCAACTAAATAAATAAAATTTATTTGCCCTCCATAAAATGTAGCAATAACAATAATTGCTCCTAAGTCATCAATTATTGCTAAGGCTGTAATAAATATTTTTAGAGCTACAGGCACTCTTTTACCTAATAGTGATGCAACGCCTAAAGTAAAAGCAATATCAGTTGCTGTTGGTATTGCCCAGCCTTTGATATATTCTGAATGATGATGGTTGAAAATAAAAAATATAATAGCAGGCATTAACATTCCACCAACTGCTGCTACAATAGGTAATGCAGATTTTTTAAAAGTAGATAATTCGCCACTTACCAATTCCCTTTTTATTTCCATACCAACTAAAAAAAAGAAAACTGTCATTAAAAAATCGTTGATGATTAATAGCAATGAATTAGGCAAACTAAGAAACCCAATATGTGTGTGATGGTTTATGCTACCATCAAAGCCATTACTCCAAAACTGCAAATAGCTTTTATTGATAGATGGAATATTAGCTATAATTAATGAAAGAAAAGTGCATACTAATAAAGTAACACCAATAGAACGACTATCATGCACTATTTCCTTTAATGGATGAATAAATTTATTTTTTAAAGCATCAAACATCTTTGCTTTTAATTAAGGAATTTGATATTAATAACTTAAAATTTCAAATTTACTTTTTGGCCTTTTATTGTTTAGCCATTGAAAGCCCTTTACTTTTATTTTATTATGATCTACTTGACGCATTGGATAGGTAACACCTTCTAATTTATTTCTAAATACTACTTTTTCAGTTTTTCCTTCTTTAAAGTACATATCAATTATATCAGATGTTGCAGTATTTACACCAAAAAATTTTCCTTTTTCATCTACACCATAATATACACTTGAAGCTGGGCTTCCTTTGCATCTTAACGAATCCATTTTCCCATCAACAAAAAATCCATTAATTGTTTTACCTGCTACTTGATTGTAATAATTGCTTCCTGCATGGCTTATAGCTAAAGCATTTTCAAACACTCGAATTTTTTCTGGCTTTTTATTTTGCATATACAAATAAATAGTATCACCTGTTACCTGATTTTCATCAGACCAAACAATAGGGCTTTTAAAAAGCCTGAATACAGAATCTTTTAAACTATAAAATAAACTATCTCCAACAGCTTGCATAGAGTCTGAATAAATTTTTACATTAGAATAAGCTTCAAAAAATTTATCAGATGAGCTGTCTGTGTCTGCAACAGGAATTTCTACAAATTTTCCTTCAACAGAATCTCTCAAATCGGGTACCTTTTTTTCTTTTATTAAATCAGAAAGTTTTGCTGTATAAAAAGTATCAGCTCTAACATAAACACTATCTGCACCTTGTTTTAAAATTAAAATTGGAGATTGAGTAGCTCTTGTACTCCCTTTCTTTGTATCTGTTTCAACTTTATTAGCAATTACATCATAACCACTTGTACTATCTTTACTTCTATATACAACATTACCTTTAAATTCTGCTTTGCCTGTACTATCATCTATCGCAACTTCATCAGCTTTTAAAGTGCCTGAACTATCTTCTATAACAGGACGTTTACCAAAATATGCTTTCTTTTTATTCAAATCATAATAACCATCTTTTGTTTTTATTGTTCTACTACCAGATTTTATAATTGTAGAACTAACAAATGTTGTAATGTTAGTATAAGTATTGTACAAAAGAGTGTCTGTAGTAATAATATATTCAGGGTCTGTGAGTACTACTTTATTGATAAAATAAATATCTTTTGTTTCGCCATAATAATGTGCTTCTTTACTTGTAAGAACTGTTTTTCCACTTACAACTTTTCCTCCATTATAGTAAGCCCCAATTTTAGTACTAACTTCATACTCTAATTCATTTGTTGTTAAAACTCCTTTACCATCTGTAAGTTTTACTTTGTTTTTTAAAAATGCTTTTTTATCATTTCCTAAATACTTTAAATAATTAGCATAAGTATGAATACTGTCAGCATCATTAATATGCACCTTACCAAAAGATTCAAGCATATTTAATTTTTGATTTAGCACAGCACTATCAGCGTAGAAATAAGAGTTATTTTGTTTTATCCTTACATTTCCAGCTAATGAAATAAATTGATTGAGAGAATCATCTTTTTTAAAATTCATTCTATCAGCATAAATAATATTCAACAAAGTTCCTTGTTCTAAGGTATCTGTTTGTTGCACCAATTTTGTTTGTGCTTTCGCTGATAAAAAAAACATAAGTGCAGAAAATATGATTAATATTTTTTTACACATTTACACTATGGTTTGTTTTCATTCAAAGGTGCAGAAAGAGGAGTGCTTTTATCTTTTTTACCAAATACAGAAATGTTTATATAGCGTTTAGGATGAGTTCTTAAATCATCTAATAAAATATTAGCACTACGTACTGTATTAGTTAAATTATTGTATAAAGTTTTATCATTCATTAGTAAACCTAAACTTCCTTCTTTGCTATCTATCTTAGCTAAAACATCATTTATTTTAATAATAGCTTCATTTAATTTTTTTACTGAACCAGCAATATCTGCTTGAGATAAATTTTCAGTAGTTTTTTCAATATTGGTGAGTGTGTTATTTATTTTATTATTATTAGCATTAAGGTTTTCTGTAAAGCTATTAATGTTATCCATTGATTTTGCAATACTTCCACTTTGTTCTGCTAACATTTTTTCTAAAGAAGCTGCACTAACAATTAAAGATGCTGTGAGTTTGTTAATATTAGCTATTGTATTTTGTAAATTATTTTTAGTATTTGCATCAAAAACAGAATTAATATTTTTTAATGTTGAATCTAAAGTTTGAAAGGTAGCTTTTAATTGATCAACAGCTGGACCAACGCCATTTGTTATTGATGATAAAAGCCCTGCTGATTCTTTTGTTCTTATAGTATCTTCTTCTTTTAAGAAAGTACTACTTTGACCAAGAACAATATCAACACTACTAACTCCTAAAGGATTGGCATTTATTTTAGCATAGGAATCTTCTGGTATTAAGAAAGCAGCATCATCTCTTAGTTTAATAGTAACGATAATACTTTTTAAAGTTTTATCTTTATTATCAATGTGATATACACTACCTATTTGATATCCATTAATATTAACTGGGTTCGAAACTCTTATTCCTTTTGCATCATTAAATTCTGCGTAAAGAAAATCTCCTGGTTTAAAAAAATTGGTACCTTTAAGAAAACTGAAGCCTAACACAAGTAATACAATAGATATGGAAGTCAATGCTCCTATTTTTGTTTCATTAGAAATTTTCATGCGACAAATCTAAGGTTTATTAATATGTTGTAAAACGTAATTAAAATTAATAACTAAATTTAGTAAATATTTTTATATTTCTATAAACAAAAACTGAAATTGTCATATTGATACTTAAAACGTTTATAAAAAAGTATTGTTGTGAATCAAGTTTATTAATTAAGCAAATATTTCAGCTCTTTTAGTGAAAATTATTTTTTATTGTAAATGGTTATAGGATAACTGTAGAACTTATCATTTTTTTTCAACAATTCTTTAAGATAGAAAAGCTATTTTCGTTTTATAGTTGCGTGTAATTTTATCATCAATCTTTCAGTTTGTAATGAAATATTTTTTCTTAATTATTTTTATACTTTTTAGTGTTAAAGGTTTTTCTTTTACTATTAGCGGTAGTGTAAAAAATAAAAAAGGAGAGCCATTGCCTTATGCATCTATTTTAATTAAAGGAACTACAGAAGGTACTACAGCAAACATAAATGGACTCTATTCTTTAACAATTAATGCAGGTACTTATACAATAATTTGCCAACATATTGGTTATAAAAGTGTAGAAAAGAAAATTAATATTTCTAATAAGAGTGTTATTATAAACTTTGAATTGGAAATGCAATCTTATACATTAACAGATGTAGTTGTACAAGCAGGAGGAGAAGATCCTGCTTATGAAATAATAAGAAATGCTATTAAAAAAAGAGAGGAATATTTGAATGAAATAAATAAATTTCAATGTGAGGTTTATATAAAAGGTCAATTGCAATTAAGAGATTATCCAACTAAAATTTTAGGCAAAAAAGTTGAATTTGATGATGGAGATACTAGTAAAAAAAGAATGTTATACCTGAGCGAATCTATTGCTAATCTTTATGTACAAAAGCCAAAATATCTAAAAGTAGATGTAGTATCAACAAGAGTAAGTGGTTATAGTGATGGATTTGGGTTTAGCTATCCTCAAATGTATTCTTTTTATGAAAATATAGTAACTATAGGAAGAGGATTAAATCCAAGAGGTTTTGTTTCACCAATTAGCAACAATGCTTTATCTTTTTATAAATATAAATTTGAAGGAACATTTTATGATAATGGTAAAGAAATAAATCGTATTAAAGTAATTCCTAAAAGAAAATATGAACCTTTATTTTCAGGCTATATAAGTATTACAGAAAATGATTGGAGAATTTATAGTACAGAATTGTATTTGCTGCAAGAACAACAAATGCAATTATTAGATACTCTACATATTCAACAATTATATACTCCTCTAAAATATAAATGGGTTTTAAGCAAACAAGTTATATATCCTACAGGAAAAATTTTAGGGTTTGATTTTTTTGGAAGTTTTGTTCAGGTTTTTTCACATTATGATATAAATCCAAATTTTAAAAAAGGATTTTTTGATAATGTAATAATGAAAGTAAATGATAGTGCTAATAAAAAATCTAAAACTTACTGGGATACTATAAGACCTGTACCATTACTTGATGAAGAAGCTATTGATTACAGAAAAAAAGATAGTATAGAACAAGTTAGAAAATCTCCTGAATATTTAGATTCAATTGATAGAAAAAATAATAAACTTTCTGTATTAGGAATATTTGTTCTTGGGCAAGATTTTACCAAGAGAAAAAATAAAGTAAATATTTCGTTAGATCCATTATTAAATGCAGTAAATTATAATTCTGTAGAAGGTTGGATGATAGATTATTCTATAAGTTATAGAAAAAGATATACTGGAAGAAAATCATTAACCTTAACACCTGAATTTCGTTATGGATTTAATAATAAACATTTTAATTCAAGCCTGACAGGTAGTTATAATTTCGGGAAAAAATATTTTAAAAATCTTTCTGTTTCCGGTGGTAAAGGAGTTTTTCAAATAAATAATGAAAACCCTATATCAGCAAGAGATAACACTATTTCTACTTTGCTTTATACTGCAAACCACATGAAGTTGTATGAAGCCTGGTTTACTAAACTAAATTATAGATTTGATGTAGGTAAAGGGATAAGTTTTTATACAAGTTTTGAATATCAAGACAGATTACGTTTAGAAAATTTAGATAACATTCAAACTTGGAGAACCTATAAAGACAGAAGTTTTACACCAAATAATCTTGATGATATTTTTGGACCAAATAGTTTTAAAAGTCATAAAGCTGCAATAGCAAGTTTACTAGTTAAATTTAGACCTGGATCTAAATATATTCAACTGCCAGATAGAATTATTAATCTTGGTTCTAAGTATCCTATATTTTCTGTAGGATTATCTTATGGTATTAAAGGTTTGTTTAATAGTGATGTAGATTTTAGTCGTTGGAATTTCAGTTTATTCGATGAGTTAAATATGAAATTAGGAGGGGTCATAAAATACAAAGTTGATTTGAGTGGATTTTTACATGCAAATAAAATTTATACTCCAGATTATTATCATATCAATGGTAGTCAAACTATTGAAGCTACTCCTTATTTAAATAGTTTTCAATTAGCACCTTATTACGCTCTTAGTAATACTTCAAAATTTATAACAGTTGCACACGTTGCATATCATTTGAATGGATTAATAACTAACAAAATTCCAGTATTTAAAAGGTGGAATTGGTTCTTTGTATTATCAGGTAGTGCTTTAGTTATGAAGCAACCAAATATTCAATACTATGAAGCAATGTTTTCAATAGAAAATATTTTTAAAGTTATACGTGTTGATTTTATTCAAAGTTTTTCCAACAATAAAGAATTTGTAACAAGTGGCTTTGGAATTACTTTACCAGGTTTATTGACAGGTAATTAAATTCATAATTCCATTATATTGCAGCCCTCAATAAAAAGAAGAATGATTATAATTGGATTAATTAAAGAAGGGAAAACACCTGCTGATAATAGAGTTGCATTAACACCTCCTCAATGTAAATGGATTCATCAAAATGTTCCTAACATAAAAATTATTGCACAAAGTAGTTCTATAAGATGTTTTGTAGATGAAGAGTATCAACGTGCAGGAGTAGAAATATCAGAAAATATGGAACAATGCCATATTTTATTAGGTATTAAAGAAGTACCTATTAATATGTTGATACCAAATAAAACTTACTTATTTTTTAGCCATACAAGAAAACAACAACCACACAATAAACAATTACTAAAAACTATTTTAGAAAAAAATATTACTCTTATAGATTATGAATGTTTAGAGCATGAAGATGGACAAAGAATTATTGGTTTTGGTTTTTTTGCAGGTGTTGTTGGTGCACATAATGGAATAATGGCTTATGGCAATAGAACTGGTTTGTTTTCTTTGCCAAGAGTATATAAAAACAAAGATTATCGTTCATTAATAAATCATTATTTTGGTATAAAATTACCTAACATAAAAATTGCAGTTACAGGAAGTGGAAGAGTGGCTCATGGTGTAATAGAAGTAATGAATTTAATGGGAGTGCATGAAGTAGAGCCAGATGACTTTTTAGAGAAAAAATTTACTTACCCAGTTTATGTTCAATTAAAAGGAGGCGAACTATATACACATAAAGAAAGTAAGACTTATAAGAGAGAACATTTTCATAATAACCCACAAGAATATAGATCTCGTTTTTTACCTTATACTCGTTGTACAGATATTTTAATGAATGGTGTTTATTGGGATAAAAATATTCCTAGATTGTTTGAAAAAACTGATATTGATGAAAGATTTGCTATTAAAACAATTTCAGACATTACAGATGATGAAGGAGGTTCAGTACCAATTAATTTAGGAGACCAAACAATTGAAAATCCTATATATGGCGTAGATAGAAAAAGTTTAGAGAAAATAGAACCTTATTTACAAAATAGTATTGATGTTGTTGCAGTAGGCAATTTGCCAAATGAATTACCAAGAGATGCAAGTAAATATTTTGGTGAACAATTAATAAAATATATTTTAAGTGATTTGATACAAGGAGGAAGTAATATTATTGATAGAGCTACTATTGTTAAGCAAGGAAAGCTAACTAATAAATTTGCTTATTTGGAAAATTATGCAAAATAGTTTCTTGCTTTGTAGTATATTGCTGAAACTTTTTTATGGAAACTCATTGTACTCATATTGCGTATCAAAAAACAAACTACTTTTCAAAAATTGTTATTGATTATTTGAATAATGCAGAGCAGTTAAAGCCTTTCTATCAACATCAACCAACACTGCAAGGAATAAAAAATGCTATTACTGAAAGAAAAAAATTTGCTACTAATAGAAAAGTTTTAGTGCAAGAATTAGAAAAGCAATATGAAGGAATAATACTTACAGAACAACAAAAAAACAATCTTCAATCGTTACTTAATGAAAATGTTTTTACAGTAACAACAGCACATCAGCCAAATATTTTTACAGGACCGCTTTATTTTATTTTCAAAATTTTGCACGTAATAAAATTAGCTGATGAGTGGAATGAACATTTTACAGAATACCAATTTGTGCCAATGTATTTTATGGGAAGCGAAGATGCTGACTTAGATGAATTGGGTTATATAAATATTGATGGAGAAAAATTAGTTTGGAACACTAATCAAACTGGTGCTGTTGGAAGAATGAAAGTTGATAAAAATTTATTGAGTTTAATTGATAGAATATTTGGCCAGATTGGGGTGCATAGTTTTGGCAATGAATTTTTACAACTATTAAAATCTTGTTACACCGAAGGAAAAACAATTCAGCAAGCAACTTTAGAGTTTGTAAATAGTTTGTTTAAAGAGTTTGGTTTATTAATTATTATTGCTGATACAACTGCTTTTAAAAGAGAATTTGAAAATGTTATTGTAAAAGAATTGAAAGAAAATTTTTCTTATCATCAACTACAAAAAACTGTTCAAGAATTAGAAAAATATTATAAAGTACAAGCTGGTGGTAGAGAAATAAATTTATTTTACTTACAAGAAAATAGCAGAGACAGAATTGAAAAAGATAATAATATTTATACAATTAAAAAGACAGATGGTAGCTCTCAGCAAATAGATATAAATGATGCATTAAAAAATAATATTCAAGCATTTAGCCCAAATGTTATTTTAAGAGGATTATTCCAAGAAACTATTTTACCTAATATAGCTTTTGTTGGTGGAGGAGGAGAGTTGGCTTATTGGTTAGAATTGAAAGAGGTTTTTAAAACTGCTCAAGTGCCATATCCTACTTTAATTTTAAGAAATTCATTTTTATTAGTAGATGAAAAATCTAAAAAAATAATTGATAAACTTAATTTAAGTAATGAACAATTATTTTTAAAAGAATTAAACTTAACAACAACATTAATAGAAAATAATTTGTTGCCATCATTCTCATCTCAAATAAATAATGCAACTAATAAAATTGATGAAGCTTATTCAATAATTAAACAACAAATACATACAATTTATCCAACATTAGCTCAACATACTGAAACACTACAAACACAATCTTCCAAAAAATTAAAAGAACTACATAAAAAAATAATTAGGGCAGAAAAGCGAAAACAAATAGAATTAATAAACCAAATAAAAACTTTGAAACAAAAATTATTTCCTAATGATAGCTTACAGGAAAGAACTGAAAATATTGCAATGTTTTATGCAAAGTATGGAAGAAATATTTTACAAATACTATATAATAGCTCTTTAACCTTAGAACAAAAGTTTAGTATTATTACTTTTCAAGAAAAGTAAATAGTTATAGCAAACGATTAATTTCTTTTTCTAATTTTTCTTTATTAATAGCTATTGTGCCAACTTCTTCACAAACCAAACCACCAGCAATATTGGCTATTTCAGCACTGAGTTGAATATTTTTTGTTGCAGCATATAATAATGAAATTACAGCAATAACAGTATCGCCTGCACCACTAACATCTGCTATTCTTCTGATATGTGCAGGAATAATTTGTGCATCATCTTTTGTTTGAAAGAAAACTCCTTTTTCAGATAAAGTGATAAATGATATTTGGTGATGTAGTTTTTCTTGTAACTGTTGATGAATAATTTGTAAACTAACTTTACTTACTTCATCAACTAAAATATTTAAAGCATCTTTTACTTCTTTTAAGTTTGGTTTAAAAATATCTACACCGATATAATCAAAAAAGTTTTTTCGTTTAGGATCTACTGTTGTTAGTACATTATATTTTTTACAAAGTTGAATAACAGATGTAATTATATTAGAAGTTAAAACGCCTTTATTATAATCTTCAAAAATTAAAACATTAGGCTTTTGTGTTGTAATAAAATTTTCAATTTTATTAAGCAATTCACTTTCTTCTACTGTATTAATATCATTTGTCACTTCAGCATCTAAACGAATCATTTGTTGATTACGAGCTATGATACGAGTTTTATTAGTGGTAATTCTTTTTTTAGATTGTATAATACCATTAGTGTTGATATTTTTTTGTTGTAATAATTGTATCAAAGTTTTACCATCATCATCATTTCCAATAACAGAAAAAATATGTGTTTGTGCATTTAGTGCAATAGTGTTTAAAGCCACATTTGCAGCACCACCAATTCTAAGTTCTTTCTTTTGTAAAGACACAATAGGCACAGGAGCTTCAGGAGAAATTCTTTCAACATTGCCCCACATATATGTATCAAGCATTACATCTCCAACAATTGCAACTTTTATTTCATTTAATTCATTCAATAATGCTTCGTATTTCATGTAAAATTATTTTTTCTTATTAGCTACAGCTGCAAAATAAATAGGAATACCAATTAATACAATAATTAATCCAGGCCATGTATATTGTGGTTTGTAAATAACCAACAGAATACAAAAAGCAAAGCCCATTAAAATATATAAGATTGGTAAAAATGGATATCCAAAAGCTTTATAAGGTCTTTCTGTTTCAGGTCGTTTTTTTCTTAAAATAAAAATACCCCATATAGTAAGAATGTAAAAGATAACTACAACAAAAGAAATCATATCTAATAAGTCGCCATACTTACCACTTAAACATAAAATAGAAGCCACAATACATTGTGCCCATAATGCCCATTGTGGCACATTATTTTTATTTAATGTTCCAGCCTTTTTAAAAAACAATCCATCTTGTGCCATAGTGTAATAAACTCTTGCACCAGCAAGTATTAAACCATTATTACAACCAAATGTTGAAATCATTATTAGTATAGCAATGAAAGATGTACCAAATGCAGGAAAAATTCTGTTTGCTGCATCAACTGCAACTCTATCATCTGTTGGGAAAGCTAATTCATGCAAAGGCATTACATTTAAGTACATTAAATTAGCTGATACATATACTATAGTAACTATTAATGTTCCAAGAAATAAACTTAATCCAATATTTCTTTTTGGGTTTTTTATTTCGCCTGCAATAAATGTTACATTATTCCATGCATCACTACTAAAAATAGAACCAACCATAGCAGCAGCAATTGCCCCCATTAAAGCACTCCCTCCAATTCCAATCCATTCACCTGGTTGTAAAACTTCTAATTCATTTTTAGTACCTAAGTTTTGCATAGCATTAAAACCAGTTTTCCAATTCTCTGACCAATAACTTTCTTTTACAAAAACAAATCCGCAAACTATTAATCCTAATAAAACTAAAATTTTTGCACTCGTAAAAATTACTTGAATAATTTTACCTTCTTTAATTCCTCTGGAATTTACATAAGTAAGAAAGATGATAATGCAGATAGCAACTATTTGCCCTACATAAACATTTAAAGAACCTATACTAAATAAAAAATCATCATTGCCATAGTCAGGAGCCAAATAGTCTAAAAATTTTGAAAAAGCAACACCAACTGCAGCTATTGTACCTGTTTGTATTACTGCAAAAAAACTCCATCCATATAAAAATGCAATTAATGGGTTATATGCTTCTTTTAAATAAACATATTGACCACCAGCTTTAGGAAACATAGCACTCAACTCTCCATAACTAAGTGCTGCAATTAAAGTCATAAACCCTGTAAGTAGCCATACAAGTATTAGCCAACCAGCACTTCCTGTATTTCTTACTATATCTGCACTTACAATAAAAATTCCTGAGCCAATCATACTTCCTGCTACAATCATTGTAGCATCTGTTAAGCTTAATGTTGGTTTGAAAGAGGGATTACTCATATAGTTTTGGTATTAAAAAATCCCATTTATTTTTTTTAAATGGGATTTGAAGATAAAGGTTTTATAGAATTTTAAGATTTTTTCTTTTTCTTGTATGCTTCATTTAGGCCTTTAATTAAATCTTTTGTTATATCGTATGCAGTATCTTTCAAATAAATAATGTCTGAACTACTTGATAAAATATAAGAGTAATTTTTATCCTTATTATATTCTTTTAAAAAGTCTTCAATTGTTTTTTTTACTTCCTGAATTTTTTTAATACTCTCATCTTGTAATTCTTGTGATTTTATTTGCTCCTGTGCTTTTAAGTCTTCATCTAATTTCATTATTTCTTGATTTGCTTGAGCTATTTCTTGCTCTGTCATGGTATTACTTCTTTTTTGATATTCCATAATTTTTGCATGTCCAGCATTTCTTAATTGATTTAGTTCATTCCCTTTTTTTTGTTCAAGGCTTCTTAAACTATTTCTAACATCTTTTAAGTATTCATATTGATTTTCTATAGAATCCATTTCAAAATAAGCAATTTTAAAACTGCCTTCTGTAGCATTATTGATACTATTATTTTGTTGGGATAAATTATTTTTTCCTTTTTTATCTGAAAACTGAAAGTAAAATAAAACACCAACAGCAATTGCTAAAATAATAGAGAGTACTGTAGTAAAATTCTTCATGTAATTAGTTTAAATATGTTTTACAAATTTAGTCTTGTGTTGTTTAATAGAATTGTTAAAAGCTATTGTAATGATTATAATACAATGCTAAAACAAAAATTATTTATTTTCAATAAGCCATCTAAGAGCTAATTCATAACCTTTTAAACCAAGACCAGAAATAGTTCCTTTACATTTAGCACTAATGTGGGATATTTTTCTAAACTCTTCTCTTGAAAAAATATTGCTGATGTGTACTTCTACAACAGGAGTTGTAATTGCAGCAATACAATCACCTAATGCAACTGAAGTGTGTGTGTAACCACCAGGGTTAAAAATAATTCCATTGTATTCAAAACCTATTTGTTGTAATTCATTAATTAATTCTCCTTCAATATTACTTTGATAATAATGAAAATCAATATGGGAAAATTGTTTTTCTAATTGCTCTAAATAATTTTCAAAATTTTGATTACCATAAATGCCTGTTTCTCTAATGCCTAATAAATTAAGATTTGGTCCATTGATAATTGCAATTTTCATGAGTGATTGTAATGAAATTTTAAATTCAGAAAATTAAATTTATTCAGCCATCATTTGTTTTATGGTATCAATAATTTCTTCAGCATTTGGTTTACTGAAATAATCTCCATCACTTCCATAACTTGGTCTATGAGCTTTAGATGTAATAGTTCTTGGGGCTACATCTAACCATTTATAACCTCCTTGAATTTCCATTACTTCTCTAAACATAAAAGCAGTTGCACCACCTGGAACATCTTCATCAATAAATAGTATTCTATTTGATTTTTGTAATGATTTTACAATAGAATGATTTATATCAAAAGGTAATAAAGTTTGAACATCAATTATTTCGCAACTAATATTTTCATTACTTAATCTTTCTGCTGCTTCTTGAATTATTCTAAGTGTTGAACCATAAGAAACAATGGTTACATCAGTTCCTTCTTTTATAATTTCAGGAATACCCATTGGTGTAGTGAAATCTAATAAATTAGCAGGTAATTTTTCTTTTAAGCGATAACCATTTAAACATTCAACTATTATTCCAGGCTCATTGCTTTGCAATAAAGTATTATACATACCAACTGCTTGAACCATATTTCTTGGCACACAAACATACATCCCTCTGAATGCATGAGTAATCATTCCCATTGGACTACCACTATGCCAAATACCTTCTAATCTATGACCTCTTGTACGAACAATGATAGGGCAGCTTTGTTTTCCTTTTGTTCTGAAATGTGTTGTAGCTACATCATCACTCAAAGGTTGTAAACCAAATAATAAATAATCTAAGTATTGAATTTCAGCAATAGGTCTTAATCCTCTTAATGCTGCACCAATTCCTTGACCTATAATGCTTAACTCTCTTATACCTGTATCTGAAATTCTATAAACTCCATATTTTTCTTGTAAGCCAGCAAATCCTTGATTTACGTCGCCAATAAAACCAACATCTTCACCAAATGCTAAAACTTTTGGATTAGATGCAAATAGTGTATCAAAATATTTATTCAATACTTCAAAACCATTAACAATAGGTGCATCAAAAGAAATAAGAGGTTTTACTTCTGGAACTTTTAAAGCAGATTTTTCACCTTCATCATATAAATATGTATTGTATAAAGAAGCATTCTCTTGTTTTAGTTTTTCATAGTATTCTTTTACTTCATCAATGCCAGGAGAGTTGCTATGAACTGTATTAATAGCTTTTGCTAAAGTGCTTAAAACATCTCTACGCATTGGTTCTGTTAAACTACTTAATTCTGTACATATTTGTTGAATAAAGTTGTATTTATCAATATCGTTTACAATAATATTTTTTATTAATTCAGTAGCAGTAGAAACTTGTTGTTTTATTGGGCTTATATATTTTTCCCAAGCATTATTTTTTTGTTGTTTTACATTTTCTTTTGCTTCTTCATGTATTTTATCTAATTCTTCATCAGTAGCAATTCCATTTGAAGTAATCCATTCTCTCATTTTTTTTATTCCATCCCATTCTTTTTCCCATTCTAATCTTTCTTTACTTTTATAACGTTCATGGCTACCAGAAGTTGAGTGACCTTGTGGTTGTGTAACTTCTTCAATATGAAAAACAGCAGGTGTATGTGTTTCTCTTATTTTTTGTATAGCTTCTTCAAATACTTCACACATACCAGCATAATCCCAAGCTTTTACTCTATAAATATTTATACCATTACTATTATCTTGTTTTTGAAAACCTTTTAATACAGTACTGATAGATTCTTTGGTTGTTTGATAAGATTTAGGAACAGAAATTCCATAACCATCATCATAAACAAATACAGCTAATGGAACTTGTAAAACACCAGCAGCATTAATAGTTTCCCAAAAATGTCCTTCACTTGTACTGGCATCGCCTATAGTACAAAAGCAAACTTCATTTCCATTGTGAGATAATTCTTCAAACTGTTGTAGCTCTTTTATATTTCTAAAACATTTACTTGCAAAAGCCAATCCTAAAGCTCTTACCATTTGACCACCAGTAGGAGCAATGTCTGATGATATATTTTTTCTGTTAGCTAAGTCTAACCAATTACCTTTTTCATCTACAAATCTTGTTGCAAAATGACAATTCATTTGTCGCCCACTACTGAAAGGATCATGCCCTTCAATTGGGTCAGCATATAATTGAGCAAAAAAATGCTCAACATTGGCAAGCCCTGTGGCAAACATAAAAGTTTGATCTCTGTAGTAACCACTTCTATAATCACCAGATTTAAAACATTTAGCCATAGCTATTTGTGGTAATTCTTTACCATCGCCAAAAATGCCAAACTTTGCTTTTCCTGTAAGAACTTCTTTTCTTCCTAATAAACTTGCTTCTCTACTTATTACAGCAGTTTTAAAATCATTTAATACAGTAGCTTTAAAACCTTCGTAAGAAAGCATATCGTTAGTGTAAGTCATATTATTTTCTTGTAATTCCATTAGGCAAAAATAATCGTTTACAAATAGGTTAATGTATTAATAATAAAATCTTATAAAAAAGAATGTAATGGCAACATCGTTTTTATAGAATAATAATAGCTTTTCAAAAATACAAATATTTTATAAGGCAAAGTAATATGCTTCATAGAAATAATAAAAAAGCTGCTTCATTTTTATAGAAACAGCTTTTGGCTCTACTAGATATTGGATTTTAAACTTAGTTTAATATAGCTCCTTCATATTGTTTTTTATGAATGTTTAATTCTTTGTTTTGAATCATTCTGTAAATAGTACTTTTACCTATATCTAATTTTTTTGCAACTTTTAATACATCACTATTATACATGTCTAAATAGTATTGTATAAGCTTTATATTAAATTCTTTCAATGTAGCATCTTTAGCTATAAAATTTTCTAAAGAGTTATTTACAGTTATATTTAAATGTTCTGGTAAAATTTCATTTCCTTCTGCCATTACTGTTGCTAATTCTATAATAGATTTTAACTCTCTGATATTGCCAGGGAAAGAATGGTGTAGTAAAACTTTTTTGGCATCTGTAGATAATACTTTTGTAGCTATTTTATTTTCTCTGCAAAACAAATCAATATAATGTTTAGCTATTAATAACACGTCATTTTCTCTATCTCTTAATGGAGGCAACATAATAGGTAAGCCTAATAAACGATAGTATAAATCTTCTCTAAAATTTCCATTCTTTACTTCTTCTAATAAATTTTTATGTGTTGCAACAATTAATCTAACATCAAATTTTATAAGTTCATTACTACCAACTCTTGATAATTCTCTTTCTTGTAGTGTTCTTAAAAGTTTAGATTGCATATTCAAATCCATTTCTCCAATTTCATCTAAGAAAAGAGTGCCTTTATGTGCTTCTTCAAACTTGCCTATTCTTCTTGCAACAGCTCCTGTAAATGCTCCTTTTTCATGTCCAAATAATTCACTTTCTAAAAGGTCTTTTGGTATAGCTGCAATATTAATTGCAACAAAAGGTTTATTACTCCTTTCAGAATTATAATGAATACATTTTGCTACAACTTCTTTGCCTGTACCTGTTTCTCCTGTTAAAGAAATAGTGATGTTTGTTTTTGTAGCTTTTTCCATTAAGTTAAAAACTCTGTTAATAGCATTACTATTACCAATAATTGTTTTAGAGAAATCATATTTTCGAACAACTTCTTCTTTTAATGTTTCTATTTCTTTTTTTAAGTCTGCATTTTCACGAATGTTTTGAATACTATGCCAAAGCCTGTCTTTTGTATCTTCATCTTTTACTATATAATCATATACACCACTTTTCAATAAATTAATTGCCACTTTTACATCTTCTTGACTTGATATAACTATTACTTTAGTATCAGGGCTTTCTGCTTTTAATTTTCTAATGATTTCTTCTCCAGTTGCATCAGGCAAAGAATAATCTAATGAAACCACGTTTGGTTTTTCATGCAGTGCTGCAAAAAAATCTTTAGCAGAGTTAAACTTTTTTACCTGACAATCAGGGTTTAAGCTTAATACATGAGACAACATTGAACTGTACCATAAGTCGTCTTCTACAATAAATATTTTGAAGGAATTTGGCTCTTTCATGACTTTGGATATTGGATACATTTTCTTAAACGAAGAATTTTTCCCAAAATTGTACAAACTTTGAAAAAAGTGGAAAATTTTCCAGATAATAGAAAAATACTAAAGTGAATTTAATTTTTACAATATTTAATTTACCATTATCAAAACATATCTTCGTACCTTATGAATGAGCCTTTAGAAAATGAACTTCCAACTGAAGAATTATATGAAAGAAGAACCTTTACTATTGATAAAGGACAAGAACCTTTGCGTATAGATAAATGGTTACAAATACGAACTGAAGGAAATACAAGAAATAAAATACAACAAGCAATAGATAATGGTTTTGTTACTGTTAATGGAAAAAAAGTAAAAAGTAATTATAAAGTAAAACCATTTGATGAAATTTTAATTATTAGTGTAATTAATCCTGAATACACAGAATTAAAACCAGAAAATATTCCATTAAATATTGTGTTTGAAGATGATGATGTGTTGGTAATAAATAAACCTGCAAATATGGTTGTTCATCCAGGTGTTGGTAATTATACAGGAACTTTATTAAATGGTGTAGTATATCATTTACTACAACAAAATCCTGAACTTAATGAAGATGAGTTGCCTCGTTTTGGAATGGTACATAGAATTGATAAAAATACAACTGGCTTAATTGTTCTTGCAAAAAATGGAAATGCTGCTGCACATTTAACCAAACAATTTTTTAACCATACTGTTCAAAGAAAATATACTGCACTTGTTTGGGGAGATATTGAAAATAATGAAGGAACTATAACAGGACATATTGCTAGACACAAGCAATACAGAAAAATGTTTGATGTTTATCCAGAAGGAGAAATTGGCAAACATGCTATTACTCATTATAAAGTTTTGGAAAGAATGAATTATGTAACATTAGTTGAGTGTGTTTTAGAAACAGGAAGAACACATCAAATTCGTGTGCACATGAAATACATTGGTCATACTTTATTTAATGATTGGGAGTATGGAGGAGATAAAATTTTGAAAGGCACTATTTACACTAAGTATAAACAGTTTGTAGAAAATTGTTTTAAAGTTTGCCCACGTTGTGCTTTACATGCTAAAACATTGGGTTTTATTCATCCAACAACTGGTAAAGATTTATTTTTTGAAGCCCCATTGCCAGATGATATGCAAAACGTAATTGATAAATGGAGGAATTACATCAATCATATTCCTGCACAGTATGATAG
>JAIXLO010000114.1 GCA_026931325.1 Chitinophagales bacterium | reverse complement strand
TCTTATTTCAGTATAAAAAAAATCTTATATATACAACCTAAATATTAATAACAAATAAAATTAACCTATATTTGCACCTCACAAAAATAAACATCAATCGTTTATAACTTAAAGTATTGTTTATTAATGTGTTATAATATAATAAATATTCAAAATTTTGGACAAGATATATATTAACAGACATGTAGGAATGTAATTTTAAAATCATTATTTCCTGCTATGTCTGTTATTTTTTGAATACTACAAAACTCATCCTGTGAGTTACTTGGCGGAGCTATATAATTATCTTTGAAATTTTAATTTTCATTTATGAAAAAAATTGCTTTTGGTTTATTTATTATTTTATTTACGATGAGTTGTACTAATATAAAAAAGTTAGAACAATCATATCAACTTTTTCAAACAGGGTTTGATAGCTTAAATAATTTTTCTTACAAAGAGCTTACAATAAAAGAAGAAGATAAAATCAGCATAAAAGCATATACAAAAGCAACAGCCAGTCAAGAACAAGCAGCACTTTTTAATGTTCTTGGAAATAATGGAAATTTTATAGTAAGTAAAACTGGAGAAATAGAACTACCCAAAATTGGCTTTTTAAAAGTAGCCGGACTTACTTGTACACAATTACAGGATTTGTTAGTAATGGAATGGAGCAAATACATTAAAGACGTATCGGTAGATGTAAGATTACAAGGATTTAGTGTAAATGTTTTAGGAGAAGTACCCAATCAAGGAACAAAGCTATTTAATACAGAAAAAGCAACTATTATTGATGCTATTGCACAGTCAGGAGGTCTTTCTGAAGATAGTAAAAGAAATAACATAATGCTTGTAAGAGAAGATAGCGGTAAAAGAAAAACCTATTATATAGATTTACAAGATGCAAAACTTTATGAATCTCCTGCATTTCAGCTTCAACAAAATGATATGATTTATGTAGGAGCTGATGAAAAAAAGTTCAAAAAAATGAGAGACAGAGAATTTAGAGAAAATATACAACCTATAGTACAATTTACAAGTATAGCTTTAAGTTTAATAAACTTTATTATGTTGTTAGGCAGAAGATAATTTCTTAATTAATTATTACATGAATGAGTTCAATTAATCCACAATCAATTATTCCTAACATTACTCAACAGGATAATAAATCTAAATTTTCTGTTAGAGAAATTTTAGTAAAATACTTAAGTCATTTTCCATTGTTTATTTTATCAATGGTTTTATGTATTGGTATAGCATTAATATATATCAGATATAAAGTACCTATTTATAAAGCAAGTGTACAATTATTAGTTAGGGGAGATGCTGGAAAAAATTCATATCAAAATGATTTAATTAGCCAAGCAGTATCGGGTGTAAGGTCTATTAATTTAGACAATGAAATGCAACTAATTCGTACAAAAAAACTATTAGAAAGAGTAGTAGAAATTGGAGGTTTTAATATTATTTATAGTAAAGAGGGAAATATTAAAACATCAGATTCTTATAAATCAACTCCATTTACTTTTAAACCAATAAATATTCCAGATTCAAGCCTTGTTTATTCTTTTAAATTAAAATCCTATAACGAAGAAGGAGCTGAAATTGAGTTGAACAAAAAAACTAAACAATTCAAATGGGGAGATTCTTTAAATATTTATGGGTTTAAATTTAGAATAATAAAAAATGGATCTGCCATAGAAACAGGTACTGACCCTTATATTATTAGATGGCTACCTACAAAATATGCTGCAGGTATTATGCAAAGTAATTTATCTATTGGAACACTCAGCCAAAAAACAAGTGTTTTGGTTTTAGGATTAACAGGTGAAAGTAGAAAAAAAGTAGAAGACTTTTTAAATCTATTAGTAAAAGAAATCATTAGAAGTGATATAGAATTAAAACAAGAAAATGCAGTAAGAACTGTGGCGTTTATTAATAACAGATTAGCCATTGTAACAAAAGAATTAAGTGATTTAGAATCTGAACTTAGAGATTATAAAAAAAGCAATCGTTTTTTTGATGTTCAAGGAGAGTATTTGTATTTGCAAAATAGATTAACAGCTGCCGAACAACAAGTTTTAAACTTACAATTAGATATTGAAAACTTAAATCAAATAGATGATTATTTAAGAAACAATAAAAGTATTGGAAAATCAAAAGTTATTCCATCTAATTTAGGTGTTGATGATATGTCCTATAACACAATGATTCAACGTTATAATGATTTACAAATTCAAAAAGAAAAATTAGAATTTGTTGCTTATAAAGATAATCCATCTGCTTTAGAAATAGATAATCAGATTGAACAACTTAAACAAAGTATCTTAGAAGCTGGTGCCATTTTAAAACAATCTAAAAAATTAAAAATTAGTACTTATGAAGGAAGAAGTGATGTAGATATGGAAAAATTAGCTTCCTTACCTGATAAAGAATTAGAATTAATTAATATTAACAGACAAAAAGGAGTAAAAGAAAAACTATATTTATATCTTTTACAAAAAGGAGAGGAAACTTCTATTGCTTCTGTATCTACAGAATCTAATTATCAAGAGTTAGACCCTTCTTATGCATCTTATCTACCTATTGAGCCTAAGTCATCTCAAATAAAAACTTTTGCAGCTATTTTAGGGTTATTAATCCCTATTGGAATTATTTATTTATTGGATTTATTAAACGATAAAATTACAACCAGACAAGATATTTCCGATAAAACAGATATACCAATAGCAGGAGAAATTAGCCATGTGGATGAAGTTGGTTCTATTGTTGTAGAAAATAGTAGAAATATTGTTGCCGAACAATTTAGAATTTTACGAAGTAATTTAGAATTTGTTTTATCGGGCAAACAAAAAAATAATGAAGCAACTTCTATATTAATTACTTCATCAATCAGTGGAGAAGGAAAATCATTTATCAGCTTAAACTTTGCTGCTGTATTAGCTCTCACAGGAAAAAGAGTTGCCCTTTTAGAATTTGATTTACGCAAACTAAAAGGTATTGAAATTAAAGAAATTGATGATAATAATGATAGAGGCATTACCAACTATTTAATAGGGCAAACAAACGATATAAATAGTATTTACAAAACACTTAGAAAACATCCATTACTACATTTATACAATACTGGTCCTATACCACCAAACCCAGCTGAATTAATTATAGGCGATAGAATGGAATCTTTCTTTACTGCTTTAAAAGAAAACTATGATTATATTGTAATTGACTCTGCACCTGTTGGTATTGTAAGCGACTCATTTGCTTTAAGTAAGTATGCAGATGCTACTTTATATGTTATAAGACAACGCTATACACTTAAAAAGCAAATGGACTTCATAAATGATTTAAAGAAAGATAAGAAACTAACCAATATGGCTATAGTGGTAAATGATGTAAACTTAGCAGGTCGTTATGGTTATTATGGTTATGGCTATGGCTATGGTTATGGTTATATGTATGGTTATGGAGTCAAAGGTTATGGCTATAATAAATATATTTATGGTGGCAGAAAAAAAGACCCTTATTTTGATGCTAACAACAAAGGTTATTTTGATAACCATGTAAAACTAAGTTGGTGGCAAAAAATATTTAGAAGATAGATGATTAGTAAAAGAAATATACAATTACAATAAGTTGCAGCTATAAAAGATTGAAATAAGCAATGACACGTAAGCAACTCATAAAAAAATATAAAGACCTATTTTGGTATTTTGACAATAATAGGCTTGATAAAATGAGTAATGAAGTTTTGGTAGAATTTATTCTTAATTATGGTAGTTGGGAAGCATTTAAGGATTTGCTGAATACTATAGATACTAAGCAAGTGGCAGAAATATTTCATTTGCAACACTCTAAAAAAAGAACTAATTATTTTCCTGAAATTTCCAATTATTTCAATTTGTATTTTAAACACCATGCACCTAAGCATTCTCAATAAGGAACAGCATGAGCAGTTAGAATTGCTGAGTAAATTCAAACGTGGATACATATTAGTAGGAGGCACAGCTATTGCTATCCATATAGGTCATAGAAGAAGTATTGATTTTGATTTGTTTAAAGAAACTAGAATAGATAAATTAAAAATTAAAAGAACATTAGCAGAAAAAGGCATTCAATATCAACTTTTATTTGAAAATGCTGATGGAATAAACCTGCTGATAAATAATGTAAAGTGGACTTTCTATTATTATCCTTTTCATATAAAAGAATTCGCTGTTTCTAATAAATATTTTAAAATCCCTGATTTATTAACTCTTGCAGCAATGAAAGCCTATGCTTTAGGCAGAAGGGCAAAATGGAAAGATTATGTTGATTTGCTTATTATTTTAGAAAATCGTTACACTATTGAAGAAATTTCTAAAAGAGCAACTGAAATATTTGGTGATGGTTTTTCAGAAAAAATGTTTAGAGTGCAACTTGTTTATTTCAAAGACATTGATTACAGCGAACAAATAGAATGGCTGATACAACCTATACCCGATAAAGAAGTTCAACATAGACTAATGAAAATAGCAGTTTAATATTTTAGTTATACAATCTATTTACGAATCAATTTTACTTTCAAAAATGGATAAAGCCTTATTAAATAAATTTTCTAAAAACCTTTTTTGCGATGCTAATATTGATGAATTAGATTTAATTAAACACGAAGCATACATAATTAATAGAGTATTAGATTTTGGAAAATGGAACGATTGGATTTTAATAAGAGATGAAATTTATGGATTAGAAAAAATTAAACAAGTAGCTTTAACACTTAGAAGTTTAGAAAGAAAAAGTTTGTCATTTATTGCAACAGTTAGCCAAACACCTGAAAGTAATTTTAGATGTTATACACAAATACACTCGAACCAAACACACTGGTACTTCTAAAATCTTTACAAAAGATTAAGGAATTTTCAAAATTACGTTTAGTAGGTGGTACTGCATTAGCTTTACAAATAGGACATCGTAAATCAATAGATTTAGATTTTTTTGGAGAAATAGAGCTAACAGGCAATGAGATAATATCAGTATTGTATGAACATAATTTTACAGAATTAGTTATTGAAAATGAAAGAAAAAATATACATCAATTTCGTATCAATGATATTAAAGTAGATTTTGTAAATTATTCTTTTAAATGGCTATCAGAAGCTTTATTTGTTGATGAAATATTTATGGCTTTACAAGAAGATATTGCAGCCATGAAATTAGAGGCAATTACAAATAGAGGTAGTAAAAAGAATTTTATTGATATATTTTTTCTTCTTAAAAATTTTTCATTAACACAAATGCTTGATTTCTATAAAAACAAGTTTCCTTTTGGTTCAATTTTTAATGTAGTAAGAAGTTTGTCTTATTTTGAAGATGCAGAAATTCAAGTAACACCCAATCTAATACAACCATTAGATTGGAATGTAATAAAACAAACAATAAAACAAGCAGTAATCAAATTATAAATAGCAATAATTATTATTGCTATAATTTTTAGAAAGTAAAACGATTATAATAGAACATGGAAAAATGGACAGAAGAAATATCACCACAACACTCTTTACTTGATTTAAAACTAAAAGAAGTATGGCGTTACAAAGATTTATTACTAATGTTTGTTAAAAGAGATTTTGTAACTTTTTATAAACAAACTATTTTAGGACCTCTTTGGTTTTTTGTACAACCATTACTAACCAGTTTAATGTTCTTAATAATATTTGGAAGAATAGCCAATATTAGTACTGGCGGTGTACCACAAATTGTATTTTATCTTTCTGGTGTTACCTTATGGAATTATTTTGCTGAATGTTTAAATAAAACAGCAACAGTATTTAAAGACAATGCAAGTATTTTCGGTAAAGTATATTTTCCAAGATTGGTTATGCCATTAAGTATTGTAGTTTCAAACCTTATTAGGTTTGGCATACAATTCTTTTTATTCTTACTTATTTGGGCTTGGTATTATTGGCAAGGTAGTAACTTACAACCCAATACTACATTACTATTAATACCTTATTTACTTTTGCTAATGGCTGTTTTAGCTTTAGGTTTGGGTATGATAATTAGTTCTCTTACTACAAAGTATAAAGACCTTATTTTTCTATTAACTTTTGGTGTACAATTGTTAATGTATGCAACACCCATTATTTATCCATTAAGTGAAATACAAAATAGTTCTCCAACAATTGCAATGGCAATTAAAATAAATCCATTATCTGCAATTGTAGAAACATTTAGGTATGCTTTTACAGGAAGTGGTAGTTTTAGTTGGGTATTATTAGGTTATAGCTCTGCAGTAGCTTTTTTTGTTTTAGCAATAGGAGCAATTATTTTTAATAAAGTGGAAAAAAGTTTTATGGATACGGTGTAAAAATTAATAATGACATGGAATAACTATATAGCTAAACATAAAAAGATATGATATACAATTCTTTGTAGAAATACAAAACAAACTTAACAACAGACCAAGAAAATCTTTAAAGTATAAAACACCATTACAAATTTTTATCGCTAACTTTAAACCTAATTAATTAACTGTTGCACTTACAACTTGAATCTGCCACAATAAAAATCAAATTAATAGAAGCAGCAATCAATATTTTTTAATGAGTAATACAGTAATAAAAGTAGAAAACTTATCAAAACAATATTTGCTTTTTGATTAATGACAAATAAAGCACTTCAACACCTACTGAAACAAGGCGAAAATGAAACACTGGAATTTAAAACTTCATTTAGCGATGAGGTAATTATTTCATTAGTGGCTTTTGCCAATACAAAAGGGGGAGAAGTTTTTATTGGCATTTCGGATAAAGGAGAAGTAAAAGGAGTAAATATTGGACAAGAAACTATTCAGAAATGGCTGAATGAAATTAAATTAAAAACAGAACCATCTATTATTCCAACTATCAAAGAACATAAAGTTGAGGATAAAATTTATGTAACTATTCATGTACAAGAATTTCCTATTAAACCACTTTCTTTTAAAGGCAGATATTATAAACGAGTTAATAATTCAAACCATCAATTAAGTCCAACAGAAATTGCAGACTTGAATTTGCAAACCCTACAAGTTTCTTGGGATGCTTACCCTGCTTCCAATTATACTATTAATGATATAGACTGGAATAAAGTAAAACAATTTATAAATAAAGTAAATGAAAAAGGACGTTTTAACCTTGATGGAAACTTAGAAGCTAACTTAAAAAAATTAAACCTTATTTCCGAAAAAGGTATTTCTAATGCAGCTGCATTATTGTTTAGCAAAGAAGATACCATTTATAATTTACATATTGGTCGCTTTAAATCGCTATCATTTATTGTAGATGATAGAATATTTAGACATACCTTATTTGAATTGGTTGAAGAAACAATGAAGTATATTATCTCTCAAATAAAGTTTGCCTTTGAAATAACAGGAGAAACTACACAACGTACCGAAATTCCTGAGTATCCTTTAGATGCCATTAGAGAATTGGTGTTGAATGCTATTGTACATCGTGATTATTTAAGTTCGGGAGATATTCAAATAAAAATATTTGATAATTATATTACATTTTACAATCCTGGAAAATTAGCCAATCATCTTACCATAGAAGATTTAAAGACAGACAAATATCCTGCTTATGCCAGAAATAAAATGATAGCAGAAGCATTTTATTTAACCGGAGATATTGAAAAATATGGAAGTGGTTTTATGCGTATAAGAAAAGCAATAGAAGTTTATCCAACTATGAAAATTGAATATGAAGAAATTGGTAAAGGGTTTATGGCTACTATTTCTTATACGAAACAAAAAACAAGTTCAATAAATCAAGTTACCGAGCAAGTTACCGAGCAAGTTACCGAACAAGTTACCGAACAAGTTACCGAACAAGTTACCGAACAAGTTAGGAAGGTGATAACAGTACTTGAGCAGGAAATGACGATTAAAGAATTGATGGAAAGGGTAGGAATAAGGCATCGTCCTACATTTATATATAATTATCTTAAACCCGCATTAGAACTTAAATTAATAGAAATGACCATACCTGATAAACCCAATAGTAAAAATCAACAATATAAGTTATCAGAGAAAGGAAGAAGTTTTTTGTTAAACAAAAGAAAAGAGGGCTGATTGAAAAAAGCGTAAGCCGTAAAACAGGAGGATATTTTATTACAGAATGATATAAACAATGGAGCAATAATGAGTAATACAGTAATAAAAGTAGAAAATTTATCAAAACAATATCGTTTAGGCGAAGTAGGCACAGGTACACTTAGCCACGATTTAAAACGATGGTGGCACAAAGTACAAGGCAAAGAAGACCCCTTTTTAAAAATTGGAGAAGCCAATGATAGAACAGCAAAAGGAGATAGTGATTATGTTTGGGCTTTGAAAGATATAAACTTTGAAGTAAAACAAGGAGAAGTATTAGGAATAATAGGGCGTAATGGAGCAGGCAAAAGCACCTTATTAAAAATACTTTCTAAAACTACTTTACCTACAACTGGCAGTATAAAAGTAAAAGGTAGAATAGCCAGTTTATTAGAAGTTGGTACAGGCTTTCATCCTGAAATGACGGGTAGAGAAAACATATTTTTAAATGGCTCTATTTTAGGCATGACCAAAAGAGAAATTAAAAAGAAGTTTGATGAAATTGTGGATTTTGCAGGTGTAGAACGCTATATAGATACACCAGTAAAACGTTATAGCAGTGGTATGTATGTACGTTTAGCATTTGCAGTAGCAGCACATTTAGAACCCGAAATTTTAATTGTGGACGAAGTACTTGCCGTAGGCGATGCAGAATTTCAAAAAAAATGCCTTGGCAAAATGAAAGATGTAAGTGTAAATGATGGAAGAACTGTGTTATTTGTGAGTCATAATATGGCAGCGGTAAAAAGCTTATGTAACAAAGGATTACTATTATCTAATGGAGAAATGAACTCATATGGTGAAATTCTAGATGTTCTTCAAGACTATTCCAAGATTAATATGAGCGAAACTTCATTACTAAAATCAAACTTTGTAAAAAAAAATCAAGAGGATGGACTATTTGATATTTATGAAGCTAAAATTCTAAATAATAAATTACAAAACCAATGTATTTTCAATACAAAAGAAAATATAAATATATATGTTAAATACAAGGTACAAAAAGACTTAGTAGGATCTGTAATTAACTTTAGTATTGAAAATATAGCCAATGAAAGTATAATCTTTTTAAGTTTTGACACAGATTTGGAAGATAATCGCCTTAATATTCGAAATAAAGGAGAATATGAGGCTTTCATTAAAATTCCTAGCTTAATATTAAAACCAGGTTTTTATTTTATAACCTTTAACACCGGTATAGCAAATTTTCAAACATTTAATAGAGTTGAAAAATGCCTTGCCTTTGAGGTAACTCTATCTGACGAAAATGAAACCTTTATTAGTTATGCAGAAAAAAGAATAGGTATTATTGCAATGCCGTTATTATGGAATACAAACAAATTATCTTAATTCAATGTTAAATACCATTATTAATAAGCTAAGACTAAAAGAAGATTCTCATTTAGCCTACTTAAAAAAAGAACCTTTAATAAAATATCCTGAGAGAATTTGCGAACAACTAAGGAGTAATATCCCTATTATAGAATATCATTATAAAGATGATTTATTATATATTATAAATGAAGCTGCTAGCTTATATCACATTGTAAATTCCACTTCAAAATTAGAAAAACTTGCCAACGCTGTAAAAATGGATGCAAATGGTAATATTTTAGATATAGGTGCCAATGTTGGAATTTTTTCTTACTTTATAAAAAAAAAGTTTCCCTCTGCTAATTTATTTTCGTTTGAGCCAGACAAAAAGTTAATCCCTATTATTAAGAAGAATTTATCTCAATTTAATAACTATCATATTATTGAAGCAGCAATATCTAGTTATGATGGAGAAATTGATTTTTTTTATAACATAGATAGTTCGCAAGTAAATTCTACCGAAATTGATGCTTTGCTACCCTTTACTACAAAAGACCAGATGCAGAACAATAAAGTAAATTGCAAAACTATTGTTTCTTTTTGTAAAGAAAACAATATTAACTCTATTGATGTATTAAAAATTGATATACAAGGTGGAGAATATAAGGCATTAAAATCTAGCGAAAGTGTATTTAAAATTACCAATCAAATACTAATAGAGATATGTTTTTTAATGCCTGAAGCTATTCCTCTAATTAATTTGGTGTCCAATTATTATAAAAAACAAGAACCTATTAACGAAATTATAATGGGTGCAGATTTAAGATTTTTCAATTAATAATTTTTTAATATCATGAGCCTTTTTAGGAGAATAATAAATAAAATAAGACATATTATTTCAAATAATAATAATAATAATGCATCATATCCTTATATTTTTAAAGAAGAAAAGTATAAAGTAAAATTTAACATCAACAACTCAACAGAAGAATTCCGATTAAAAAATTGGGGTGGAGAAAAAGAATATGTAGAGAAAATACTAAACGAAATACAAGAAAATGATGTGCTATTTGACATCGGATCTTCGGTGGGTTTAATTTCAGTATTAGCTGCAAAGCGATTAACAAAAGGTAAAGTGGTAAGTTTTGAGCCTGATCCTGAAAATGCTATGCGACTTAAGGAAAATTATCGTATAAATGAGTTAACAAATTTTTCTATTCAGCAATTAGCAGTTGGAGAGACGACAGGAAAAATGGAACTCTATACAGCAGGTTCTAATGCTTTTTCACCAAGTCTTGAAAAAGTAAATGGCATTGATACTTCAATAGAAGTAGATATTGAAAGTATTGATAACTTATTGAAAAAAAATAAAATTCCTTTTCCAACAGTAATTAAAATAGATATTGAAGGTGCTGAAATGATAGCGCTGCAAGGAATGAAAAAACTATTAATCGGAGATAATCGCCCTCGTGTAGTATTTATAGAATTACACCCTGACTTTTTACCATCGTTCAACACTTCAATTGATGAGATTATGAAATTCTTATCAACCTTTAACTACACTATAGCGGAAAGTATTAACAGAGATAAGCAAATTTTGTGTAAACTAATCCGTAATTAATTTTTTCATTGACCTGCTCCATCATCATACGTTCCTACAACGAAGAACGCCATATTGGTCGTTTATTAGATGGTATTGAAAAGCAAGAATTGCCACAGGGCATTAGTGTAGAAGTAATAGTAGTAGATTCAGGTTCTACGGATTCTACTGTTTCTATAGCAAAACATATGGGAGCAAAAGTGGTATCCATTACTCAAGAGGAGTTTTCCTTTGGAAAGGCATTGAACATTGGTTGTGAAGTAGCTACAGGTGATATTCTTCTTTTTGCTTCGGCACATATATATCCTGTTTTTACTAATTGGATAGAAAAAATGATATCCCCTTTTGTAAATAAAAATATTGCTCTTGTATATGGCAGGCAAACAGGTAATGAACGTACCCAATTCTCAGAACAGCAAGTATTTAATAAATGGTTCCCATTACAAAGTAATTATAATCAAACGACTCCATTTTGTAATAATGCTAATTGTGCTATTAGAAAAAACTTATGGTTAGAGCAGCCTTATGATGAAACTCTCACAGGATTGGAAGATTTGGATTGGGCACAAAAAATAATGAATAAAGGTTATGTAATAACTTATGAGGCAGATGCAGTAATAGTTCATGTACATGAAGAAACACCACAAAAAATCAAAAATAGGTATAGAAGAGAAGCTATTGCTTTAAAACAAATAATGCCTAAAGTACACTTTGGCTTTTTTGATTTTGTTCGCCTGTTCTTATCTAATAGCTTGACAGATTATTTTCATGCTGTACAAAATGGTTGTTTTTTTAAAGAGGTAAAAAATATTTTGTTCTTCAGATTTATGCAATTTTATGGTACATATTTAGGTCATAGCCAAAAAGGCATTGTATCTAAAGAACTGAAAAACAGATTTTATTATCCTAACGGTTTATCAAAACAAAAAAACATTCTCAATGAAAAAAATAATCAAGGCAAAAAAATTCAATACAATTAAATGATGGATCAAGAGTTTATAGATATTACTTATCCAACTTCATCTGCTCTACCAAAGTGGCCTGGGAGTATTGGTATAAAGATAACACAGCAAATGCAATTACCCCTGCATACTAATAATTTAACTTCTATTGAAATTGATTGTCATTTAGGAACACATTTAGATGCACCAGCACATTTTATAGAGGGAGGTAAAACAGTTGACCAATTGGATTTGATCAAATGTATAGGGCAAACATATGTAGCAGAAATATATGGCAAAAAAAACATTACATATTCCGATTTGGAAGAAGCAAATATTCCATTAACTTGTAAGCGACTTTTATTAAAAACAGACAATCAGACTTATTGGCAAAAAAAGATTTCTGAATTTCAAGAAGATTTTTGTAGCATAGATATTACAGGCGTACAATGGGTAATTGAAAAAAAAATTGAATTGATAGGAATTGATTATTTATCTATTCAACGTTTTCATGATAGCATAGCTGTACATCAGAAATTACTGAAAAATGAAATTGTAATTGTAGAAACCTTAAATTTAGAACAAGTGAAGCAGGGATGGTATTATTTAATTTGTTTACCTGTTAATTTAAAAGGGCTGGAAGGAGCACCGGTAAGAGCAATTCTGAAAAAATACAATGATGAAAAATAAAAATATCGTAGCATTAGTACCCATGCGTCATTCAAGTGAAAGAGTGCCGGGAAAAAATTACAGAGATTTTGCAGGTAAGCCATTATTTTTTCATATAACAGAAAGTTTATTGAAGTGTAAATTAATTACAACTGTTGTGATAGATACAGATAGCCCTACGGTGATTGATTTATCAAAACAATATTTTGGCGATAAAATAAAAATATTAGAACGTCCGGAGCATTTAAGAGATGGTTCCATTCCCATGAATGATGTATTACTAAATGCAATTAGTCAAATTCCGGCAGATTTTTACTTACAAACACATAGTACAAATCCTATTTTAAAACCTGAAACAATAGAAAGTGCAGTAGAAAAATTTTTAGAAATATTTCCTATGTACGATTCATTATTTACAGTTACAAGAAAAAATGTACGGTATTGGGATTCATTGGCACGACCTATTAATCACAATCAAAATATACTTTTAAGAACGCAGGATTTGCCTCCTGTTTTTGAAGAGAATTCTTGTTTGTATCTTTTTTCAAGAGAAATATTGCAACGCAAACACAACCGCATTGGCGACAGACCTTATTTGTTTGAAATGCCCGAAATAGAAGCACAGGATATTGATGTAGAACTAAATTTTAAAGTGGCTGAATTTTTGTTTAAAGAAGTAAATGGAGTAAAGTAAGATGAGCTTGAAAGTATTAGTAACCTGTCCGCCCATGCTGAAAAGAATAGATGAATTTCGTCATCTGTTCACAGAAAAAAATATTGAATTGATTACCCCTAATGTAGTGCAGGTTTTGAGCGAAAATGAATTGATACAATTAGTACCAATGGTAGATGCGTGGATTATTGGCGATGACCCTGCAACTGCAAAAGTTTTTGAAGCAGGTAAAAAAGGCAAATTAAAAGCTGCTGTAAAATGGGGTGTAGGTGTGGACAATGTGGACTTTGAAGCCTGTAAAACACTAAATATACCTATCAGTAATACACCCCAAATGTTTGGTGGTGAAGTGGCAGATTTGGCAATGACATATTTACTGGCATTAGCAAGACACACACACGAAATAGACAGAGAAGTAAAAAAAGGCAACTGGATAAAACCGGCAGCCATGTCAATAGCAGGAAAAACAGTAGCTGTAGTAGGTCTTGGTGATATAGGACGTTCTACATTAAAGAGGCTGAAAGGATTTGATGTTAGCATATATGCCTACGACCCTTTTACTAAATATACTGCGGAAGAAGTTGGTGCTAAAGAAATATTAACTTTCCCTCAAAAAATAGAAGAAGCCGATTTTGTAGTAATGACTTGTGCATTAACACCTTCCAGCAAACACATGATTAATAAAGAAACACTTGCTTTAATGAAGCATGGCGTATATTTTATTAATGTAGCAAGAGGTGGATTAGTGAATGAAGAACACTTAATAGCAGCATTAGAAAGCGGTAAAATAAAAGCAGCAGCTTTAGATGTATTTGAAGTAGAGCCATTGCCCATAAATAGCAGATTGAGAGAATTTGAGCAATGTATATTTGGTACGCACAATGGTTCTAATACTACAGAAGGGGTAAGAAGAGCAAGCTATAAAGCTATTGACTTGTTGTTTGGATTTTTAAATATTGCATAATGCAGAAAAAAGTATTAATAACAGGAGTTTTAGGAGGCATAGGAGAGGGGCTTGCTAAAACATTTAAAGAGAGTGGTTATTTTGTTATTGGTTTAGACATTAAAAACTCTTACTCGGCATATTGCGATAAATTTTTTGAATTTGACTTAGAAAAATATTGTTCTAATTCTGATTATAAAACCCAACAAGAACAAATATTTAATAATGAAATTACGGAGTTAGATATTTTAATTAATAATGCTGCTGTTCAAATCTTGGCAGATGTAAATAGCATTAAACTGCAAGATTGGAATAAAACAATAAATGTAAATGTTACTGCACCATTATTATTAAGTCAATTCTTTTTAGCAAGACTTGAAAGAGGTAAAGGATGTATTATTAATATAGCCAGCGTTCACCAACAACTTACCAAAAAAAGGTTTATTGCTTATGCTACTTCTAAAAGTGCATTGGTGGGGCTTACAAAAGCTATGAGTGTTGATTTACAGGGTAAGGTAAGAGTAAACTCAATTAGTCCTGCAGCTATTGATACGCAAATGTTACGTGATGGTTTTAATAACGATGAAAAAAAAGTACAACAGTTAAATGAACTACACCCTCTGCAAAGAATAGGTCAACCTTCGGAGGTTGCCAAACTTGCTTTGTTATTGGCAGAAGATGAATTGGGTTTTATTAATGGAGCTAACATTTGTATTGATGGCGGTATCAGTAATGTTTTAAAAGATATAGAATAGAATATGGGAAAAATTCGTGCAGTAATTAATTTAGTAAAATGGCTATTATATAGAAAAAAACAAGGAATGCTTTTGCAGTTTGCCACTAATGTTGATTATATTAATTGGTTTAAGCATTATCGTTCAGGTTTAAAGAAGTTTTATAATATACATGAAGGGCAAGATTGTTTTATTGTAGGAAATGGCCCATCGTTGAATAAAACAGATCTCAATAAACTTAAAGATTATTATGTATTTGGTTTAAATAAAATCCATTTAATTTTTGAAAAATATCCACAATTTAAACTTTCATATCACGTTGTAGTCAATCCATTAGTGATAGAACAGATATATAATGAATTGGAACAAGGTATTTATAATTGTCATAGTTTTTTGTCTTATTCTGACTCAAAAAAGATAAAATTTATTAACCCTAATATTCATAAAATCTTAACTACTAATCAATGGTCTTTTTATACAGACATAACCCGCCCTATTTGTGACGGTTATACTGTCACTTACGCTGCTATACAAATAGCTTATTATATGGGTTTTCAAAATGTCTTCTTAGTTGGAGTTGACCATAATTTTCAGCAAAAAGGAAAACCTAATGAGCAACAAGAATTTAAAGGGGAAGATATAAATCATTTTCATCCAGATTATTTCAAAGGGCAACAATGGCATTTAGCTGACTTGGAGGGGAACGAAGCTTCATATGCACTGGCAAAACATGATTTTCACATCGTTGGTAGAGAAATTTATGATGCAACTATTGATGGAAAGTTGCAAGTATTCAAAAAAATATCCTTTGATGATTCATTGAAAATTGCTAAGAAGAAGCCTAATTAACAGATTAAAGTTTTTTGTATTAATACATTGAGGTGAAAATATCAGTTTTAACTCCATCATTTAATTCAGTAAAAACAATCGAAAGAGCTATTACTAGTGTCTTAAACCAAACCTACAAGAATTGGGAGCATATAATCATGGATGGGGGTTCTAATGATGGAACTGTGCAAATACTTCAGAGATACCCTCATCTTATATGGAAATCAGAAAAAGATAATGGACAATCAGATGCAATGAATAAAGCATTCGATTTAAGTACAGGAGATATAATTGTTTATTTAAATGCCGATGACGAATTCAACGAAAATACTTTCAAATATGTTATTGATGAGTTTAACCGAACAAAAGGTAAATCAAATAGAATGGTAATAACAAATCTAGAAATCATTAATGAATCTAAGCAATCTTTTATCACGACACCTTCAATTTATATAGAAGATATATTAAATCCTAATAAATTCAGCTATCCATATAACCCTATATCATATTTTTACGAAAGACAACTACAAATACAAATAGGAAAATTTCCTGTTAATTTTCACTATGCAATGGATTACTGGTATTTGCTACGCTTATACTGTAATGCACATATTTCTTATTTAAATATTACTGCCGGTCAATTTCATAATTACGATAATAAAACCTCAAATATTATTAAATCTGAAATTGAATTACTATACATATTGAAACAATTTATCAAAGAAAAATACCCCTTAACCTTTTTTACAAAAATAAACTGGATTAGGGCATATATGAAAATTTTTAAATTAAACCAAAAAATTACATTCTAATGCTCATCTCCATTATCATACCCACTTTCAACAGAGCCGACCAACTAAACAGAACCCTTTTTAGTTTGGTAGAGCTTAAAACACCTAAGCATTTATTTGAAATCATTATTGTTGATAATGGCTCAACCGATAAAACAAAAGAAGTAATTGAAAAATATATAAATCAGAACAAAGGGTTCACAATAAAATATTTTTATGATGATATACCAGGGCTACTTACAGGCAGGCATAGAGGAGCAAAAGAAGCTAAAGGAGAAATTCTCACCTTTATTGATGATGATATTTTGGTTTCTGAAACTTGGTTAAATACTATTTATTCAGTTATGTCAAGCAGAGTTGATATTGGTTTTTTAACAGGACCCAATTTGCCTTTATATGAATCTTATCCACCAACTTGGCTCAATTATTTTTGGTCAAATCATCAATATGGAAAAACCTGTGGTTGGTTAAGTTTATTAGATTTTGGAAATGAAATAAAAGAAATTTCACCTAACTATGTGTGGGGTTTAAATTTTACAGTTCGTAAAAATGTCTTTCAACAATTAGGTGGTTTTCACCCTGATAATATTTCAAAAGAATTTCAACATTTTCAAGGTGATGGAGAAACAGGCTTAACATTAAAAGCTATAGAACAAAGCATTAAAGTTTATATCTCCCGATGTTTTTGTGTATCATCAAATGCCTTCTTCAAGATTAACTTATGAATATTTTGATAATAGGGCTTTTTATCAGGGTGTATGTAATTCTTTTACAACTATAAGAAAAGAAAATGGTCTTTATAAAAATTCTAATTCAAATTATTATAAAATTAGCTTCTTTCATAAACTAAAACATTTTGTAAAAACTAAGGCTAGATACGTTTTAAGCAATTCCTCTAAAACCTCAATACCAGAAGATATAGAAAATTTAATGACGAGGTTTGATAAAAAGCAACAAGAAGGTTTTGAGTTTCATCAAAAAGCATTTAAAGAAAATGAATTAGTTAGAGAATGGACTTTGAGAGATAATTATTTTGATTACAAATTACCTGAATAATGCTACAAAAAATAACACACCATCATCTAACGCTTGCCATCATTATCAGAAGCAATTACCAAAAACAAGGTATCGAATTCTTTACCAATGATAATGACTCACAGCAATTGGGCTATATGAATAGACCAAAAGACTATGTTATTCCCCCTCATAGGCATAATCTTGTTCCAAGAGAAGTGCATTTAACTCAGGAAGTGTTATTCATCAAATCGGGCAAAGTGAGGGTTGATTTTTTTGACAATGAACAACAATATATTCAAAGTACTATACTTTATACTGGCGATGTTATTTTACTTTCTGACGGTGGACATGGTTTTAAAATGTTAGAACAAACAGAAATCATAGAAGTAAAACAAGGACCTTATTGTGGCGAGCAAGATAAAGTGAGATTTGAACCTATTAATGATAACGATGTAAAATTAACTAATGAGCAATTTTAAGTTTTACAGCCAATACTACGACTTACTTTACAAAGACAAAGACTATAAAGCTGAAGCAAATTATATTGTTTCACTCATCAATAAATATAATAGTAAGGCTACTAAGATTATTGAACTTGGTTGTGGTACTGGTAATCATGCAGAAATTATTTGCCCAAAAGATTATGAAATTATAGGATTAGAAAGAAGTGCAGAAATGGTTGATTTGGCAAAACAAAAAAACATCAATAATTTCTTTCCTCAGGTTGCAGATATTACACAGTTTAAACTTAAAGAAAAAGCAGATGTTGCTCTTGCATTGTTTCATGTTATAAGCTATTTAAGCGATAACAAACAACTAATTAATTGTTTTAAAACTGTACACAATCATTTAAACGAAAATGGTATTTTTATATTTGATATTTGGTACACACCGGCAGTTTATTTTCAAAAACCCGAAACAAGAATAAAGCGTTTGGCTAACACAGAAATTGAAATTACCAGACTTGCTCAATCTCACATACACTATCAAACCAATGTAGTAGATGTTAATTATGAAGTAATGATAAAAGATAAAGAAACAAATATATCTACTTCAATTTTTGAAAAACATCCTATGCGTCATTTTTCTATTCCTGAAATAGAATTATTAGCTGCACATACAGGTTTTGAATTAGTACACACCGAAGAATTTTTAACAGCAAATGAACCATCAGAAAATACTTGGGGCGTTTGTTTTATACTTAGAAAAAAACAAATAAATGAATAAGCCAATTTCAGTAAACACACCTTTGCTTTCTGGCAACGAATTAAAATATATTACTGAATGTATAGAAACAGGTTGGATATCAAGTGAAGGTCCTTTTATAAAAGCCTTTGAAGAAAAAATGGCTGCTTATGTAGGCAGAAATTATGGCATAGCTGTAAGCAATGGTTCAGCAGCATTAGATATTGCAATTAGAGCATTAAATTTAGAAAAGGGTGCCGAAGTAATTATGCCAACTTTTACCATTATTTCTCCTGCACAGTCGTTGGTACAAGAAGGGCTAATACCAGTATTGGTAGATAGTGATGCTACTACTTGGAACATGGATGTTACAAAAATGGAAGAAAAAATTACCAATAAAACCAAAGCCATTGTAGTAGTACATATTTATGGATTGCCTGTTGATATGCAACCTATATTAGCACTCTGTAAAAAACACAATTTGTTATTAATTGAAGATGCTGCCGAAATGCATGGACAAACTTATCATGGACAACAATGTGGCTCATTTGGAGATATTAGTATTTTTAGTTTCTACCCCAATAAGCATATTACCTCTGGGGAAGGTGGAATGATTATGTGTAATAATGCTGAATTAGCAGAACGATGCCGTAAATTTAGAAACCTTGCCTTTGAGCCTAATGGCAGAAGGTTTATTCATTACGAGCTTGGTTGGAATTACAGAATGACCAATATGCAAGCTGCTATTGGGTTGGCTCAATTAGAAAAATTAGATGAGCATATCAAAAAGAAAAGATACATTGGACAAAAATACAATGAAGGGTTAAAAGGGCTGAGAGGATTTCAATTACCTCAAGTTAAAACCGACTATGCCGAAAACATTTATTGGGTATATGGCTTAGTAGCCGAAACAGAAACATTGGCTAATGAAACAGTAAAAAAATTAAGTGAAGCAAAAATTGGCACACGACCATTTTTTTGGTGTATGCACGAACAACCAGTATTTCAAAAAATGGGATTATTTAAAAATGAAAAATATCCGGTTGCTGAAAAATTAGCACGAAATGGTTTTTATGTACCCAGTGGATTAGGCTTGAGTAAAGAAGAAATAGAAAGCGTTTGCAATGCTTTAATGAAATGATAAATACCCCATTTGCTTACCCTACTAAACAAAATTTTCAAAAATTGCTTATTATATTAAGCAAAATATACCCTAATTCATTCAACCACACACCAACAACATAATGACCAACACAAACTTCTTCCATCACCCATCAGCAATTGTAGATGAAAATGCTGTGATAGGCGAAGGAACAAAAATTTGGCATTTTTCACACATTATGCCTCATTGCACTATTGGTAAAAATTGCAATATTGGACAAAATGTTGTTGTATCGCCACAAGTAGTTTTAGGCAATAATGTTAAGGTGCAAAACAATGTATCTATTTATACAGGTGTTATTTGCGAAGATGATGTTTTCTTAGGTCCAAGTATGGTATTTACCAATGTTATCAATCCACGTAGTGCTATTATTCGTAAACACGAATACAAAACAACCCATGTAAGAAAAGGAGCAAGCATTGGTGCCAATGCAACCATTGTTTGTGGAAACGAATTAGGAGCTTATTGTTTAATTGGTGCAGGAGCAGTTATAACAAAACCAGTACCTGCTTTTGCATTAATGGTTGGTAATCCTGCAAAGCAAATAGGTTGGGTAAGTGAGTATGGACACAGATTACATTTTAATGAAAACAACAAGGCAATTTGCCCAGAGTCTAACCAAGAATATGTATTAGAAAATAATGTAGTAAAAAGGGTTGAATGAGATAATTATTGAACTATACAAGACATTACTAAGAAAAAATTATTTCATTCTAAAACAAAATTTTCAAAAGCAATAAAAAGCCAATATGCAACCAGTAACTTCATATCTTTCTCCTCATTTATTTTGGGATGTTGCATTAGATAGTATAGATTTTCAAAAAAATAAGCAACTGATTGTTGATAGAGTTTTGCATAGAGGCACAATACAGGAATGGAATTTTATTATAGATTATTATGGAAAAGATGAATTGATAAAAATTTTATACGATTTGCCAGTTATTGCTCCTAAAGAAGCCAATTTTGTAAAACTGATTTTTAATTTAGATCCAACAAAAATGAGATGCTACACAAGGAAACAGTTGAGCCAGAATTATTAGATTTAATTAAAAAATTAGTACACAAATAAATCAAATGCTTCAACAACTTGGTATTGTTTTTAATAAACCCTTTTAATAAGCAGAGAATAAATAATTATGTTTGAGAAACATTATTTTTGAGAAACATAATTAATCACTATGGATTTCGTTGATAGAAAACAAGAATTATTAAGGCTAAAGAAATTAAGAACCAACCCTACTTCTACCTTAACCATTATTTATGGTAGAAGAAGAGTAGGGAAGTCAAGATTAATTAAAGAAGCATTAAAGAAAAATGATGTTTATTTTATGGCAGACCAATCTGAAACTGCCAGACAAATAGAGCTTTTTTCAAAACAAATAAGTTTATTGATAAAGGGTTTTGATAAAGTTACCTATCCTAATTGGGAGACATTATTTGAGCAACTCAATTACCGAATTAAAAAAGGAACAATCATCTGTATAGATGAGTTTCCATATCTTGTTAAAAATGCTTCAGAACTACCTTCTGTTCTTCAAAAAATATGGGAAAATAAAGAAAACTTAAATTATCATCTTATACTATGTGGCTCTTCTCAACAATTAATGCATAGTTTAGTAATGAATGCAACTGCACCACTTTTTGGAAGAGCAGATGAGATAATTAAAGTTGAAGCAATGTCGGTTTTTTATCTTCAAAAAATTTTAAATACAGATGCACAAAATTCAATAATAGAATATAGTATTTGGGGAGGTATTCCAAGATATTGGGAGTTGAGAAAGAAAGAAACTAATTTAATGAATGCTTTAAACTATCATGTTATTACATCACAAGGTGTTTTGTATAACGAGCCAATGCATATATTCTTAGATGATATGAGAGATACTGTGCACTCATTCACTTTACTTTCATTAATTGCTTCTGGTAGTCAGCGATTAACAGAAATCGCATCAAGAATAGAAAAGCCTGCAACATCTCTTTCTACTCCTTTAAATAAATTAATTCAATTAGGTTATTTAGAAAGAGAAATACCTTTTGGAGAAAATATAAAAAACAGTAAGAAAACACTTTATAAAATTAGTGACCCATTTTTAAATTTCTATTTCAAATTTGTAGTACCCAATCGTTCTATAATTGAAATAAATCAAAAAGAAACTCTTACTAAATTAATTTTAGATAAGCTGCCTCAATACGTTTCTTTACATTGGGAAAAAATATGCCAAAAAGCTATTCCGTTTATAAAAATAAATGGTATCAATTTCAAGCCTGCTTCAAGATGGTGGGGCACTCCAACGAAAGAAACTGAAATAGAATTAGATATAGTAGCAGAATCTATTGATAAAAAATATTTATTAGTTGCTGAGTGCAAGTGGAACGATAAAATACTTAATGAACAAGAATTAATAAACAAACTAATTAAAAAAGCAGAACTTTTATCATTTGCAAAAAGTAAAAAAATTATACCAGCACTTTTTTTAAAAAAGAAAAATCAAAACAACTTAACCAATGTTTTTACTCCTCAAGATATCATTGATGCTTTTGAGTAGAGAGATATTTTTTACAAGTATTATTTAGAACAAATATTTAGAATGCCCAAATTCTCCATTATTACCATTAATTATAACAACCTTATTCGATTACTTAAAAATGTGCAGCCTGTTTTAGAATAATTTATCTGATGAAAAATGAGATTATTTTATACCGTCCTGATGAGCAAACAGAACACATTGAAGTAAGGGTTGATGAGGAAACTGTTTGGCTTAATCGTCAGCAAATAGCCCTACTTTTTGGTAGAGATGTAAAAACTGTAGGTAAGCATATAAACAATGTATTTTCAGAAGGCGAATTAGTGCGTAAAGCAACTGTCGCAAAATTTGCGACACTTCAAAATGAAGGTGCTAGAAAGGTTGAAAGGCAAGTGGAGTACTACAACCTTGATGTAATTATTTCTGTGGGTTATCGTGTAAAATCAAAGCAGGGTACACAGTTTCGTATTTGGGCAAACAAAATTTTAAAAGATTATTTACTAAAGGGTTATGCAATAAATAAACGAATGAACAGAATTGAGGACAATGTAGCATCTTTAAAAAATAAAGTAAACGAAATTGATTTACAAATAAAGACTTCACTACCACCTAATGAAGGAATTTTTTTTGATGGACAAATATTTGATGCTTGGAAATTTGTAGCATGAAAAATAAAATTGCAGTATTTCAGTATGACTGGGAACTACAGGTACACACACTCAATTTAGTGAATCTTTTGGCACAAAATGAAAGCAATCAGGTGTACTTGTACATATTTAATTCAAAATCCAACATAGTTAATTTAGAAACTGATCTTGATAAAAAGGTGAAACTTATTCAGCCAAGACCTATTTGGATAATTGAAATAGCTTACCGCATTCTCCGAAGACTTACAGGAAAAATTTACCAACCTTTTCAAACAATCATACCCAGCATTGTAATAGGTTCAGTCTTTGCTTCAGCATTCAAGCAGTTTTCTTATTTGGTAGGTGTTGAGAAACGAGGCCTTCTTTGGGCTAATCTTTATAAAAGAAGTAAAAAGCAACAACTTGTTTATTATTCATTAGAGCTATATGTAGAACCTAATCATCATCACTGCACAGGCTATAATACATATTCAAGAAAAATGGAAATCAATCTTTCTGAAAAACTTGATTTGTTATTGATACAATCTGAGCAAAGGTTAAAAGTATTCAATGAATTTAATAATAGTAGAGTTAAAAAAGTGATTTTTTTGCCTGTATCAATAAAAGATAAAAAGCCAAATGAGCAATATTTTTTGCATGATTTATTGGGCATAGAGCATCCAAAGAAAATAGTACTTTATTTTGGCTTGCTTAGGGATGGTAGATTCATAGAGGAAATAGTAGATTGCTTTAATCAATTGTCAAAAGATTATTTACTTGTTTTCCATGGAAGCAAACAAGATGATTATGAATTACCCATATTTAAGGATAACATGATATGGTCAGATAAAATTGTTCCATCGTCTGATATAAATAAAATAGTCAATTCTGCCCATATTGGCTTGGCTTTTTATCATAACAATGATTTAAATCATGAATTAACAGCCTTTTCATCAGAAAAGATTGCACGGTATTGCGTTTGTGGTATTCCGTTTATTGCTTTTGAAAATGACGATTACATAAGTCTTAAAAGCCAATTTGATTGCTGTGTGCTAATCAACAAAATGTCAGAGCTGCCTAACGCTATCTTTGCAATTGAGGAAAATTATCTTTATTATCAACAAAATGCTCTTGCTGCTGCTCGTATTTTCAGTTTTGATACTTACAGTAAGGAAATAAATCTTTTTTTCAGTTAGCTTTTTTGATGGGAAATAGTAAACCCTTTAAACTATTGATTACATCGGAAGATTAATTTTCTTATTTTAAGAGATAATAAAAGTCCTGATGTTTTTGCAAGAAATTTTGTACGTATTGTAAAAATAATACTTTCTAGACCAATGCACATTCTAATTATCCCGGGAGAAGAGTTAAATGAAAATAATTTCTACAGCTCTGTATTTGAGTTAAATCAGGCAGATGCATTGGCTAATCATAAAATTAAAATAGGTTTTATATCTATCAATTTACAGGGCAATTTATTTACTACCCTTAAAAATTGTTTGTTGCTTAAAAAAAAAGCATTTAGCAACTTAAAGCATCTGCAAAAAACAAGAAAGAAAAGAAATGTAAAAGTTGCATCTCTTAACTTAATTGAAGTTACAGGTTGTTATTATTTTCCTTCTGCTTTGAATCTAAAATATAAAGAGCAGACAAAAGCAGGGTTAATGGCATATAAAACTTATGTAAGTTTATATGGAAAGCCCGATATTATACATGCCCATAGCAGATTTTTGGTAGGAGGGCTAATTGCCAACGAAATTTTAAACAAATTCAAAATTCCCTATATACTTACAGAGCATAGCTCTTTTTACGAAAGAAATCTTGTAAGTAGTTTTGAATATACACTTGCTTCTAAAGTTATTAATGATGCAAAAGTTTGGATAACAGTTAGCCCTCAGTTAGGTAATTTTATCAGGTCAAAGAAGCTAAGTTTAAATAAAACATTTAGGTATGTACCCAATGTATTGGACAGCGAATTTGAAAATGTAAGCCTTTCTCATAATGCAGAAAACTCTTTTACATTTATTCATATTGCATCCTTAGATGATAATAAAGCACAACATATTTTACTGAAGGCATTTGCACAGGCTTTTAAAACAAATACAAAATATTTTTTAAAGATTGCCGGTAGTGGTAAAGATGAGCAATTTTTAAAACAATTATCTAAGGAACTAAATATAGAAAATCAAGTTGTTTTTTTAGGTCAATTAAGCAGAGATGAAATAAAAACAGTTTTATCAACTTCCAATGCTTTTGTGTTGTCAAGTATGTATGAAACATTTGGTGTAGTTCTTATTGAAGCCTTAGCTTTTGGATTGCCAATAATTGCAACAAAATGTGGTGGTCCTGAAAATATTGTTAACGAAAATAACGGATACTTGGTTCCTGTAAATGATGTAGAAGCTTTTGCCGATGCAATGAAAAAAATGGTAGCAAATTATTCATCTTTTAATTTGGAAATTATAAGGCAAGATTGTTTGAATAGATTTGGTTCAAAGCAATTTGGGCTTACAATGAAAAGTATATATAAGGAAGTGCTACAACCATCATGATAACCATTATAGATTACGGTACTGGCAATTTATCTTCAATAAAAAATATGTTTAAGCGTATAGGTATTGAGGCTGTAATAACTAATAATATTGAAGAAATTGAACATGCTGAAAAACTTATTCTACCAGGGGTAGGACATTTTGATTATGGTATGAAAAACCTACACAATAGTGGTTTAGTAAATATTTTAAATCAAAAAATTCTTATAAATAAAATACCAATTTTAGGCATTTGTTTAGGCGTTCAACTATTAACTGAAAGTAGTGAAGAAGGAATTGAAAAAGGCTTAGGATGGATAAAAGGTAAAACAATTGCTTTTAATAAAGAAAAACTTTCTACCCATCAAAAAATTCCACACATGGGTTGGTCAGAAGTAAATAATTATCATCAATCAAAATTATTTACAGATATGCAAGATGAACCACGTTTTTATTTCGTTCATTCTTATCATTTGCAATTGCAAAATAAAAATGATTGTTTAGCAACCGCTAATTATGGTTATGATTTTGAAGTAGGAGTAGAGCATGAAAATATTTTAGGCGTTCAGTTTCATCCAGAAAAAAGTCATAAATACGGTATGAAATTGTTAGAAAATTTCGTAAAATATTATTAAAGTAATATGGCATTACTTAGAGTTATCCCAACATTATTAATTCACAAAGGAGGACTTGTAAAATCTGTAAAATTTAAAGATTATAAGTATGTTGGCGATCCAATAAATGCAGTAAAAATTTTTAATGAAAAAGAGGTAGATGAAATTGCTGTAATTGACATAGATGCAAGCCGAGAAAACCGAGCACCAGACATTAATAAAATTGCAGAGATAGCAAGTGAAGCATTTATGCCAATGGCTTATGGTGGTGGTATTTCAACAATCAAGCAAATAAAAGAAATATTATTTAATGGAATTGAAAAAGTAATTATTAATAAAGCTGCACATATCAATCCATCATTAATTTCTGAAGCAGCAAATTTATTTGGCAATCAAAGTATTGTAGTGTCAATAGATGTAAAGAAAAACCTGTTTGGCACATATAAAGTATATATAGATAATGGAAAAAAAAATACAGGCTTATGCCCAAAAGAGTTTGCACAGAAAGTAGAGAAATTAGGAGCAGGAGAAATACTTTTAAATAGTATAGATAAAGATGGTACGTATAAAGGTTATGATACAGAATTGATAAAAGCTGTAGCTGAAACAGTAAATATACCTATCATTGCTTTAGGGGGTGCTTCAAGTTACGATGACTTTAAATTAGCAAGTCAAAATGGAGCAAGTGCAGTTGCAGCAGGTAGTATGTTTGTATTTCAAAAACCACATCAGGCTGTATTAATAAGCTATCTACCTAAAAAAATAATGAAAGAAAATAATTTTTATTTAAAATAATAACAATAAAATAAGAGAAAATGAATAATATAATATTTCCGTACGATGAACTTAAACTTAAACAAAATAAAGAAATAAATTTTGGTCGTCCTTATCAACAATGTACTATTTCTGTGATGGATACAATAGCTGATCCTGATATATCTTTTGATGAAAAGGGTATAAGTAATTATTACTACTATTATAAAGAGCAAGAAAAAAAAGGAATTTTTAGAGGTAAAGAAGGTGAAAAGAAACTATCAGAAATGGTATCAACTATAAAATCTGGCAGTAGAGGAAAAAAGTATGATTGTATTTTAGGACTTAGTGGGGGAGTAGATAGCACTTATATGGCTTATTTAGCTAAAAAACTTGGACTCAATCCTTTACTTGTACACTTTGATTATGGATGGAACTTAGAAACAGCAGTTCAGAATATAGAAAGAACAGTAAGTAGTTTGGGTTTTGATTTATATACTTATGTAGTTGATTGGCATCAATTCAAAAACTTACAAAGAGCTTATCTTAAAGCTTCTGTTTTAGATTTAGATGTACCTGCGGATCATTTAATTTTTGCAGCTTTAGCTAAGGTTGCAGCAAAACATAAGATTAAATATGTGCTAAAAGGTTATAACATATCTACAGAAGCAATACTACCTAAAACTTGGAATTATAATAATAAATTTGATTTAGTTAATCTAAAAAATATTTATAAACAATTTGGTGAAGGTTCTATAAATAAAGTACCAAAATTAGGCTTATGGCAAAGGCAATATTATAATATTTTTTGTCAGTTAATTGACTTTGCTCCTCTAAACTATATTGATTACAATAAAGAAGAAATTAAGAAGTTTTTAAATAAAGAGATAGGATGGGTTGATTATGGTGGTAAACACTGTGAAAATATTTTTACTAGATTTTATCAAGGTTATATTTTACCTGTTAAATTCCATATTGATAAAAGGAAGGCACATCTTTCAACTTTGATTTTTTCAGGCCAAATAACAAAGGAAGAAGCAATAAAAGAATTGTCTGAGCCACCGTATGATTTAATACAAATGCAAGCTGATAAAGAATATCTTGCTAAAAAGTTAGAGTTTTCTTTAGAAGAGTTTGAAAAAATACTTACATTACCTAATAGATATCATTCAGAGTTTGGAGACGAAAAACAAATGGAATCCATAGTCAATTCTATTCGTAGAGTATTTAGACCTATAAAAAAAATATTGAAATAATGAAGCTTTCAAAAATTGTTGTTGTAATTGGAGCAAGACCTCAATTTATTAAACATGCTGCACTTGAGTTAGAGTTAAAAAAACATTTTGATATAATTACTATTCACACTGGTCAACATTATGACACCAATATGAGTCATATATTTTTTGATCAGTTAGGTATTTCAAAGCCACAATATCTCTTAAATATTGGTAGTGCAAATCATGGTTTGCAAACTGCCAAAATGATGATTGAAATTGAGAATATTCTTATAAATGAGAAACCTCAATTTATGATAGTTTATGGTGATACTAATAGCACCTTAGCTGGTGCGTTAGTTGCTTCAAAACTAAATATTAAAATAATACACATAGAAGCTGAATTGAGGAGTTATAATAGACAAATGCCTGAGGAAATTAATAGAATTTTGTGTGATCATCTTTCAGAATTATTGTTTTGCCCTTCACAAATTGGCATTGAAAATTTAAGGAAAGAAGGAATTATTAATCATGTATTTGATGTTGGTGATATTATGGTAGATATGCAATTATTAGCACTAAACAATCAAATGATAAATGAAAATAATGATAAGGATTCTTATTATTTTGCTACAATTCATCGTTCTTATAATACTGATAACAAAAATAGACTATTGCAAATTTTAGAAAGTTTTCAAGGTCTTAAAAAGAAAGTAAAGTTTGCAGTACATCCAAGAACATTACATAAAATTAATAGCTGGTGTTCTGACATTTCTTATTATAATAATATTGTTTTTCTACCTCCATTATCTTATTTTGATAGTTTGAATATGCAGTATAATTCGTCTGCTGTAATTACTGATTCTGGCGGAATGCAAAAAGAGGCATACTTATTTAAAAAGAAATGTATTACAATTAGGACAGAAACTGAATGGGTAGAAACATTAGAAGGCAATTGGAGTAAACTTGTGTTTGAAAATTTGAATAATTTACAAAATGAATTAGATATTATTCCAACTAAGTATAATAATAATCTTTATGGAGATGGTAAAACTGCAAAGAAAATTGTAGAAAAGATTAATCGGTATAATTTATAGTATTTTTTTGAAATAAGAAAAGGATATTAAGCATATTTCATTATTATTTTAGAGAGTTTAATTTTTTTGATTCATTGGGTTTTATAATATAGTTATAGAAAGATGAATATATTGTTTTTGGTTGCTGAGTTTGCACCTTTAAATACTGCAGGAATTTATAGAGTACTAAAATTTGTTAAATATTTACCTTCTTATGGTGTAAAACCTATAGTAGTAACTTTACCAAGTGATGAAGCTAGTAAAATTTTTAAAATTAGTTTGGATACCAATCTCTTAAATGATGTCCCATCTACAGTTCCAATTTATCGTATTAGTGCTGATTTTAAAACAAATGAAAGTCAAAATAAACTTATAAATTATCTGAGATTTTTTTTTAGAACTGGAACTGATAATATTGGGAAAGCTTGGAAGAAACCTCTTTTAAGAGATATTGAAAACATTATCAAAAGGCATGACATTGAATATATATTCACTTCGCTTCCACCTTTTAGTGTAGGAGAAATTGCAAGACTTATTTCAAAAAAATATCATCTACCTTTAATTGTAGATATGAGAGATTTATGGTCTCATTGGGGCACAAATCCATTTTTATCTTATTTTCATTATACTTTTGCAAAGTATTATGAAAGAAAAATATTTAAACAAGCATCTTTAATTTTTTGTGTTACTCCTCAACTAATATCAACTTTCCAAAAAACACATCCTAAAATTGAAAATGAAAAATTTAAGCTTTTAACAAATGGGTTTGATATGGAACTTTTACCATTAAGTCAAACTCAAAAGGTTAATAATGAAAAATTTATTATAGGCTATACAGGTTCATTTTATTATTCTCCATCTATATCAAAATCAAACAAAGGGATTAAGAGGATTTTTAATTTCCATAAACTTCTTCATTATTACCCAAGAAATGAAAACTGGTTATATAGAAGTCCATACTTTTTTTTAAAAGCTTTATCTCTTTTATTTAAAAAAGAGCCTCATCTTAAAAAACGCATTTGTTTTGCTTTAATTGGTAATGAACCAATTTGGCTAAACTCAATGATATCTGAGTTTGGGCTAGAAGAAAATTATATTTACTATGGTTTTAGAACATCTACTGAAACAAAAGAAATTCAAAATTCATTTGATGCATTTCTTGCTACTTCAGAAAAAGTAGAAGGTGAAGAACATTACTGTTTACCATCAAAACTTTTTGATTACATAAATCAAAATAAGCCAATTATAGGTTTTTTAACTGAGGGTATTCAAAATGAATTTTTGACATTATCTGGTTTGGGTATAATATGTAATCCTGATAATATGGATGAGTCAGTATCAAAACTTGAAGAAATTGTTTTAGGAAAAATTAAAATATCAGGTAGAAATGATAAATATCTAGAAAAATTCAAAAGAAAAAATATTACAAAGCAATTTTCTGATTATTTGAAATCTAGTTTTGTTACTAAGAATTAACTTATAATTCTTAATTGTTATTTTTTATAATTTTAATTAACCTCACATGAAATCTTTTGCTCTTATTGGTGCTGCTGGTTTTATAGCTCCCAGACACATGAAAGCTATTAAAGATACCAACAACAATATTGTTTGTGCATTAGACAAATTTGATAGTGTTGGCATTTTAGATAGCTATTTTCCTAATGCAGATTTTTTTACAGAGTTTGAACGCTTTGATAGGCATATTGAAAAACTTAGACTAAACAAAAAACCTATTGACTTTGTTTCTGTTTGCTCACCAAATTATTTACACGATGCTCATATACGTTTTGGTTTAAGAAATAATGCAGATGTTATTTGCGAAAAACCAATTGTTCTAAACCCTTGGAACATTGACTCTTTAGCAGATTTAGAGCAACAAACAGGAAAAAAAATATTTAATATTTTACAATTAAGATTACACCCAGCTATCATAGCTTTAAAACAAAAAGTTGATAACGATAATAATAATAC
>JAIXLO010000154.1 GCA_026931325.1 Chitinophagales bacterium | reverse complement strand
TATTAATGGTGATGATGATGATGTAGTTTACTTGCAAAATCTTCAGCACTAATACTTTCTTCTTTTGCAGATGCTTTATCTGCTAAAAGTTGAAATAATTTTTCAGTACTAATTCTGTGATAACTGTCTTCAACAAATTTTTTGTCTTTCATCATTTTATCAGCATAGTCTTCAATCCATTGTTGTTGTTCATCTAAAACATTTAACTGATTACCCATGTATTGAAATAACTGTTGCTTTGCAAATGTTCTAATATCATCAGGTAAAACTTCAATTTTATTTTCTTCAGCCAGTTTAGAAGAAATTAAAGTCCATTTCAAACTATTAATAAAAGATGGAAATTCTTGTTCAACTTCTTCAACAGTTTTTTTCTGTTCTCCAGAAGTTAGCATCCAACGTTTTAAAAACTCTTCAGGAAAGTTTATAGTTGTATGGTCTAATAAGTGATGATAAATTTGATCGTGTATTTGGTTATTGCTTTGAGATACAAAATATGCTTCAATATCTTCTTTTACAGCATTACGAAAATCTTCTTCTGTTTTAATTTCTTTATTAGGATATGCAGCTAAGAAAAATTCTTCATTCATAGCAGCTTTTTCTACTAACCCAATTTTTGTAATAGTAAGTTTAAAGTGTTTATCTGCAATACCAGCAATGTTTTTATCTAAACCTAAATCATCAAGTATTACATCTAATTCTTTATCTTCAAATGCAGTTGCTAAATGAACATCTATTATATCATCTTTTCTTTTTCCTAATAAATTATTTTTAAAAGATGGTGCAAAATATTTTACTAAAACACTATTAGGTTTATTAATTCCATTTTCAATTACATTGCCTTCATTATCAACTTCTGTAAAAGTTACATTCAACATTGTTTCTTCATCTGTTACAGTTTCTGGCTCAGTCATTTTGCCAAAACGTCTTTGTAATCTATCTACTTCATCATTAACCATTTTGTCTGTTACATTAATTTTATAACGAGTAACAGCAATGTTTGTATCAACAGTAAAATTTGGTTTTAAGCCTACTTCAAATGCAAAAGCATAATCTGTAGGATTATTCATATCCAAATTATTTTCAGCAATATTTATTGGTAATGGTTGAGCAAAAATTTCTAACTGCTCTTTTGTTAAATATTCATTTAGTTTAGTTTCCACAGTTCTTAATACTTCATCTCCAAAAACACTTTGTCCATACATTTTTTTTATCATTCCTGCAGGAACCATTCCTTTTCTAAAACCTGGAATATTAGCTGACTTAGCATATTTTTTTAAACTCTGTTCAAAGTTTTTTAAATAGTCGTCTTTAGAAATTTGTACTGTAAGTTTATCGGTAAGATTACCAATATTTTCTCTGATTACTGTTGCCATTGTAAGAGCATATTATATTAATGTTATAAATAAAAAGTTGATAAAAAAGAAGTTGAAGAGTAAAAATCAACCCCTTCGTTATCAACTTCACTTTGGTGCGGGTGGAGGGACTCGAACCCCCATGCCTCGCAGCACCAGATCCTAAGTCTGGCGTGTCTACCAATTTCACCACACCCGCTGGTTTATAAATTTGGGTGGCAAAAGTAGGGTATTTGTTGTAATTACTTCTATTCTGTATCTAAGATTTTTTTTAATGAAATATCTAATTTTTTTTAAATGCTTCAAAAACTTTTCAAGTTTATATTAACATCCAAACACATCCTTTTTTCTGATATAAAATAAAAATAGTAGCTTGTGCCCTACTTAATTTGATTTATAACTTTAAAACTTTATTTCATGGATACAAGTAAAATGATAAAAGCTTATTGCTTAAAGACAAAAGAGAAAAATGTACCAATGCAGGATGCTGTAATAACCAAAACTGCAAGAGGAGGTTATATGGCTTCTGGACATGATGGTAAAGGAAATAAAATGGCTGCAATTTTAAGTGAAGCAAAAGCCTTACAAGCAATAGCTGACGGTGTTGCTAAAAAAGGATTTTAATTTAAATCAAGGTTGAACAGGTTATTTAAGCTTGTTCAACCTTAATTTTTGTAATTTTTTCTATTTCAGCTATAATCGATGTTGTGTTTTCTTTTGTAGTATATAAGTTTGGAATAGTTAAAAACTCTTCTGAGCCTTCATTAATAGTATGTACATAAAAATATGCACCTCCCTTGCTACCATTTCTTAGTTTACAAATAATTTTATTAATAGAGGTTAAAGAAAATTTGAACGTTTGTTTACCTAATACTGTTCATTTTTCAAACTCAATATACTCCTTACTTATTTTAATTGATATAATATATTTTCTAAAAAACAAAAAAAGGCTAAGTGCTGGAATAGCTACACCATAAAATAAAGCCATAAATAAATAGTCTTTATAAGTAGCATAAAAGGCACCAATTGAAGTAATTAAAATTATAACTGGCAGAATTCTGAAAGTAAAGAAATTTAATCTTTTATTTCCTTTAGGTAATTCAAGTTCTATGCTTTCTCCTTCAACCTGCTTTATTATATTGTATGGCGAAAATGGTTTCATTTATTTAATAAAGATATTGCAATTTTTGCTCCAACCATAGCATTGTTTTTTATTAGTGCAATATTGGCTTCTAAGCTATCTCCCTTTGTATTTTCTGCAATGTATTGTAATAGAAATGGAGTTACATTTTTTCCTTTTACTCCTTGCTTTTCTGCTTGATTTATGGCTTGTAAAATATATTGTTCCATAGTAGCAAATGGAACTTCATCTTTTTCGTTAATTGGATTTGCTATTAATACAGAACCATTTAAACCTAAGCTCCATTTGGTTTGTAAAAGATTAGCAATTTCTGAAAAGCTATCTAATCTTAAAGGAGATGCATAACCACTTTGTCTTGAATAAAAACTTGGAAACTCATCTTGCCCAATTGTTACAACAGGAATACCTAATGTTTCTAAATGCTCTAAGGTTAAACCAATATCTAAAATGGATTTTACGCCAGCACAAATTACAGCAACATTTGTTTGTGTCATTTCTGTAAGGTCTGCACTAATATCCATACTTTTTTCAGCACCTCTATGCACACCTCCTATACCTCCTGTAACAAAAATTTTTATACCAACCATAGATGCTATACGCATAGTAGCAGCAACGGTTGTTGCTCCAAATATTTTTTTTGAAATAACATAAGGCATATCTCTAAGGCTTACCTTCCACACATTTTTTTCTTTTCCAAAAACTTCAATTTCATCTTTACTTAAACCAATACAACATTGTCTATTAATAATGGCTATTGTTGCAGGTATTGCTCCATTATCTCTTACAATTTGTTCAACTGCTAAAGCTGTTTCTACATTTTTTGGATAAGGCATTCCGTGAGAAATGATGGTACTTTCTAATGCTACAATAGGTTTATTTTGACGTAGTGCTTCCTCTATTTCTGAGGATAGTTTTATATAAGAGTTCATAAAATTATTTTGTATTAATAAGTAGGGCATCTGTAAGAGCCAATATTAATGCTGATACCAATTTGTGCAGTAAAGTAGCTATCTTTTTGTTTGCTGTTACCTCTTTGTCTTCCTTTAATGCCTATTGGTGTTCCATATTCATAACTTCTATCTTGTAATAAAAAACCAATTGAAGGTGTACCATTAGGATTTAAAGGAAAAGCATCTGGTGCATAATTGCCACTTACATCATCTATATAATCTGTATTAGTAAATCTATACACTGCTTCTGCATATACATTTAATTTATCTGTAAGGCTATACTTTAAACCAAAGCCAATAGGAAAACAAATTGCCATTGTACCATAAGGCTTAAGATTAGGATAGTTTACTTTATCTTGTTGCCCCTCAGTACCAATAGGTCTTAAATAATATTTTTCTCCATTAAGATAAGCATAAGGATCATAAGCAAAAGCACCAACCCCTAAGGATACATAAGGAGTAAAACGAAAATCGGGAAACCCTGGTTGAAAACGAAAGAAATTAAATTCTCCATTAATACTAAGTTCCCAAATATTAGTATTAAAACTTAGGTTTCTTGTTTTTTGAACAATGTTGTTTTTATAGCTTGTATATTTATCTGAATAGCCTAAAAAGGCATAAGTTCCAGCAATTTTTACACCTATATAATTATTAAATTGTTTACGAAAAAAAACACTTGCAGAAAACTTAGGCTTCCAATCTGTTAATTTCATTCCTGCTGTTAAATCTCCAAAATAATGACTTGTACCTACACCAATACCAAACTCTCCTTCATGCACAAAAGCATCCATTAATTGAGCATGAGTATTGATAGAAAATATTAGACTAAATACTATTACAACAAATCTTTTCAAAAACATAAGGGGCAAATTAAAATACTATTTTAATTAAAAAACGAAAATGATATTAATTTCTTTTAGTAAAAACGTTAATAATTGATAGGATTTTATTTTAGATACATTATTGTCCGACAAAAAAATAAAAGGGTAGCATTTCTGTTACCCTTTTTGTT
>JAIXLO010000126.1 GCA_026931325.1 Chitinophagales bacterium | reverse complement strand
TTTCTTTTTTTAAAAAATTGCTTTCTTATATTAGCACATTCTTAAAATAAATTAATAAAAAATTATGAAAAGAATTCTTTTGATTGCAGTTGTAGCAGTAACTGTAAATTTTGCAGTTGCTCAAAGAAGATCAGCTCCTCCTGCAAAAGACACAACACCAACTGTAGCTAAACCAATGCCACCTCAAGCTACTGGAAAACCAAAGACAGGACCAAAACCTTATAAAGAAGTAATTACAGATAAAGCTATTTCTAAAAATGGTTTATTTACTGTACATAAAGTTGAGGATAGATATTTTTTCGAAATTCCTAATTCACTTTTAGGAAGAGAAATTATGTGTGTTACAAGATATAGTAAAGTGCCAGGTGGTGTTGGAATGTATGGTGGGGAAGTTGCTAATCAACAAACATTAACTTTCGAAAAAGGTCCTAACGATAATATTTTTATTAGAACTGTTACATTAATTAGTGTAGCAGATAGTACACAAAAAATATACAGAGCAGTTAATAATTCATATTTAAATGCTATTGCTGCTGCATTTGACATCAAAGCATTTGGTAAAGACAGCACAAGCAGTATAATTGATGTTACAGATTTCTTTAAAGGAGATAATCAAATTGTAAGTATTAATCCAAGTAGAAAAAGAAGCCTTAACTTGTCAATGATTTCACCTGATAGAAGTTACATCCAAAGCATTAATACCTATCCAATAAATACAGAAATCAGAACTGTAAAAACTTTTGTATCATCTCCAATACCTGCAGGAATGGGTGCTTCAACTTCTAATTCAAGAAGCTTTCCTGCTGCAAGCGATGCTGGTGCAGTAACTATGGAATTGAATACTTCAATGATATTACTTCCAGAAAAACCAATGGCTAAAAGAGCATGGGATAGAAGAGTTGGATATTTCCCAGACAATTTTGTTAAATACAGCGATAACCAACAAAGAGTTGAGGAAGAAACATTTGCTGTTCGTTGGAGATTAGAACCAAAACCAGAAGATGTAGAAAAATGGAAAAGAGGAGAATTAGTAGAGCCTGCAAAACCAATTTTATATTACATAGATCCTGCAACTCCTCCTAAATGGGTTCCTTATTTAATTGCTGGTGTAAATGATTGGCAAAAAGCATTTGAAAAAGCTGGATTTAAAAATGCAATCTCTGCTAAAGAATGGCCAAAAGATGATTCAACAATGAGTCTTGAAGATGCTCGTTTTTCTGTAATAAGATACTTTGCTTCTGATATAGAAAATGCTTATGGACCTAATGTGCATGACCCTCGAAGTGGCGAAATTTTAGAAAGCCACATTGGTTGGTATCATAATGTAATGAAACTTGTACACGATTGGTATATGATTCAAACAGCAGCAGTAGATCCTCGTGCAAGAAAAATGGTATTTGATGATGAGTTAATGGGACAATTAATTCGTTTTGTTTCTTCACATGAAGTTGGACATACTTTAGGATTACTTCATAACATGGGAAGCAGTAGTAGAACACCTGTTGAAAAATTAAGAGATAAAGCTTGGGTAGAAGCAAATGGGCATACAGCTTCCATTATGGATTATGCTCGTTTTAATTATGTAGCACAACCAGAAGATAATATTTCTGAGAAAGGATTATTCCCACGTATTGGTGATTATGATATTTGGGCAATTCAATGGGGTTATGGTTATATACCAGGAAATACTGAAGAAGAACTAAAAGTTAATAGCGATAAATTAATTGTAAAAGCTTTAGCAGAAAATCCTCGTCGTTGGTTTGGTACTTATGAATTAGGTAATATGGTAAACCCTCAAACACAAACTGAAGACCTTGGTGATAACGCAATGAAAGCAAGTGAATATGGAATTAAAAATTTAAAAAGAATTATTGTTAATTTACCAGAATGGACTAAAGAAGAAGGTGAAGAAGGTTATAAAAATTTAGGTGAAATTTATGGTGAATTAATTGGTCAATATAACAGATATATTGGACATGTTCTTAGAAATATTGGTGGTGTTTATGAAACTTATAAAAGTAGTAGTCAAGCAGGAGATATTTACGAATTTGTTCCAAGAGCAATGCAAAAAGAAGCATTTAATTTCTTAAATACTCAAGTATTTACTACTCCAACTTGGTTATTAGATAAGGGTATTTTAAATAAAATACAAAATCCGATTTCTACTGAAAGATTACAAACAATTCAAGTATCTGCATTAAATAGTTTATTAGACCCTGCAAGACTTAATAGAATGATAATTTCTGCCAATCGTTTTGGTAATGCAAATGTTTATTTATTTAATGATTTAATGGATGATACTAAAAATGCAATCTGGAGCGAAATGGCACAAAGAAAAACTCCTGATGTTTACAGAAGAAACTTACAAAAAGCTCATGTTTCTAACTTGATATCAATACTTACACACGTTCCACAAACTTTAACCTTTGGTACAAGGTCAATAACAATAGGTGCTGATATAAAAAATACAGATGTAGTTTCTTATGCTCGTGGACAACTAAGAGCATTACAATCTAAACTAACAGCAGTTATTCCTGTTACAGCAGATAAACTTACTAAATATCATTATCAAGATATAGTTGATAGAATAAAATTGGCTTTACAGCCTAAATAGGGTTTTCGAATAGCAAAAAGAAAGGGGCGAATTCATTCTTGAATTTGCCCCTAATTTTTTAATAATTGTATAAGATTACTTTTTTGTCTTAGCTTTAAACTTGTCAATAAAGTTTTTACTATAATCACTTAAAATAAGCTTACCACTTATAGCTGCTCTTTCTGCTAACAATGAATCCCAATGTTCTGTATTTTTCCAAAATATTTTTTTCAATTCTTTAATAGCTTCAATGCTTGATTTTGATAAAGAAGTTGATAATCTTACTATACTATCATCCATACCTTCAACATCATTATGCAATTCTGCAAATAAACCTTTTCTTCTTGCCCAATCTGCTGGTCTCCATAAATTAGCATCAATTGCTAATTGAGAAAAAGCACTCAATCCTAATTTTCTTTCAACAGCTGGACCAACAACAAAAGGACCAATGCCAACAGCTAATTCACTCAATTTTACATCAGCTCCTTCACAAGCAATAGTATAATCTGCTGCTGCTGCAAGACCTACACCACCACCTACACATTTCCCATGTACTCTTGCAATAATTAATTGTGGTGCTTTACGCATTGCATTAATCACATTGGCAAAACCACTAAAAAATTTCAAGCCTTCTTCTTCTGTTTTTATAGCTGCCAGTTCATCAAAACTTGCACCACTACAAAAAACCTTAGTACCAGTACTTCTTAAGATAATTACTTTAGTTTCTGGATGAATACCTGCTGCATGAATATCTTTTGCTAAAGTATCTAAAAGTTTTCCTGGTAATGAATTACTTTGAGGATGATGAAATTCAACAGTAACAATACCATGCTCACTTTCTACTTTTACATATCCTTCTTTTACTTGTTCTATCATAAAAAATATTTTTTAATTTCTTATTTTTCTAAAACTACTTATTTAAACGTTAAGACTTTTTTAATTTAAATAATTGAATAACAACTAAGGCAAATCCTAAACCAAATAAAACTCCATTTCCAAAATAATGCCATGTAGTTTCTATTTTTAATGTAGCACTATATAATGAACTAATCATTAATGCTATACCAAGAATAAGTTTTATATATTTTCTCACAAGATTTTATTTTAATTTATTTAACTAATAAAGTATAGATTTATTGCAATATAGTTTGTTTTTATAATTGATGAAATCATTAGTTAAAACAAAGTAATCATAAAACTTATAATTTTTTAATCCTTATCTTTGTTAGAACAGAAGAGTAATAAAAAATACTTTTCTTTACTATAAGTGATAAATAGAAATTAGTAAGTATTGTTTTTAATAATTAAAAAATATATTTTATAGCTTGTTTAATTATCATTCAAAAAATTCTTTTTGGGCTAATTTATCAATATTTTAAACTTCTTGCTCATTTCTTTTAAATCACTTTATTAATTATTTTAAAATTATTTGTTTAATTATAAATACAATGAGTTATAGTTCGTGTGGTGCTAGCAATTATAAAAACTGTAGAACTGGTGGTTGTAATCGTATGGATGTGTATGATTGGTTAGCTAATATACCTGTTGCAGATGTTGAAGATAGTTGCAAAGTGATAGAAGTAAGCTTTAAACATGGAAGCAGAAAAGATTTTTTCAGAAATGTATATTCACATTCTTTAGAAAAAGGAGATTATGTAACTGTAGAAGGTGTAAATGGTTTTGATGTAGGTGAGGTTTCTTTAACAGGAGAATTAGTAAGATTACAAATGAAGAAAAAAGGTGTTGACGAGTTTAACCCTGATATGAAAAAAGTTATTCGTAAAAGCAATGATAGAGATCTGGAATCTTATAGATACAATAAAGATAGAGAGCCAAGTGTACAAGCTAAAAGTAGGGAGTTTGCTATACAACACAATTTGCAAATGAAAATTACTGAAGTAGAAATTCAGGCTGATGGAAAAAAAGCAACTTTTTATTATACAGCAGATGATAGAGTTGATTTTAGAGAATTAATAAAACAATATGCTTCTGAATTTAAGCTAAAGGTAGAGATGAGACAAATTGGTATAAGGCAAGAAGCAGCAAAAGTTGGAGGAATTGGTAGTTGTGGAAGAGAACTTTGTTGTAGTACATGGATGAATGATTTTAAAAGTGTTAGTACTGCTGCTGCTCGTTATCAAAACCTTAGTATTAATCAAACAAAACTTAGTGGTCAATGTGGTAGATTAAAATGTTGTTTGAATTTTGAATTAGATACTTATTTAGATGCACTTCAATATTTTCCAGATAATGCAGATACTTTGGAAACTGCCAGAGGTAAAGCCACTTTAATTAAAAAAGATATTTTTAAAAACCTTATGTGGTATAGTATTGAAGGAAGCAATAAACATTATCCATTAACATTACAAAGAGTAAAAGAAATACAAGAGCTAAATGCTAAAGGAAAAAAACCTGATGATTTAGAAGCTGTAGAAATTATTTCTCACAAACAAAAAAATATAGAATTACAATTTGCTGATGTTGTTGGACAAATAAGTTTAAGAAGTTTAGAAAAAACAGAACGTAGAAGGAAAAATCAAAATAAAGAAAATAAAACGATAGTAGGTGAAAAAAAAGAAATTGAAACAAAAATTGATAATAATAAATCTACTTCTTCAAATAACAAGCACTCACATAGAGGAAATCATAGAAGAGGAAGAAATTAAACTAAATTTTTTTCTTCATCCACCATTCTTGTATAAGCATTGAAAAATAAACTGATATAACTGCTGTAAGCATACCTGCAGCAACATCAAATGGAAAGTGTTGTGCTAAATATATTCTTGAATAACCAACTAATAAAGCATATAATAAACCTACAGGCACAAACCATTTTTTAGGAATTATTAAGCAAGCAATTAAAAAAAAACAAAATGCAGCAGCAGAATGACCAGATGGAAAAGTAGAAATTGAATGAGGTTCTACACCTGAAACAATATGTATTAAATCTCTATTTTTTATAGCCGTTGCAGGTCTTGGTTCATCTGGTAAAATCCAATATTTACAAATTTGAACTATGATAGTACTTATAGCAAATGAACTAAACAAAAGTGGAATATATTTTTTATAGTATTTTATAAAAACAAATAATAGAATAGCCCAAAAAATTCCATCTCCTAAATTGGTATAATATCTGAAAAAATAATCAGCAACTATTCCTAAATCATTATTAAGTAATAAGAAAAATTCTTGCTTTCCTATTTTATATGAAGAAAGAAATAAAGCAATACTTATTAAAAATGTAATAACACTTGCAATCCAAAAATTTTTATAGCCTTGCTTTTGAAACATAATTTTTGTGTAGCTTAATCAATAAAAAATTAGAGAATTTGGTTAGTGTCATTAACTATTGTTGAGGTTTCTACAGTAACTGTTTTCTTTTGTTCTTTATTTTTAAAAAATTTATTTTGAAATAATAATATAGCAATAATTCCAACAGAAATTGAAGCATCTGCAATATTAAATACGGGCCTAAAAAATTCAAATTCTTCACCACCCCAAATAGGAACCCAATTAGGAAATATTCCATTTATCAAAGGAAAATAAAACATATCTACAACTCTTCCATGTAAAAATGTGCCATAATGAACTCCTGTAAAAGCTTTTGCAACTTGACCATAAAATTGAGTATGTTGCATATCATAACTAATATCAAAAATTAATCCATAAAACATACTGTCAATTAAATTGCCCAATGCTCCAGCATAAATTAAACCAGCACAAACAATAAATCCTTTGTGATATTTTTTTCTTATAAAATCTCTAATTAAAAAAGTACCCCAAATAACAGCCACTAATCTAAATAAGGTTAAAGCAATTTTTCCAAAACCTCCTCCAAACTTCCAACCCCATGCCATACCTTCATTTTCTACAAAATGTAGTCTAAACCAATTACCAATAATTTTATGTTCTTCGCCAGTATAATAATTGAGTTTTATATAAAATTTTAATGCTTGGTCAGCAATAAGAATTGCTAAAATCAACAAAATAATATTTCTTGCTTTCACTGCTTATTCAAAATTTTTAGAGTGGCAAAGATAGGAGAATTGATTGCTGTATGCAGATGAATATGAGTATGATTATTTTTTTGCACATAGCAGAAGATAAAAATTAATCTCAAATTAAGTGATAGAATCACGAAAATCGAAAAACTAAAATCTATAAACTAAATCCGAAAAGTGAAAAACCAATATTCCTAATGCAAAATCTGGGTTAATATCTTTTAACTAAGGATATATAAATTAAAAGGCTCATCAGAATATTCTGATAAGCCTTTTAATAAATGTTTAGAAACTATTAAGCTTTTTTGTCAGCTTTTTTTGTTTCTTTTTTAGCTTCTTTGTTGTCGCCTTTTTTGCAACAAGATTTTGTTTTGTCTTTACATTCAGTTTTTTTGTCTTTACCACAATCTTTTTTATCTCCACAATCAGCAAATGCTACACCAGAGATTAAAAAAGCTGCAGTAGCTAACATTAAAATCTTTTTCATAATTGTATTCTATTTTAGGTTTTAAAAAACAAACTTGTTTTACAAAAGTAGGGAGTTAGTTTATTTAAAAAACTTTTCATGTAAATAATTTCCTTAAAAACTATTTTTTCATAAAAATTAGAATTTTAAATTACCAACTTGCTAAAACAGTAATACCTCCTTTTACTTTTTGGTTTAGTTGAACATTAATTTTGGTACCAATTGGTAATAAAATATCAACACGACTACCAAATTTTATAAAGCCATATTCATCGCATTGTGTTACTTGTTGGCCAACTGCTGTATAATTGCAAATTCTTTTGGCTAAGGCTCCAGCAATTTGTTTATATAAAATAGTACCATAATTATTTTTTACTACTACGCTCCATCGTTCATTTTCTGTTGAACTTTTAGGATGCCAAGCTACTAAATATTTTCCTTTGTGGTATTGATTATAAATTACTTCTCCACTCATTGGATTTCTATTTACATGCACATTTGCAGGACTCATAAAAATACTTACTTGAATTCTTTTGTCTTTAAAATATTCTTCATCTACAGTTTCTTCTATTACTACAACCTTACCATCTGCAGGGCAAATAATTTGTTTGTCATTTATTGTTAAAAGTCTATTTGGTATTCTAAAAAAAGAAATAATAAATAGGAAAAGAAATGAAGTTAAAACAAAAATTGTGATGGCTAACCATGATATTGAAGCACTAAAAAAATAAAAGGATGCTACATTAATAATTCCAAAAATTAATGCAGTAATACCAATTGTTTGATATCCTTCTCTATGAATAGTCATAATTAAAATTGAAAAACAAAATTAGATTATTTTAGCTAACTGCAATTCTAATTTTGATAGATATAAATTATTAAACTGTGTATTAGCAAAATGTAAAATCATTTTTTTATAATAATCAATACCTAATTGTAAGTTTTGTTTGAATTTAATAAAATATTTTTTCTGTTTTTCATTAATTACTTCGCCACAGTTTTGTATTTGTTGGTTCAAATATTTAACATAGAGTTCTAATTCATTTATAAATACATGTGGTCTTTCTACATTATTGTTCAAATTTATTTGTCCATAAATATGGCTAATCATTTCTTTTAAACTAAATATGCCAGAAAAGTATGCAAGATTTGGTCCTGGGCAAATTGTTACAGCTGATAATTTATGAGCTATAGGCATATTGCTTTTTATGAGTGCTGATGCTGAAAGTCCTTCACATAAACAATCTCTTTCTTCTATTGCATTAATTTGATTTTTCTTTTGTTCTTCTGAAATATCTAAAGAGTTTATTTGTTTTGTTTTTAAATCTATATATTGACGTGAAGAAGTACATATTGGCTTTTCTGTAAACTCGGTATTATTAGAAAGAAGTTTTTTATAACATGGGCTTCCTGGTCTTCCCTTTTCAATTCTTTGTTTTCTTTGAACCTCGGATGTACTATTTCTGAAATTATTAAAAGGAACACCTAATGGCGAAGCATTGCTAATATAATAATCATCTTTTGTAGCTTTAGATAGTTGATTTAAAGTAGTTTCATCAACATTTGTTGCTTCTGGTACCAATAAAAATGGGCTTCCCCAGCCAATGCTATCTAATTGATAATATGATAGCAAAAATTGATGTTCTGCTGCTGTGCCAACACCACCTTGAGCAGAGATTTTTTGTATTGGTTGATTTGTAAAACTTTTTTTCCCGTTTGCTTTTAAATTTTCGTTGCATAAGGTTAAAAGCTCTTGATACATTGTTGGTCTGTTTTGTTTAAACTCTTCAAGAATAGGTCCCATTAAAATGCCATCAGTAGCAAATACATGTCCACCGCAGTTTAAACCAGATTCAATTCTAAATTCAGAAACCCATAATCCCTTTTTTGCTAAAATTTTTCCTTGAATTAATGCTGAACGATAATCACTAACTTTTAAAATAATTTTTTTATTCAATAATCCGTTTTCATCTGGGAAAAAATCTTCAAATTTTTCTATATAGTTATAGAGTCTTGGATTATATCCAGCAGAAAAAACAACAGATGATTTTAAATTACTTTTAGCAAATCCACGAAGAGCACTTAGTGCATCAGAATATTCTTCTGGTAATGGTTCACCCTTTTTTGTATAATGTAGATTATCTACTTTAGCCATAATATTTACATCAATTTCTCCAGCTGTTATTCCAGCTTTTAATTCATTTTGTAATTGCTCTTTCTTTGTAGCATTTTGTTCGTTTAACATTGATTCAAACATTTTACTTAATGCAGAATTTTGTGGTAGCATTTCAAAATATTTCCAAAGATTATTGCCTTTTATAAAAGGCATTTTTTTCAATTTGCTTATTTTATTATCTACAATTTGTTTAACAATATTTAGATAATTGGTTATTCGTTTAGATCTGTAGTCTTGTTCTTTTTTAGTAATAGAGGTAAATGCAATATTATTTTGATTACAATGATAATTACGCATACTTTCTATTAACTCATCATCCATAATAGATATTACAGAAGATATACCATAAGAGGCAACTTTAATGGGTGTGTCTATGCTATAGCTTAATCCTAAAACTGGAATATGAAAGCTATGTTGTGAGGTGTTTTTCAACATTATATTTTAGCTAAAAATGAGTTGCAAATGTAGCAGTATTGATATACACTACTTGTAATTTTATTTATAAACTATAATTAGCAACGTTTTTACATGAAAGATTAATATGATTAATATTGTTGATAAAGGAACTTATTGAACATTTATTAAAATAAAAATGGTTCGTCAAGATACGAACCAAATTATCATTTTCGTTTATTTAATATTGTACTTATACTTATATCTTTCGTAAAGTTGTTTTTGCTTGTTATCTAAACTTACTTGTCTTCCTTGAATAAATGCATAAATAACATTACTTGATTTCATATCTAAAATATCTCCAGTGCTTACAACAATGTTTGCATCTTTACCTTTTTCTAAAGTTCCTGTTTTATCATCAATACCTAAAATTTTTGCAGCATTAATTGTAATGGCTTGCAATGCTTGTTCTTTGGTTAAACCATAAGCTGCTGCTGTACCTGCATTAAACAAAAGGTTTCTTCCTCTTGAGTTTGCATCTACATCTCCAATAGCAAAAAGTATTCCTGCTTGTTGCAATAAATAAGGTGTTTTATATGGCTGATCTACATCATCATCTTGTGTTACTGGTAAGCTGTGCATTTGATTTAATATTACAGACACATCATTATCTTTTAAATATTGAGTTATCATCCAACTATCTGCACCACCAACAATTACAGGTTTAAACTGAAATTCTTTTGCAAACTCAACGCCTATTTGAATTTCTTTTACAGTTTCTGCATGAATATAAAAATTTTGTTGAATGCGAAGCTGCTTTTTTACACCTTTCCAATTAATGTTAGGATAAGCATCAATTTCTGTAAATAAGCCACGAACTGCTTCAAACTTAAGATTGGTATGTTCTGGTTTTTCAACAGCATAATATGCTTTTGCATCATAAAAAAACTGACGAAGTTTTTCAATTCTATCAAGTGCATTTTGCATAGGATTTGTTTGAGTTGATGCAGCAAACCACATTCTTCTTGCTACAAGATTTGGTACTCTAAAATGAATACCAGCATCTGCTTTGTACAAAGCATCTTCCCAATTCCAAGCATCTAATTGTACTACAGAAGATGAGCCACTAAGAATGCCTCCTTGAGGAACAATATTAGCAATTAAAATTCCATTGCTTCTTAGTGTGCCAATAATTTTACTATCTGTGTTGTAAGCTACAATACTTCTAACATTAGCATTAATTTCTCCTAATTCTCTTACATCAAGTACTGCTCTTACTGCACCAATTTCGTTTAAGCCTAAATCTGTTTGAGAAGTTATTAACCCAGGGTAAATATGGCTTCCTTTACAATCAATTACTTTAATATCTGCAATAGGGGCAGATGGTCTTACATCTACTATTTTTCCTTTTGAAAAAACAATCATTCCATTTTCTATTACTTGTCCATTACCAATATGAATGGTTGCATTGGTTAAAGCAATAGTTTCTTTTTGCTCCTTTGCTGGATAGACTGTTTCTTGAGAATTTGCATTTAAACAAATGGTTATTAATATTACAATAAGATATTTCATACAATAATTTTTATCTGTTTATAATTAACTTTAAACTTTTAAAACTCATCTTCTCTTTCAAAAATGCTATGACTGTGTTTATGGTCTTCTTCACATTCATTAATTACATCTAATCTTGGTCTTGCTGGTTGCATTCTTCCAAAACTGCTTGGTTTCTTTTTTTCACTTAATAGTTTTTGAATTAGTCTTGCTTTTTCTATTGCAATTTGTTTTCTTAATTCTATATCTTTTTCTCTATCATAATAAATTGTTCCATCAATAATTGTGTAAAGAGATTTTGCATAAATACTTAATGGATGGTTGCTCCATAAAACTACATCTGCATCTTTACCAACTTTTATGCTACCAACTTTATTATCTACATGTAACATTTTTGCTGGATTAAGTGTTACCATTTTTAATGCTTCTTCTTCATTTACGCCTCCATATTTAATTGTTTTAGCAGCTTCATGATTTAATCTTCGAGCCATTTCTGCATCATCGCTATTGATGGCAACTGTTAATCCCATTTTTTGCATAATAGCTGCATTGTAGGCAATAGCATCTTGAACTTCCATTTTATAAGCCCACCAATCACTAAAAGTGGAAACATAAGAGCCATGCTCTTTCATTTTATCTGCTACTTTATATCCTTCTAAAATATGTGTGAAAGTATTTACAGTAAAGCCAAATTTATTGGCAACTTTCATCAGCATATTTATTTCACTTTGTACATAAGAGTGGCAAGTAATAAATCTTTTTTTATTGATAATTTCAGCTAAAGCATCTAACTCTAAATCTCTTCTTTTATTAGCTGGTAATTTTTGATAATCAACAGCACGTTGAAAAGCATCCATATACACTTGTTCAACACCCATTCTTGTATCAGGAAAACGGTTGTTGCTTGTATTACGAGTGCTTTTTACATTTTCTCCTAAAGCAAATTTTATAAATCCATCTGCACCTTCAAACTTCATTTCTTCTGGTGCTTTACCCCAACGAAGTTTTATTAATTGTGTTTGTCCTCCAACAGGATTGCAGCTTCCATGTAATAAATGTGATGAAGTTACTCCGCCACTTAATTGTCTATAAATATTTATATCTTCTGGGTCTAAAACATCACCAATTCTTACTTCAGATGTAACTGCTTGTGTACATTCATTTACTCCACCTGTAATGGCTATGTGTGAGTGTTCATCTATAATTCCAGCAGTTAAATGTTTTCCTGTACCATCAATTACTTTCCAAGATAAGTCTAAAGTGATAGGAATATTTTTTCCAATTTTTTCAATCTTTCCTTTATTTATTATAACATCGGTATTTTCTAAAATGCCTTGTTTTTCGTTAGTCCAAACTGTTGCATTTCTTATCAATATTTTTTCTTGCTTAGGAGCTTCTTTCCAACCATATCCATTAAAAGGATATACAACATCTGCAATAGTAATAGTTGTTGAATCTTTTGGTTTATCAGTATTTAATTTTTTAGTAGAATTATTATTTTCTACTTCTTTTTTTGCATATAGTTTCCAAGTAATTACATCTCCATCTGCCAAATAACCATTACCAGCCCAAGCATCTGCTCCTATTATTCCACTTAAATTATTTTGTTTTCCTTTATCTGTTTTATTTGACCAACTTATTTTTATTAATTGATTATTGATAGTTAGTGTTGGATAAAAAGAAACAGTGTCTTCATAAGGTTTTAAAGATAGCATTGGTTTTTCTGGATTACCTTTAATTGTTGCTTCAAAAAATTTTGTAGTGCCTTTTGTGTTGATAGTAAAAACATATTGCCCATTATAACTATCCCAACCTGTTTCTTTTACAATATATTTTTTCCCTTGAACCCAGTTTTGAAAAATAATTGCAGAGTCTTTAAAAATATTATCATTTGTAATAAAGAAGTTGGCTATTTTTCCTGTTTCTATACTCCCTAATTGATCATATACATTTATCCAAGTTGCAGGAATACGAGTTAATGCATCTAATGCTGTAGTTTCTGATAATCCATTATGAATGGCTTTTCTAAGATTGGTTAAAAAATCATTAGTAGAACTAAGCCCATTTGCTGTTAATGCAAAATTTACATTGGCTTTTTCAAACATGGCTGGTTGATAAGGAGCCATTTCCCAATGTTTCATATCTGCTAATGCTACAATTCTTGCATCGTTAGGGTCTTCTACATCCATTGCAGAAGGAAAATTTAATGGAAGAATAATTGCTGCTTTTGTTGCTTTAATTTCTTGAAGTCTTTGATACAAATCTGTACTACCATTTAATATATAAGTTGCTCCAAATTCTTTGGCAATTTTATCTGCACGAAGTGCATTGTATTTATCTGAACCAATATCAAAAATTTGTGGTAACAATAAATTATCATTCCAAGCTTGTAAGCTAATATTTGTTCCTTCTGTAGGTGGATTTGATTTATACCATTGAGCATCTAAATAAGTTTGACGAATTAATGCAATTGCACCCATTAAAGAACCAGGATAATCTTGTGTTGATGAGCCTTTATTAAAAGAATAAAATGCTGCAGCTTTTTCTTTTATTAATTCAAAATTTTCTTTTTGATTTCCTAATGTTACTAAAGCACCTGTACCTCTTGCTATACCATCTTGTATATGTGTTATAACTGCACCAAAGCCTATTGCTCTTAAATCTTTTGAAACAGTTTCATTTGTTTGAAAGTTTAGATAACTATTTACTTCTGGTTTTATTGCTTGATTCCAACCATAAGCACCTTCTTTATTACTAATAAATTGTTGTTGTCTTGCACCAAAAAACATTGCAGGTGAAGATCTTGTTGGTGTAACTTCTCCATAACTACTGAACAAATCAATAAAAGATGGATAAATAAATTTTCCTTTACAATCAATAACAACAGCTTCTTTAGGTACAGGAATATTGATGCCTATGATTTTTCCTTGCTTAATAACTAATGTTGCATTTTGTAAAGTGCTTTGTGCATTTTGAATAATAGTGGCATTTGTAAAAGCATATACTTCTATTCTATTGTCAGATGTACCATTTATAGGATAAGTTTCTTGTGCTGATAAGTAAGTAATAAAGAAAAAGCTAAGTAGCAGCAGTTTTATATTTTTTATTCTCATATAACAATTGCTTTAGTGGATAAAGCTAATAAAAAAATATATACAAAGAATAAATGAAGTTGATGAATTTAGAAATTGAAAAAGATAATCAATCTCTCATTAGAAGAAGAAATTAATAAAATAAAATATTCAAGATTTTTAAAAAACTTATTGGTTAAAATTTTTGTATGAAACTTATTAAACTAAGCTAATTGCATTGCTTTTTCTGCATTTACAAAAATTTTCTTTTGCTTCCAGTTATACCAAACTTTTGGTGCTGATTTTTTCATCAGAGTATCAATAGTTCTCATGCCAAACAAATTCCAAACTCCATTTAATTTTCCTGTAAAGGAGGATTGCATTGCTCTTAAGCTCATGGCAAATCCACTATCTAAATATTCCATGTGATGCCAATAAGCAGCAGGCATGAACAGCGTATCTCCATGTTCTAAAGTTGTTTCAAGTCCTTTTGCTTTTTTTATGGCAGGAAATTTTTCAAAATCTAATTTACTTTTAGCTTCATCATAATAGTTACTAAAATCTGCTAAACTTAATACTTCAAAAGGTTTTCTGTATAATTTATCTTTTTCCTCAAAAGGAAATAATAAAATTCTTTTTCTTCCTACAAATTGTGTGTGTAAAATATGGCTTAAATCAATATCAAAGTGCATGTGTGTTATAGATGATGCACCTCCTGTAAAAAGCATTGGATATTTTTTTACAAAACCTTTCATAAGATGATCGGGCCAAGTAAAATCTTGTTTTAATTGTGGTGCATGATCAAAAATATTGAATAAAAAAATTCTCCATCCTGCTGGACCATTTTTTATCATATCTACATATTCACCAAAAGTTTTATAATCATCTGCTGTATTAATTGGTGTATATGCATCACTTTTTACATTATTATATAAAGCAACTTTTATGTCTCCAACATAAGCTTTAAAATAATCCCAATTCCATTTTTTATAAGCGGGCCATTGTTTTGATAAATCTTTAATAACTACAGGAATTTGAGGGTCGTAGTATTTTTCTTTAAAATCTTTAGGAGAAATATTTTCTACTACATCAACAGGTTGCAACTGCATATTATTTGAATTTTAAAACACAAATATAATACGATTTTGTTTTTATTTTTTACCACTATAAAAACAAATCTTTATATAAAGTTGCTCCTGCTACAACAGCATACTTTTCTAGATCTGTAATGCCTTCTTTAGCGAATACTTCTTCATCAATAAAAGTATTTCCTGTGTATTCTAAATTTTGTTTTGATAAAATATAATAAGCAGCATCAGCAAGAATTTCTGGTGTTCTACTCATATTTGCTAAAGTAGTACCACCTAATAAATTTCTTACAGCAGCAGTATCTATAGTTGTTTGTGGCCAAAGAGCATTACTTGCAATTCCATCTTTTCTAAATTCTTCTGCCCAAGCCAAAGCCATCATGCTCATATTGTATTTACTCATTGTATAGGCAATATGAGGGCTCAACCATTTTGAAACAATATTAATAGGAGGAGATAAAGTAAGAATGTGTGGATTATTTCCTTTTTTTAAATAGGGTAAACAATGTTGAACAACTAAAAAACTTCCTCGTACATTAATACTATGCATTAAATCAAAACGTTTTGCTTGTGTTTCTGCTGTACCTGTAAGTTGAATAGCTGATGCATTGTTGATAACAACATCAATACCACCAAAAGTTTCTAATGTTTTATTTACAGCATTCATAATTTGTTCTTCAAAACGAATATCTGTTTGAATTGGCAAAGCCTTACCACCAGCAGATTCTATTTCTTTTGCAGCAGAAAAAATTGTGCCTCCAAGTTTTGGATTTTCATCCACACTTTTAGCGACAATAACAATATTGGCTCCTTCAGTTGCTAATTTTAATGCAATAGATTTTCCAATACCACGACTTGCACCTGTAATAAAAATTGTTTTGTTTTTAAATGAAGTCATATTAATAATGTGTTGTTAATGCAATAAATATAAAGTGTTTTTTTTATAAGAATTTATTGAAGTAAACTATCTAATGCTATATGAAATTCTTTGAAATCGTTTAGGTTATTATGAGATGCATTATTGATAGTAATAAACTTATCAGTTGGCTTAATCACTTTTTTTAGTTCTTTAGTATTGCTATTTGGTATTACCCAATCATTACTTCCTTGAAAAATAGTAATTGGTGCTATTGTATTTTTCAGATAATTTATTGTTGGAAATTTATAATGAATCATTCTGTTGATTGGATATATAAAACAATATCTTTTAAACAGTGCTGTAATACTACTATAAGGTGTTTCTAAAATTAATTGCTGACAATTTTTTTGAGTTGATAAATAAGAAGCTATTCCTGTACCAAGACTTTTTCCATACAAAATAATTTGTTGTTCATTAAATTTTGCTTGTGCCATTTTATAGGTTTCTATTGCTTCTTGTTGTAATGTTTTTTCAGAAAGTTCTCCTGTGCTTTTTCCAAAGGTTGGATAATCTGGCATCCAAACTTCATAGCCATGTTTTGTAAAGTTTTCTGCATAAGGAGCATACCTATTTATATTTTCTCTATTTCCATGAAAGTAAAGTACAACGCCTTTTACAGCTTGTGTATCTTTTGGTAAAAATTGAATTATATTAAATGTTGTACTGCTATCGTATTGAATATTTACTTCTTTAAAGGGAGTAGAAAATTTATATTGATAACCTTTACTTAATGATGTAGGATGAAACAAAAGTTTATTTTGCAGAAAGTATATTAATAGTCCAATACCTCCATATATTAGCACAATAATTTTTATCCAACGAATTAATTTTTTTTTATTGAATGACATAATCTTTTGGTGTGATGAATTGAAATAGTATTATTTTTTCTTCTTATTACCCCATTCTACAAAAACGACTATATAGTTTTTCGTACAAAGGAATTATATGATGAATATCAAACTTACAAGCATGTTGATAAGCTGTTTCTTTCATTTGTTTTAATTTTTCTTCATCTTTTAAAATATCAATAGCATATTTACTCATAGTTTTTATATCACCCACATTTGCTGTAAATCCTGTAATTCCATGATTGCTAATTTCTGGCAAACCACCAGCATTAGTGCTAATTACTATAACCCTTGCAGCCATTGCCTCTAAAGCTGCTAATCCAAAACTTTCATACTCACTTGGCAAAAGAAAAATATCACTCACTGGTAAAATTTCTTCCATCTGTTCTTGCTTACCAACAAATCGTACATCTGCTTCTAAATGTAATTGTCTTACTAATTCTTCTATTACAGGTCTTTCAGGTCCATCGCCTACCATCATAAGTTTTGCAGGAACTTCTTTTCTTACTTCTGCAAAAATTTTTACAACATCATCTACACGTTTTACTTTTCTAAAATTACTTGCATGCAGAAATATTTTTTCTCCATTGGGTGCTACTACTTTTTTAAAAGCATCAATAGGTTTTTTGCTGAAACGTTCTATATCTACAAAGTTTGGAATAACTTCAATTTCTTTTGTAATTGCAAAATGATTATAAGTTTCTTCTTTTAAATTTTCACTTACTGCAGTAATTGCATCACTTTCATTTATAGAAAAAGTTACTACAGGTTCATAAGTTTTATCTCTGCCAACTAAAGTAATATCTGTACCATGTAATGTAGTTATAACAGGTATTTTACGACCTGTTTTTTTTAGTATAATTTGTTTTGCCATATAGGCTGCACTTGCATGAGGTATAGCATAATGTACATGCAATAAATCCAAATCGTAATTCATAATTACATCAACCATATTACTGGCTAAAGCAACCTCATAAGGAGGATAATCAAATAAAGGATATGTAGGCACTCTTACTTCATGATAAAAAATATTGGCATTAAAAACATTTAATCTTACAGGCTGCTGATATGTTATAAAATGTACTTGATGATTTTTATCAGCCAATGCTTTACCTAACTCTGTAGCTAAAACACCACTTCCTCCAAATGTTGGATAACAAACTATTCCTATACGCATGAAACAAAATAATTTAAAATAAAAAGTGTGTGAAGTTAAGATTAACTTTAAAAAGGCTTTAAACTTTTATATAGATTTTCCGTTTATCCAAAATATACACTATTAACCAATAAAAAATAATTAAACTAACAGCATACACCATTGAACCAACTCTTAAATCTGCTGAAATATTTTTACAAATATGTTCATAAAACCAACCAAATGCAGATAAATAAACAGGGTTTCCTTTTTCATCTAAGTGGTCATTAATTCTAAAAAGTGTTAATAGTCTTGGTAAAAAGCCACTCAACACAAAAATGAATAATGGATTTTTTCCAAACACATCAAAAAAGCTACTCCAAGCACCTCTTGCATTTTTAAATTCTAATAAATAAATCATCACACTTATTGTTACTATTGCAAGTCCTGAAGTATAAACTGTATAACTACTACTCCATATTTTTTTGTTTAAAGGAAAAACCAAATCCCAACAATATCCTGCTGCTAAAAAAACAACTCCAATAACAAATAAGTTGTTAAGCATTTCATAGGTTTTACCTTTTTGTTGAATATAATATCCTATTAAATAACCAAAAATTACCTGAGCAATAGCTGCTGTTGTACTTGCAATACCTTCATAATCGAAATGAAAAACTTGTCCATTAACTTTATCTAAATGCAACATGTGATGTTTAGATAAAATAGCAATATCAACATTTCTTCCAAAGTATCCTGTCATAGAATAAGGATCATCAGCATTACCTGCAAACAAACAAATTATCCAATAAACAAATAAAATAATTGCAGCTGCTACAAATGCACCTTTTGGTTTAAAGTAATAAGCAATTAATACAGCAATAAAATAACAAATAGCAATTCGTTGCAAAACTCCCATTATTCTTATTCCATCTTCAAAAGAATTTCCATCTGCACTAATATTCATAAAAGCCCACTTTTTAAAAACAAGTTCATTACTACTCCATTGAATAAATGGACTCCAATTAAGAAAAAGACCAATTGCAAAAATGAGAATAGAACGTTTAATAATTTTTTTAAGAAAATAAGCTGTACCTTTTTGTTCAAACTTAGGCATTACAAAAGCCATAGCATTGCCCATAGCAAAAAGAAAAAAAGGAAAAACCAAATCTGTTGGTGTGCAACCATGCCAAGCAGCATGCTCTAAAGGAGGAAAAATATGACTCCATGAACCAGGGTTATTTACCAAAATCATTAATGCAATAGTAGAGCCTCTAAATACATCTAATGAGTAATAACGTTGCTGTTGCATAATAAATTTATTTTAGTGCAAACGCTAAACGAATGTAAGTGTTTTAAGTAGTTTTTATCATCAATTATTAAATTTTCTTTTCCTTTGCTTGAATAAAAATTGTTTATGAATACTTGTTATGTTATAGATGCAGTAAGAACACCAATAGGAAAATATGGAGGAAAATTAAGTAACACAAGACCAGATGATTTATTAGCTTTAGTAATTAAGGCATTAATCAATCGTAACCCTAATATTGATATTCAGGCAATAGAGGATGTTATTGCAGGAGCAGCAAATCAAAGTGGAGAAGATAATAGAAACGTAGCAAGAATGGCTGCTTTATTAGCTGGTTTACCAACAACTGTTGGAGGGAACACTGTAAATAGACTATGTGCAAGTGGCTTACAATCTATTATGGATGCAGCAAGAGCTATAATGTGTGGTGATGGAATGTTATACATTGCTGGTGGTGTAGAAAGTATGACAAGAGCTCCTTTCGTAACTGCAAAAACAGAAAGTGCATGGAGCAGAAAAACAGAAACTTATGATACTACAATGGGTTGGCGTTTTATTAATAAAAAATTAGCAGAATTATATCATCCATTTAGTATGGGAGAAACTGCAGAAAATGTTGCTAAACAATGGAACATAAGCAGAGAAGAACAAGATAAATTTGCTTTATCATCTCAACAAAAATATGCTATTGCTTTACAAAATAATCAATGGAAAGATGAAATAATTCCCATAGAAATTACAGAAAATAAACAAACAATATTATTTGAAAATGATGAGCATCCAAGAAATACAAGTTTAGAAAAATTAGCTACTTTAAAGCCAGCATTTATAAAAGATGGAACAGTAACAGCAGGAAACTCTTCAGGTATTAATGATGGTGCTGCTGCTTTATTACTAGCTAGTGAAGAAGCTGTAAAACTTTTTAATTTACAACCATTAGCAAGAGTTGTAAGTATGGGTATTGCAGGAGTTGATCCTTCTATAATGGGAATTGGACCTGTACCTGCTTCTCAAAAAGCATTAAAACGTGCAGGCATTACAACTAATAATTTGGATTTAATAGAACTTAACGAAGCCTTTGCTTCACAATCAATAGCTTGTATAAGAGATTTAGATTTGAATACTGACATTATTAATGTAAATGGGGGTGCAATAGCTTTAGGGCATCCTTTAGGATGCAGTGGTAGCAGAATTTCTACAACACTTTTACACGAATTGAAAAAAAGACAAGGAAAATATGGGTTAGCAACTATGTGTATTGGTGTAGGGCAAGGTGCTGCTATGATTTTTGAAAGATTATGACCATTATAAAACAATAGTAATATTTAACTAATTACCCCTTGTTTTTACATAGATTAATCATTAACTTCGCTGTCCTTTTAAAAATTATTTAATTATTTATCCAATATTCAGTATCTTTTAGTTTTAAAAGTATATATAAGAAGAAGAGAGAACAGAAATTATGCCTACAACATCTAAAAAATCAACAGCAAAAAAATCTGCTGTATCAAAAACTACAACTAAAAAAGCTGTACCAAAATCTAATGGACAAATAAAAGTAGATCATGGTTATGATATTCATGAAGGACTTCATAAATTTTTTGGTTTTACAGAGTTTAAAGGAACTCAGGAAAAAGCAATCAATAGTTTAATGACTGGCAATGACACTTTTGTTATTATGCCTACAGGTGGAGGTAAAAGTTTATGTTATCAACTTCCTGCAATGCTTATGCCTGGGTGTGCTATTATTGTTTCTCCATTAATTGCATTAATGAAAAATCAGGTTGATTTGGTTAGAGGTTATAGTGAACAAGATGATGTAGCACATTTTTTAAATTCTTCTTTAAATAAAGGACAAATAAAAATTGTAAAAGATGATTTACAAGCAGGAAAGACAAAACTTTTATATGTTGCACCTGAAACATTAACTAAAGAAGAAAACTTAGAATTCTTTAGCGACTTAAATATTTCTTTTTACGCTGTAGATGAAGCACATTGTATTAGTGAATGGGGGCATGATTTTAGACCAGAATATAGAAGATTGAGAGATATGATGAATGTTATTAATCCTAATATTCCTGTTATAGCTTTAACAGCAACTGCAACTCCTAAAGTGCAAAGTGATATTATTAAAAACTTAGGACTTCGGAATCCAAATGTTTTTATTTCTTCTTTCAATCGTACTAATCTTTATTATGAAGTTCAGCCTAAAGTAAAAAAAGAACAAACCATAAAGCATATAGTAAAATTCATAACTCAGCATAAAGGTAAGAGTGGTATTATTTATACATTAAACAGAAGAACAACTGAAGAATTAGCAGAACTATTGATGGCTAACAATATTAAAGCTGTAGCTTATCATGCAGGGTTAGATCAAAAATTGAGAACTAAAAGACAAGATGATTTTTTGAACGAAGAAGTACAAGTAATTGTTGCTACTGTTGCATTTGGTATGGGTATTGATAAACCAGATATACGTTTCGTTATTCATTATAATATTCCCAAATCAATTGAAAATTATTATCAAGAAACAGGTAGAGCAGGTCGTGATGGATTAGAAGGAATTTGTGTTTTATATTATTCTCATAAAGATGTTTCTAAATTAGAACACTTGATGAGAGATAAGCCTTTGAGTGAAAGAGAAGTTGGTGCACAACTCATTAATGAAACTGTTGCATTTGCAGAAAGTAGTGTTTGTAGAAGAAAAGTTTTACTACATTATTTTGGTGAAGAATGGGGTGATAGAAAATGTGGCAACTGTGATAACTGCAAGCATCCTAAAGAAAAAATAGAAGCTAAAGATGATGTTATAAAAGCAATGAAAGTTATTAAAGCTTTGGATGAGAGATTTGTTGCAGATTATACCATTAATGTTATTATGGGAAGACTTACTCCACAAGTAACTATGTTTAGACATGATAAGTCTCCAACATTTGGTATTGGTAAAGATAAAGATGCACTTTTTTGGAATAGTTTGATTAGACAGATGATGCTTGAAAACCTTATTACAAAAGATATTGAAGAATATGGGCTATTAAAGTTTACTGAAAAGGGTTTGGCTTGGATGAAAAAACCAACATCCTTTAAAATAGTTTTAAATAATTTATTTCATGATACAGATGATGATGACGATGATGTAGAAATTGAAGGAGAAGCATCAGCAGGAGCAGATGAAGTTTTGTTTGAAATGCTGAAAGATCTAAGATTAAAAGAGGCTAAGAAAATTGGTTTACCACCATTTGTTATTTTCTTAGAAAATTCTTTACAAGATATGAGTACCTTATATCCTACCACTATGGAAGAGTTAGAAAAGTGTCAAGGAGTAAGCAAAGGAAAAGCAATAAAATATGGTAAGCCTTTTGTAGAATTAATTGCAAAATATGTAGAGGAAAATGAAATTGAAAAACCTGATGATTTTGTAATGAGAAGTGTTGTAAACAAAAGCAGTAATAAAATTTTCATTATTCAAAATGTAGATAAAAAAATTCCTATTGAAACTATTGCAAGTTTAAGAGACTTAACAATCAATGAGCTTTTAGAGGAAATGGAAACTATAGTTGCCAGTGGTACAAAACTAAATTTAGATTATGCTATTGACGATTGGTTAGATGAAGTAGATCAGGAAGAGATTTTAGAATATTTTAAAAGTTGCGATACATCTGCATTAGAAGTTGCTCAAAAAGAACTTGCAGAATATGATTATACTATGGAACAATTAAAAATAATGCGTATTAAATTTTTAACTGTTTATGGTAATTGATGATTAAAGAAAAATTAATCAGAATGTACTTTCAAAAAATAAAGTATCAATACTTTTTTGTTCAAAATAGTAAAGTGTTAACAACATTAATTATTGTAAGCACTTTAATTTTTTTTACAGGATGTAAAAAGAAAAAGAAAATTCCAGATGTATCTAACATAAAAATAGAGCTTAATACACAACGTTTTGAGCAAGATTTTTTTGCAATGGATACAAACAAATTGAATACAGATTTACAAACATTGTTTGAAAAATATCCATCATTTTCTATTGATTATTTATACAACATTTTAGCTGTACCACCGCAGCCTGATAGTGTTATGCAATATGTAAGGCTTTTTATAAGAGCATATAGCAATGTGTATGAAGATTCTAAAAAAGTATTCACAGATTTTTCATCAATAGAAAAAGAAATAAAACAAGGTTTTCAGTTTGTAAAATATTATTTTCCTAAATATCAATTACCAACAAAACTTATTACTTATATAGGACCTTGGGATGCAATGATTATGCTTAGTGATAATAGTGGAGGCTCTGGCTCTGTTAGAACTAATGAAGAAATAATGGCTATTGGCTTACAACTAAGTATGGGCAAGGATTATGCTATGTATAAAGAAAATGTAATGCAGCAGTTTTACCCTTCTTTTATTAGCAGAAGATTTGATAAAGCTTATATACCTGTAAATGTTTTAAAAGTTATAATTGATGACCTTTATCAGCAAAATACTATTGGAAAACCAATGATAGAACAAATGATTGAAGCAGGAAAAAAAATGTATTTGTTAGATGCATTTTTGCCTTATAGTGCCGATAGTTTAAAAATTGGTTATACACAAGAACAGTTAGATGGTTGTTATAAAAACGAATCATCTATTTGGAGCTTCTTTATAACAAACGATTTACTTTATCAAACTGAACCCTCTATAGTAATGGAATATATGAATGATGCACCAAAAACAACAGCTTTAGGAGATGCCTCACCAGGGTTTATTGGAAAATTTGTAGGCTGGCAAATTGTAAAAAAATGGATGGAAAAAAATGAAAAAAAATCTTTAGCAGATTTATTAAACACTCCAGCAAAAGCTATTTTTGAACAAGCAAAATATAAACCTTGAGGATTTTGTTGATTTATTTCTTTACCAATAAAATTAAGGCAATGTGGTTAAAAATGGTTGGTTTTTTCTTCAAATAAAATCAAAATCTTCGTTTCTAAAGAGCCTCCTTGCATAGCATTGAGTATAGGTAAGGAACTCTGAGGTATTAGTGAATTTAATATTAATTTACGGCAGAGTGTCAATTTGTTGAAGACGTTTATGATTCTATAACTTAATTTGAGATGAAGATTGCTTCGTCTATGACTCGCAATGACGATGAGAAGGATCATTTCGTTACTGACTGAGGGTTCTTCGCTTTTCTTTATCGTCTTTGCGAGGGCTTTTGCCCGAAGCAATCCAGTGAAACTAATATCATTGAACACAGATTCTGCATTAGAAATATAGATTAGTTTTCGTATTACTAAGACTGTTTATGATTCTATCGCTTAATCTGGATTGAATACTAATTATCGACTGAGTATTTTATCTTTAAACAGAAGCCTAAAAAGAACACTCTGCGGAGACGAATATAATTCAATAAAAAAAATTTGTATTTACACTTCAACAATTAATATCTTTTTTTAAAGCTTCTATTATTGCCATTGTTTCTATTTCCATTTCTATTATTTCTGTTAGAGTTATTTCTGTTATTTCTACTACCAAAGTTTTGCCGTCTTTGTTGGTTATTTCCACTTCGACCATAATCATTTCTCTCAAAATTTTGGTTTCTATGTTTTATGTATGGTGTATTACTAAACTCTAATTCACCACCTGTAATTTCATTCAGTTCGGCACGTATAACATCATCGTGTGCCAATTCTTTATGCCAGTTGCTATAAGATAATTTCATATAATATGCAATAGAATTTGCAAAGCCAATTTTCTTTTCTGGGTTTTCTTCAGCCATTGCTTTTTCAATAACAATCTCTAAGTTTTTTCCTAAATGAGCATATTTAGGATAACGTTTTGGATATTGTAATCTTTCTCCTTTTTCTTTATAAGTTTCTTTTTGAGGTATAGGATATGGGCTATCAACATCTAATTTAAAATTGCTTATAACAAATAAATGATCCCACAACATGTGTCTGAAATTTTCAACATTTCTTAAATGTGGATTTAAAAATCCCATTAATTCTATTACAGCTTTTGCCTGTTGATTTCTTTTTTCTCTGTCTTCTATTGTAAGTAGATACTCAATCATTTTTTGAATATGTCTGCCATATTCTCTCATGTGCATAGTGTTTCTTTGTGTGTTATATTCCATAATATAAAAGAAGGGAGTAGATATTTATTTTTTAAAATTATGTGTACAATGTTTTTAAGATTCTAATCCTAAGTTTAGTTTGTTTTTAAATTCTTCAATTAACGGATTTTGTTGAACAAGTCGTTCATACTTTTGTTTGCTTGTTAATTTCATATACAAAGGTATTGTTTCTTGCTCAACATTTTCATTTAAGCATACAGTAAAGTTTATTCCTTTATTGTTAAATGTATTTTGAATATCTTCTAAAACAAACATTTTTTCTTGCTCAATAAATTTTTGTTGTGTTATTGCCGAAACTTTTACTTTAAAAATTTGCTCATTTTCTATTTCAATTTCAGCTAACTCAAATGTTTTAATTGTTGAGTGTTTATTAGTTTGTTTTTTAAGTTTTTCAGTATATTTATTCCAACATTCTTTAAGCTTATTCATTTCTAAAGATTCTGCTTCAAGTACTTCAGAAATTGTATATTTCCCTTTTGCTTTTTCTCTTAAAACTTCTAATAAGTTGGGTTGCTTGGTATTTACTTTTGGTTGAGTATTATTAGAAGTTTTGGTTGTTGGTTTAATAATTTTTTCTTGCTTTATCGTTGGTTCTTGCACATAAAACTTTGATTCTTCTGTTGGTGGTTTTATGGGTTTTATTTTTACTGGTAAAGCTACTATTGGTTTAAATTGTAATGTTGCTTTATTATCAATTTGTTTTTTTTTTACAACTGCTCCATTTTCATCAACAGCAAGTGTTATAGCTTGTTGAAGAAAGTTTAGTTTTATCAAAGTAAGTTCAATATGTAACCTTTTGTTTCTTGCAAGTTTAAAATTTATTTCAGCTTCATTTAAAATATTCAATGCACTAATTAAATATGATAAACTTATTTTTTGTGCAACATCTTTATATTTTTCTTGTAAACCTGCAACTACATCTAATAAAGCAACAGCTTTTTCATCTTTACATACTAAAATATTTCTAATAAATTCTGCAAAACCATTTAATACAATATCTCCTTCAAATCCTTTTCTGTTTATTTCATCATACAGCAACATAGTTGCTGCAAGGTCTTGTTTTTGTAAACTTTCTAATATTTTAAAATAATAATCATGATCTAAAACATTCAAATGCTCTAAAGTATTGGCATAAGTAACTTCTCCATTTGTAAAGCTTACTATTTTATCTAAGATGCTTAAAGCATCTCTCATGCAACCTTCACTTTTCTGTGCAATTACTTGCAAAGCATCTTGCTCAGCATTTACTTTTTCTTTTTCTATTATTTCTTGTAAATGCTCTACTATATCATTAGTTGTAATTCTTTTAAAATCAAAAATTTGACATCTGCTTAAAATAGTAGCAGTAATTTTATGTTTTTCTGTAGTAGCTAAAATAAATATTGCATAAGGTGGCGGTTCTTCTAATGTTTTTAAAAATGCATTAAAAGCTGCAAGGCTTAAAGCATGAACCTCATCTACAATATATACTTTATATTTACCTGATTGTGGTGCAAAACGTACTTGCTCTATTAATGTTCTGATGCCTTCTACACTATTATTACTTGCTGCATCTAATTCATGAATATTTAAAGAAGCTCCCTCATTAAAACTTCTACAACTAACACATTCATTGCAAGCTTCACCATCAGCTTGTATATTTTCACAATTAATAGTTTTAGCTAAAATTCTTGCACAAGTTGTTTTTCCAACACCTCTTGGTCCGCAAAATAAAAAAGCATGAGCTAATTGATTATTCTTAATAGCATTTTTTAAAGTAGTGGTTATATGTTCCTGCCCCACAACAGTATCAAAAGTTTGAGGTCTATATTTTCTGGCAGAGACTATAAATTTATCCATAATTGGCAATATAGTAAGTTTCTAATAAATGAATGAGTATAAATTTTTCAGAAACTAAATTCTTTGTATTTGTATTAGTTAAATATTAATGTTCATTATCTTCTTCAGAGTTTTTAATCATATTTTGTACAAATGTAGAAATGAAAGAAACAATAATACTAAACCATAAAGCAGCCCACCAATTTTCTACAGTAAAACCAGGCACTAAAGCTGCTGCCCATTTTACCATTAAAATATTAATTACTAACAAAAATAATCCTAATGTAAATACAGTTATTGGTATTGTAAGAATAATAAGTATAGGTTTTATAAAAGTGTTTAATAAACCTAAAACTACAGCAACCATTATAGCAGTTGTTGCACTATCTATCTTTACACCACTAATTAAAAATGATACAATTATTACTGCTGCTGATGTTATTAGGGTTTTAGAAATAAATTGCTGCATTTTTTATTATTTTTAAATAACTGTTAGCTCATAAAAATCTTCTGGGTTTAAATATTTTTTTGCTAATGCTTGAATTTCTTCAGCACTAATTGTTTTTATTGTTTGTATTGAATTGTAAAAATAATTTTCGTCCAAGTTACTTAAAATATAATTTCTCCATCTTGGCATTATTTGAAATGGTCCATCTAATGTACCTAACAAATTTCCTATCATGTAATTTTTAACCAAAGCTAATTCATCATTACTAATAAGTTCTTTAGTTAATAAATTCATTTCTTTATAAGTTTCTTCTATGGTTGCTTCACATACATCTTTTCCTGCTTCAGTACTTATCATCCATGCAGTATCGTGAATATGATTTTGTATATAAGAATAAATTCCATAGGTATAGCCTTTATCCTCTCTAATATTTTTCATTAAATGGCTTCCAAAATAACCACCTAAAATATTATTTAAAACTTGTGCTTTTGTATAATCTGGATGATGTTTATTAGGAAATTTTCTTGCAATACGAATAGCTCCCTGTACTCCATTTTCATCATTTATAATAAATTGTTTTTTAGAATTTGCACTTGCTGTATGATATTCTTTGGTAAAATTTTTATTAGGGTTAAAAGGTAGCTTACCAAAATAAGTGTTTAATTGTTCCTGAATATTAGAAGGTAATTTCCCTGCAATAAAAATTAAACATTTTCCATGAGTGTAATATTGGTTATAAAATTCCAATAATTCATCTCTTTCTAAATTATTATAATCTAAGGTTGATGTATATTTTCCATAAGGGTGATGTATGCCATAAATGTATTCATCAATTAATCTATTAGCAATAAAATCACATTTTTTTAAATTAACTTTTAATCGTTGAATTTGATTTTTTTTATAAATATCCAATTCATTTTCTGGTAAAATACTTTCAGTAAATAATTCTGCTATTGCTGGTAAAAGATGTTGTAAGTTTTTAGATAAGGTATGAAGTGTAACTGTAGATGTTTCATTATAACAATTACGATTTAAGTAAGCTCCATAAAATGCAAAATGTTCATCTATATCAAATGCATTTTTATTTTTTGTTCCATTCTTTAATAAGTAATTAGTTGTAGCTGCAACAATATTTTTTTCTTCATACCAATTACCTGCGTAAAAAATAAATTCTATTTGTAAAACTTCTTGTGTTCCTCCATCAATAGTATAAACTGATGTGCCATTATCTAAAGTAAAATGCTGATAAGGGTTTAGCTTTAAATCAAAATCTACTGCATTAAATATATCTGGAGATTGTTTTCTGTTCAACATTGCTAAAATTAAAATTGTTTCTTTAAAAAGTTTTTATTGAATGCTATAATAATGTATGGTGTTACTATTGTTTTTATCAAAAATTGTTTGAGCATATTGTAAAATATCAGCTTCAGTAATTTCTTGATATTTTTCTAATTCTTTATTTATTAAATCTGCATCTCCTAACAATTCGTATAAAGCCAAATTATTAGCTCTACTCATTAAACTTATATCTTCAAAAGTTATTACACTCTCTGTTCTGTTTTTTACTTTTTGTAATTCTTTATTATTTATTTGTTCTGTTGTCAATTTTTCAATTTCCTCTTCAATAGCTTTTTCTGCATCAATCATTTTTACACCTTTTATAAGTTTTCCTTCAATAGTTAATAATCCAGGTTCTATAGAACCAAAATGAAAACATGTAATATCTGAAAATAATTGTTTTTCCTTTACCAACGATTGAAACAAACGAGATGAATTTCCTCCACCAAAAATTTCTGTAATTAAATCTGCTGCATAATAGCCTTTTGTTAAACGTGCATCAATATGCCAGGTTTTAATGATAGCATCTAAAGGGACATCAGCTTTTATTTCTGAAAATTTTGCTTGTTTTTGCTTTGGCTCTATTGGTAAGTTACGTTCATATTTTTTTCCTGAAGGAATATTGCCAAACCACTTTTCTGCTAATTGAATTATTTTATTTGTTTCAACATTTCCTGCAACTACTAAAATAGCATTGTTGGGTTGATAAAATTTGAAGAAGAATTCTTTTACTTCTTCCATTGTAGCATTTTCTATATGACTTAATTCTTTTCCAATAGTCATCCATTTATAAGGATGTACTTCATAAGCCAAATCTCTCATCTTATGCCAAATATCTCCATAAGGTTTATTGATATAGTGTTCTTTAAATTCTTCACAAACAACTTTTCTCTGAACTTCTAAACTTTTTTTATCAAAAGCAAGACTTAACATTCTATCGCTTTCTAACCAAAAAGCAGTTTCTATATTTTTTGCAGGTAATATGCAATAATAATTGGTTAAATCATTTGTTGTGTAAGCATTATTCTCACCTCCTGCTCTTTGTAATGGTTCATCAAAAACAGGGATATTGATGCTTCCTCCAAACATTAAATGTTCAAATAAATGGGCAAATCCTGTTTTATTTTTTTCTTCATCTTTTGCTCCAACATTGTACATTATATCTACAACTGCCATTGGAGTACTTGTATCTTCATGAACTAATAATTTTAATCCATTCGATAAAGTATAGCTATTGTATTGAATCATAATTTTAGATAAAATTTTTTCTCTTGCTTTCTTAAAAAAGAAAACTCAAATAACACTACTTATTTGTTATTAATAATAACAAATTATTCAAAAGGCTTATCGTTATCATATCCTGCATCAAAATTTTCATCATTCATTTTACTATTTTGAATAAAGAAACGGCCTCCTTCTTGATTAGAAATATTTGCAGAAGAGCCTAAAGGTTTAAAAGGAGTATGTATTTCATTCCATACTTCAAATTTTTGAATTGAAAGATTGGCTTTTAACTTAATTGTGTCTAAACTACCATTACGATGTTTAGCTATTTTTAATTCTGTTAAATCTTTATTTGATTCTCCTAAAGGATCTTGTGTTACACCATAATATTCACTTCTATAAATAAACATAACCATATCAGCATCTTGCTCTATTGCACCAGATTCTCTTAAATCACTCAATTGAGGCATCTTACTTTCTTTTCTACTTTCAACAGCACGACTTAATTGAGATAATGCTATAATTGGAATATTAAGTTCTTTGGCTAAAGCTTTTAAGTTTCTTGATATAGTTGAAATTTCTTGCTCTCTATTTGTATTTCTATTTTCTCCAGTACTACTCATTAATTGTAAATAATCAATTATAATTAGTCCTACATTGTATTTGTTTACTAATCTTCTTGCTTTTGCTCTAAATTCAAATATGTTCAAAGCTGCAGTGTCATCAATATATAATGGAGCAGTTTCTAAACGTTTAATCCCTTTTTCATGTAATTGTTTATATTCATTATCATCTAATTCTCCTCTTGAAATTTTTCTTAATTCAATTTCACTTTCTGCACTTAGAATACGTTGTACCAATTGACCAGCACTCATTTCAAGGCTAAAAAAACCAACTGGTACAGGCTTTACAGGATTTAATGCTGCATTACGTGCAAGGTTTAATGCAAAAGCTGTTTTACCCATTGCTGGCCTTGCTGCTAAAATAATTAAGTCAGTAGGTTGCCATCCATAAGTTACATTATCTAAAGATGTAAAGCCACTTGTTACACCACTTATTGTATCATTTTTAGTTCTTAAATTATCAATACGATTTATAGTAGTTGCTAAAACAGTTCCTATATCTTCAAAATTCTTCTTTAAATAATTATTGGTGATGTCAAACATTTTCTTTTCGCTGTCATCTAATAAATCAAAAACATCAGTACTATCTTCATAAGCATCTCCAATAATTTCACCACTTATTCTTATCAATTCTCTTTGAATAAATTTTTGTAAAATAATTCTTGCATGTGCTTCAATATTAGCTGTGCTAACAACTGTATTGGTAAGTTTAGTTATAAAATAAGGTCCACCTACAATATCTAATTGTTCTTTTCTCTTTAGTTCTTCAACAACTGTTAAAATATCAATAGGAATGCTTTGTTGTTGCATATCCTGCATTGCTTTAAAAATAAGTTGATGAGCTTCTACATAAAAACATTCTGGTTTTAGGTTTACATCTTTTACAGAATCAAATGCACTTTTCTCAAGCATTATTGCACCTAAAACAGCTTCTTCTAATTCTCTTGCTTGAGGTGGAATTTTACCATAAACCATAGTGTTTAAATCTATGGAACTCTTTCTTCTTTTTTTATTTTCTCGTCCAAGGTTTCCTATGATTTCCATCGTTAGTTATAATATCTTAAAGTGGTTAGTAATTGTTCTTTTATATAGCTCTTTCTTAGTTAAAGAAATTTTTTAAAAATTTTTCTAAAACAAGATTGTAAAGCGAATATGGTACAGAAAATGAGTAGTAAAAAATTTTTTCAAAGAGTTTTTATTGCACACTAATTAACATTTTAATTCAGGGAAAAACTTATTTATTTCACACTTACTCTGTACTTTTTCACAATATACAAAAGTTATTAGTAAAAATTTGTGTTTTATACACAAAAAATGTGCAGAAAGATTTTTTACAGAAATTTGTTAAAATATGCAAAATAAGTCGTAACTAAGGGGGCTGTTTTTTGATTGAATTTTTGCTTATTTAAATATTTTTTTTAGAAAAAAATACCATTTTGGTAAAAGGATTTTTTATTTTAAATGTTTCAATTTTTTAAATCTAAAAGCTGTCAGCAATTTTATCTTCTATATCATTTTTGTAATTATTATTTCGTCTTTATAGAGTGTTCTTTTCAGGCTTTTGTGCAAAGCAATGTAAGGGAGACTCTTCGGAAGCTAAGAGCTTTAACAGTTACTTAATTAGTGTTTTAGATGTGATTAGCATTTCTAACACTTTTTGCAGGAACTCCTACAAGAATTAAATAAGATTCTGTAAAACTATTTACAACACAAGCATTGGCTCCAATAGTTATATTATCTCCTAAATTAATTGGGCCTATTATTGTTGAATTTGCACCCAGTGTAAGATTATCTCCTAATATAAAACTTGATTGAGTAGTTTTATTTTTTGATTGATAACCGATACAATTGCCTCCTACAAGTGTTATATTTTTTCCAATTTTTGATTTACCACTTATTACAACTCCTAATGAGGGATGTAAAATAGATATTCCACCTTTAATATCAGCCTCATAATGAATTTCAATATTAGTAAACCAATAAAAAATTGAGATAATAGGTAAAAATGGTATTCGAATTATTTTGTATGCTTTTCCAAAACAAATGAAAAAGAACCTTTCTATTCTATAGATAAAAATACCCCAAAACGCTTTATTAAACACTATTAAAAATACTCTAAGTTTCTTCTTCCCAATTAGTCTTTTAATGTCTTTTATCAAAAAATAAATTTGAGTATCTTTCATAGCTTCACTTCTTCAGTCTTATTAGTATTATTTAATCGAATAAAATGAGTAAAACAATTACTCAATATTAGTATATATTTTAAAAGTATAAAAACTTTTCGTTTCTACAGAGTGTTCTTTTTATGCTTTTGTGCAAAGCTAAGACACTCTTTGAACAAAAAAGAAAATGATTTAAAAATGCTTTTTACAAAGTATAGCTGTATTTGATATAACTTTATTACTCTAAAATATTTTGGTTATCGGTAGTATCATTTTCTATATTGTAGGAGGCATCGTTGTTATTTCTGTATTAATATATTTTTTACAAGAGAAATTTATTTTTAAACCAGAACGATTACAACAAGATTTTCGTTTTAAATACAACATCCCTTTTACTGAATTATTTTTTAATATAGCACCAGAGGTAACTATAAATGGATTACATTTTTACAGAGAAAAGCCCTCAGGCCTAATTTTATATTTTCATGGAAATACAAGAAGCATAAAGGGTTGGGCTAAATATGCAATGGATTTTTATAGGTATAATTATGATGTAGTTTTGGTAGATTATAGAGGTTTTGGAAAAAGCACAGGAAAAAGAAGTGAGAAAGAAATGCTAAATGATATGCAGTTTGTTTATGATGAACTTAAAAAGAAATATCCCGAATATCATTTATTAGTTTATGGAAGAAGTATGGGTAGTGGCTTTGCTACAAAAATTGCCTGTGATAATAAGCCACGTTATTTAATATTAGATTCTCCTTATTATAATTTTAAAAAAGTGGTAGAAAGGTTTTTGCCAATATTGCCTGTAAAATATATTTTAAGATATCACTTAAGAACAGATAAATGGATAAGAAAAGTTAATTGCCACACTTATATTATTCATGGTACAAAAGATTGGCTAATACCTATTAGTCAAAGTGAAAAATTACAAGCATTAAGCCCATCAAAAATTACCTTAATAAAAATTCGAGGAGGTGGACATAATAATTTACCAAAATTTGTTGAATATCATAATTTCATCAGAGACATTTTAAAAGAGTAGTTAATGCTCTTTTACTTCTAACGAAAATTTTATCTTCTTCATAAGAATATCTTTGTATTATGAATGATGTTATAATAAATAAAATTGCCGAAAGTGGCATTATTACTTTGGATTTAGAAGATTTTTATCCTAAAGAGGATATTGAAATTTTTGATTTGAAAGATTATCTTTTTATGGAATTAATTTTAAAGGAAAAAGATTTTAGAGCTTCTTTACAAAATGTAGATTGGAGTAAATACAAAAATAAAATGGTTGGAATTACTTGCTCAACTGATGCTATTATTCCTGTTTGGGCTTATATGTTAGTTGCATCTTACTTACAACCTTTTGCTGAATATGTGTCAACAGGAGATAAAAATAATATTATTAATCAAATACTTTTACAAAGAATAGAAAAAATAAATCCCGAAGATTATACAGATAAAAGAATTGTAATAAAAGGTTGTGGTGATATTACTATTCCAGAATTAGCTTATACTGCTATTACTTTTAAACTAAAACCTGTAGTTAAAAGTATTATGTATGGAGAGCCTTGCAGCACTGTTCCTATATATAAAAGAAAATAAAATACACGTCATTACTTCTTTAATTAGTAATAGTTTATTTTAATGTTAAAGAAATAATATATAGTTTTTGTCTATTAACTATAAAACAAAACAATAAAATTGCATAGCATCTTATAGTAACTTTGCAGTATTAGTTATTACATTTAAAAATCAAATATTATGTCATTAGTAGGAAAACAATTCCCCAATATTGCTATAAATGCAATTACAGAATTAGGAGATACTTTTAAATTAAACGTTTTAGAAGAAGCTTTAAAAAATAAGAAGAAAGTTTTATTATTCTGGTATCCAAAAGATTTCACTTTCGTTTGTCCAACAGAGTTACATGCTTTTCAAGCTGCATTAAAAGATTTTGAAAAAAGAAACACATTAGTTATTGGAGCTTCTTGCGATACAGCAGAAGTACATTTTGCCTGGTTAAATACTCCAAAAAATCAAGGAGGTATAGAAGGTATAACTTATCCATTATTAGCAGATACACATAGATTATTAGCAGATGAATTGGATATTATAGATACACAATTTATTGAAGGAGAAACAGAAGATGATGATGAAATGCTTGGTGACAATGTTACCTATAGAGCTACATATTTAATTGATGAAACAGGAAAAATATTTCACGAAAGTGTAAATGATATGCCTTTGGGTAGAAATGTTCATGAATATATTCGTTTAATAGATGCTTATACACACGTTCAACAACATGGTGAAGTTTGTCCAGCAAATTGGGAAGAAGGAAAACAAGCTATGCATGCTGATAGAAAAGGAGTTGCAGAATATTTATCTAATAATTAATAACAACAAAAATGTTTATAGAATTAGCAGAAGATAATTTACAAAGTATTGTATCAAACTCAAAAAAAGTAATGGTACAATATGGAGCAGGCTGGTGTGGTAATTGTAGAATTATGAAACCAAAGTTTAAAAAGCTTGCATCTGAAAATGATGATGTAACTTTTATTTATGTTGATGCAGAAAAAATGCCTGAATCAAGAAAGTTAGCTAAGGTTGATAATTTACCAACATTTGCCTCTTTTGTAAATGGAAGTTTTATTAATCAAATCCAAACGAATAAAACTGAAGAATTAAATAATTTATTTTATGAAATTGTCAATAATTAGGCAACTATATCAAACATCTTCTCCAGAAAAATTATCTGCTACATTAGATGTTTTGGAATCTGTTACAGAAGCAAGAGGTATTAAAGAAGATGAGTTAAATGTTATAGGAGAATTAATCACTAATATTTGTGGTGCTATTGAAGTTCATCAATTAGTTAATGAAGGATTAAGAGAAAGTGAAGCTCTTAATGTTTTTGCTAGAAAGGTTTTAGATTCAATTGATAAAGTAAGTTAATTTTTTTTATAAAGTTTTTACTGCACCTAAGAATTCTCTAGTTTTAATAAGGGGTAATTCTTAAGGTGCAGTTTTATTTTTATTAATTGTTTTGTTTGATATTTTAAAAATTCAAAAAATAATTTTAATGTGCTTCCAACCAATTTTTTCCAATGCCTAATTCTGCTTCAACAGGTACATTGTTTGGGAGCAATAAAGCATTTTTCATATTTTCTAAAATCAATGGCTTTAATATATCTATTTCACTTTCCAATGCATCAAAAACCAATTCATCGTGTACTTGCAAAATCATTTTGCTTTTAAGTCTTTCTTTTTTTATTGCAGCATGTATTTTTATCATGGCTAATTTTATCATATCTGCTGCACTTCCTTGAATAGGAGAGTTAATAGCATTTCTTTCTGCAAAGCCACGAACTGTAAAGTTGCTTGAATTAATATCTCTTAACCATCTTTTTCTTCCAATAATGGTTTGTACATAACCATTAGCTTTTGCAAAAGCAATTGTATCATCCATATATTTTTGAATACCCGAAAATTCTTTTTTATAACTATCAATAATTTCTTTTGCTTCTGTTCTTGAAATTCCTAAATTATCTGCTAAACCAAATGCCCCTTGCCCATAAATAATTCCAAAATTTACACTCTTTGCTTTGTACCTCATTTCTTTTGTAACACTTGCCTCATCTACATTATAAACTTTTGCTGCTGTAGCTGTATGAATATCTTTTCCATGAAAAAAAGCATCACACATATTTTTATCTCCACTAATTGCTGCTACAATTCTTAATTCAATTTGAGAATAATCGGCACTTAATAAAACATTGTTTTTACTGCTTGGAATAAATGCTTTTCTAATTTCTTTTCCTCTGTTGGTACGAATAGGTATATTTTGCAAATTAGGATTACTACTACTTAACCTGCCTGTAACAACTACAGTTTGAGCATAAGATGTGTGTACACGACCACTTTTATTATTTATCATTAAAGGCAAAGCATCTGCATAAGTTGATTTTAGTTTGGTAAGTTCTCTAAACACTAAAATTTCATCTGCAATTTTATGACCCTTAGCTGCTAAACTTGTTAAAACATCTTCGCCTGTTTGGTATTGACCTGTTTTTGTTTTTTTAGCTGAGCTATCTAATTTTAATTTATCAAACAATACTTCTCCTAATTGTTTAGGTGAGGCAAGATTAAATTTTACACCAGCAAGTCGATAAACATTTTGCTCTGCTTGTTTTGCATCTCTTTCAAGTTCATTGCTATAATCTTTTAAAAAATCTTCATCAATTTTTACTCCATCAAATTCCATATCAGCCAAAACTTTTACTAATGGATTTTCAACTTCATAAAAAACATTTTCAACTTCTTTTTCTTTTAATAGTGGATGAATAGCTTGTTTTAATTGAAAAGTAATATCTGCATCTTCTGCTGCATAATCTTTAATTTTTTCAATTTCAACATCTCTCATATTTCCCTGACTTTTTCCTTTCTTACCTATCAAGTCTTCAATATGTATAGGGTTATAACCTAAAAAAGAAATGCTTAACAAATCCATATTTTTCTTACCCTCTGGCTCTGCAACATAATGTGCTATCATAGTATCATACACATTTCCTTTTAACTCAAAACCATACCATTTTAAAATTAGCATATCGTATTTTAAGTTTTGTCCAATCCAAGTAATAGATTCTGAAGCAAAAAGTTTATTTAGTTTTTGAAGTATAGAAAGTGTTTTATCCTTCTCTGTTGAGCAAGGAATATAATATGCTTCATGTGCTTTACAAGAAAAACTTAAACCAACCAATTCTGCATTATTAGCATCAATGCCTGTTGTTTCTGTATCAAAACAAATTTCTTTTTGGTGTTTTAATTTTTCTATCATCTCATCAATTTCTTTTTCTGTTTGAATAAGATGATAATTGTGGGGTGTGTTATTAATATTTTTTATTTCTGAAGAAAAAATTATTTCTTCTTCTTCGTCAATGTTTTTTTCTTGAGATGAAGTGTTTTTTGGTTTGATATTTTTTTTGTCTGATATTGGTTGAACAACATTTCCAAACAAATCTGTTTGAACCGATGGAGAGCTTAATTCTTTAGGAGCAATAAAAATTTCTTCTCCTAAAATTCTTTTACCTAAAGTTCTAAATTCTAATTCACTAAATATTTCTTTAAGAACATCTTTATTCATTTCTTTTAAAGAGAAATCTTCTTCATGAAATGAAACAGGAACTTTGGTAATAATAGTTGCTAACTTTTTACTAAGCATAGCATCTTCTTTGCCTTCTTTTATTTTTTCTCCTAATGCACCTTTTATATTTTCTGCATTTGCTAAAACATTTTCAAGTGTGCCATATTCTTTTAAAAGTTTTGCTGCTGTTTTTTCTCCTACACCTTTTATTCCTGGTATATTATCAACAGCATCACCCATTAATCCTAAAATATCAATTACTTGATCAACCCTTTCAATATCCCATTTTTCACAAACTTCTTTTGGTCCTAAAATTTCTACATTACTTCCTTGATAAGCTGGTTTATAAATATAAATCCCATCTCTTACTAATTGTCCATAATCTTTATCTGGAGTTACCATAAATACTTCATAACCTGCATCATGGGCTTCCCAGGCAAGTGTGCCAATAACATCATCAGCTTCATAACCTTCAACACCTATTATTGGAATATTAAAGCCTTCAATAATTTTTTTTATATCAGGTACTGCTGCTAAAATATCTTCAGGAGTTTCTTGTCTATTAGCTTTATAATCTTCGTAATCAGCTTCACGATCTGCAGAACCACCAACATCAAAACAAACAGCAATATGTGTTGGTTTTTCTTTATTAATTAATTCTATTAAAGTATTGGTAAAACCAAATTGTGCATTTGTATTTTTTCCATTGCTTGTAATACGTGGGTTACGCATTAAAGCATAATATGCTCTAAAGATTAGTGCATAAGCATCTAATAAAAATAATTTCTTTTCTGACATGGGGCTAAGGTAATAAACAGAAATGATAGGATAGAATGAATAGACTTTTGTTTTAAAAATTTATTCAATCAATCAAGTGTATTTTAAAGAGTAAGATAAAAAAATTAAAGTGTTCTTTTTACTTCTTCCTCTTCGTAGGCAACAACAGTATCTCCAGCTTGAATATCTGTAAAACCTTTGATGGTTAAACCACACTCGTAGTTATTATTTACTTCTTTAACATCGTCTTTAAATCGCTTTAAGCTACCAAGTTCTGCATAAGCTCCTTCTTGTCGAGGAAATACCAATATACCATCTCTAAACACTTTAATCTTGTGATCTCTTTTAATTTTTCCTTCTGTTACATAACAACCAGCAACAGTGGTTTTATCAAACTTAAATACTTCACGAATTTCAACAGAGGCAACTTCTTTTTCTTCAACCTTAGGTTCAAGCATACCTTCCATTGCACTCTTAATTTCTTCGATAGCTTTATAAATAATAGAGTATTGCTTAATTTGAACACCTTCTGCTACTGCTAATTTATTTGCTTGATAAGAAGGGCGAACATTAAAACCTATTAAAATAGCATCAGATGCAGCAGCTAATAAAACATCACTTTCAGAAATTTGTCCTACTGCTTTTAATACAACATTAATAGCTATTTCTTGTGTAGAGAGTTTTTGTAAGCTATCACTTAATGCTTCAACAGAACCATCTACATCCCCTTTAATAATTATGTTTAATTCTTTGAAATTACCTAATGCTAAACGTCTGCCTATTTCATCTAATGTAATATGTTTTCTAGCACGTAAGCCTTGTTCTCGTAGAATTTGAGAGCGTTTTGTTGCAATTTCTTTTGCACTTGCTTCGTCTTCATATACTTTAAATTTCTCACCAGCTTGTGGTGCTCCATTTAAACCTAATATAACAACAGGGGTTGATGGTGGAGCTTCTTGAACACGTTGATTACGTTCGTTAAACATAGCTTTTACTCTACCATAATGTTGCCCTGAAACAATTATATCACCTTGTTTTAAAGTTCCATTTTGTACTAAAATTGTTGCAACATAACCACGTCCTTTATCTAATGAAGCTTCTATAATTGTACCAGATGCTTCTCTATTTGGATTAGCTTTTAATTCTAATAATTCTGCTTCTAATAATATTTTTTCTAAAAGTTCATCTACATGTAATCCCTTTTTTGCACTTAATTCCTGGCTTTGATATTTACCTCCCCAACTTTCTACTAAAATATTCATATTAGAAAGTTGTTCATAAATTTTTTGAGGATTAGCTGCTTCCTTATCTATTTTATTGATTGCAAAAATCATAGGAACATTTGCTGCTTGAGCATGACTTATAGCTTCTTTTGTTTGGGGCATTACAGCATCATCTGCTGCTATAACTATAACAGCTATGTCAGTAATTTTTGCACCTCTTGCTCTCATGGCTGTAAATGCTTCGTGACCTGGTGTGTCTAAGAATGTAATAGATTTTCCTGATGATAAAGTAACTTCATAAGCTCCTATATGTTGAGTAATACCTCCTGCTTCGCCAGCAACAACATTAGCATTTCTGATATAATCTAATAAAGATGTTTTACCATGATCTACGTGACCCATTATTGTAACAATAGGAGAACGAGGAATTAAATCTTCAGGATTATCTTCAATATCTTCTTCTTCTTCTTCAACATCGTCTAATGTTGTAAACTCAACTTCAAAATCAAATTCACTTGCTACCAATTCTATTACTTCTGCATCTAATCTTTGGTTGATGGAAACCATTAACCCCAAAGCCATACACTTACTAATAACATCTGTAAAACTTACATTCATAAGATTGGCTAACTCACTTACTGTAACAAACTCTGTAACTTGTAGTTTGTTACTAGTTGTTTCTGCACTTTCCATTGCCTCGTCAGCTTCTTTTCTTTTTTCTCTACGATATTTAGCTTTTAAGCTTTTTCCTCTACCGCTTGCTCCTGCTAATTTTGCTTGTGTTTCTTTTATTTTATCTTGTATTTCTTTAGCATCAATTTCTTTTTCTATAGAACGGCGATTATCGTGATGTCTTCCTTTAGTTCCAGCACTTTTGTTTTTATGATGTGCTCCTCTTCCTTCTTGCCCAAATCTATTTTGAGGTCCACCACTACCTCCTTTTGCTGATGAGGAGTCTCCTTCTTTTCTAAAATCTATGTGTTTTATATTACTACCAGGCTTTTTATCTACAACAATTCTTTTACGTTTTCTTTGTTCTTCTTTTGCTGTAACTTTTGGTCTTGTATCACTATCAATTGGAAGAGTAATTTTTCCTACAATCTTAGGTCCTGAAATTTTTTCTACTTCAATATTTTCAATAACAGAAGGAGATATTGTTTCAGTATCTGAATCTGTTGTTATAGTTTCAGGTATTGTTGTTTCAGTTAATTCAAGAGTTTTCTCTTCTTCTTTCTTTTCTTTTTTAGGCTTTTCTTCTTTTTTCTTTGCTGATTTTTTTGGTTTTGTAGAAGAATCTATTGTAGATAAATCAATTCTATCAATAATTTTTGGAATTGCAATTTCAGGAGCATCAATTTTAATTGAAGGTTCTGTTTGTTCTGGAACAACTTCTTCTGTTTGTATAGGTTCAACTTTTTCTTCTTCTTTCTTCTGTTTTTTAGGGTTTTCTTCTTTGATTTCTTCTTTAATAATCGTTGCTTCTTCTTTTTTCTTTTTTACATCTGTAGCAATAGTTTTTGGAATTTCAATTTGGTCTGCTTTTGTTTTTGCAGCTTTATCACTTTGAAATTCTGTTTGTAAGGCAAGATACATTTCTTCTGAAAGCTTTGCTGTAGGCTTTAGATCATCTTTATTGAAACCTTTTTTTACTAAAAAATCTATTAAGGTCTCTTGACCTATATTAAATTCTTTAGCTGCTGCTAATAATCTTGGTAATTTAATTTCTGCCATTCAGTTTTATTTATTATGCCTTTATAGTTTATGTAGTTTTAAGCTACAAAGTTTATTGATATTTTTTATGTTTTAACTAAGCTTCATCTTTATCAAACTCTGCTTGTAATATTTTTTTAACTTCTGTAATTGTTTCTCTTTCTAAATCTGTTCTTTTTTCTAATTCATCATCGGTTAAAGTTAATACACTTTGAGCAGTATCGCAGCCAACACGTTTAAACTCATCAATAATCCATTGTTCTATTTCATCACTAAATTCATCTAAATCAATATCAAATTCATCTATGTGTTCTTCATCTTCTCTATAAACATCAATTTCATAGCCTGTAAGCTCACAAGCTAATTTTATGTTTACTCCTCTTCTTCCAATTGCTAAAGAAACTTGGTCTGCTTTTAAATATACATCTGCTTGCTTCTTTTCATTATCCAAGTTCATAAAACTAATCTTAGCTGGTGTTAATGAACGTTGTATAAGTAATTGAATATTTGATGTATAATTTATTACGTCAATATTTTCGTTTTTTAATTCTCTTACAATTCCATGAATACGACTTCCTTTCATTCCTACACAGGCTCCTACAGGGTCTATTCTATCATCATAGCTTTCTACAGCAACTTTAGCTCTTTCTCCTGGTTCTCTAACAATTTTTTTAATAGTAATTAATCCATCAAAAATTTCAGGAACTTCTATTTCAAGAAGTTTTGCCAAGAATTTATTACTTGTTCTTGAAACAATAATTACAGGAGTATTATTTTTCATGTCAACTCTTTCAACAACAGCACGAATAGGTTCTCCTTTTTTGAAATAATCTTGTGGTATTTGTTCTGATTTTGGAAGTATTAATTCATTACCATCTTCATCTAACAATAAAACTTCTTTTTTCCAAACTTGATAAACCTCTGCACTAATAATTTCTCCTATGCGACCAGCATATTTTTTAACTAAAACATTTTTCTTTAAATCATTAATACGACTTGCAAGAGTTTGTTTTGCTGCTAAAATAGCTCTCCTTCCAAAATCAATCATATTAACTTCTTGATAAAGTTCTTCGCCAACTTCAAAGTCTGGTTCAATTTTTATAGCATCGCTATAAGCAATTTCTGACAATGGATCTAAAACTTCTCCATCTTCTACAATAGTTCTTCTTCTTATAATTTCTAAGTCTCCTTTTTCTGCATTTACAATCACATCAAAATTTTCATCAGAACCATATTTTTTTCTTAAAAGTGTTTTAAACACATCTTCTACCACTTTCATTAAGGTTGGTCTATCAAGATTTTCTGCATCTTTAAAATCCTGAAAAGCGTCAATTAAGTTAATACTTGCCATATAATTTAAGTTTAAAACTAATACACTTTGGCTGTGCTTTTTTCTTAAAATTTAATTTGAACTGTTGTTGTTTTTATGTTTGAAAAAGGAACTTCAATTTGTTCAGTAATTGCTTTTTTCCCTTTTCCTTTTATATGCTCTATAATAATATCATCTTCATTTACTAAAATTAATTTACCTTCTTTTTTAGATTCATCCTTAAAAATAATTTCTACAAAACGACCAATATTTTTTGCATATTGACGATGTGATAATAAAGGTTCTCCAACTCCTGGACTTGAAACTTCTAAACTAAAATCTCCTTCAGAAAAAACATTTGCTTCTTCAATTAATTTATATAACTTACGATTGAAATAAATACATTTTTCAATAGATATACCTTTATCACCATCTAAAAAAACTTTTACATTATTTGTTGGTTTTATACGAAGTTGAACTAAAAAATATTCTGGCTCATCTTGTAATAAACCATTTACTAATAGTTCAATAGTGTTTAATTGTGTATTTACTGACATATTTATAAAAAAGAAAGGAACGACTTCGTTCCTTTCAATAGTTCTTAATCCACTGCAAATGTAGGATAGATAATATTATTCACAAAATTTTGTATAAAAAAAATTGGTTTTTGATTTTTGAATGGCTGTTTGATTATTTAAAAACAGAATAGTTGTATCTATTAACTTTGTCAACTATTTTAATATTTATTATAACATGCCAAACGAACAGTACGATATAATAGTTGTTGGAGGAGGAATTGTAGGATTAGCAACTGCTTATAAAATAAATCTAAAATATCCTGATAAAAAAATTTTGGTTTTAGAAAAAGAGTCAAAAGTGGCTGCTCACCAAACAGGGCGAAACTCTGGAGTTATTCATTCTGGTATTTATTATAAACCTGGTTCATATAAAGCAAAAAATTGTGTTGATGGAAGAAGAGAATTAGTTGCTTTTGCTAAAGAACACAATATTAAACATGATATATGTGGTAAAATAATTGTTGCTACAAAACAATCTGAATTAGACCACATGCATAAGGTGTTTAACAATGGGCTACAAAATGGTGTTGAAGGAATAGAGTTAATTAATGCTAATCAAATAAAAGAAATAGAGCCATATTGTACAGGAATAGAAGGAATTTGGGTTCCTTGTACTGGTATAATTAATTATGCTGATGTTGCTGAAAAATATGTTGAATTAATTTCTGCATTATTTAAAAACAGCAAAGTCCTTACAAGCTATGAAGTAATAGCTTTTGAAAAACATACAGATTATACAACTGTTGTAACAAATAAAGAAAATTTTGATGCAAAATATATAATTACTTGTGGGGGCTTACAATCTGATAGACTTGCAAGAAAAGAAGGGGTAAAAACCGATGCTGAAATTGTAGGCTTTAGAGGAGATTATTATGATTTAACAGAAGAAGGAAAATATAAAGTAAAAAATTTAATTTATCCTGTGCCAAATCCAAAATATCCTTTTTTAGGTGTACATTTTACAAGAATGATTAATGGAGATACTGAGTGTGGACCAAATGCTGTTTTTGTTTTTAAACGCGAAGGTTATGGCAAAACAGATTTTTCATTAAAAGATACAGCAGAAGCATTTGCATTTGGAGGAACATGGAAATTCTTTTTTGATAATTGGCGTTTTGGCTTAGATGAATATAGAAGAGCATTTTCTAAAAAATTATTTTTACAACGATTACAAGCATTAATTCCCAGCTTAGAAATGAAAGATATAAAACCAGGTAGAGCAGGTGTAAGAGCAATGCTTTTATCTCAAGAAGGAAAAATGGTTGATGACTTTAAAATAGAGCATCAAGGAAATGCACTACATATTTTAAATGCTCCTTCACCAGCAGCAACAGCATCTTTAGCAATTGGTACAGAAGTACAAAAAATGGCAACACAATATTTTAGCTTAGATTAGAATAAAGGCTCATTAAAAATTGATAATAATTATTTTCATATAAATTAATAATTAAATAATTTTTATTAACTAACCCTTTCTAACATCTCATAGAAAGATTAAAAATTATTTTATGCTTCGTCAATTTAATAAGCCGTTTTACAAGCAAGTACCTGTATTACGTTTGCTTATTCCTTTAATTGTAGGTATTTTATTACAATATCATTTCCAATTACCACTTACATTATTTATTTATACAGCAGCAATTTCATTTTTATTATTTATCGTTTATGAAATTTTATCTAAATCAAAAAAATTTAAGTACAACAACATTACTGGTATTGCTGTTTTATTACTTTTTATTGCAGTTGGAGGTAGTATAAGTTTTATAAAAAATATTGAAAACAATAAACAATGGATTGGTAATATTTATAAAGAAAATTCTCCTGTCTTATTATCCTTAAAAGAACCTATTGTAGAAAAACCAAAATCTTATAAAGCTTTAGCAGAAGTACAAAGTATTTTTATTAATAATAAATGGCAACCTATAGTAGGCGATGTTTTATTGTATTTTAAAAAAGATAGTACTAAGCCAAATTTGCAGTATGGGTCTCAAATAATTTTTGTAAATAACTTAATGCCTATTATAAATGCAGGTAATCCTGGTGGTTTTAATTATGCAAGATATTGTTCATTTCAAAATATACACTATCAAGCATTTTTAAATGATAATGATTTTAGCACACTACAATCAATCAATAAAAATTGGTTTGATGATTTAATTATACAAGCAAGAACAAAAGTTTTAATTATTTTAAAAAGCTATATAAAAGAGGGAAATGAATTAAGCATTGCAGAAGCTTTATTAATTGGTTACAGAGATAACTTAGATAGAGATTTAGTACAGAGTTATAGTAATACTGGCGTTGTACATATTATTGCTATTAGTGGTTTACACTTAGGAATGATTTATGGATTATTAATTGTTTTATTCAGGCCATTTACAAAATACAGATGGAATAAAATTGTAAAACCAATTGTAATATTAATTGTCTTATGGGGTTTTAGTTTTATTGCTGGTGCTGCATCATCCATTTTACGAAGTGCAGTAATGTTTTCATTTATTATACTTGGCGAAACATATGGTAGAAAAACCAATATTTACAACAGTTTGGCAGCATCTGCTTTTTTATTATTATTAATCAATCCATTTAATCTTTGGGATGTTGGTTTTCAATTATCATATTCTGCTGTGCTAAGTATTGTTGTTTTTCAAAAGAAAATTAATAATTGGTTTTATTTTAAAAATAAAATTTTAAGAGCAGTTTGGAGTTTGAGTGCAGTTACACTTTCAGCACAAATTCTTACGCTACCTATTGTGTTATATCATTTTCATCAGTTTCCAACTTTATTTTTATTTACTAATTTATTTGTAGTTCCATTTTCTGGACTTATTTTATATTCAGAGCTTCTGTTATTGATTGTTTCTCCTATTGCTTATTTAAATGTTTATTTAGGAAAATTAATAGGTTGGGATATTGAGTTGATGAATAACTTTATACTTTATGCAGATAGTTTTTCTTTTTCTGTGTGGAAATCAATTCAAATAAATATTGTTCAGGCAATAATTTTATATGTTGCAATTATTGGTTTTTGGCTTTGGATAAATAATAAAAAAACAAAAGCTTTTATTTTTGGTTTAAGTTGCTTTGCTACATTTCTTCTTTTAAGAAACATTAACTTTATAAAAACCAATCTACAACAAAAATTAATAGTATATAATGTTCCAAACCATACTGCTATTGATTTAATTGAAGGTCGTAAATATCAATTTATTGGTGATAGTATTTTAACAGAAGATGGTTTTCTTAGAAATTTCCATTTAAAGCCATCAAGAATTTTACACAGAATATTGCCTACAAATTCACTTCAAGATTTTTATATGAATAAAAATTTAATTAGTTGTAATGGAAAAAGTATTTTAATTGTTGATGAAGCTTTTGAAGTTCCAACACTTCCACAAAAAATAAAATTAGATGTAATAATTCTTACTAAAAATCCAAAAATTTATTTAAGCAAATTATCTAATATTTTTGATTGTAAATATTATGTTTTTGATTCTTCTAATCCATTTTGGAAAGTTAATTACTGGAAGAAAGATGCTGACAGCCTACATTTGCAATATCATTCAACAGCTACAGATGGGGCTTTTGTAATGAACTTTTAATTGTATTTACTTATAGTTTAGTTACATCTAAAACAAAATATTCATCATATAAATTATTTACAAATTAATAATGAATAAAATAATTAAAACTGCTCTTATATCGGTTTTTTATAAAGATGGATTAGAGCCTATTGCAAAAAAATTACAACAATTAGGAATAACAATTTATAGCACTGGTGGTACACAAAAATTTTTAGAAGATTTAGGTATTAATTGCACAAGTGTTGAAAGTATTACAAACTATCCTTCTATTTTAGGAGGTAGAGTAAAAACCTTACACCCTTTAGTTTTTGGAGGAATTCTTGCTAAAAGAAATGATGCACAACATATACAAGAAATGAAGCAATTTTCTATACCAGAAATTGATTTAGTTATTGTAGATTTATATCCTTTTGAAGAAACTGTTGCTACTACTAAAGATGAAAATTTAATTATTGAAAAAATTGATATTGGTGGACCAAGTATGATAAGAGCAGCAGCAAAAAATTTTAAAGATGTGGCTGTAATTGCTGCTAAAGAAGAATATTCTTTTTTAGAAAACATTTTAAATACTCAAGGAGGAGAAATAACATTAGAACAACGTAAAACTCTTGCTGCCAAAGCATTTGAGGTTGTAATGAATTATGATATTGCTATTAATAATTATTTTAATCCTACAAAACAATTTCAAGTTTCTTCTTTAGAAGAATTTAAGAAGGTTTTGCGTTATGGCGAGAACCCTCATCAACAAGCAACATTTTTTGGAGACTTATCAAAATTATTTACACAACTAAATGGCAAAGAGCTTTCTTATAATAATTTAGTAGATGTTGATGCAGCTATTCAATTAATAAATGAGTTTAACAACACAAATGAGACTGTTTTTGCAATTATAAAACATACCAATGTTTGTGGAATTGCATCAAGAAAAACTGTAAAAGAAAGTTGGGACGCTGCACTTGCAGGAGATCCTGAAAGTGCTTTTGGAGGAATTTTAATAACTAATGAAAATATTGATGTAACAACAGCTTCAGCTATTAATGAATTATTTTTTGAAGTATTAATTGCTCCTTCTTTTAATGAAGAGGCTTTGCAAATTTTAAAATCTAAGAAGAATAGAATATTACTACAACTGCTAAAAAATGAAAGCAAAAATCAAGCAATTCATTTTCAAGAAAAGTCATTGTTGAATGGAAAATTATCTCAACAGATAGATGATGGAAATTTTGCAGAATGGAAAGAAGTTGGTGGAAGAAGTACAACAGAAACAGAAAAAGCAGATTTAATTTTTGCCAATATTATTTGCAAACACTTAAAAAGTAATGCTATTGCTTTGGTAAAAAATAAACAATTAATTGGTAAGGGTTGTGGTCAAACTTCAAGAGTTGATGCTTTGAGACATGCTATTAAAAAATCTAAACAATTTAATTTTAATTTGAAAGGTGCAGTTTTAGCAAGTGATGCATTTTTCCCTTTTAACGATTGTGTAAGTATTGCACACACTGAAGGCATTGAAGCTTTTATACAACCAGGAGGAAGTATAAGAGATAAAGACAGTATTGATTATACCTTACAACACAACCTTGCAATGGTTATAACAGGTATAAGACACTTTAGGCACTAATGTTTTTTTAGTTGATTTGGCTTTCTTAATTACAAACTATTTTAATATTTTAAAAAATAATTCAAATAAACAAAGGTTTTTGCAACTTTTAATTTAGTATTATATACCTTTTGTGTTTCTTAAATTATAGCAATGTATATACCTAAATTTTTAATAGGAATGCCTGGTGGAAGTGAATGGATTATTATTGTTTTAGCAATATTAGTTCTTTTCGGGGGTAAAAAAATTCCTGAGTTTATGCGTGGAATTGGCAAAGGTATTCGTGAATTTAATGATGCAAAAAACAATGTAAAAAAAGAAATTGAAGAAGGCATAAACGAAAAAGACAAAACTTCTTCTAATACTTCTAATAACTAATTAGCAAAATTTACATCCTTAATTAAAGTTTTCATTTTAATAATATTCTTATTAAAAGCTATTATTTATGTTATTTATTATAGCATTTAAGAAATAGCATTTATTATGTTTTTTGTTATAAATGCTTATAGTTTTAACTAACTATCAAAATTTTAACAAAAAGTCTTTCGAACTCATATTTAGTTGATAACAAGTAAAATAGATATTTTATTTATTATCAATATTTAAGATTGATTTTTTGTTAATCCTAATATTTAGGCTTTAAACTTTACTTTTGCAACTCTTTTTTAAATAGAGTTTTGAAGAGTAAAATAAAACTTTTCAAAAAATTACTAACCGATTTCTTAATTTTTAAAATGAGTGTTCGCTTATGCAGTGGTTTATTAATACCATCGGTTACCCAAAAAATACACAAAAAACAACTATCGTTGTAATAGGCTTATTGATTTTAGGCTTTGGGGCTGTTTCTTTTACTCAAGCAGATTCTGAAGAGGTTAAAGGCAGAGGCTTTTACTTTTTAAATGATACTACAATATCAAAAGAGTATTCATTAATTAATGATTTAGCTCCAAATACAATTAATTCTCACCAGCAAAAGTCTATTAATGTTTCCCTAAATCCACAAGCTATTGGTTTTATGCAGCAATTTGTAGCAAAGCAAGGTAAAGGGTTAGAAAAAATGAAAACTTGGGGCAAATCTTATTTTGATTTATACGATCAAATTTTACCACAATATGGAATACCAAAAGAATTAAAATATTTAAGTGTTATTGAAAGTAATTTAAACCAAGGTACAATTTCATCTGCTGGTGCTACAGGTCCTTGGCAATTAATGAGAGATGAAGGCAAAAGATTTGGTTTAAGAATGACTAAATATGTTGATGAAAGAAAAGATTTTTATAAAAGCACCCATGCAGCTTGTAAATTAATTAATGAGTTGTATGATACTTTTGGAGATTGGTTACTTGTAATTGCTGCTTATAATGGTGGTGTGGGAAGAGTAAAACAAGCTATTAAAAAAAGTAATAGTAAAAACTTTTGGGATTTACAATATTTTTTACCAAAAGAAACTCGTAATCATGTAAAAAAATATATTGCTACTCATTATTTTTTTGAAGGTTCTGGTGGATGGACAACTATGACTGCTAATGAAACTAATGAGTACTTAGTTTCTTTGGCAATGAATGATAAACAACCAGCACTTACAGAGGAAGAATTAAACAATTCTGTTGTTATTGAAGTTGGAGGAAGATATTTATCTGCCATTGTATCTAACAACCTATTGTTAGATATTGATTTATTTAATAAATGGAATCCAAGATTTGATAAAACCTTATCAGAAGGAAAAAAATATTCCATGAGGTTAACCAAAGAAAAAGCTGCAATTTTTGAAGCTAAGAAAAGTCAAATATTGATGGAGAGTATGAAAGTACTATTGAATGATAATGTAGTTGCTTCCTCAACAAAATAAAAGATTAATCTTCTTCTTTTGTGCTTAGAGTAAACCCAATGGTTGTACCTACATTTAAAGTACTTCTTGCATGTATAGTTTGATTGTGAGCTTCAATAATATGTTTACAAATTGCTAAGCCTAAGCCTGTTCCTCCTTTATTTCTACTTCTACCAAAATCAGTTCTATAAAATCTTTCAAAAATTCTTTGTAAATGTTCTTCTGCCATTCCTGTTCCATCATCACTAAATTCTATTAAAACTTTTTTATCATCAGTATTATAAATACTTGCAATGATGAAACCATTTTGTTTGCCATATTTTATAGCATTAGAAACAATATTATTAATTACCTGCCTTATTTTTTCTTTATCAGCAAAAACGTTTATAGGAGACTCACACCCTTTTTTAATAGATGGCTTAATATTCTTTTCTTCCATTTTTATAGAAAGTAAATCATACACTTCTTTTATCAAATCCTGTATAATAAAATTTTCTTTATGCAGTGTTTCTTCGTTAGTTTCTAATTTTGAAATTTCGTCTAAGTCGTCTAATAGAGCTACCAATCTATCAATATTCTTTGAAGTATTTTCTAAAAATTTTGTGTTATTATTTGGGTCATTAATTGCCCCATTTAATAAAGTATCTACATAGCCCTGAATAGCAAATACAGGAGTTTTAAATTCATGTGATAAATTTTGTAAAAATTCTTTTCTAAAAGTCTCTGTCTTTTTAAGAAGTTCAACTTCTGCACTACGCTGAGCGGCCCATTTTTCTACATCTTCTTTTACTTCATTAATTGTTTTACGAGGAAGAATATATTTATAATAAGTTTCTTCTCTTTTACTTGCTTTTGTTTGATAAATGAATTTATAAATTAGTTTTATTTTTCTAAAAATAAAAGTTTCCAAAACATAACTGATAAGCAAATAACTTCCAATAAACATTAGTACAAAAGCAATAATGCCCATCCATAATTTTTTTTCTACTACCAAAAAAGCTATAGCTACTGGTATAGAAACAATTAAAGCAGTAAAAGCTGATAATTGTTTTGGTGAAGGGTTTTTATCGCTAACCATAAAAACAAATCTAACGATATTTATTCAATTTAAATATTTCGGGTAATAAACAAGTATAAAACGCTAAAACAAATATTTACTTTAAGCTAATAGGTAATAAGGCTTTAACATTATCCCACATAATTATAAGATTAGCTCCATTATTAGTGTTCTCAAAATAAATGGTTAAAGCATCGGTAATGTCTTGTGTTTTTTCAATAGTACAATCTACTCTTAAAGCATCTTTTTTAGCATCATAATTAAAACTTCCCCAACCAAAGTTGTCTTTATTAAAAATTAAAGTCCATTTATTTTCTTTTGGAATACAGAATAATGAATAACGGCCCTTGGCTAAAGTTTTACCATCAATTTTTACATTTCTAAAAAACTCAATTTCTGTTGCTTCGTTTGCACCTAAACGCCACACTTCATTATATTGAATAAGTTCACCAAAAATTTCACGGCCATTTTTTTGTGGTCTGCTATAAATAATTCTTGCAATTGGTAAATCTTTACTTTTACCATTCATTTTTAATAATGGATAATCTTTAGGAAAATAACTAACATCCATTGGGCTTTTATCTAAGGTAATTGGCTTAGATTGAGAAAACCCTATTGAACAAGCAACTAAAAGTATGATAAGAAAAACAAATCGTTTCATGATAACTTAATTTTAGAGCAAATATAAAATCTAATCTTAAAAGATTTTGTTAGTATTCTGATAGATGATGATTAATCTCCATTATTGTCCGACAAATGTTCGATTTGCTGAATAAGTGTCGCTACACACCTTGATATTGCTGTATTTTGTTTTTATTTTTCAATAGCAGGGGGCTATGAAGAATTGAACATAGTAGTTTGATTAGTTTTTGCTGGCTTCTTTTTCTTGTATTCAGTCAGTAGTTGCTTGATGCTGATATAGTTGAACAAGTGCAGTTTAAAGATTGTTACAAACACACTAAAAGCCATCTTGGTTTTATTGTTTTGGTGTATCACTGATAGTAATAGTAGTGCTATTAAAGCCATCCAAATTTGAATCTCAATAGCGTTTTGATTGTCTCCAACAAAGTATTGCAAGGGAAAGTTTTGCTTTAACTTCTTAAAAAACAATTCAATTTTCCATCTGTATTTGTATAATAAAGCTATCGTTTCAGCATCCAATTCAAAGTTGTTGGTAATAAATTCATAGCTTCTATTTTGCTTTTCATCATACCAAGCAATACGCCTCAACTTCAATGTTTGTGGGTTGTTTAACTCGTCTTTATAAGTTTGTGTGATGATGGTTTCTTGTAAAATATTAGATGAAGTGCTGTTATCGTGCAAACATTCTATGGCAATATCATACACAGCATTTTCTTTTTGTCGAGTAACAAAAAAAACACCTTGCTCTGTAAGTTTTGCATACTGTTTGTAGTTGTTGTATCCTTTATCAAACACCAAATAAGAACCTTGTGGTAGCTGTAATTTACTGTAAATATTTTGGTCATTATCGGCTGCTGCCGAAAAGTCTATAAAGTGGGGCATTAATGAGGTGCCGTGCAAAACAGTATTCTTTTTAATACCACCTTTCTTTTTTCCATTATCACTATGCCTCCCATTGGTTTTAAGAATGGCTTTAAAGAGTCCGAAAACAGTAGCATCCATTAAAAACAGCTTGTCTAAGATGGGTTTTGATAAAGTGCTGTCCGAGAAATTTGGTTTGTATAAAGCATACAGGGCTTCATAAATAGATTTGAATACACCGGCTGGTCTATTTTTATTGCCATCGCTTAAAGTGCTACGAGGTGGCACATAATCAATACCTAAATGATTCATCTTGCCTTGGGCAATGCCAAGCCCAGCTTCAATCTCACGAAGTGAAGTGCTACCTGTAACCACACAATAGAGCATTGCTACAAAATGTTCGTAAGTCTTTAAGTGTTTGTAGTAATGATTGGCTTTGCACTTTGCTATTACTGGGCTTAAAATAGACTTGTTGCACAAAGAAATTAACTGAGAAAATAAATGCTGTCCGAAATAATTGTTACTTTGATTCATAGTTTTAAAGCGTAGTAACTTCAAAACAACAAAAAGGGTAACAGAAATGCTACCCTTTTATTTTTTTGTCGGACAATAATGATTAATCTCTAATTTATAAAAAGAATTTTTATCAGCTTACATTTGCCCTTCAAAAAAATATATTATGCTTTGTATTTATCACGAATCAACAGATCCATATTTTAACATTGCAACAGACGAATATATTCTAAAGTATTTGAAAGAAGATTGTTTTATGCTTTGGAGAAATGATAATGCCATTATTGTTGGTAAATATCAAAATACACTTTCAGAAATAAATTATGATTATGTAAAAGCTAATAATATTGCTGTTGTAAGAAGAATTTCTGGTGGCGGTGCAGTATATCATGATTTAGGAAATTTGAATTTTTCGTTTGTAAAAACTGGAAACGATTCTAACCTTACCGATTTTAAAAAATTTACACAACCAATAGTAGATGTGATTCAAAGCTTAGGTATAGATGCACGTTTTGAAGGAAAAAACGATTTGATGATTGATGGAAAAAAATTTTCTGGTAATGCTGCTCATATTTACAGAAATAGGATTTTACATCACGGCACTATTTTATTTGCATCTGAAATGAGAAATGTAAGTGAAGCATTAAGAATTAATCCTGTTAAATATCAAGATAAAGCAGTAAAATCAGTACCAAAAAGAGTTACAAATATTTCAGAACATTTAAAAAGTCCATTAAATATAGAAGAGTTTACAAAAAAATTAATGGATTATGTAATTGCTATTTATCCAGATAGTAAACTATATACATTTACAGAAGAAGACAAAAAAATTATTAAGCAATTAAGAGATGAAAAATATACAACCTATGATTGGAATTATGGAAAATCACCTGACTATAGTTTTAAAAAAGCTATAAGAACAAAAGGTGGTTTACTTGAAATGAATTTAGAAACTAAGAATGGATTTATTGAAAATGTAAAAATATTTGGTGACTTTTTTTCTGAAAAAGGAATTGATGAAATTGAAGAAGCATTACAGAATATTAAGCATGAAGAAAGTGCTATAAGAACTGCTTTATCAAAATTTGATATAGAAAAACATTTTAGCAATATTAGTTTAGATAATTTGATAGATGCAATGTTTTAGCAAACATTACAATCCTAATTTTTCAATAGCTTGTTGTGCTGCTATTTGGCTTGCATCTTTTTTATTATAACCAATACCTTGCGATAAAATTTCTCCATCTAAAATGGTATGAATAATAAATGTTCTTCTACCAGAAGAAACTTTTTCTTCTGCTACCTCAAAAGATAAAGCTTTGCCATTTTTAGAAGCCCAACCAATTAATTTATTTTTAAGATTAATATCTATTGCTTCTAAATCATCTACAAACATGTGAGGGATAACAATTTGTTGTAATACCCATTGTTGTGTTTTTTTATAGCCTTTATCTAAATATATAGCACCAACAACAGACTCCAATGTATTACCAAAAATTTGGCTACTGCGTAAGCTATTATCTAATTTATTGTAGAGGGTAATTTTTTTTAATCCAATTTTTATTGCAATATCATTTAGCTGTTGACGATTCACCATTTTGCTACGCATTTCTGTTAAAAAGCCTTCATCTTTATAAGGATATCTTTTAAACAAATAATCTGCTACAATGCAGCCCAGTATTGCATCTCCTAAATATTCTAAACGTTCATTGTTTTCACTTGGAGAATCTTTAATGCTTTTATGTGTTAATGCAGTTACATAAAGAAGACTTTTGGTTGGCTTTATATTCAACACATTTTCAATCTCCTTTTGAAAAGTAGTTTTTTTTAATCCAGGGAAAAATTGTTTTAAGAGTTGCACGGAATTTTTATGCTTTATACTTTTTTACTATAACACATGCATTATGTCCACCAAATCCAAAAGTATTGCTCAATGCTGCATTCACTGTTCTTTGTTGTGATTTATTAAAGGTAAAATTAAGTTTAGGGTCTAATTCTGGGTCATCTGTAAAGTGATTAATAGTTGGTGGAACAACATTATGTACTACTGACATAATACAAGCAATAGCTTCTATTACACCTGTTGCACCAAGACAGTGCCCTGTCATACTCTTTGTAGAACTAATATTTAGTTTATAAGCATGTTCTCCAAAAACTTCAGTTACAGCTTTTATTTCTGCACCATCACCAATTGGTGTACTTGTACCATGTGTATTGATGTAATCAACTTCTTCTGGTTTCATATTAGCATCTTCTAATGCTGCTAACATTACATTTTTAGCACCTAATCCATCAGGATGTGGGGCAGTAATATGATAAGCATCTGCAGTTGCTCCACAACCAGCAATTTCTGCATAAATTTTTGCACCACGAGCAAGTGCATGTTCTAATTCTTCTAATACTAACATACCAGCACCTTCTCCCATTACAAAGCCATCTCTATCTTTATCATAGGGTCTTGAAGCAGTTTTAGGATCATCATTTCTTTCACTTAGTGCTTTCATTGCATTAAAACCTCCAATACCAGCTTCACTAATAACAGCTTCACTTCCTCCTGTTAAAATAACATCAGCTTTTCCTAAACGTAATAAATTATAAGCATCCATTATTGCATTAGTGCTACTTGCACATGCACTAACAACTGCAAAGTTTGGTCCTCTTAAATTGTGCCTCATACTAATATGTCCTGCTGCTATATCCAAAATCATTTTGGGAATAAAGAAAGGGCTGAAACGTGGAGTTCCATCGCCTTTTGCAAAATCAATTACTTCATTTTGAAAAGTAATTAAACCGCCAATACCACTTGCAAAAACCACTCCTACTCTATCAGGATTAATATTATCTTTTGATAAACCAGCATCTTTCATTGCCTGGTCACTAACAACCAAAGCAAACTGAGTAAATCTGTCTATTTTACGAGATTCTTTTTTATCTAAAAAGTCTATTGGGTTGAAGTTTTTTACTTCGCAGGCAAATTTTGTTCTAAACTTTTCTGCATTAAAGCCAGTAATAAAATCTGCACCAGAAACACCATCAATTAAATTTTTCCAATAATCATCTAAATTATTGCCTAATGGTGTTATAGCTCCCATTCCAGTAACAACAACTCTTTTTAAATTCATATATCTTGAAGTGTTTTGGTTATTATTTTTTAGTTGTATCAAAAATAAAATAAAACAATTACATAGTTGCAGAAATTGTTTTGCACAAATATAGTGTTATACAAATCTGAATTAGTTTTTATACAATTATTTTTAGAAGAAATATATTTTTGAAAGTAATATGAATAAGGGATAATTTCTATCTTTTTTGAAAGAAAATTTAAAACAAAGCCGCCAATCTCTACTAAAAGTTTTTGATTGGCGGAATTAAAAATTTGATCTAGTTTTTTGGGAAATTCTTATTTGGCATGTTCTTCCAAATAAGCTACAGCCTGTCCAACAGTTGTTATAGTTTCAGCTTGTTCATCAGGAATAGAGATGTTGAATTCTTTTTCAAATTCCATAATTAATTCAACTGTGTCTAAAGAATCAGCACCTAAATCGTTAGTGAAAGAAGCTTCTGTTGTAACTTCTGCTTCATCTACACCTAACTTATCTACGATGATTTTTTTTACTCTTGTTGCAATGTCTGACATTATTATAAGTTTTAGTTACAATGGCAAAAATAGAGTTTTTGATTTAATTACAAAATGATTAATATTTTTCTTTTGCCAATTTTTTTTAATATAATACCTCTTAAAGCTAAAATTTCTATTTCCCTTTAAAATTAGCAGTTCTTTTTTCTAAAAAAGCATTTGTTCCTTCTTTCATATCTTCTGTACCAAAACAATCTCCAAATAAATCAATTTCTTCATTAAACCCATTTTTGGTTTCATTCCAAACTGCATTAGCTGCTTTTATGCAAGCTGCAACTGCTAAAGGAGCTTTAGTATTTATAGTTTGTAAAATACTTTTTGCTTTATTTAATAATTCTTCTTGTGGTACTACATAATTTACAAGCCCAAATTGTAAAGCTGTAGCAGCATTTATCATATTGGCACTAATTAATAGTTCAATAGCTCTGCCTTTGCCAATAAGTTGTGCTAAACGTTGTGTGCCTCCATAACCTGGTATTAAACCTAAATTAACTTCGGGCTGACCAAATTTTGCATTTTCCGAAGCAATACGAAAATGACAAGCCATAGCTAATTCACAACCTCCTCCTAAAGCAAAACCATTTACACATGCAATAATTGGTTTGGGGCTATTTTCAATTCTATTAAAAACATCTTGTCCTCTTTTAGCTAATTGTTTTCCTTGTTCTACACTTAAATTTCCAAACTCTGTAATATCTGCACCTGCAACAAATGCTTTATTACCAGAGCCTGTAATAATTACAGATTGTATTTGAGTATTTGAATAAATATCTTTTAATAATTCATCTAAATCATTAAACACTTCTTTATTCAAGGCATTTAATTTATCTGGTCTGTTAATAGTTACAGTAAGTATTCCATTTTCTAATTCTGTAAGTAATGTTTGATATGGCATAACAAATAATAATTAGGGCTGCAATTTAATTATATAATTTGAAGTAAACATCTTACTTTATTTTCGCAATAAATAAAGTGTTATGGCAAAATTGTTAGGCTGGAACGATACTATTGTAGCTCTTGCAACACCTCAAGGAATTGGGGCTATTGGTGTTATTAGAGTAAGTGGTAAAAAAGCAATAACTTTTGTTGATACTTTATTTCCTTCTAAAAAATTATCAGATCAAAATACACATACTTTACATGTAGGAATTTTAAAAAATAAGGAAGAAATTTTAGATGAAGTTGTAGTAGGATTATTTAAAGCACCAAAGTCTTATACAGGAGAAGATGTTGTAGAAATTAGTTGTCATGGTTCGGCATTTATTCAAGAAAAAATAATTGAAGCATTAATTGAAGCTGGCTGTAGAACAGCACAAGCAGGAGAATTTACACAAAGAGCTTTTTTAAATGGTAAGTTAGATTTAACTCAAGCAGAGGCTGTAGCAGATGTTATTGCAAGTAATACAAAAGCAGGAAGAGATGCTGCTTTAAAAAATATTCGTGGTGGCTTTTCAAAAGAATTATCTGTATTAAGAGAAGAGTTAATAAAATTTTCTGCATTAATTGAATTAGAGTTAGATTTTTCTCAAGAAGATGTTGAGTTTGCAGACAGAACACAGTTTTATCAACTCATAAATCAAATACAACAAACAACTTTAAAACTTTTACGCTCATTTAAATTAGGAAATGTTGTAAAAAATGGTGTACAAGTTGCCATTATTGGAAAACCCAACGCAGGAAAAAGTACTTTATTAAATGCTTTGCTTAATGAAGATAGAGCTATTGTAAGTGAAATTGCAGGAACAACAAGAGATACAATTGAAGAGGTTTTAAATATTGATGGCATTTTATTTAGATTAATTGATACTGCTGGAATTAGAAAACATACTTCTGATGATATTGAAACAATTGGTGTTGGTAAAAGTTTGCAAAAAGCAGAACAAGCCGATATTATTTTATACATTTATGATGTAACCAATACAAATGATTTATCAGAAGAAAAACAATGGTTACAATCTCTGCAAAAACCTTTTATACTTATTGCTAACAAGGCGGATTTAGTTAATGATACTTATAAAAATGAGAACACAATTTTTATTTCAGCAAAACATCATAAAAATATTGAACAACTCAAAAAGCAATTATTACAAAAGACTATAGGTGGTGAAATAAATATAGAAAGCACACTTGTAACAAACACAAGGCATTTTGAAGCTTTGCAAAAATTAGAGCAATCATTAGAAGATGTGCAAAAAGGATTACAGGAAAATATTCCTGGCGATTTATTAGCATTAGATATTAGACAAGCCTTGCACTATTTAGGAACTATCACAGGTGAAGTTACAACAGAAGATCAGTTAGATTTCATCTTTAGAAAATTTTGTATCGGAAAGTAAAATTATTCCTACTTACTCATTTTTTAACCCTCTACAAATATTTTTTACAATAGATGGGCCTTCATATATAAAACCTGTCCATACTTGAACAAATATTGCTCCAACATTTAATTTTTCTTTTGCATCAATAGCAGAAAAAATTCCACCGCTTGCAATTATGGGTATTTGATTATTTAATTGTTTAGCTAAGTACTGTATTATTTCTGTGCTTTTTTTTGTTAGTGGCTTTCCACTTAAACCCCCTGAGCCAATTTTTTCAATTTTATTTTTATCAGTTTGTAATTTATTTCTTTCAATAGTTGTATTGGTTGCAACAAGCCCATTAAGTTTTGTTTTTATACTTAATTCAACAATATCATCTAATTGTTCTTTAGTTAAATCAGGGGCAATTTTTAATAATAATGGTTTGGGATATTTTTTTTGTTGATTAATATTTTGTAAATTTTCTAATATTTTTTTTAGAGCGTCTTTTTCCTGTAAAGCTCTTAACCCTGGTGTATTAGGGCTACTAACATTTACTACAAAATAATCTACATAATCAAATAATTCATTAAAACAAATTTCATAATCTTTCCAAGCATCTTCATTAGGGGTAATTTTATTTTTTCCAATATTGCCTCCAATAATTAAGTTAGAAGTTGAATTATTTTTTCTCCACTCAATTAATCTGTATTTTATTGCTTGTACTCCATCATTATTAAAGCCCATTCTGTTTATAATAGCCTTATCTTTCATCAAACGAAAAAGTCTTGGTTTATTATTCCCTGCTTGAGGTAAAGGAGTTATTGTGCCTATTTCTACAAAGCCAAAACCTAATAATTGCAACTCGCTTAAATATTTTGCGTTTTTATCAAACCCTGCACCAAGTCCTACAGGATTTTTAAATGTTAAGTTCCATATTTTTTTTTCTAATGAGGGATGAGTGTATTGAAATTTTTTTGCAATAATTTTTTTAAAAAAATTTATTCTGCATAAAAACTTTAAACTATTCATAGAAAAATAATGAACAGTTTCTGGAGGAAAACAAAATAAAAAACATCTTAGAATAGAATACATAATACGAAGATAGCTGTGAAAAATTTCAGCTAAAAATAAATCGTATTAGTAAAAGAAAAATTATTATATACCAAATGAAGAAAGTGTTACTGTTACTGTAGTTCCTTCATTTTCTTTTGAATTTATTTTTAAATCTCCGCTATTTAGCTCAACTAATTTTTTTACTAAATATAAACCAATGCCCAGGCCTTGTTGTTCAAACTTTGAACGATTAAATTGTTTGAAAGGAATAATATCATTATTATCTGTTAAAGCAAATCCTTTTCCCTTATCTTTTATTTCAATTACATAATTTTCATCTACAGCTTTTCCTGATACAATAACTTTTTGTCCTTTGGTTGAAAATTTAAAGGCATTATCAGTAAGTTCTACAATTATTCTTAACAAGTATTCTGGGCTAATATGCACATCTACAGACTGCATATCAAATATTAAATCTTCTTTTCTGTTATAAATTTCATTTGCCAAAGTTTCTAATTCTGTTTGAATTCTTGTTGCCCAATTACCAGAAGTACTACCTGAATTAAACATACTCAACAATTCTGTATGAACTTCAGCTCTTCTTATTTCTTCAAATAGCATAAGGTTAGCTAAAGAATGATTAAGCCTTAATCCTGATTTTAAAATTGAGTATAATAATTCTTGTACTTGGTCATCATTAAACGAAGTTCTTGCATTAAGTAATAAATTTAATCCTCCAATAATGCCATGTAATGGCGTATTAAATTCATGATAATAAGTAGCAAAAACAGTAGTATCTAATTCATGTTTTACTTTTGAATATTCGTCAATAATTTTTTGGTGTTTTTTTAATCTTGCTTCTATGGCAGAGATTAAATCTTTTGATGAGAATGGTTTAGTTAAATAATCATCTGCACCTAATTCCATTCCTTGTCTTACATCAGATCTATCAATTTTTGCTGTAAGAAAAATAAATGGAGTATTTTGTACAATGCTTGTTTTTCTTATGTATTCTAATACTTTAAAGCCATCCATTTTTGGCATCATAATATCGCAAAGAATTAAATGAGGTCTAAAATCTATTGCTTCTAAAATGCCTTGTTTTCCATTAGGAGCTGAACGAACAGTATATCCTTTTGCTTCTAAAAGCTCTTGAATATTTTCTCTTATATTATCTTCGTCTTCAATTACTAAAATTTTGAAACGAGTATTCATAGTTATGATATTTTTATTGGGATTTGTTTTTTAAAGGTAATATAATATTTACAGTTGTACCCTTATTAACTTCACTTTCTACAAAAATTTGTCCATTGTGTTTATCTATAAATTCTTTTACAATAGGTAACCCTAACCCTGTTCCTTCAATTTCTGATGTATTAGAAGCTCTGTAAAATGGTTGAAATAAATTTTCTAAATCGTTTGGAGGAATGCCTATTCCTTTATCTTGTATAGAAATTTTTACACTATCAAATTCAAATGTAATAGACATTTTTATTTCTCCTTGTTCAGAATATTTATAAGCATTGTTTAAAATATTTTCTAAGGAATGGTCTAATAATTTTTTATCAAAAAATATTTTTTGTTCCTTTCCAAAAACATATAAAATTACTTTTCTTTCATTAGAATATCTATTATTATATCTGCTTTCAATTAGTTCCTTACAAAATAAAACAAGGTCTGCTTCTTCTGGTACAAAAGGAGTTCTTTGTGCTTCATTTCTTCCTAAAACTAAAACATCAGTCATTAAATCTTGAAGCCTTGTAACTTCGGTATTAATTTTTTTAAATTGTTTTTTAAAGGGAGCTTGTTGTTGTTCTGTTAAGCCTTCTAAATAAATTTCCATCAATTCAATTCCACTTTGTATAACAGTTAAAGGTGTACGAAATTGATGCGATGCCATTGATACAAATTGTGAACGAAGTTCATTTAACTCTCTTTCTTTTACTAATGATTGTTGTAATTCATGCATCAGTTGCTGTGTTTCTGTTACATCTCTTGTGCTTGTAATAATAGAGCTTGTAACATTGGTAGCATCAATAATTGGTTTAAAATAAGTTTCTACCCAATAGTAAGTATTATTTTTTGCTAATATTCTGTATCTATGTTTTGCTTCTTCTTTATCAAAAACTATTTTTTCTAAAGCATTTTCAATAATAGAAGTTGCATCATCTGGATGAATAAAATAAATGAAGTTTTTACCTATCAGTTCTTCAGAATTATAGCCTATTACTTTTTCTGCTGAAGGAGAAGCATATAAAAATCTTCCATCATTATCCAAGATAGAAATAAAATCAGAAATATTTTCTGATATAAAGCGAAACTTACGTTCACTTTCAATAAGGCTTTGCTCTGCTTTTTCTATATGTGTATAATCGGATTTTACAATGTATAATCTTTCTGCTTTCCCTTTTTTATTTACTGCAACAGAAATTTTTTCTAATAACATTTTTGTTTCACCAACTGGAGTAGAAATACGATAAAAAAATTCTCCTTTGGTTTTAGATTTTATAATTTCATCTGTTTGTTTTACAATGCTTGCATAATCATCTTTATGTATTACTTCCTTCCAATAATATCCACTCGAAATAAAATCTTCCTTACTACAACCATATAAGCCTTCTACATTATCGCTTACAAACTCATATTTATTTTGTATAAGATTGTAAATGGCATAAACATCATCAATATTATTAATTAAATGATATAGTTGATTAGTAACTTTTTCAATATTTTTTTCATATTCCAACCTTTCTGTAACATCTCTTAAAACACAGAGTAAATACTTTTTGTTTTTAAAAGAAAAGATAGAAGTAGAAAACTCAAAAGGTATTTGTCTTTTATTATCTTTTGTTGAAAAAATTATTTGTTTGCTTTTTACTGATGTTGTGCTTTGACTAGCATGTTTTAATAAAGTATAAAGTTTTCTTCTCTTTTCAATTGACCATTGAGTGTAATATTGTCCAATCCACTCTTCTGGTGTATAGCCCAAAATAGAAATAGCTTTATTAATATTTTCAATTTGCTCAGTTTGTAAATCAATGGTTAAGATAATTTCTTTACTACTATTAAGTATGGTGTTTAACCTTTCATTTGTTTCTTGAACCTGTTGAAGTAAAATTTCATTATTTTTTCTTAGCTCATAAGCAATTTGTTGTTCATCTTCAATATCAGATGCTGTACCTACAACAATTGATGGATTTCCATTTTCATCTCTTAATAAGGTTTGTCTTACCAAAACCCACCAATATTCATTTTTATCTTTGTCTCTAATAAATCTAAAAGTAAATTCATTAGTATTAGATTCTGTTTGTTTTAAAAAGTCCTGATAATTTTTATTAACTCTTGCAATATCATCTTCATGTATAATTTTCTTACGCCATAAATCATCTATACTAATTACTTTTTGAGGAATGAAATTTCCAATTCTTGGAGAAAACCCAACTATACGAAGGGTTTGTGTTTTAATATCAAAATTCCAAATTAGTTTGTTTAATATAGTTAAAGAAGTTTCATAAATTTCATTATGACTATATAATTGTTGTTTTATATTTTCTGCTAAGATTGCATTGTTTATAGCAACAATTAATTTTTGAAATATTGGTTGATAAAAAGGGTAATCAAAGTTAGATGATGATGCTATAAAAATTAATTGTTGCTTATCTTCTTTAGTTATTGGAAAAGAAGCAATATTTTGTATTGAACTTAACTGCATTAAGTTTTTTAATGCTGGTGTTGAATTATTAATAGTTAGAAAAATATTTTTGTTTGATAGTTTGACTAATTCATCATAAATCTTTAAAACATTTGATTCAGTATAAAGTAGATAATTATTATTTACAGATTGAATAGTTTGAATATTTCTATTTATTTTAATAGTAATACAACAAAAAGCAAGGTTTAAATGTGTGGAAATATGTGCAGCAATATTCTGTAAAGCATCTGAAATGCTATTTCTATTGATTAATTGCTCATAACAATAATTAAGCAAAGAGTCGTTACTAATTTTTGTTGTTTCTGTAACTGACATTGAATTAATAATTAAATATTCTAATACTGTTTATTAAGGTCTTCTTTTTTTATATTATAAACTATTTATTTTTATCTCTTTTTGTAGAATTATTATTAACGCTTTTTTTAAAAAAATATTATAATAGTTTCAATTTTACTGTTTCAATTCTTGTGTCACTAACGCTTAAAATATCAAATTGATATTTTCCAATAATAATTGTTTGTTTTCTTTCAGGTATAGAGCCATAATAATTAATGATATAACCAGATAAAGTTTCAGATTCTTTTACATCAAATGATAGTTGATATTTTTCATTTAACATATCTAATTCAAGTCTTCCACTTAATACAAATTCAGTTTTAGATAATTGTTTATTTACAAATTCATCTGTATCATATTCATCTTTTATATCACCAAAAATTTCTTCTAAAATATCTTCCATTGTTACAATACCTGCAGTTCCTCCAAACTCATCAACAACCCAAGCAATACTTTTTCTTTCTTTAGTAAATTTTTCTATTAAATCAATAGCATTCATTGCTTCTGGAATTACAGGAATTGGTAATAAAATTTCTTTAATTTCTTTTGGTTGTTTAAATAAATCTAATTGATGTATGTAGCCTAAAATATTATCAATATTATCATCATAAATAATAAGTCTTGTAAGTTTTGTTTTAATAAAATATTTCTTTGCATCTTCAATAGAAGTGTTTATTTCTAATGCTTCAATTTCTGTACGTGGTACAAGGCATTGACGAACTTTTATAGTAGGTAAAATCAAAGCATTTTCAAATAATTCTTTATTCAATTCTTCTCCATCTTCATCGTGCTCTTTTGTTTGTTGAAAAAAATGCTCAAGATCAATATGAGAAAAAGCTTCATCTTTTTCATTCATTCTCAAATTAAAAATATATTTTAAAATCCATTGAGAGATATTTACAAAAAATGCTGCAATTGGTTTGAATAAACTATGAAATGTTTTTGCAACTATTGCAAGCTTATTTAATAAAAGATCATTTTTTGCACGAAAAATTGCTTTGGGAATAAACTCTCCAAAAATAAGAATTATTAAGCCAGCAAAAAATGTATCAATTGCTAATTGTAAGTATTCATTCTTAAAACGAAAGAAACTCCAAAAAGAATTTTTCAATAATTGACTAAAAAGTAATCCATAGATAACATAAAAAAAGTTTAATCCTATAAGACATGATCCTATAAACTCTGCAGGCTTTTCTAAAAATTTAGAAATAATAATTCCTCTTCGATTTCCTTGTTTTTTTTTCAGTTCTACTGAAAATTTATTAGCACTAATAAAAGCAATTTCATAACCAGCAAAAAAGCCAATTAGAATAATTGTTATAAAAAGAAGAAAAATAAACAACCCTTCCATACTTACGAAAATACAATGAATTTTAAGCAAACAAAAGTTTTTTAAATATTAATTCTTATACTTTTGCTATGGAATGAAAAAATTAAAAATGCCACGTTACTTAATGTGGCTTATTCAAATAGGCATTATATATTTACTGCTAATGAGCCTACTTCGTTGGGCATTAGTAATATTTTTTAGAACACCTTCAGAAAAAAATATTTCTCTTATAGATGCTTATTGGCTGGGTTTTAGATATGATTTAAGGTTTATTGCTATGCCATTATTGCTTATTTTTTTAATAGGCAACATTCCTTTTCTTCATCCAATTAATAAAAAATGGGGCGAAAGAGTTTCATTTATTATTTGGACAGTTTTTGTAATTGCCCTGTGTGTTTTCTATGCTTCTGATTTTGCACATTATTCTTATTTAAGACAAAGGCTTAATGCTAATGTGTTAAGTTTTTTACAAGATGCAAAAATTTCTTTTAGTATGATGTGGCAGAGTTATCATTTAGGATGGATTATTGTTGGGTTATTGGTTGCTTCATCAATTTTAATGGGCATTGTAAAACTGAATTATAATTTTATTTTAAGCAAGCCAAATGTTAGTACAAAAAGAAGTAAAGTAATTTGGGGAATTGTATTTTTTTTATTAATGGTTTATTGTATTATTGGAAATATAGTTTACAGAGGAGGGCAATATCCACTTCGTTGGAGTAATGCTTATAGCTTAGGAAATGATTATGCTGCTAATATTGCTTTGAATCCTTTTCAATCTTTTTTTAGTACAATGAAATTTAGATCTACAACTTATGATAGAGCTAAAGTAGAGGAACATTATAATTGGATAAGTGCTTACTTAGGAGTTGCAGAAAAAGATAGAGATACTAGCACATTAAACTTTAAAAGAGTTGTACAAAATGATACTAATACAATAACTAAAAAACCTATTAAAAACGTTGTTTTAGTTATTTGTGAATCGTTTTCAGCATATAAAAGTTCTATGTATGGTAATCCATTAAACACGACTCCTTTTTTTGCTGAAATGTGTAAGCAAGGCATTTTTTTTGATAGAGCTTTTTCTCCTGCTTATGGAACAGCAAGAGGCGTATGGGCAATTGTTACAGGTATTCCAGATGTGCAGCTATATAAAACATCAAGCAGAAATCCTGCAGCCGTAAATCAACATACTATTATAAATGATTTTAAAAACTATGAAAAATTTTATTTTTTAGGAGGAAGTAGTAGTTGGGCAAATATTCGTGGTTTATTGACAAATAATATTGAAAACCTAAACTTATACGAGCAAGGAAGTTACTCTTCAAAAGAAATAGACGTTTGGGGAATAAGTGATAAAAATCTTTTTTTAGAAGCAAACAAAGTTTTGGCTAAACAAGACAAACCTTTTTTTGCAGTTATTCAAACTGCAGATAATCACAGACCATATACTATACCAAAAGAAGATTTAAAAGAATTTAAAATTCAAAAAATAAAAAAAGATTCTTTAAAGAAATATGGCTTTGAAAGTAATGATGAGTATAATGCCTTTAGATATACTGATTTTAGTTTTCAAAAATTTATAGAAGCTGCTCGTAAAGAAAAATATTTTGAGAATACTTTATTTGTTTTTATTGGAGATCATGGAATAAGAGGCGATGCAGGAAATATGCTACCCAAAGTTTTTACAACACAAGGGCTAACAAATATGCATGTTCCTTTATTATTTTATGCACCAGGAATTTTAAAACCAGCTGTGTATAATTTACCTGCATCTCAAATGGATATATTGCCCTCTATTGCCCATTTGTGTAATATAAGTTATACTAATACTACTTTAGGTAGAAATTTATTTTCATTGAAAAATAATGATGATGACTATGTTTTTATATTTGATGAAGCTGCAAAAATTATTGGCGTATTAAACAAGTCTTATTACTATAGTTATCAAATGAAGGATAATCAAATTGAGAATTTTGAAAGTGTAATAAATAATTCTCCTGTAAAAAATGATGAAATAAAAAAGCAAATGCGTTTTATAACAGATGCTTTTTATGAAACTTCAAGATATATGTTATTAAACAATAAAAAATAATTTGTTTATCTGGCTACCTTTTTTGCTACAAGAATTAATCTTGGTGACTTTTTAATATTAAAACTACCTAGTTGATAATCTCCAAAAATTTCTTGCATCTGTAAGTGTTGGTATGAAAGCATTTCGGTAAAATCACCTAAAGAAAACTTTGCAATTTTTTCAGTATATAAATGTTTAGGAGTTAAAGATTTTTTATCTGTAATTTGAATTTGTTTATAAAAATAATTTTCATCTTGCCAACGAGTAATATGAAAAGTTGTATTGCCAACTTTAGTTACATCATTAGCATGTAAAGTTTCTTCTGCATGACGAATATTCAAATAATCAATTACAAAAATTCCATCTTTCTTTAAGCTATTAGCAATTGTTCTAATTGCATTATCATGTTCTCTTTTTGTTCTAAAATATCCAAAACTGGTAAAAAAATTAAAAGCATAATCAAAATAATTTATCCAAAAAGGCAAACGCATATCGTGTTGAAAAAAATGTAAATTTTCTGTTTCACTTTTTTTTGCTTCTTCAATAGAAGGAAGTGATAAATCAATACCAGTAACATTAAAGCCCATTTCTGCTAAAGCAATACTGTGCCTTCCTTTGCCACAAGCTACATCTAACATATAGCTTTCTGGTTTGGGTTTTAAATATTGAATCAAATTATTGATAAATTTAAAAGCTTCTGTCTCATCTCTTTTATGATATAATTTATGATAATAAGGTGATGCAAACCAATCTTTATACCAAGCTTCTTTTCTCATATTACAATTTACTGCAAAGATGCAAAAAATAAAATATGGCTATTGTTGAATAGTGTAAAAAAACATCTTATAATTTGATGTTATCAATTTTTTATGATAATAAAATGGTATGTTTGCCGCCCTAAAAAGAAGCTTTAATGGCATTAATAAAAAGCATTTCAGGAATAAGAGGAACTATTGGAGGAGTACCTGAAGAAACACTTAGCCCCTTAGATATTGTACGTTTTACTGCTGCTTATGGCACATGGTTATTACAAAAAAATAATTCGGCAAAAGTTGTTGTTGGAAGAGATGGAAGAATAAGTGGTGCAATGATTCAAAGCATTGTAGTAAATACTTTAATTGCACTTGGAATAGATGTTGTTGATGTAGATTTAAGTACTACGCCAACAGTAGAAATGGCTGTTATTTTTCATAATGCTAATGGTGGAATTATCATTACAGCAAGTCATAATCCTAAAGAGTGGAATGCTTTAAAATTATTAAATCATAAAGGAGAATTTATTAGTGCAACTGATGGAGCAATAATATTAGATATTGCTTCAAAAAATTTATATCATTTTGCAACTGTAGATAAATTAGGAACTTATACAAAGGACGATTCTGTTTTACAACAACATATTGAAGCTATCATCAATTATCCATTAGTTGATATTGCAGCAATTAAAAAAGCAAAATTTAAAATTGTATTAGATGCTATTAATAGTAGTGGAGCAATTGCAGTACCTACATTATTAAAAGCATTAGGTGTAGCACCAAAAGATATTATTATTGTAAATGAAGAAGTAACAGGAAAATTTGCTCATAATCCAGAGCCATTACCTCAACATCTTACAGAGCTTTGCACAACTGTTGTAAAGCAAAATGCTCATATTGGTATTGCTGTAGATCCTGATGTAGATAGACTTTGCTTTGTTTGTGAAGATGGAAGTTTATTTGGTGAAGAATATACTTTAGTAGCTGTTGCAGATTATATTTTACAACACAAAAAAGGAAACACTGTTAGCAATATGAGCAGTACAAGAGCTTTAAGAGATGTAACAGAAAAACATGGAGGCTCTTATTTTCCAAGTGCTGTAGGCGAAGTAAATGTTGTTACAAAAATGAAAGAAGTAAATGCTGTAATTGGTGGAGAAGGAAATGGAGGAATTATAGTACCAGACTTGCATTATGGCAGAGATGCTTTAATTGGTATTGCTTTGTTTTTAACACATCTTGCAAAAGAGAAAAAAAGTATCAGACAATTAAGAAATACTTATCCCGATTATTTTATCAGTAAAAATAAAATTGATTTAGAAAATGGTATTGATGTAAAAAAACTTTTTGAAGAAATTAAAAAGAAGTATAAAAAATATCCTATTAATACCGAAGATGGTTTAAAAATAGAATTTGATAAAGATTGGGTTCATTTGCGTACAAGCAATACAGAGCCAATAATACGCATATACAGCGAAAGTAATTTTGAAATAACAGCAGATAATATTGCTAAACGTATTATGCAAGATATTAAAGAACTAATGTAATTGCAAAGCAATACATTTATACTATGAAAATTATTCCATTATCAGAAGGTGCATTTACTATTGATAAAACGAAAATCTTTGTTCCATTTGATTTAGAAAAAGATGATTTACAACAAAGACCAATAGGCAGTTTATTAGTAGAAGTTCAACCATTTTGTGTAATTACCAACAAAGATATTTTGTTGTTAGATACAGGTCTTGGCTTTAGTATCAATGGAGAACCACAAATTTATCAAAACTTAAAAGCTCACAATATTCAGCCATCTCAAATTACCAAAGTATTAATGAGCCATTTGCATAAAGATCATGCAGGAGGCATAAGCTTTAGAAACAATATTGGACATTATAACTTAGCTTTTCCAAATGCAACTTATTATGTACAACAGCAAGAATTTTCTTTTGCAATGGAAATTGGTTACCCTTCTTTTATAACTGATGAGTTTGCAACATTATACAATAACCCAAATGTAGTATGGCTCAATGGAAATGGTACAATAAATAATTATATTCATTACACAATTACAGGAGCTCATAGCCCTTATCATCAAGTTTTTACTATACAAGAAAATGGTGAAATCGTTTTTTTTGGAGGGGATGATGCACCACAACTTAAACAAATGAAAAATAAGTTTGTTGCTAAGTATGATTTTAATGGAAAAAAATCAATGGAACTAAGACAACAATGGTGGCAAAAAGGAAATGATGAAAATTGGCATTTTCTTTTTTATCATGATATTAAAACACCCGTTTTTAAAAAGTAAATGCAATTATTAATTCAGTAAACTTTGTTGCTTTAATAAATCATCTTCTGCTTTTAATCTTAATTCCCAATCCCAAGCAGTTTTCATCATTGTATCTAAATTATATTTTATTTTCCAATTAAGTTTTTCAATTGCCAATTCATTATTTGCATAAATAGCTACAACATCGCCTGCACGTCTATTACCAATTTCGTAGTTTAATTTTACACCACTTACTTTTTCAAAAGTTTTAATAGCTTCTAAAACTGTTACTCCATTACCTGTTCCTAAATTAAACACATCGCAACGAGAAGTATTTTTTTGTTGAATTAAATATTGCAAACCTAAAGTATGAGCATTTGCAATATCACACACATGAATATAATCTCTTACACAAGAGCCATCTCTTGTATCATAATCATTGCCATGAACAAACATTTTAGGCAATTTACCAATAGCAGTTTGTGTAATTGCTGGTACAAGATTCATTGGTTTGCCAATAGGTAACTCTCCAATAAAACTACTTGGATGTGCACCAACAGGATTAAAATATCTTAACAAAATACAAGATGTATTTTTAACTACAAAAGAAAAATCTTTAATAATTCTTTCTCCCATTTGTTTTGTAGCACCATAAGGGCTTTCTGCTTCTTTAATAGGAGAGTTTTCTGTAACAGGTATAAAATCTGGATTGCCATATACTGTGCAAGAAGAAGAAAAAACAAAATGTGGTACTTTAAATTCTTCTACACATTTTAAAAGATTAATTAACCCAAATATATTATTTTCATAGTAGCTTAAAGGTTTTTCTACGCTTTCGCCAACTGCTTTGTATGCAGCAAAATGTATAATACCAATTATATTTTCATTTTCTTGAAAAACTGCACGTGTATCATTATAATCTTTTAAATCAACTTTATAATTTTTTATTTTTTTGCCTGTAATTTTTTCTATACCAATTAATGCAATATCAGTTGAACAAGAATTATCATCAATAGAAATTACATGAAAGCCATGCTCTATCAAATCTACAATTGTATGAGAGCCTATATAACCACATCCACCAGTTACTAAAATTGTTTTCATAAAAAAATTAAAGGTTCAACGTGTGCAAATTAATGCAAAAAATAGTATCGAAAGTTTTTGAGTAGATGGTTTTAAAAATTAATTGAATCTTTTTATTCTTCATCAAATTCTACATTTTCTTTCTTATAAAATTTATATGGATTTGGTAATCCCATTTTATAAGCTTCATAGCATTGTTGAATATAGTAACCAAATTCTATTTCATTAAGTTTGGTTAATAAATCATAATCAGGTCTATATTTTGCCATAAAAGAATCTAAGTCTGGAGATTTTAATCCTGTAAGTTTTATTACCAATATTTTCTTAAATCTATAATCAATGTATGAATCTTTTTCTTGTTGTTCTAATCTTCTTTGAAGTGCTAATAATTGACGATTTCTTTTAAACCTAAACATATTAATAAACTCCAACAAATCAATACCAACAGTTACACCTGGTGTTGTATTATAAACAGTAGGAGGAGAGCTTAATTGAACAGAAGGCTTTTTAAAATTAAAATATTTTGCATAATCTTTTCTGTTTTGAATTGAGTCTAAACGATAGTTTCTATTTCTTACAGTTACTTCTGGTAATTGTTTAGCATAAAGATGAATCATTACATTAAAATTGAGAGGATTACCAATTGTATCCACTGCATACTTCAATGTATTTTTTCCAATTAATGAAAACCAAATTGAATCAGTATTTTTTACAAAAATAGAATATCTACCTAACGAATCTGTAATTGTACCATTGCCAGATGTGCTTAAAACAGCAACTGCTTCTATTGGTCGTTTAGCAGTAATATCATACACTATACCACTAACTGTTGTATATTGTGCATGAGATAAAACAAACCCCATTAAAAAGAAAATAGATGTAATTACTTTTTTAATAAGCCTAAAATTTTCTGTAATATTAAATACTAAAGTCAAAAAAACTTCAACAGCTTATTTTATTAACTGTTTTTTAGATTACTATAACTTTGAAAAAATTTTTTTATGGTATTTTCCTCTCCAGTTAGTGCTACAAAAATTGCTAATCTTATCAAAGCAAAAATTTTAGGTAATAAAGATTCTTATGCAAAAGGTATTAATGAAATTCATAAAGTTGTAGAAGGAGATATTTGTTTTGTAGATCATCCAAAATATTATGACAAATGCTTAAACAGCCCAGCTACTTTTATTATCATTAATACAACTGATGTAATTATACCAGAAGGAAAAACATTATTGGTAGTTGATGAACCATTTGAAGCCTATTTAACAATAGCAAGACATTTTAGACCTTTTACTGCACAGTATGTAGCTATTAATTCAACAGCAAGTATTGGTGAAGGCACTGTTATTATGCCAAATGTTTTTATAGGCAATCATGTAAAAATTGGTAAAGACTGTATCATTTATCCAAATGTTACAATATTAGATTATTCAGAAATTGGTAATCATGTAATTATTCAATCAGGCACTGTAATTGGTGGAGATGCATTTTACTACAACACAAAAAAAACAAGAGATGTTTGGTATAAAAAAATGGAGAGTTGTGGAAATGTAATTATTGAAGACTTTGTAGAAATAGGTGCAAGTTGTACAATTGATAGAGGAGTTACAGCTTCTACTATTATTGGCAAAGGAACTAAAATGGATAATATGGTTCATATAGGTCATGATGTGATTGTAGGAAAAAATTGTTTGTTTGCTGCACAAGTAGGTATTGCTGGAGCAACTACTATTGAAGATGGTGTAACACTTTGGGGGCAAGTTGGTGTAAGCAAAACATTAACTATTGGAGCAAATTCTGTAGTAATGGCTCAAAGCGGGGTAGCTTCTTCTTTAGAAGCTAATAAAGTATATTTTGGTTATCCTGCTGAAGATGCTTCAATAAAAAGAAGAGAATTGGTATGGATAAAACGAATACCAGAACTATGGAAAAAAATAATGGATTAAATTTTTATTTGCTTTCATTCCAGGTTTTATAAACAGCGTTTTGTTTTTGATAGTGTTCAGGTATTTCTCTTAATGGCTTAACTTCTTTCCAAATAGTAAACATTTCTTTTGGCAATTGCTGATATAGTTTTGTTCCATCTGTTTTCCAAGCAATCATTTTATCACTTACTTCTTTTATTTTTTTTGCAGGATTTCCTACAATTAAACTTCTGTTTTCAAACTGCTCATCTGCTTTGATAAAACTTAATGCCCCTACAATACATTCATCTCCTAAAACAACATTATCCATCAACACAGCATTCATTCCTATTAAACAATTTTTACCAATAGTTGCACCATGTATAATAGCACCATGACCAATGTGTGCAGCTTCTTTTAATAAAACAGTTGTGCCAGGAAACATGTGAATAGTGCAGTTTTCTTGCACATTGCAACCATCTTCAATAATTATTTGTCCCCAATCTCCTCTTATAGCAGCACTTGGACCAATGTAAACATTTTTGCCAATAATTACATTTCCTGTAACAGAAGCTAATGGATGTACAAAAGAACTTTCATGTACTACAGGTATAAAATTATTAAATTGATAAATCATTTTGTAAAGTTATAAAAACCATAAAAGATTATGACTAATTAGGTATTTAGATTTTTTATGAACTAACTTAATCAAATTCAACGAAATTTGCTTTGTGAAAAAAAGAAGACAACCTACCATATTACAAGATGTATTAGTGCAAGATTATGCAGCAGAAGGAAAATCTTTAGCAAAGATTGATGGTAAAGTAATTTTTATTGAAAGAACAGTACCTGGCGATATTATAGATGTTCAATTATTTAAAAATAAAAAAGATTGGGCTGAAGGATTTCCAATCAAATTTTCAAAACTATCCGATGAAAGAGTACAACCTTTTTGTGAACACTTTGAAATTTGTGGAGGTTGCCAATGGCAAATGTTGCCTTACGAAAAACAATTATTATTTAAACAAAAACAAGTATCTGATAACCTTTCAAGAATTGGAAAAATAAATTTACCAGAAATATTGCCAATTATTGGTGCTAAAGAAACTCGTTATTATAGAAATAAATTAGAATACACTTTTGCAAACAAACGCTTTATTTCCGATGATGAGTTTACTAAACTAAAACAACAAAATTTACCCATAATCAATGAAGGAAGTTTTGGAGGCTTTCATGCAAAAGGAGTTTTTGATAAAGTAGTTGCTATTAATAAATGTCATTTACAAGCAGAACCAAGCAATGAAATAAGAAATGCTATTACAGCATTTTGTATAGAAAATAATTATCCATTTTACAATATTAAAAATCATACAGGATGGTTAAGAAATATGATGGTAAGAATAGCAACAACAGGAGAATGGATGGTAAATATTATATTAGGATATGAGAACGAAAAAATGAGAACCCATTTATTAGATTTTGTTTTGCAAAAATTTCCTACAATTACTTCTTTGCTTTATACCATTAATACAAAAGTAAATGACAGCATTTACGACTTAACTCCTATTACTTATTATGGCAAAGGTTATATTGAAGAAAAATTAGAAGATTATAGATTTATTATTAGCCCAAAATCTTTTTTTCAAACAAATACCCAACAGGCAGAAAAACTTTATTCTATCACAAGAAATTTTGCAGAACTTACAGGCAATGAAATTGTGTATGATTTATATTGTGGCACAGGAAGTATTGGCATTTTTGTAAGTAAGTATGCAAAGAAAATTATTGGCGTAGAAACAGTACCAGAAGCTATTGAAGATGCTAATAAAAACGCAAGTCTCAACAATATTTCTCACATACATTTTTTTGATGGAGACGTTATTAAAATTTGTAATGATGATTTTTTTGCAACAAACGGAAAACCAGATGTTATCATTACAGATCCACCAAGAGCTGGTATGCACGAAAAATTAATTAATAAATTATTAGACATTGCTGCACCAACTATTGTATATGTTAGCTGCAATCCTGCTACACAAGCAAGAGATTTAGCATTGTTAGATGAAAAATATATTGTTACTAAAATTCAGCCTGTAGATATGTTTCCTCATACACATCATATAGAAAATGTAGTGCAGTTAAAACTTAGATAATACATTTGTAATACTTTAATAAACAATAATGAGAGAATTTAGACCAACAAGATTTGAAATTTTACCTGTAGTAGTTAAAAATTTATTAATCATAAATGGGATAGTATTTCTTGCACAAATAACTTTTGGTGATAAATTTAATTTACTAAACTTATTTGCTTTACATACTTGGCAAAGTCCTTTATTTAAACCATGGCAATTTATTACACACATGTTTATGCATGGCAATTTTGAACATTTGTTTGGTAATATGTTTGCTCTTTGGATGTTTGGTTCAATTTTAGAAAATGTTTGGGGACCTAAAAGGTTTTTAATTTTTTATTTAGTATGTGGTTTAGGTGCAGCATTGTGCCACATGATTGTTTTGTATTATGATATGCAATCTGTTGTAGAAGCTTTTAGAATGTTACCTTTCGATCAACAAGAAGCTTATTTTTATAGTGATAAGTTAAAACTAAATGAAGCTACACTTGGTGCAAGTGGTGCAGTATTTGGTTGTTTAGCAGCATTTGGATATTTATTTCCTAATACTCGTATTTATATTTATTTTCTTTTTCCTTTAAAAGCAAAATGGTTTGTAATAATTTATGCTGGCTTAGAATTATTACTTGCAATTCAAAACTCTGCAGGTGATAATGTAGCCCATGTAGCACATCTTGGAGGGGCTTTGGTTGGAATACTATTAGTATATTATTGGAATAAGAATAACAAAAAAACTTTCTTTTAATGAGCATAAAAGAACTTCATAAAAAATCAAAACATCCATTATTTGGAGCAGCAGATAATAACCTTGTTATTATTGTAATGTTAAACGCAATGGTTTATATTATTCTTAGTTTTTTAAGATTGGCTTATGCAATGTCTTTTGATAATGCAGCAGTTGCAGAAACTAATTTTAATAATCAAATATTACATTGGTTTGTTCTACATGCACAGCTTGATAATGTATGGAGTAAACCCTGGACAATTTTGTTGTATATGTTTTCTCATTATAGTATTTGGTCGCTTATTACAACAATATTATGGCTTTGGGGCTTTGGTTATATTTTACAAGATTTAGCAGGAAATAGAAAAATGCTTCCTATTTATTTATATGGAGGTTTTGCAGGTGCATTAGCATTTATACTTGCTGCAAATTTATCTGCTCATCAACTTACTGCTAATTATTATATTTTGGGAGGAGGAGCTTCTGTAATGGCTGTAGCTGTTGCTACCACTACACTTGCTCCTAATTACAAAATATTTCCTTTTATTAATGGTGGTATTCCATTATGGATTTTAATGGCTGTTTATGCTGCTTTACAATTTGGTGCAATGGCAAGTGGTGGTGCTGTTATTTTTGCACTATTAGCAGGTGCATTGGTTGGTTTTATTTTTATTCATCAATTAAACAGAGGAAGAGATTTAGGAAATTGGATGTATCAATTAGTTGGTTGGATAAATGATTTATTTAATCCAGAAAAAAAATATAAATATCAAGAGCATTATTATAAAGTAGATAAACAACCCTATAAAAAAGAACCTAATCTTACTCAAGAAAAAGTTGATGCCATTTTAGATAAAATAAATAAATATGGTTATGAAAATCTTTCTCAAGCCGAAAAAGATTTTTTAAACAGAGCAAGCAAAGAAGATTTATAATTAATGACTATTTCTTTAAAAACATTTTGTAAAAATTTCTTTTTTATTTTAGGATGTATATATAGCTTCATATACTTGCTAAGTTGTTGTACACCTTATATAAGCCCAGAAGTTTGGAGTGATTTTACTTTTTTAGCATTAGGTTTTCCTTATTTATTTGCTGGAATGTTGATTTGGATTTTAATAGTATTATTGTTTTATAGAAAAAGAATTTTAATTTTTATTTTAATTACGCTTTTAGGAAGTGAAAATATATTTAGTGTTTTTGCCATAAATATTCCAAAAGATTTTGTTCAAGAAAAAAAAGAAAATTCCATTCGTGTTTTATCGTGGAATGTGCAAGAGTTTATAGATAGTCAAATAGCCAATGATACACCCAATAGTATTAGAAGAAATATGATGGCATTTATAAAACAAACTGATGCTGATGTTATTTGTATTCAAGATTTTCAAGAACATACTTCAAAAGATTTTTTATCTTGTATAAAAGATATTAGCAGTGGTTTACACTACCCTTTTCATTATTTTAGTATTGACCAAGGACTAAGTTTATACTATGCCTTTATACAATATGGAACAGTTATTTTTTCTAGATATCCTATTGTAGATACAGGAAGAATGAATTATTCCATCAACGATAATATAGAAGCTATTTCTTATGCAGATATTGTAAAAGGAAAAGACACTATACGATTTTACAATACACATTTAAGGTCAATGTATATAAAAGCAGTTGTTGAAGATAGCACATTGAATACAGAGTTTATTGGAAAAAAGAGTCTTGATTTCTTAGCAAAAAATACCAGTAAATACAGTCGTTTAAAACATTATGATAAAGAGCATGTAGCACAAGCAAAATTTATTAAAGAGCAACTGAATAAAAGTAAATATCCATTTATATTTTGTGCAGATTTGAATAGTGTCCCATCAAGTTATGTTTATCATACCATCAGTAATAATTTAACAGATGCATTTATTGCAAAAGGGTTTGGTTTTGGTGCAACTTATTATGACATTGCCCCAACTTTAAGAATAGATGTAATGCTATTATCCAAAGATTTTAAAGTGTTGCAATATTATTCTCCACAACTAAAAGCATCCGATCATTATCCTTTAGTAGCTGATTTTAAATTGAAGTAAAAAAATTTACTACAACTGATATTTTTCTTTCAACTCTTTACAAATTCTATTGACAGTATCTATTAATGGGGTGTATTGAAACTGAGGTAAAAATTCTTTTAATTTATTGTTGTTAAAAGAAGCCTTTGTTTGTGCGGTTTTTGCAGTTTCTTTTGTTAGTAATGGTGCAATGCCTGTTAGTTTTCCTTTAATTGCCTCCCATCGCCAAACTAATGCAGCAATAAAAGAAGTTACTTTTTTATGTGGTGGTTTTTTATGAAAAGCATTAGCAATTATAGTAAAAATATCTTTGTAAGAAATAGTTTCTGCACTTAAAATAAATCGTTCAGCAGAAATATGACTATTCATTAATGCAATCATTGCTTTTGCTACATCTTGCACATCTACAAAACCTGTTGTGCCTTCTGTAAACCAAGGAAATTCGTTGTATGCCGATTTAAAAATTTCTGTAGAACCTCTATTCCAATCACTAACACCTAAAATAATTACAGGATTTACAATTACTGCATTCAAGCCTTCTCCTATACCACGCCATACTTCCATCTCTGCTAAATATTTGCTTTTGCCATATTCACTATTGCTGGTTTCTTCGGTCCAATGCATTGTTTCATCTATAGGTTTATCTTCTCTTATTCTTCCTAAAGCAGCAACAGAACTTACAAAAACTAATTTATCAATATTGTTTTGCAAACAAGCATTTACAACATTTGCAGTTCCTTGAATATTGATGTTGTGTAATTGTTTTTTTCTTGCAGGATTAAAAGATACAACAGCAGCACAATGATAAACCTGTGAAATATTTTGCATGGCTTCTTCTAATGTTACAACATCTAAAATATCTACCTTAAACCATTCAATATTTTCATTATTATTTGATGGAGGAGTATTAAAATATAATGCTCTTACTTTTTTATTTTGAGCAGTTAGTTGTTGTAATAAATGAGAGCCTACTAAACCAGTAGCTCCAGTAACTAATATCATTATACTAAAATTAAAAATTAAATTTCAGCAAACTTACTTGCATTTATTGCAAATACCACTAACTATTATATCAGTTCTTTTTTCAGTAAATCCTTCTGGTAATTGAACAACAGATTGTGGTATATGATTTAAACAATAAGTAGTATTACAGTTGTCGCAAATAAAATGTATATGATTATCTCTATGATTACCTTGAGAACATTCTTCTTTGCAAAGTGCATATAATATAGAGTTATCAATAGTTGGAATAGTATGAATAATTCCTTTTGCTTCAAAAGTTTGTAATGTTCTATAAATTGTTACTCTGTCAAAACTATCACCAGTTTTCTTTTCAATATCTGCATGGTCTAAAGCTCCTCCAGCTTGTTGAAATATTTCTAAAATTTTTTTTCTACTATCTGTAACACTTAAGTTATTGCGTTTTAAAATATCTAAAACATCAAAAGCCATTGATTAATTTTTTTCTTTTAAAAGTAATTTTATATCTTTTTTCAACTTAGCAATTTCTTCATTTTTTAATCCATCATAAACTTGTCCTCTTACAGAACCACTCTTATCAACTAAAGCAAAAAATTGTGAGTGCATAAAATCATCATTAATATCTCTTACAATATTATTTGGATCATCTATACCATAACTTACTCTTGCCATATTGTATAAACTATCTTTTCTTCCTGTTAAGAAAACCCACTTTTTTGTATCAACTCCTAAAGAATCTGCATAACGTTTTAGCTTAGCAACAGAATCTCGTTTTGGATCACAAGTGTGAGATACAATTAAAAAGTTTGGCTCATTTTTAAACTCTTCATAAATTTTTTTCATATTATTATTCATCACAGGACAAATATTTGGGCAGGTTGTAAAAAAATATTCTACTACACAAACCTTGCCTTGCATATTAACATTGGTAAAAATGCTGCCATCTTCTTTATAAAAAGAAAATGGATGTACATAAGATCTTTCTTTTAATTTTTTTTGATTAAATGTATCTGTAAAAAAATAAAGTGCTACCCAAAATACAAGTATAAAAACTACAAAGGAAGCAATGTAAATAAAAAATTTCTTCTTGTTCATAATGTTGCAAATTTATATTAACCTGATTGGTTAAATGTTCTTTTAAGATATTTTTTGCAACATAATTGCATTTATTATCTTTGCACTCTTTATGAATTTTAAAGTAAACTGGGACGCCTTAGGCATTACAACTTCTATTGCATGTGCAATACATTGTGCTATACTTCCTTTAATAATGACAAGTCTTCCCTTATTTGGTATAAATATTATAGATAATGATTGGTTTGAGTATAGTATGATTTTACTTGCTTTTGTTGTAGGAACATATTCATTATATCATGGATACAAAAAACATCATCATAGTTTTTTGCCAATTATCATTTTTACTTTAGGCATTACTTTATTAGTTGTAAAACAAATTTGGCATGAATTACATTTATGGTTTTTAATTCCTGCAGTTATTTTTATTGTAACTGCACACGTTATTAATTTTCGTTCTTGCAGAGTTCACAATCATGCACACAAAGATGATTGTAACCATTAACATTAAAATTTTGAATTGATATGATGTATGTATTAAAGGAAAACCCTCTTATTTTTTTGATAATTGTTTTAGCTTGGTTACCTGCTATTGTTATTACTCTTTTACATTTATTTAAAAGAAAAGATTTAACTACAACAAATAAAATTGTTTGGATAGTAATAGGACTAATTCCTATTGCAGGTTTATTATTTTATGGAATAGTAAATTATAAAAATAAAAAAGCTATTGTTTGGCTTACAGTTTTAGCTTCTATTATTACTGCAATAACTATTTGGTATTATATTTTTTATCAACCAACAGCATTAAGAAGAGATGTAAATAAAGAAGCAAGTATTGGAATAGCTGCACAAACGTTAATAAAAGAATATCAAGAAAATGAAGAAGTTGCAAATGCAAAATACAGCAATAAAGTAGTAGAAATAAATGGTGTTGTAGAAAAAATAGAAGAAGATGAAACTGGTCAGGTTGTTTATTTACATACAGGTATTGAAGGAACATCTGTTTCTGGAAGATTAAAATCAAAACAAACAGTAGCAGAAAAATCTTCTGTTGTTATGAAAGGAATTTTAACAGGATATATTTTAGGACAAATACAATTAAACGAAGCAGTTATAACAAAAGGAGCAAGTGAAAATACAACAACAATACCACCAAAGCAAGACACAGCAACAGTTTTAGCACCTGCTGAAAAAAAAGATAGTATTATTTTAAAAGAAAAAAAATTTCAAAGCACTAAGGGACAAATAAAATTTTTATCGGTAACTGCTTCAGAAGAAATTGAAGCTATAAATACACAAGTTATTAGTAGTATTTCAGAAAAAGGAAAAGTACATTTTGCTGCTTTAATAAAAGGATTTCGTTTTGAAAATGAGTTGATGCAAAAAACTTTTAATAGTGATAAATATATGCACAGCGATAAGTTTTCTAAAAGTGAATTTGATGGAAACATTATCAATATTCAATCTGTAAACTTTAACAAGAATAATAGTTACCAAGTAACAGCAGAAGGAAATTTAACACTACACGGAATCACTAAAAAAATTAAAGCAGAAGGCATTTTACAAGTTGAAAATGGAATATTAACACTAAACAGTAAATTTAAAATTAAAATAAAAGAATTTGGTGTTGATGATAGTGAAGTGGCAGAACAAATAGAAATAATTGTACAATGTAGTTATAAATAATTAGTTCAGATGAAAAAAACAATTACACTTTTATTAATTTTTTTCTTTACAAGTATTTCAATTTTTTCTCAAAAAACTAAAAGAGTTTTATTTCTTGGAAACAGCTACACTTATGTAAATAATCTTCCTCAAATTATTGCAGATATAGCAAACTCTAAAGGAGATACTTTAATTTTTGATAGTAATACACCAGGTGGTTATACTTTACAAGGTCATTATACCAACTCAACATCTCTTAATAAAATAATATTAGGAAATTGGGATTTTGTTGTGTTACAAGAGCAAAGTCAATTACCTTCTTTTCCTGATACTGATGTACAATATGATGTTTTTCCTTATGCAAAAAAATTGGATAGCCTTATTAATAAATACAATACTTGTGCAGAAACAATATTTTATATGACTTGGGGAAGAAAAAATGGCGATGCAGCTAATTGTGCTTATTGGGCACCAGTTTGCACTTATGAAGGAATGGATAGTTTATTGTACTTACGTTATATGCAAATGACAAAAGATAATAATGCTGTTGTTTCTCCTGTTGGTGCAGTTTGGAGATACATCAGAAAAAATTATCCAAATATAGAGTTATATCAATCTGATGAAAGTCATCCATCAGTTGCTGGTTCTTATGCTGCAGCTTGTGCTTTTTATACAGTAATTTTTAGAAAAAATCCTGAACAAATTACTTTCAATTTTTCTTTACCAGCAGCAGATGCAAGAAATATTAAAACTGCTGTAAAAACCATTGTTTACGATAGTTTGGCAAAATGGTTTATTGGAAAATATGACACAAAAGCAAATTATACTTTCAATACAAATAATAAAACGGTTAGTTTTAATAACACTTCTATTAATGCAAAAAATTATTTGTGGAATTTTGGTAATGGCCAAACTTCTTTAGAAATAAATCCTACTCACAGCTTTACTTCAAATGGAAATTATAGTGTTAGTTTAATAGCAAAAAATTGTAGTTATTCAGACACTGCTTCTAAATTGATTGTTATTAATGACACTACAGGAATGAATAATAACAACAGTACTTTTAGTAATATTAGTTGGTATCCAAATCCTTTTATTTCTTCAATTACGCTATCTAACCAAAATGCTATTTTTACAAATGCTACACTTATGCTTTATAATATTTTTGGGCAACCAGTAATGCAATTAAAAAATATTTCTGGAAAGAAAGTAATTATTCATCGTAACAATTTACCTAAAGGAATTTATTATGCTCAATTAATAGAAGATAATAAAACAATTAGCTTTCAAACACTTTTAATTGGAGAATAAAATAAATTTATTTTCAATTTTATACAAGTAGTTTTTCTATTTCTTTAAAACCTTCTTTTGCTGGTAAATGCTCCCATAAAATTTGATAAATGAAAGTTGCAATAGGAATATTAGCTTGTACATTTTGATTAGCTTTAAAAATACATTTGCTGGCATTGTATCCTTCTGCAATCATATTTAATTCAAATTGAGCAGCTTTTACGCTATACCCTTTGCCTATCATATTTCCAAAAGTTCTGTTTCTGCTGTATAAAGAATAACAGGTTACTAATAAATCTCCAAGATAAACAGATGCAGCATAATTAATTTTTCTTTGTTCATCAACTGGTTCATTACTCCAAACTAATTTTCTTAAAAAAGTAACCATCTCATCTGCTGTATTAGCAATATAAACACTCAAAAAATTATCGCCATACTCCAAGCCATGTGCAATACCAGCACCTAAGGCATAAATATTTTTTAAAATAGCTGCATATTGAACACCAATAATATCATGGTTGGTTATTGTTCTTAAATAATCTGTAATAAAAAATTTTGAAATAATAGTTGTCATACTTTCATCAATACCAGAAAAAGTTAAATAACTTAATTTTTCTGATGCAACTTCTTCTGCATGACAAGGACCTAAAACTGTAAAATAATTTTCAACAGAAACATGAAAATTCTTTTGCAAATAATCGTTCAATAATAAATTATCAGTTGGTAAAATTCCTTTGATAGCAGAAATAATTTTTTTCCCTTCAAAAGAATTTGATGGTAATTGTTTTAAAACATCTTCTGCAAATGCAGATGGAACAGCTATTACAAGAACATCACTTTTTAAAACTACTTGTTGTATATCATTACTAAGTTGTAATTGTTGTGTATTAAAATATGCACTACTTGCATAATTTGGGTTGTGCCTTCTTGTTTGCATATAAGAAATAGTGTCTGTATTTCTTATCCACCAATTTATTGTATTACCATTATCAGTTAAAATTTTTGCCAAAGCTGTTGCCCAGCTACCACTTCCTATAACTCCAAATTTCATAGCAAGTATTTTTGATTATGTACAAAGATAGTATTTGATATAAGTTTATAAATGTTTCTTATTTATCAAAACTTAAAAACTTTTATTAGCTAAATATTTATTGATGCATCTTTGTTTTAAATAAAAAATTTTGGCTGGTATTTATATACATATTCCTTTTTGCAAACAAGCTTGTTATTACTGCAATTTTCATTTTAGTACTAATCATTCAAGTATGAAAGAAATGCTTGTTGCTATTATGAAAGAAGCAACTCTTAACAAAAATTATTTACAAGAACCTGTTGAAACAATTTATTTTGGTGGAGGTACTCCAAGCTTATATTGTGCTGAGGGTATTCAAAAAATAATTATTCACTTACAACAAAATTTTTCTGTATTACACAATGCTGAAATCACTTTAGAAGCAAATCCAGATGATATAACAGAAGAAAAATTACAACAATGGAAACAAATTGGTATTAACAGGTTGAGTATTGGTGTACAAAGCTTTTTAGAAAAAGATTTAGAGTGGATGCATAGGGCACACAATAGTTTTGAAGCATTACATTGTTTACAACTTGCTACAAAATATTTTGAGAACATTACAGCAGATTTAATTTATGGAAGTCCATATTTAACTAATGAACAATGGATAAAAAATATTGAAACCATTGTACAGCTTAACATTCCTCATATATCTTGCTATGCTTTAACAGTAGAACCTAAAACTGTTTTACATTCATTAATTGAAAAAAAGAAATCTCCAAATGTTGATACAGATAAACAAGCTATGCAGTTTGAAATTTTGGTAGATGTTTTAACCAACAAAAATTATGAACATTATGAAATTAGCAATTTTGCAAAGCAAGGTTATAGAAGTAAACATAACAGTAGCTATTGGCAAGGAAAATATTACTTAGGGTTAGGCCCTGCAGCACATTCTTTTAATGGGACTTCAAGGCAATGGAATATAAATAACAATGCTTTGTATTTAAAAAGTATTGCAGAAAATATAATACCTTTTGAAAAAGAAATTCTAACAAAACAGCAGCAGCTAAACGAATATATTATGACTTCACTACGAACTATTGAAGGAGTTTCATTGCAACATGTAACAAATTATTTTGGTGAAGAAGAAAAAGAACGATTATTAGATAGAAGCAAAGAACTACTCAATCAACAATCATTAATTATCAACAATCAATTTTTACAACTAACACCAAAAGCAAAATTTTTAGCTGATGGTATTGCAGCAACTTTATTTGTTGATTAAAATATTTTACTACTTAGCTTTATCTGCAATAGAAGAAAAGAAATTTTCTAACTGAGAAAAAAGGTTTTTAAATAAAGGAATTATGTTACCAATTCCATCAATAATTTTAGGTGCCAAAGGTTGTATGTAAGAATATGTTTTAGACTCTTGAATGGTTTGAGAAGAAATTATTTTCAGCTCAGACATATAAAAAAGCACCACACTAAACACCATGCCATATAAAAAAATATACAGTGCTACACCTGCTAATTTATTAGCCCAGCTCATTAATGCAAACTCAGCAGTTCTTTCAATTATTCTTGCAATTATTTTGACCAATAAAATGGTAATAAACATTACTAATGCAAAAGATAGTAATGGCAACCAACTCATTGATAGGTGAGCTTTTTCGTGTAAATAGTTTGCAGTAACAGCACTTAATTTTATAGCAGCAATTAATCCAATAAAAACAGCAAGAGTAGAAAATACTGCAACAATAAAACCTTGCCTAAGCCCTTTTATAACAGCCATTACAAGTAATATAGTTAATAAAAAATCTATAAACATAATGCTGTTTATTAAAATAAAACTTAGTTGAAAAAATATATAAAACTAATTAACCTAATAATTTTTTTACAGAAGCACTAATAGTTTTACCATCTGCTTTGCCTGCAAGTTGTTTTGTTGCAACACCCATAACTTTTCCCATATCAGCAGCAGAGCTTGCTCCAACGCTTGTAATAATTGTTTTCAATATTTCTTCTAACTCTGCTTCACTTAATTGTTTGGGTAAAAATTTTTCAATAATGCTAATTTCTTCTTGCTCTTTTTGTGCAAGGTCTGCACGATTTTGTTGAGTATAAATTTCTAAACTATCCTTACGTTGCTTAACTAATTTTTGCAAAAGTTTTAATTCTCCATCTTCTGTAATTTGTCCATTAGCACCAGGCTCTGTTTTTGCTTTAATAATTTCTGCTTTAATAGCACGTAATCCTCTTAAAACTGCTTCATCTTTGGCTTTCATGGCTTCTTTCATTTCAGCCATTATTTGTGTTTCTAAACTCATAATTAAATCTTTAAAGGTGTAAAGCTAAGAATTTTAAATAGTATTTCTATTAAAACAAACTGATAAATCCAATATGAATTTTTGATTGTCGTAAATTAAAAGGCAAATCATTTCTTTTACCAGCGGCAAGCATTACATTAAAAATTCCTTGTTTGGTTTCAAAAGAAATTCCTGCTCCAAAACCTGTATAAAAATATTTTTTTTGTGTGACGGAATTATAGGTATATCCAACATCTATAAACCCATTGAAATAAGCATTTTGACCATACAAATAACGAAACTCTGTTGTGCCAACAATGTATTTATCTGTATAAATACTTTCTTCATCGAAGCCTCTTAAAATTTTTAACCCACCAATTCTAAACATTTCATTTCTAAAAATAGATGGACTATTAATGATGCCAGTTTGAAGAGATGTTTTTAATGTACTATGTTTTCCTAAAGGAAAATAATGACTTGCTTTTATTTGAACATTTAATTGATAAGAGTTTAATTGCAAACTATCATAAAGAGAATTGTAATTAAAGTTTGCATCTTTTATTTGAGAAATAGTATTGTTTTTTCTGATAGTTCTATTGCCTACAGATGCTGTAAAAACAACATCATTGCCCAAACGTGGATTAAATTTATAGTTGGTATTATTAAAACCATATTCAGCAGCAAGGCTATTGATTGAAACATCAACAACATCGGGTAATTGCTTTGTAAATTTTATGGTTGTAGTATCAACATCTAACAAATTTGATCTGCTTGATTGTAGAAATATTTTTACATATTGTTTGATGCTTGGAGAATAATTAATACCAATACCAGCTTGAATATTTAAAAAGGAAGAATCTTTTTTAAACAAATCAAAATTAAAATCAAATCCAAAAGCAGAATTAAAAATATAAGGTCGTTGAAATTGTAAATTTAATCTTGGAGATTTTGGTTGAATTTGTTGCCATACTAAACCAATGGTTTCTCCTGTTGCAAAAGCATTTTGCAATTTTAATTTTGCATCAACTGTCAATAATAGAGAACCCCCTGTTTGTTGGTTTTCTGGCATTAAGCCAATAATAGCATCAACCTGATTACTTCTTTTATTATTCAAATAAACATTGGTAATAAAACTACTACCCAACATAGTAATTTGTAAAGGTTGTGCTTGAGATAAAAAAGGTAGTGCAGAAAGCTTTTGTTCTGCTTGTTGTAGTTTTTCAATATTATAAATTCCGCCAATAGGCATTGATAAATATTTGTACAAAAAATTTTTACTAATCTTAGCATTACCAATAATTATGATACTATCCATTTTATACAAAATGCCTTTGTTAATGGTAAGTGTAGCACTTACTTTGTTTTGCTGTATTTGCAAACTATCAAAACCAATTACAGCAAAAGGAAATCCTTTGGTTTCAAAATAATCTAACAGCTTTTCTTGCACTTGATTTACCACTTCTGGATTAAAAGGTTTTTGAGAAAAAGAATTTTGATTAATACCTGCTGCTGTTATAATTAATTTATCTTGTTCTTTTATTTTTAGTTCATTCCAAATATATTTTTCTCCTACAAAAAGATAGACAGCGTAAGTATTATTTTGTTTTACAACACTATCAATAGCAGCACTTATAAAACCTTTTGATTGCAATAAAGAAGGAAGTTGAGTAATATATTTTTCGCAAGAAACAGTATCAATAAATTTTTGTTTAAAAGAAAATTCTTTTTGAAAAATAGATGAAGAATTATCGGTTGAAAATATTTTTAATTCTGTTGTTTGTGCAACAGAAAAATGAACAGTAAAACAAAATGTAACTGTTATAATGCCATATAATATCTGTTTTAATTTCATTTAAAAACAAGATTACAGAAAGTTTTACAAACCTCATATATATTCTTTTTAGAAATAGAAAATCAAAAATTAGTCTAAACAAAAAAGCAATATTTATATTGCAACAAATTGTTTCTTTGTACAAATGTGGTTAACCGTTTTTTTTATTCTTATAACTTTTTTATATGCAGGATATACTGCTATATTGTTATTGTATAGAAAATGGTTTTTGCAGTTAAAACCATTTGTTGCATCAGAAGAAACAAAATCAACCACAAAATTTAGCATCATTATTCCAGCAAGAGATGAAGGGCTTTTTATAAGAAATTGCTTGATGTCTATTTTACAACAAACATATCCAACAACATTGTATGAAATTATTGTTGTAGATGATTTTAGTGCAGATGATACTGTTGCTATTGTAGAACAAATTCAACAACAATATAACAATGTTCGTTTGATAAAACTTGCTAATGAATTAGGTGGAAAACTTTTAAACTCTTATAAAAAGAAAGCTATTGAATATGCTATTAATCAAGCAAAAGGAGATTGGATTATTACCACAGATGCAGATTGTATAACACCCAAAAATTGGTTAATAACTTTTGATGCTTGGATACAAAAAAACAATACTGTTTTTGTTGCAGCACCTGTTGCATTTACCAATAATGGTTCATTGTTACAAGCATTTCAGTATATAGATTTTATGAGTATGCAAGGCATTACAGCAGCTTCTGTAAATGCTGGTTTTCATAATATGTGTAATGGTGCAAACCTTGCTTATAAAAAAAATGTTTTTGTAGAAGTAAATGGCTTTAAAGACATTGATAATATTGCCAGTGGAGATGATATGTTATTGATGAATAAGATTAAAAAACAATATCCAAAATCAATTTCATTTTTATTTTCAAAAGAAGCTATTGTAACAACATATCCAATGCCAACATGGAAAGCATTTTATAATCAACGTATAAGATGGGCAAGTAAAGCAGAGCAATTTAAAACCAAAGACAAAAGTATTTTTATTGTACTGGTATTGTTGTATTTTTTTAATGTAGCATTGTTTGTTCTTCCCTTTTTAAGTGTATTAAATATTTATTGTTTAGCATTTTGGGGTTTGTTTATTGTGTTAAAAACATTGTCTGAACTTGCATTTGCATTACCTGTTGCAAAATTTTTTGAACAACCATTTGTTTGGTGGTTTCCTTTTATGCAACCACTGCATATTGTATATATTGTAGTAAGTGGTTGGTTAGGAAAATTTGGTAGTTATCAATGGAAAGGAAGAAATGTAAAATAATATTTTCTTTTTTTATTATGGCTAAAAGCTTTATCAATACTCAATTTAAGCAACGCTTTTTAAAAAACAAAGGAGCTGTTGTTTCTTTATTGTTTATTGTTTTTGCGTTATTGACTGGTGTGTTTGGATATTTTATTGCACCAGATAATAGCCCTTATGCAAATAGAATGATTCCTGAAATTGGTAGTAAAAAACTTGGCTTTACAATTCTTTTATTGAAAGAAAAAAAACAAATAAAAACATCAGAAAATATTTTTCAAATTTTATTAAATGGTAAAACAGATAATTACACTTATATACCAATAACAAAATATTATTTCAACAACGATAGTATTGTTTATGATAAATTTATTGATGATGGTATTGTAGAAAAAAAATTTATTCTTTTAAATGATACTTCAAAAAATTTTAAAGACCTTTTTTTAAAACAAAATATTACTCAACAAACATTTTATTTAGGTACTGATAAATTTGGTAGAGATATTTTAAGTAGATTAATTATTGGTATTAGAGTAAGTTTAAGTGTTGGACTTATTGCTGTAATGATTTCTTTAAGTATAGGAATTTTTTTAGGAGCCATTGCAGGATATTATAGAGGTAAGATTGATGATATAATTATGTGGTTTATAAATGTTGTTTGGAGTATTCCTACATTGTTATTAGTGTTTGCAATAACCTTAGTTTTAGGAAAAGGTTTTTGGCAAGTATTTATTGCTGTTGGTTTAACAATGTGGGTTAATGTAGCAAGATTGGTTCGTGGTCAAGTAATTGCTGCCAAAGAATTAGAGTATGTAGAGGCTGCTAAAGTATTAGGCTTTAGCCATAGCAGAATAATTATAAAACATATTTTACCTAATATTTTAGGACCCATTTTAGTATTAGCTGCAGCCAATTTTGCTGGAGCTATTGTAATAGAAGCAGGTTTAAGTTTTTTAGGAGTTGGTGTACAGCCACCACAACCAAGTTGGGGTTTAATGATAAAAGAAAATTACAATTTTATTATTACCAATAATCCAATGTTGGCATTAGCACCAGGAATTGCTATAATGCTTTTGGTGCTTGCTTTTAATTTACTAGGAAATGGTTTAAGAGATGCAATGAATGTAAGAACAATTTAACTATTTTATTGGAAGTTGCATATAAAATGTACTACCCTTTCCTTCCTTACTCTTAACCCAAATTTTTCCATTATGGGCTTCAATTATTTGTTTACAAATAGAAAGTCCTAAACCATAAGATTGCTCACCACTTGTACCTTCTCTTGTTGCTTTATTAGCAGCATTAAAAATATCGTTTTGCATAGATGTAGGAATGCCAATACCATCATCTTTAATAGCAATTACTAAATTATTATTTTGTATAAATGCTTTAATAACTATTTTACTATTTGGATAGCTAAACTTTATAGCATTAATAACAAGGTTATAAATAACTCTTTTCATTTTATCTTTATCCAGATAGATTAAAGCATCTTTTGGCAATAGCTCTGCTACGATAATTTGATTTTTTTCAGATGCTTTAGGCGTTAATAAAAATACACAATCATTTAAACATTGATTAATATGCACTTCACTTTTAATTACAGCACTGGAAGGCATTTCAGAGCTTTTTAAAATATCGCCAATTAATGAAATAGAGTTATTGCAGGCTTCTTTAATTATATTTAATAAATCTTTTTTGCTCTGCTCATCTTTTTCTTCCAATATCAAATCTACTAATGAAGAAATAGACGCTACAGGTGTTCTTAAATCGTGTGCTACTATATGTATAATTTTTTCTTTCTCTCTACTCTTTTCTTCAGATTCTTCTAATGCATTCTCTAAAATTTTATTTTGATTTTGAATTGTACCATATAGCTCTTTAATTTTCTTCAAATCTTTTCTTGATCTTATCCAGTATAACATAAAAATTAATAAAGCAATAACAGCCAAAACAACAATGATGATAAATGCTTTTAAATAAATTTTGCTTAATTTATTATCGTTTTCTAATAATTGTATTTGATGTTTGCTTTCAATAAAATCAACTTGTTTACCAATATCTACATGTATTTCATTGATGATTTTTTGAGTGTACTTAGTATTTTTTTCATTATAAAGATTTAGGTATTTATATGCTTCAATAATATTATTTTTACTATCAAAATATTGCCACATTAACTTTAACCATTCAATTTCTCCTTTTGAAAAATTTAAAGTATCAAGAATTTTTTGTGAATTGGTAAGAACCATCTTCATACTATCAGGTTTGTTTTTTATATAGTATAAAGAAGCTATTTTGAGATAAGTTAAAACTCCATCTTGTAAATCAAAATTTTTTCTTAGGTTAATATCAACACTCTTTTTATAAAATAAATATGCAGAATCGTAGTCTTTTCTTTTTTTATAAATATCTCCAATATTACCAAAAATAACACCCTGTGCTTCTAAATGCTTATTTTTTCTTTTTGGATAAATTTTTTTATTTTCATTGATAAAATTTAAAGCATTTTTGAAATAATATAAGGCACTATCATCCATATTCAGTTTTTCATAACAAAGTCCAATATTGTTCATTATTTCTTGTATTCTATAATATCTACCAAAATCTATATTACACGATTTCCATTCTGGTAAGGTTTTTAAAAAATATGTTTTTGCTTCTTCATAACTTTCTTGAGTATATAATACAAAACCTATTCTATAATTATATTCTCCCATAGAGCAAGAATCTAAATAACTTTCTCCAAGTTGTTTTCCTTGATAATAGTATGGATATGCTTTACTAAATTTTTTTTGCCTAAATAAAATATCTCCCTTAGTAAAATAAGCAGAAACAAATTCATGCAAATAAATATCTGTACTTTTTCCTTCTAATAAAAAAAGCATACTATCTGCATAAAGATTTGCCTTGTTAAAATCGTTTAAATATTTATCGCAAACAAATGAGCGATAATTTAGAATTTGTATTTTTTCTGGAAGAGTTAATTTTTTTCCAGCAATAGCAGAGTCAATATATTGAAGACTTGCTGGTATATCTAAATCGTTGAGTTTATCTGCATTGGTTAATATACTATCAACAAAATGCTCTTTAACAATTTTATTTTTTTTATTTTCTTTATGAAGGTTGGGCTTACAGGATGCAATAAATAATATAAACATTACAAAAAATATGCTTTTAAAATAGGCATAATATGTTTGCTTATTACTTTGCATATTAAGGTTAGCTTTTTATAATTTGGGAAGATACAATATTAGTACCAAAAATGAATTTTTATTTTTTAAACATTATTGTCCGACAAAAAAATAAAAGGGTAGCATTTCTGTTACCCTTTTTGTTGTTTTGAAGTTACTACGCTTTAAAACTATGAATCAAAGTAACAATTATTTCGGACAGCATTTATTTTCTCAGTTAATTTCTTTGTGCAACAAGTCTATTTTAAGCCCAGTAATAGCAAAGTGCAAAGCCAATCATTACTACAAACACTTAAAGACTTACGAACATTTTGTAGCAATGCTCTATTGTGTGGTTACAGGTAGCACTTCACTTCGTGAGATTGAAGCTGGGCTTGGCATTGCCCAAGGCAAGATGAATCATTTAGGTATTGATTATGTGCCACCTCGTAGCACTTTAAGCGATGGCAATAAAAATAGACCAGCCGGTGTATTCAAATCTATTTATGAAGCCCTGTATGCTTTATACAAACCAAATTTCTCGGACAGCACTTTATCAAAACCCATCTTAGACAAGCTGTTTTTAATGGATGCTACTGTTTTCGGACTCTTTAAAGCCATTCTTAAAACCAATGGGAGGCATAGTGATAATGGAAAAAAGAAAGGTGGTATTAAAAAGAATACTGTTTTGCACGGCACCTCATTAATGCCCCACTTTATAGACTTTTCGGCAGCAGCCGATAATGACCAAAATATTTACAGTAAATTACAGCTACCACAAGGTTCTTATTTGGTGTTTGATAAAGGATACAACAACTACAAACAGTATGCAAAACTTACAGAGCAAGGTGTTTTTTTTGTTACTCGACAAAAAGAAAATGCTGTGTATGATATTGCCATAGAATGTTTGCACGATAACAGCACTTCATCTAATATTTTACAAGAAACCATCATCACACAAACTTATAAAGACGAGTTAAACAACCCACAAACATTGAAGTTGAGGCGTATTGCTTGGTATGATGAAAAGCAAAATAGAAGCTATGAATTTATTACCAACAACTTTGAATTGGATGCTGAAACGATAGCTTTATTATACAAATACAGATGGAAAATTGAATTGTTTTTTAAGAAGTTAAAGCAAAACTTTCCCTTGCAATACTTTGTTGGAGACAATCAAAACGCTATTGAGATTCAAATTTGGATGGCTTTAATAGCACTACTATTACTATCAGTGATACACCAAAACAATAAAACCAAGATGGCTTTTAGTGTGTTTGTAACAATCTTTAAACTGCACTTGTTCAACTATATCAGCATCAAGCAACTACTGACTGAATACAAGAAAAAGAAGCCAGCAAAAACTAATCAAACTACTATGTTCAATTCTTCATAGCCCCCTGCTATTGAAAAATAAAAACAAAATACAGCAATATCAAGGTGTGTAGCGACACTTATTCAGCAAATCGAACATTTGTCGGACAATAATGTTTTTTAAATGATATTTTAAGATTTAATTTTTACAAAACAATGACTATATGAATACTAATATAATTTGTTTAAGAAATCAAATTTTTGCTCACTAAGAATTCCGCTATTTGAATAGCATTGGTAGCAGCTCCTTTTCTTAAATTATCGCTAACAATCCACATATTTAAAGTTTTGTGTTGTGTTTCATCTCTTCTAAGTCTGCCAACAAAAACTTCATCTTTTTCATGAGCAAAAATGGGCATTGGATATAGTTGTGAAGCATCATCATTTTGCAGTATTATACCTTTAGTGATTGCTAATATTTCTTTTACTTCATTCAAATCAAATTCATTTTCAAATTCTACATTTACACTTTCACTATGTCCACCAACTACAGGAATACGAACAGTTGTTGCTGTAACTTTTATACTATCATCATTTAAAATTTTACAGGTTTCTTTTACCATTTTCATTTCTTCTTTTGTATAACCATTTTCTAAAAAAACATCAATTTGAGGAATAACATTTAAATCAATCTTATACTTATAAGCCATTTCTCCTTGAATGCCCTTTCTTTCATTAAATAATTGGTCAACTGCATTTTTTCCTGTGCCTGTAACACTTTGATAAGTTGATACAACAACCCTCTTAATAGTATATTTTTTATGTAAAGGATATAATGCCATTACCATTTGAATTGTAGAGCAATTGGGGTTTGCAATAATTTTATCTTCTTTGGTTAAAATATTTGCGTTAATTTCTGGAACAATTAATTTTTTTGTTGTATCCATTCTCCAAGCACTACTATTATCAATAACAACAGTGCCAACAGCTGCAAATTGTGGAGCCCATTCTAAACTTGTACTTCCTCCTGCACTAAAAATTGCAATAGATGGTTTAGCTGCAACACCATCTTCTATACTTATTATTGTATAATTTTTCCCTTTAAAAGTTATTTCTTTTCCTACACTTTTATGGCTTGCAATAGGTAATAATTCTGTTACAGGAAAATTTCTTTCTTCTAAAACCTGAAGCATTTTAGAGCCAACTAAACCTGTAGCTCCTACAACAGCAACTTTCATTTTTATAGTTTTAATTTTATACTAAAATTCAAATTGTAATCTGCAAGTAAAAACATCATCTTTTACATTACTTGTATAACCAATAAGATTGGTTTTTTCGTTCCAAACTTTTGCATAGTACAACATAAGTTTTACATTGCTTGTAATGTAATTAATATAACCAAACCCCAATGTACTATATTTTATGTCGGCAGATGTTAAGTTTGATGTTGATGCTCCAATATCAGTGCCTTTTACTTTTGTATTAGGGTCAAACCAATCATATTTAACAACAATCTGATGTTTTTCTGAAAAAACATTTTGCAAAAAATAAAAATAAGCACCACTAAAGTTTCTAATATAATATCCTTCTTTACCTGTTAATAATGCTGTTGGTGTATAATTACTATTTTTTAATACCGAATGTTTGCCAACAATAAATTCTGCTTTTAATTCTGTAAAGCCAATTTTATTTTTAATTTTTAGTTGAACATCTGCACCATAATATTTACGAGGTGCATTTTTACCTTTATTATTTTCTGAAGAATCTACAACATAAGTTTTGATGCCTCCAATACTTTCTGTTTGATAAAAATATTTTGTGTTTTGTAATAATGAACCAAGCAATAAAGATGTACCAGCAGATAAAGTAATATTTTTAGAAATAGGATAAGGCTTTAAAGCAACCCTTGTTATTAAATCTTTACTATTATCAAAATCTCCATCAGCTGTTACCCCTTGACCGTTAAAAACACCAACATCTACTTTTAAATAATTTATTCCTTTTATTTTTTTTCTTGGGTCAAAAGTTATCATTGCTCCTAAATCTCTTTCAGACTTCATTAATAGCTGGTTCATTTTACCTCTTTCTGGCGACTCTCTTTTACTGCTGCTTAAATTAGTTTCATAACCAAATGGTCTTGCAAATACACCTGTAGTAAAAGAAAAAAGTTGAAATTTATTTTCAAAAACTCTTCCCCAAATATCTCTTACTGTAAATCCTCTCTCATTAGCATCAAACTGAAAAGAAATTTGCACATTAGGTTTATTGTTTTTTCCCCAATTCATATATTCTATTTTAGCTCTGCTACGTCTAAGTATAAATCTATTACTAACCTCACTATTAAAATTGGGTCCTTCAAAAGTTTGTATGCCATTGCTTTGTGCAATCTGAAATTCTGGCTGTATATAACAACTAATTTTTAGCTTATCAAAGTTTTTATAAACAGTTAAAATGCCTTTTCCTGCATCCTTTGTAGTATCAATCATATCCATTAAAAATTGTGCCTTAGCAGCATGTACACAAAAGAAAAAAATGACAATACAAAAGAGTAATTTTTTCATAAATTGTAATTATAGCAAAAAAATGATGTATAAGTATGATAAAGTTAGTTCCAATGTTAAGTAATTATTATCAATTTTTTCAAAGTATTTAGTCTTTATAATATTTTACATCTTTGTAAAAATAAAATGTTATGGGATTGAATAATATTGGTAATTTATTCATGCCAAAGAATAAAAAGTTCTATACTTTATTTGAAGAAGTAGCTGATAGAGTTAGTGAGATGGCTCAAAAATTAAGAGAAATGGTTAATGAACCAGATATAGACAAAAGAGCCAGTATTTTAACTGTTATTGAAGATCTTGAACATAAAAATGATGATGGAACACATCAAATTTTCACAGAATTAAGCCGAAATTTTATTACTCCATTTGATAGAGAAGATATACATCAATTAGCAACTTCATTAGATGATATTGCCGATTATATTTATTCTTCTGCAAAAAAAATTAATTTTTATAAAGTAAATCCTAATGATAGTGGTATTCAAAAGTTGGTAGAACTTATTCATCAAGGAGCTATGGAAATTAGTAAAGCTGTGAAGGGGTTGAGAGATATGAAACATTTAAGAACAATGACTGAAGCTTTAATTAAAGTAAACAGTATTGAAAACCAAGCTGATGATATTTTTGATTTAAGTATTGAAATGTTATTTGAGCAAGAAAATAATTTTAAAGAAGTAATTAAGAAAAGAGAAATATACCAAGTACTAGAAATTGCAACAGATAAATGTGAAGATGCTGCTAATGTAATTGAAAGTATAATTATTAAATACTCATAATAGCATCTTAAAAAGTATTTGTGTTAAATTAAATTATTTATATGAACTTTCCATTACTTCTTATCATTATTATTGCACTTGCTTTAATTTTTGATTATATCAATGGATTTCACGATGCAGCAAACTCAATAGCTACCATTGTTTCAACAAAAGTACTTACACCTTTTCAAGCAGTTTTGTGGGCTGCTGTTTTTAATTTTGGGGCTTTTTTTATTTCTAAATATTTAATAGGAGAATTTAAAATTGGTAATACTATTGCCAAAAGTGTTAATGAACATTATATAACATTAGAAGTAATTTTTGCTGGTTTAATGGCTGCTATTTCTTGGAATTTAATTACTTGGTGGTTTGGTATTCCTTCTTCTTCTTCTCATGCTTTATTAGGTGGTTTTATTGGAGCAGCATTAACACATGCTGGAGCATTACAACAAAATGGTATTGATGTAATTAATTATGTAAAAGTAGTTCCTGTTTTTCTTTTCATTTTTGCAGCTCCATTAATAGGAATGTTTATTGCATTTATTATTACCATTCTTATTGTTCATTTATTTAAACGAAGTAACCCTCACAGAGCAGAAAAATGGTTTAAAAGATTACAACTTTTATCAAGTGCTGCATTTAGTTTAGGACATGGGGGTAATGATGCTCAAAAAGTAATGGGAATTATTGGTGCTGCAATTATTTATTATGAAGCCTCTATTGGGCAAACATTAACCTTTAATGAATTTGTTACAGAATATAGTTGGGTGCCTTTTTGTAGTTTTTTAGCTATTGGCTTAGGTACTCTTAGTGGTGGTTGGAAAATTGTAAAAACAATGGGTTCTCGTATTACAAAAGTAACTCCATTAGAAGGTGTAAGTGCCGAAACTGCTGGTGCTATGACGCTCTATTTAACAGAACACTTAGGTATTCCTGTTTCTACAACACATACAATTTCTGGTGCTATTATTGGCGTTGGTGCTACAAAACGTTTAAGTGCTGTTCGTTGGGGTGTTACTGTTAATTTACTTTGGGCTTGGATTTTAACTATTCCAATTTCTGCACTATTAGCAGCAGGTTTTTATTTCTTAGTTAAACTTTTTGTTTAGTAGAAAAATAAAAATCTTATTTAACCAAATACCATTTTTCCTCAATAGATTCATTTATCTTAAAATTAGTATTTTCTAATTGCAACTGCATCATTCCTAATTGTACAGTTTGTTTTGTAGGAAAAGGAATTCCATTAAACAATTTATATTTTTCAAAATCAATATCAATTTTTCTATTAGCTCTTTGGCTTCTATCACCACCTCTTTCATTTCTTTCTCCTCGTTCTCCACCACCTCTTCTTTCTCCACCTCTAAAGGCTCTATTCATAGCACTCATACCCATCATTTCTAAAGCAATAGGAACAGCAGCCTGTATTCTTCTTACCTGATAATTTGCTTTTGAAATATAATAAATAAGCTGTTGCCCTGATTTTAATTTTAAATTCACTTTATAACAATCAACTCCATTTACTTTTTCACTTCCATCTAAAGTAGCAGTATGCCCCTTTACTGAAAAATTAACTAATGGAGCAAAAAAACCATCACAATCTTTTAGATAAGCGTTAGCAGCAAACTCTTCTGGTGTAAGCTTTGTAAGACTTGCTTCCATGCTACCCATAGGTGTATTTAATGCAGGTACAAAAGTATATCCAGCTGTATCTGTAATTACAGTAAAACTTTCTTCATCTCCTCCCATTGGATTTGTACTTTGTACACGAAATAGTTTATCCTTTTCTCTAATAAATTTAATGTTTGCAGAAGAACCCATTTGTTCTAAATTCATGATGCTTTCAATTTTTAAACTTGTTATTGAGTTTAATTTTTCTTTACCGCCATTTGCAACAACAAAGTTGTCAACAACCTCATCTATTGTTTGTGCTTGTATTGATGAAAAACTGACAAATAAGAAAATTGCTACAAATAATTTTTTCATTTTACTTTTATGGTTTATTTAGTCAAATATAAATGGGTTATTTTTATATATTCTTAAAATTATTTTAATTATTTAATGATGTTACAAAATAGCTTTATCATTCAAGGGAATATAGTTGATGTAGTTCATCAACAAATTTTTGCTGGAGAAATAAATGTTGTAGATGGAAAAATACAATCCATCAGACCAAAGCCAGAACTTAAAGTTGCAAATTATATTTTACCAGGGTTTATAGATAGTCATGTGCATGTTGAAAGTAGTATGCTTGTTCCAAGTGAGTTTGCAAGATTAGCTGTAGTTCATGGAACTGTAGGAACTATTAGCGACCCTCACGAAATTGCTAATGTTTGTGGAATGAAAGGTGTAGAATTTATGATTGAGAATGGGAAAAAGGTAAATTTTAAATTTTATTTTGGAGCCCCAAGTTGTGTACCAGCAACAACTTTTGAAACAGCAGGTGCTGTTTTAGATAGCAATGATGTAAAAAAATTATTAGCAAAAGATGAAATAGTTTATCTAAGCGAAATGATGAATTTTCCTGGTGTATTATTTAAAGATGAAGAAGTAATGAAAAAACTTCAAGCAGCTATTGATGCAGGTAAACCAATTGATGGTCATGCTCCTGGATTAAGAGGAGAAAAAGCAAAACAATACATTCAAGCATCTGGTAATAATGGAGTAATTATAAGTACAGACCACGAATGTTTTACAAAAGAAGAAGCCTTAGATAAATTAAAATATGGAATGAAAATTTTAATTAGAGAAGGAAGTGCAGCCAAAAATTTTGAAGCATTAATTGATCTGCTAAATGATTATGAAGATAGAATAATGTTTTGCAGTGATGATAAACATCCAGATAGTTTAGCTATTGGTCACATCAATCAATTATGTGCAAGAGCTGTTGCTAAAGGAATTAATATTTTTAAAGTTTTAAAAGCTGCTTGCTTAAATCCTGTAGCACATTATAATATGAATGTAGGATTATTGCAAGTAGGCGATAATGCAGATTTTGTTGTTGCAGAAGATTTGAAAAATTTTAAAATTCTTCAAACTTATATTAATGGGATTAAAGTTGCAGAAAATGGAAAAACATTTATTCAATCTGTTCCAGTACAACCAATTAATCAATTTAATTGCAATAATATTTCAACAGAACAACTAAAAATTAAAGTAGGAGAATATCCAACAGTTGATAATAAAATTTATGTTATTGAAGCATTAGATGGGCAACTTATTACCAACAAACTTTTACTACAAGGCAAACAACAAAATAATGAATGGATAAGTGATGTAGAAAATGATATTTTAAAAATGGTTGTTGTAAATCGTTATTCAAATGCACCAATTGCTAAATGTTTTATTAAAAATTTTGCTTTAAAACATGGTGCTTTAGCATCATCAGTTGCTCACGACAGTCATAATATTGTTGCAGTTGGCTGCGATGATGAAAGCCTTGCAAAAGCAATTAATTTAGTGATAAAAGAAAAAGGTGGTGTAAGTGCAGTTAGTAATAACAAAGAAATGATTGTTGGATTACCTGTTGCAGGATTAATGAGTGCTGATGATGGTTATAAAGTTTCTGAAGCTTATACCAATATTGATATTATGACCAAAAAAGATTTAGGAAGCACTTTAGGTGCCCCTTTTATGACACTTAGCTTTATGGCACTTTTAGTAATTCCATATTTAAAACTAAGTGATAAAGGCTTGTTTGATGGAGAAAAATTTGAATTTGTAGTTTAAAGATTTTATAAGTAACAGAAATATTTTATGATAGTTATAGATAATAAATTAATTAGTGATGAGGTGTTAGAGGAACAATTTGTTTGCGACCTTGATAAATGCAAAGGAGGTTGTTGTGAAGATGGCGATGCTGGAGCTCCTTTAGAAAATTGGGAAAAAAAAGAAATAGAGAAATATTATCAAATAGTAAAACCTTATTTAAGTAAAGAAGGAATTGAAGAAATAGAAAAGCAGGGTTTGTTTGTTTTTGATAGAGAGTTTGGTTGGGTTACTCCAACAATAAATGGTGGCATTTGTGTATATGGAAAAAAAGATTCAAAAGGATTGATTATTTGTGGTTTTGAACAAGCCTATAACGATGGAAAAATAAAATGGAAAAAACCTTTAAGCTGTCATTTATTTCCTATAAAAATTTCTGTAAGTAAAGAAGATCCAGATATAGAATATGTAAACTACGAACCAAGAGAAGATTTATGTAAAGCAGCTTGTGTATTGGGCAAAAAATTAAAAATGCCTGTTTATATTTTTCTAAAAGAAGCAATCATTAGAAAATATGGAGAAGAGTTTTATGAAGCTTTAGAAGCAAGTGCCCAACATTTACAAAGCAAATGTTAAGGGTGTAGTATTATAAAATCTAATTTCATATAAACCCTAAGCACTGAAATTAATTCAGTGCTTTTTTATTTGTTGAATTCTTATCTTTAAAAACTCAAACAACTGCTTAATGCAAACTACACCTAAAAAAGTTATTAATGCTTGGGCAATGTACGACTGGGCAAATAGCGTATATAACTTAGTTATAACATCTACTATGTTTCCTGCTTATTACGATGCGGTAACATCTGCTAATAATAATCATGTAAAATTATTAGGACGAACATTTGTAAACTCTTCTTTATACAATTATTCTTTAGGTGTTGCTTTTTTAATTGTAGCTTTTATGTCGCCAATACTTTCTTCTATTGCAGATTATAAAGGCAATAAAAAATCTTTTCTTCGTTTCTTTTGCACTTTAGGTAGTATTGCTTGTAGTGGTTTATTTTTCTTTAATGAAAACAATATTGGCTTGGGTATTGTATTAGTCATATTGGCATGTATTGGTTATTGGTCTAGCCTTGTTTTTTATAATTCATACTTACCAGAAATTGCTGAAGAAAAAGATAGAGATGCTGTAAGTGCAAAAGGTTTTGTAATGGGTTATATCGGAAGTGTATTATTACAAATATTTTGCTTTATTCTTTTATTTAAACAAGAGTGGTTTGGTATTAAAAGTGATGGGCAAGCTTTACAAATTTCATTTTTATTAGTAGGTATATGGTGGTTTGGCTTTGCACAAAGAACATTATTTATTTTACCAAAAGGAAACCCAACTGCTAACAGACCAGAAAAAAATATTTTTGTCAATGGTTTTATTGAGTTAAAAAAAGTTTGGTATCAATTAAAACACATGCCTATTTTAAAAACATATTTAGCAGCTTTCTTTTTCTATAATATGGGCGTACAAACTGTCATGCTTGCTGCTACATTATATGGCAAAAGTGAACTTGCTATACCAACAAGTAATTTAATTATTGCTATTTTATTAATTCAATTAGTAGCTATATCTGGGGCAACTTTTATTGCAAAACTTTCTGGCAAATTTGGAAACATGCAAGCATTAATATTTACAATAATTGTATGGGTTTGTGCTTGTATTGCAGGTTATTATTTACCCAAAGGAAATATCAATGCATTTTATGTAGTAGCTGCTGTTATTGGTTTTGTTATGGGTGGCATACAAAGTTTAAGTCGTTCTACTTACGCCAAACTAATGCCTGCAACAAAAGATACAACATCATTTTTTAGTTTTTATGATGTAACAGAAAAAATTGCAATAGTTATTGGCATGTTTGGTTATGGATATATTACAGAATTGACAGGAGGCTCTCAAAGAAATTCTGTTTTATGGTTAGCTATTTTATTTATTATAGGATTAATGATATTATTGTATGCAATAAAACTTAAAAAAAAATTAAGACATGAAACTGTATAGTATAGAAACAGAAAATTTTAAGTTAGATGGAGGTGCTATGTTTGGCGTAGTACCAAAAAGTATTTGGAACAAACTCAACCCTTCTGATGAAAATAATTTATGCAGTTGGGCTATGCGTTGTTTGTTGATTGAAGATGGCAACAGATTAATTTTAGTAGATAATGGAATAGGCAATAAACAAGATGCTAAGTTTTTTTCTCATTACTATTTACATGGAGAAAATACTTTAGAAAAATCATTAGCTAAATATGGCTTTAGCAAAAATGATATTACAGATGTTATACTTACACATTTACATTTTGATCATTGTGGAGGAAGTGTAGATAGAGTTGGTGAAAAATTAATTCCTGCATTTAAAAATGCAACTTATTGGAGTAATGAAAGACATTGGCAATGGGCAACACAACCTAATGACAGAGAAAAAGCCTCATTCTTAAAAGAAAATATTTTACCCATACAAGAAAATGGACAGCTACAATTTATTACATTACCAAAAGAAAATTTAGAGCAAACAGGAAAATTAGTAACAACACAATTTTCTGAAAATATTTCTATTCGTTTTGTTAGTGGTCATACAGATATGATGATGTTGCCACAAATAAATTATCATGGAAAAACACTTGTTTATATGGCAGATTTATTGCCAAGTGCTGCACATATTCCATTGCCTTATGTAATGGCTTATGATATGTTTCCATTAACTACATTACATGAAAAGAAAGCCTTTTTACAAGAAGCTATTGCTGAAGATTATATTTTAATGTTTGAACATGATGTAGCTAATGAATGTTGCACCTTACAACAAACAGAAAGAGGAATAAGAACAAAAGATTTCTTAAAACTTCAAGAATTGTAAGTAAACCAATTACATATTTACAATTAAAACAGGAATATCTAATTTGTGTCTAACACTATCAATTGTTTCGCCAAATAAATAATCTTTCAACCCACTATGTCTATGAGCCCCCATTACCAACATGTTGGCATTGGATTGTTGTACCAGCCTTTGAATTTCTTTAACCCTGTTTTTATAACCAATTTGTGCAATTGCTGTATATCCTAATTGTTGCAATTGTTTACAATAATTTTCTAATCGTTCTTTATCTTTTCTTGCTTCATCATCATCAACAAATTTTCCTAAATATTTTGCGGTGGCACTTTCTACAATATGAATTAAAACATATTGTGAAGTTGTATTTCCTTGTGCCAAAGCACTAGCAATTAATTTTTCATCTCCATCGCTGAAATCTAAAGCTATTGCAATAATTTTTGGAGAGTGAATAGTTAAATTACTTAATAATTTTTCTTTTGCATGAATTCTAACAGAAGATTTATGTTCATATTTTTTTATCAAAGGCATAATAGTCATCATTACAAAAAGCCAAACAAAAAAAAGTGCAAAAATGATGATAGCAATTTTCCAAAAAATATTTCCTCCTTCATTAAAAAAAGAAATACATTGTTCAACAACCATCTGAACATTTAAGTAAATTAAAACAGCAGCAATTAACCAAGCAGCAATTTTTGTAAATGTGCCAATAGCAAATTCTCCCATTGTTTTTTTATCACTCACAAAATGTATTAAAGGAATAACAGCAAAACCTAATTGAATACTTAGTATTACTTGACTTAAAATTAGCAATGCATCAATCTCTTCATCTCCATAAATTACAATAACCAAAATGGCAGGTATAACAGCAATTAATCTGGTGATTAATCTTCTTAACATTGGATTAATGCGTAATTTTAAATAACCTTCCATTACAATTTGTCCAGCCATTGTACCTGTTACAGTACTACTTTGTCCAGCTGCAATTAAAGCTATTGCAAAAAGTATTGGTGCAAGCTCTGAGCCTAATAATGGAGCAAGAAGTTGATGAGCATCTTCTATTTTAGCTACATCTTGATGTCCTGTAGAAAAAAACACAGAGGCTGCAATAATTAAAATACCAGCATTTACTAAAAATGCTGCATTCAAAGCAATAGTGCTATCAATAATATTATACTTAATTGCTTTTTTAATACTCTTTACATCATTTCCAATTTTTCTTGTTTGTACCAATGCACTATGCAAATACAAATTATGTGGCATTACTGTTGCGCCAATAATTCCAACTGCAATATATAAAGCTTCATTATTAAGTTTAGTTGGAATAAAGCCTGTTGCAATTTCTTTTACATTTGGCTGTGCTAAAAAAATTTGTATTAAAAATGAAGCTCCAATAACAATAATTAAAGCAACAATAAATGCTTCTAATTTTCTCATTCCAAATCGTTGAAGCCAAAGCAATAAAAAAGTATCTAATACTGTTATGCAAACTCCCCAAATCAGTGGTAATCCTGTAAGCAAGTAAATACCTAACGCCATACCCAAAACCTCTGCTAAATCACAAGCAGCAATAGCAATTTCTGCTAAAATGTATAAACAAAAATTAATAGTAGGAGAATAAGTTTCTCTGTTTGCTTGAGCCAAATCTCTTCTTCTAACAATACCCAATCTTGCACTTAAGCTTTGTAACAACAAAGCCATAATATTACTCATTAATAAAACCCAAATTAATTGATAACCAAATTTTGCACCTCCTTGTAAGTCTGTTGCCCAATTACCAGGATCCATATAACCAACACTTACCAAATAAGCTGGTCCTATATATGCCAAAAACCTTTTGATACCCTTACGAGGTTTAGTAGTATCAATCGTTTCATGAACATCGCTTAATGAATTACCAGTTAAATGTTGATGAGGCATAAGTGTCTCTTTAATTTTTTCTCAAACTATTATTTGTTTTAAAAAAGAATAATAAAAAACAAAATGGTTACTATATTGTTTTTAAACTATAAAAAATAAATATATTCAAATCTAAAATAATGATTACTAAGCACACTCATACAATTATTTTTTATGGATTGGCTTAAAATATTTCCTTTGCAAAAAATTTTTGAGTGAGCAATTTATTAAAATGGACCATATTTATTGTATTAAGCATTATTTGGGGGAGTTCTTTTATGTTGATGAAATGGGGACTTTTTGATGCAAACAATAATGCAACATTATCACCCTATCAGGTTGCTGCCTTAAGATTATTTTCAGCTGGCATTGTAATGATTCCTTTTTTGCCTAAGGCTTTAAAAAATATTCCTCGTTCAGTAATAACCACAATTCTTTTTAGTGGGCTTATAGGAAATTTTATACCTGCTTTTTTATTTTGTATTGCAGAAACAAAAATTGATGGTTCATTGGCTGGTAGTTTAAATGCACTAACACCTTTATTTGTGGTTTTATCTGGCCTAATTTTTTGGAATATTAAAAGTAGTAATCAGAAAATTATTGGTGTTTTAATAGGTCTGTTTGGTTGTTTTGTGCTTACTTATGCAAATTATACAAAGCCTTTTGAATATATTGCTTACAGTGGTTTTGTAATTGTGGCAACTTTATTTTATGGCATCAATGTTAATTTAGTTCAAAAAAAATTTGTTGGCATAAGTGCCATAGATATTTCTGCTCTTGCGTTTACTGGCTTAATAATTCCTTCATTAATTGTTTTAGTTTTCACAGGATATTTTTCTTTACCTCTTACAAACTATAATTTTTTAATTAGTACTGGGGCAAGTTCTTTATTGGGCATTTTAGGAACATCTATTTCAACAGTTATTTTTTATGTTTTAGTTAAAAAAACAGGAGCATTATTTGCCTCTTTAATAACTTATGGAATGCCTTTTATTGCAATAGCTTGGGGTTTGTATTATAATGAATTTATTACTTGGCTTCATATTGTTGCTTTATTTATAATTTTAGTAGGAGTTTACTTAGCAAACACAAAAAAGCTAAAGTGGGTTTTTCTGAAATAAATTGGATGTATAAACCAAAATAATTCATAACTTTTCGTGTTTACGTTTTTAAAAAAAACATTCCTACATTCGTTGCTCATTAAAATTTTATTACTATGCAAGTATGGAAAGAATATCAAGAAAAAAATAAAGATCGTTTTTTAAATGAATTATTAGAGCTCTTACGCATACCAAGTGTAAGTGCAAGAAGTGAACACAAAGACGATATGAATAAATGTGCTGAAACAGTTAAGCAACGTTTATTAGATGCTGGTGCTGATAAAGCAACAGTTTATCCAACAGCAGGACACCCTGTTGTGTATGGAGAAAAAATAATTGACACAAGTAAGCCAACTGTTTTAGTGTATGGACACTATGATGTACAACCTGCTGATCCATTAAATCTTTGGCACAACGACCCATTTAATCCAACAATTAAAGATGGAAAAATTTATGCAAGAGGTGCATGTGATGATAAAGGACAATTCTATATGCACGTTAAAGCATTAGAAACAATGGTAAAAACAAATACACTTCCAGTTAATGTAAAATTTTTAATTGAAGGTGAGGAAGAAGTAGGAAGTGTGAACTTAGGAAAATTTTTAGAAGACCATAAAGATCTTTTAAAAGCAGATGTTATTTTAATTAGTGATACTGCAATGCTGAGTATGGAAAATCCAAGTATTGATGTTGGTGTAAGAGGCTTAACTTATATAGAGGTAGAAGTAACTGGACCAAATAGAGATTTGCATAGTGGTGTTTATGGTGGTGCAGTTGCAAACCCTATAACTATATTAGCTAAAATGATAGCTTCGTTGCACGATGAAAATAATCATATAACAATACCAGGTTTTTATGATGATGTTGTTGAGTGTAGCGATGAAGAAAGAAAACAATTAGCAAATGCTCCTTATAGTGAAGAAGAATATAAAAACGATTTAGGTGTAAAAGAATTATGGGGAGAAAAAGGTTATAGCACAAACGAACGTACAGGTATTAGACCAACACTTGAAGTAAATGGAATATGGGGTGGTTATACTGGCGAAGGTGCAAAAACTGTTTTACCAAGTAAAGCTTATGCAAAAATTAGTTGCAGATTAGTACCTAATCAAACAACTGCCAAAACAGAAAAATTATTAATTGATCATTTGAAAAAAATTGCTCCTCCATATATACAATTAAAAGCAAGTTTACATCATGGTGGAGATCCTTATATGACTCCTGTTGATAGTATAGAATATAAAGCTGCTGCAAAAGCCATTGAAGCTACATTTGGTAAGACACCAATACCTGTTCGTGGTGGTGGAAGTATTCCTATTACAGCATTATTTGAAAGTGTATTAGGATTAAAAACTGTTTTCATGGGCTTTGGTTTAGATAGTGATAACTTACATAGTCCTAACGAGAAGTATGATTTGTTTAATTACTACAAAGGCATTGAAACAATTCCTTACTTCCATAAATTTTATAACGAAATGAAATAAAATATTTTCATTAACCCATTTTAAAAATCTGATGTTGTATAGCATCAGATTTTTTTTGTAATACAGAAAAATAAAATTGAAAAAAGAATTGTGAAAACAAAGTTTTTTAATTGTTCATATCATTTTATAAAAAAAATTTTTGGCTAACTTAAAATATTTAATTCTGTAATTTTTATAAGAAAAATAAGATTAAGCACAAAAAAATAAAACTACCAATAAAATTATCAATTCAATAAAACTCTTTATTCATCTACATTACAGAGAGTTTAATTTTTAAAAACTATCAACCAAAAAACAATTTCTTTTGTATAAGAAATGATAAGTGAAGTTTGATTTACTAATCCCTATTCACAAATAAGTTTAAAATGTTAATAAAATTTTCAATAATTTTTTTTGTTACAGCAAAAAGTATTTTTATTATTGTGGTAGGAAATTTATTTTCCAGTACTTACTAACCCATCCATATATAAAGTGTCGCTGCTGCGGCACTTTTTATTTTAAGCATGTTGCACTACTTTATAACATATAAACCTTTTAATACACTTAGTCAATTTTCTTCAGTAGAAAATAAACAAACACTTGCAAATTTTTTTTCTGTACCAAAAGATGTTTATCCTGTTGGAAGATTAGATTATGATAGTGAAGGATTATTAATTCTTACAAATGATAAAAAATTGAATCATCATTTATTAAATCCTTTGTATGCACATAAAAGAGAGTATTGGGTTCAAGTAGATGGTGCAATTACTCCACAAGCTATTCAACAATTATGTAATGGGGTTGAAATAAATGTGAATGGAAAAATGTATAAAACAAAAAATGCAATAGCAGAAATAATAAATGAACAAATAATTGTTCCAGAAAGAAATCCACCAATTCGTTTTAGAAAAGAAATTCCTGCATCTTGGATAAAAATATTTTTAACAGAAGGTAAAAACAGGCAAGTAAGAAAGATGACCGCAAAAGTTGGTTTTCCAACATTAAGATTAATTCGTTACAGCATTGAACAATTAAGTTTAACTAATATGCAACCAGGAGAAATCATACAACTTTCTCAAAAAACAATTTACAAAAAACTATTACTGTAATTTTATTTATTAGTAGAGTTTTTATCAAAATCTAAAATAGCACCATTAATGCAATAACGTAAACCTGTTGGTGGAGGTCCATCTTCAAATACATGACCTAAGTGTGCTTTGCATCTTCCACATTGTACTTCTGTTCTATTCATTCCATGAGAATAATCTGGAGTGTAAATAATAGAACCTTTTTTAATTGGTTCAAAAAAACTTGGCCAACCACAACTGCTTTCAAACTTTGCATTACTCTTAAACAAAGCATTTCCACAAGCTGCACAATAATAAGTTCCTTGCTCATTAAATTTTTCAAACTTGCTTGTCCAGGGCCGTTCAGTTCCTTTTTCTCTTGCAATAAAATATTGTTCTGGTGTAAGTATTTTTTTCCACTCTTCATCTTTTAATACAACTTTATTAGTATCTGTTTTAGAGTAGATTATATTGATAGGTTTTGTATCACTCATAATTTTTTTATTTGAATTATTTTTGATATAACAACTTGATAAACTAATTATCAAACAAATCTGGTATAAAATATTTTTTAGAGATTTCATTTAAAAAAATAAAACAAGATTGTTTATTTGTGAACAAAATTAATACTCATCCCTTATATTTGTTATTTAAGCAAGAAGAAGTGTTACATGATAAACATTATTTTATTTGGACCTCCAGGAAGTGGAAAAGGCACACAAAGCGAAAAACTGATTGAAAAATATAGTTTCAAACATATAAGTACTGGTGATTTATTACGTAGTGAAATTGCTGCAAAAACAGCTTTAGGTATAGAGGCTAAGAGTTTTATGGATAAAGGACAATTAGTACCAGATGAAGTTGTTATAGGAATGATAAGTAGTGTATTAGATGCAAACCCTCATGCAAAAGGTTTTTTATTTGATGGGTTTCCAAGAACAAAAGCACAAAGTGAAGCCTTAGATAAGTTATTAGCCAATAAGCATACAGAAATTAATATTGTTTTAGCTCTTCATGTAAACGAAGATGAATTAGTAAAAAGATTATTAAACAGAGGGCTTACAAGTGGAAGATCTGATGATGTAAATGAAGAAATCATTAGAGCAAGAATAATTGAGTATGAAAATAAAACAATGCCTGTAGCTGATTATTATAATCAATTTAATAAAGTAGTAACTATTAAAGGAGAAGGAACTATTGAAGAAATTTTTTCATCTCTTTGTAAAGAGATTGACAAAAAGTTTTAAAATAAGTTTTTTAGTAACCAATACCAACTGCAAACCCTACCAACTCCAGTAGGGTTTTTATTTTTTAAAAAAGAGAAGCAAATTTTTATTTTATATACTTACTTTTATTGCTCAATTTTTTAAAATTTATTACTATGTCTTATCCATATCAAATACAATCTTTTGAACAATACAAAGAAGTGTATAAACAAAGTGTTGAACAACCTGAACAATTTTGGGCATCCATTGCAGAACATTTTTTATGGAGAAAAAAATGGGATAAAGTTTTAAACTGGAATTTTAAAGAGCCTAAAGTTGAATGGTTTAAAGGAGCAAAACTAAATGTTACAGAAAACTGTATTGATAGACATTTAGCAACAGATGGAGAAAAGCCTGCATTAATTTGGGAGCCTAATAATCCAGAAGAAAGAGTAAGAATTGTTACTTATAATCGTTTGCATAAAAGAGTTTGTCAAGTAGCACAAATGCTAAAAAATAATGGTGTAAAAAAAGGAGATAGAGTTTGTATTTATATGGGAATGATACCTGAATTGGCTTATGCTGTTTTAGGCTGTGCAAGAATAGGTGCAATACATAGTGTAATTTTTGGAGGCTTTAGTGCACAAAGTATTGCTAATAGATTGGAAGATGCAAATGCAGAATTTATTATTACTTGTGATGGTGCATATAGGGGCGAAAAAGTTATACCATTAAAATCTGTAATTGATGATGCATTGGTAGGAAATAAAGTTGTAAAACGTGTTATCGTTTATACTCGTACAAGAACACCTGTATCTATGATTAAAGGAAGAGATATTTGGTGGGAAGATGAAATGGAATATGCAGAACAACAAGTTGAAAAAAATGGAAAAGTTGTTTTTGAGCCAGAAGTAATGGATGCAGAAGATCCTTTATTTATTTTATATACAAGTGGTAGTACAGGTAAACCAAAAGGAGTTGTACATACTTGTGCAGGATATATGATTTTTACCAACTACACTTTTGTTAATGTTTTTAATTATAAAAAAGAACAAGTATTTTTCTGTACTGCTGATATTGGTTGGGTTACAGGGCATAGTTATATTGTTTATGGACCATTAAGTGCTGGAGCTACAAGCCTTATGTTTGAAGGTATTCCAACATATCCCGATGCAGGAAGATTTTGGGATATTGTAGATAAACACAAAGTAAATATTTTATATACTGCACCAACAGCTATAAGAAGTTTAATGGGCTTTGGTACAAAACCTCTTGAAGGAAAAGATTTATCTACTTTAAAAGTTTTAGGCTCTGTAGGAGAACCAATAAATGAAGAAGCTTGGCATTGGTATGATGAAAATATAGGAAAGAAAAAATGTCCAATTGTTGATACTTGGTGGCAAACAGAAACAGCAGGAATTTTAATTTCCAATCTTGCAGGAATTACTCCTTCAAAACCAGCATGGGCAACTTTACCTTTACCAGGTATTCAACCTGTTTTGGTTGATGAAAATGGAAAAGAAGTGATTGCTCAATGTGATGAAACTATTTCAGGAAATCTTTGTATAAAAGCTCCTTGGCCTGGTATTATAAGAACAACTTATGGTAATCATGAAAGATGCAGAGAAAATTATTTTGCAACTTATGATAATTTATATTTTTCTGGAGATGGTGCACTAAAAGATAAAAATGGTTTTTACAGAATTACAGGAAGAGTAGATGATGTGCTTAATGTTAGTGGTCATAGAATAGGTACAGCAGAAGTAGAAAATGCAATAAATATGCATGCAGATGTTGTAGAAAGTGCTATTGTTGGTTATCCTCATAATATAAAAGGGCAAGGTATTTATGCTTATGTAATTTTAGGAAAGCAGCATATTAATGAAGACCAAACAAGAAAAGATATTTTAGAAACTGTTTCAAGAATTATTGGAGCTATTGCAAAACCAGATAAAATACAATTTGTAAGAGGTTTACCTAAAACAAGAAGTGGTAAAATAATGAGAAGAATTTTAAGAAAAATTGCTGAAGGAGAAACAGAAAACTTAGGTGATACAACTGCATTACTTGACCCATCAGTTGTTGATGAAATTAAAAATGGAAAATTATAAATCTGTTTTAATGGCAGACTTTGATAGAAAAAAACATTGGGAAAATATTTATCAGACCAAGCAATTAAATGAAGTAAGTTGGTATCAACCAACACCACAAACATCTATCAATTTTATTGAGCAATTTAATTTACCCAAATCTGCAAATATTATTGATGTTGGTGGAGGAGATAGTTTTTTAGTTGATTATTTAATTGATAACAACTATCAAAACATAACAGTATTAGATATTTCAGAAGCAGCTATTGAAAGAGTAAAAAAAAGATTAGGCAATAATGCTAAAAAAGTAAATTGGATAGTTTCAGATATTGTTCAATTTAATACAACAGAAAAATTTGATTTTTGGCACGATAGAGCTGCCTTTCATTTTCTTACAGAAGAAAAAGAAATTGCTTCTTATGTACAATTACTTCAAAACAAAATAAACACTGATGGTATTTTGGTTATTGGTACTTTTTCCGAACAAGGTCCTTTAAAATGTAGTGGTATAAACATAAAACAGTATTCAGAAAATTCTTTGACCAGCTTATTGAGTAATTCATTTGAAAAAATAAATTGCTTTACAACCAATCATCAAACTCCATTTAATACTTTACAAAACTTTTTGTTTTGTAGCTTTAAAAAATTATAAAGCAACATTTATTAGTAACATTTTAAGAAAACAGAAATTTAAACCTTCTTGTTATTATTTAATTTTAACGTTCAATAAAAAAAATACATTATGTCATTAGCAAAAATAATTTGGATAGATGATGAAATGGAAAGTTTACAAAGTCAAAAACTTTTCTTAGAAAACAAAGGCTATGAAGTAGAAACTTTTAGTAATGGGTTTGATGCTATTGAATATGTAAGAGAAAATATTGTAGATGTAGTATTATTAGATGAAACAATGCCTGGCATTTCAGGGTTAGAAACATTGGCTAAAATAAAAGAAATAAATCAGCAGCTACCAATTATAATGATTACAAAAAATGAAACAGAAACTTTGATGGATGAAGCAATAGGTAGCCAAATTGCAGATTATTTATTAAAGCCAGTAAATCCTAATCAAGTATTATTAAGCCTTAAAAAAATTATTGATAATAAAAGATTGGTTGCAGAAAAAACAACTACCAATTATCAACAACAGTTTAGAGATTTATTTATGGCTTTAAACAATAATCCTAACTACAACGAATGGATGGAAATTTATAAAAAATTAGTGTACTGGGAATTAGAAATGGAAAAAAGTGATAGCCCAGAAATGTTAGATGTTTTTATTACACAAAAACAAGAAGCAAATACAGAGTTTTTTAAATTTATTAGTAAAAATTATGCAAATTGGGTTCATCCAAAATCAACTGATGTTCCTATTATGAGTCATAACTTATTTCAATTGAAAATTTTACCACACATAGAAAAAGAAATTCCAACATTTGTTATTCTGATAGATAATTTACGTTATGATCAATGGAAAGCAATACAGCCCATTTTTGCAGAAAGTTTTAGAATATTAGAAGAAGAAACTTTTTATTCAATTCTACCAACTGCAACACAATATAGTCGTAATGCTATTTTTGGTGGATTATTACCTATTGACATAGAAAAGAAATTTCCTATTGAGTGGAAAAATGATGACGAAGAAGGGGGAAAAAATTTATTTGAAGAAAAATTTTTAAGAGAGCAACTTAAACGACTAAAGAAAGATGATTTGAAAGTTTCTTACACTAAAGTAGCAAATCATCAAGATGGACAACAATTACAAAATAAAATTCATAATCTTTTAAACAATGATTTAAATATTATTGTTTACAATTTTGTAGATATGCTAAGCCATGCTCGTACAGAGATGGAAGTTTTAAAAGAATTAGCTGGTGATGAAAAAAGCTATAGAAGCGTAACAAAAAGTTGGTTTGAGCATAGTGCCTTACATCAAGCATTAAAAAAAATAAGTGATAAAAAAATTAAAATTATTGTAACCACAGATCATGGAACTGTTAGAGTTAAAACACCTTACAAAGTTATTGGCGATAAACAGACAACAACCAATTTAAGATATAAGCATGGAAGAAATTTACAGTATGAAGCAAAAGAAGTTCTTGCATTTAAAGACCCAAGAGATGCTGGACTTCCTGTACCAAATGTAAACTCATCTTTTATCTTTGCAAAAGAAGATGGTTTTTTATGTTATCCTAATAATTATAATTATTATGTAAATTATTTCAAAAATACTTTTCAGCATGGAGGAGTTAGCTTAGAAGAAATGATTGTACCAATTATAAAAATGATTAGTAAATAATCTTGCTATTAGTATATTAATTTTTTATTTTTAGCGTTTATAAAATATGAAAAAAAGTTTAGTTTTATTAATAGTTATATCTGTTGTAAACTTTATTTATGCACAACCCCCTTCTGGTTACTATAATGCTGCATCAAATAAAGAATGTGCAAGTTTAAAAACTGCTTTGTACAATATTATTTCAAGTAGCCATAATCCGCAAACTTATAATGATTTATGGAATCAATATAAAAAAACAGACACTATAAAAAAACCCGGTGCTAATAATTATGTTATTTGGGATATATATTCATTCAAGCCTAATGGTACTGCTAATTATTATTACACACCAGGCTCAGATCAATGTGGCTCTTATAATGCAGAAGGCTCTTGTTATAATAGAGAACATAGTTTTCCTAAAAGCTGGTTCAATGATGAAGCTCCAGCCATTTCAGACTATATTCATATTTTTCCTACAGATGGTTGGGTAAATAATAAAAGAAGTAATTACAGATATGGCGAAGTTGCAACACCAACTTATACAAGCAGTAATGGAAGTAAATTAGGACCATCGGCAACTGCTGGTATTACAGGTACTGTTTTTGAACCAATTGATGAATATAAAGGTGACGTTGCAAGAGCTTATTTATATATGGTTACTAGATATGAAAATAGAATAACTACTTGGGCAAATTATAATACTGACGGAAAATTAACTTTAGCAAATAATACTTTTCCAAGTGTAAATATTAATTATCTAAAGCTAATGCTTAAATGGCATAACCAAGATCCAGTAAGTGAAAAAGAAAGACAAAGAAATAATGGTGCATACAGTTTTCAAGGAAACAGAAATCCTTATGTTGATAGTCCGCAATATGTAACTAAAGTTTGGAATAGCAATTGTCCAGGGTTGGCAGCTTTACCTGTGAATGTTATTTATTTTTCTGGAAAATTAATAGGTGATAAAATATTTCTAAACTGGGAAACAGAAACAGAAATAAACTTCAACAGATTTGAAGTTGAAAGAAGTTTTAATGGCACAGAATTTCACCAAATAGGTTTTGTAAAATCTACAGGAACAAAAAAATATTTTTATACAGATAATACAGAAAATATAAGAGGCAGAAGAGTTTATTACAGACTGAAACAAATAGATAATGATAATACATTTAGTTATAGTGAAGTATTTTCAATTCATGTTCCATTAAATATTAAGTATAGTGTTTACCCTAATCCAGCCTCAAATTTTTTGGTTATAAAGAATAATGGCAATGAAAGAAATATTTCTCATCAAATACAATTAACAGATTTGGCAGGAAGAATTTTAATTAATAATAAATATGAAAAATTTGATACTCAAATTATAATTCCTATTCAGCAAATACCAGAAGGTGTTTATATTGTAAAAATTACAACTGGTAACGAAACCTATATTCACAGAATAATAAAAGGGTTATAAAAAATATTACAAACCACTTATTGTTAAACCAATAGAATAAGGTCTTATTTCAGCACCAGTACCCTCTTTTAAGAAAGGTGTTATTTGATATGTAAAATGAATACCAAAAATTCCATAACCTGCACGTGCGGTTAAAGCAAGTTTTGTTCCATTAAAATATTTACGATCTGATTGTTTTTCTATAAACTTATTATCATAAACAGAAAGACCTTTTTTATCCAATAAATCTTTTCCTTTAGTATAAGCTTTTAAAATTGTTCCTACTTTAATACCCAAAGCAGCTTTTATAGATTTATTTGTATTCTCTGGATTAGAGTAATATCTTAATTCAACAGGAACTTCAACAAAAATAGTTGTAAGCTTAAATTTATTAAAGTATGAAGAATCTGTTCCTGGGTAAAAATTTCTAAAAGGAAGTAAAGAAGAAGTAGATTTTACATCAACATAATTTTTATTAAAAAAAATATTACTACTACTTATACCCAAACCATAAGCTACACTAAATTTTGGGCTGTTCTTAAAAGGCTTGTCCAACATAAAATAAAAATTAAAATGACGACTACTGCCTTTTACATTTATACTATCTGGTGTGCCACTCCATCTATCTAATCCATATTGAATCATAAAATGATCAGAAGACCGATTGCTTAAATCATAATTTTTTTTGATTGGTTTATTATTCTGAGCAAACAAATAACTTACAAATCCTATTGTAGCAAAAACTAAAAAAAGTATTTTCTTCATAGTTAATTAGGGTAGCACATTTTAGTACTAATTAGCAAAAATAGTAGAAATGAAATCACACAAGTGGTTAAAAATTAGCAAAAAACAAAATAAATGCCTTTTTAAGGCAATGAATAACCCTTTTTATCGTTCTGTATAATAAAAGTATAATTTTCTTTGCACAATATGTGCTTTAAAATAAATCTATAAACTATGGAATATACTATACTACGCAATAAACATATTTTAGTTGTAGAAGATAATTCCATTAGCCAAATGCTAGTAAAGCATGCTATTTCTAAATTTGACGCTTTAGTTGATATTGCTGATGATGGTACAAAGGCTATAGAACTAGCAAAAATTAATAACTATGATCTTGTGTTAATGGATATTTTTATGCCAGAGTTAGACGGTTATCAAACAACAGAAATTATTCGTAATGAATTAAAATTAAATATGCCAATTATTGCAATGACAGCCTTAGCCATAAAAGGCGAACAAGATAAATGCTTTGATGTGGGCATGAATGGTTACATTCCTAAACCATTTACAACAGATATTCTTTACAATGAAATAAAAAAAGTACTCAATATCGAAGAAGTTGTAGCTTAAATAAATTTTTTCTTCTGCTTTTATTACCACTCATAATTTTTAATTTGCTTTACAAAAGCAAAAAGTTATTTTGCTTCTTCAATTTTTACTTAGCAACATTAGAAATTATGAAAAAAATATTTTTTGTTTTAAGCTGTTTTATATCAGTATTTGTAATAGCTCAAAAAAATAATGATGCTACTAAATATGCATCAGTCATTACACAACAAGATTTAAAAAAGCAACTAACAATTATAGCAAGTGCAGAAATGGAAGGAAGAGAAACTGCTACTGAAGGTCAAAAAAAAGCTGCAGCTTACATTGAACAACAATTCAAACAAATAGGTTTAAAGCCAGGTAATGGAAATTCTTATCAACAAACATATAATGTTTATCAAGATGAGTTAAAGTCTGCTTCATTAAAATTATATAATACATCTTTTGCGTTCGACAAGCATTTTACTGTTTCTCTTTTCAATATAACTGAAGGTAATTTTCAAATCAATGAAATTGCTTATGTAGGTTTTGGCATACAAGATAGTACTAGAAACGATTATAAAAATATTGATGTTAAAGGAAAATGGGTTATGTTTTTAGAAAGTAATCCCTCAAATGAAAATAAAATTCCTAAAAGAAATAGTAGCTTTTTAAAAATAAGAACTGCTACATTAAAAGAAGCAGCAGGCATAATTATTGTTTCAGAAAATTTTGATAAGCTCAATCATTCTATTCCTTCTACAAAAGGATTTATGTATGTAAAAAAGCCTGCAAATAATAACAGAACAACTCCTATATTAAGTGTATCTTATCAAGCAGCATCTTCTATTTTAACTAAGATGATAAATAGTTATGAAGATTTAAAAAATATAGCAACAGGTAATTATGCAACGAATATTTATTTAACAATTGACAAAGAAACCAATACTCTTCAAAGTTCTAATGTTATTGGACTTTTAGAAGGCTCTGAAAAAAAAGATGAATATATTATTCTTACTGCACACTATGATCACTTAGGAAAAAGAGGTAATGAAATCTATTATGGAGCAGATGATGATGGAAGTGGAACTGTAACAATTATTGAAATGGCCAAAGCTTTTTCATTAGCTAAGAAAAAAGGGAAAGCACCTAAGCGTAATATAATTTTTATGACTGTAAGTGGTGAAGAAAAAGGTTTATGGGGAAGTGATTATTATACTCAACATCCAATTTATCCATTAAATAAAACTTCTGTAAACCTTAATATAGATATGATTGGTAGAATTGATCCTTCTTATAAAGGAGATAGTTTGAATTATGTTTTTGCTATAGGAGAAGATAAATTAAGTAGCGATTTAATACCTATTAGTGATAGTATCAATCAACATTTTAAAATAGAGATTGATAGAAAATATAATGATCCAAAAGATCCCAATCGTTTTTACTACAGAAGTGATCATTTTAATTTTGCAAAAAACGGCGTCCCTGTTATTTTTTATTTTAATGGAGTTCATAAAGATTATCATCGCCCAACTGATACAGTAGATAAAATTAATTTTGATGTTATGGAAAGAAGAGCAAGATTTATTTTTACAACTGCTTGGGTAATGGCTAATAGAAATAATATGTTAAAAAGAGATATGCCATTAAATATGCCTTCATCAAGATAATTTTTCAAAACTATGTCAAACATTAAAAACATCATTTTCGACTTTGGTGGTGTATTGCTAAATATTGATTATACTCTTACCGAAAGAGCTTTTATCAATTTAGGAGTAAATAATTTTTCTGCTTTATATAATCAGCATAAAGCATCTGAATTATTTGAACAATTAGAAACAGGAAAAATAACTCCAGAAAGTTTTTATACTATTTTTAGAAATATTTCTAATATGCAGCTAACAAATGAACAAATAAAAAATGCCTGGAATGCTATGTTATTAAATCTTCCAAAAGAAAGAATACAATTTTTACAAAAACTAAAAAGTAAATACAAAATATTTTTATACTCTAATACAAATGAAATACATTATAATTGTTTTATAAAAACGGCTAACTTGGTTTCACCAAACCACAACTTCAATAATCTATTCATAAAAACATATTACTCTCATTTGTGTGGCTTTAGAAAACCTTATACAGAAAGCTATATCAATATATTACAAGAGCAGGGCTTAAATCCTAAAGAAACTTTATTTATAGATGATACATTAATAAATATTGAAGGTGCCGAGAAGGCAGGGTTACAAGTATTACACCTACAACATCCCAATACTTTATTAAATTTAGCGTTATAAGAAGAAAAATATTTTACAGAAAAACTATTTTCTTATATTCGTTATACTATGTCTCAACGAGTAAAAACAACTTCAGATACACAAGTTCCTGCTTATACTTTAAATGAAGAACAGGAAAAAAAAGAAATTTTAAGGCACTATCGTGGCCTATTAAAAGCATTACGCCCTAAACTAAATAAGCATGGTAAAGAGTTAATAAGAACAGCTTTTGAAATGAGTGCAGAAGCTCATAAAACCATGCGTAGAAAAAGTGGCGAACCTTATATTTTACATCCTATTGCTGTTGCAACAATTTGTGTGGAAGAAATTGGTTTAGGTATCAGAAGTAGTATTTGTGCATTGCTTCATGATACTGTTGAAGACACTGATATTACATTAGATGATATAGAAAGAGAATTTGGAAGTGAGATTGCAAAAATTGTAGATGGTCTTACAAAGATTTCTACAGTGATGGATACAAATACATCTCAACAAGCAGAAAATTTTAAAAAAATATTACTCACTCTTACCGATGATCCTCGTGTAATATTGATAAAGCTTGCAGATAGACTACATAATATGAGAACATTGGATTCTCTAAAAAGAGAAAAGCAATTAAAAATTGCTAGTGAAACTGTTTGGGTTTATGCACCTCTTGCTCACAGAATGGGATTATATAATATTAAAACAGAGTTAGAAGATTTAGCAATGAAATATATGGAGCCTGATGAGTATAGAGATATTGCAAAAAAATTAGCAGAAACAAAAAGAGAAAGAACGAGATATATCAACGAATTTATAAAACCATTAAAAGAAAAATTAACAGCAGCAGGTTTTAAGTTTGAAATTTATGGCAGACCAAAGAGCATACACTCTATTTGGAATAAAATGAAAAAGAAAGGTGTTAGCTTTAATGAAGTGTATGATTTATTTGCTATTAGAGTTATATTAGATTCTGCACAAGATAAAGAAAAAGAAGAGTGTTGGAAAGTATATAGCATTATTACAGATGAATATAAACCAAACCCAGAAAGATTAAGAGATTGGCTAAGCAACCCTAAAAGCAATGGTTATGAAGCTTTGCATACAACAGTTATGGGACCTCATGGAAAATGGGTAGAAATTCAAATTCGTACAAAACGTATGAATGATATTGCTGAAAAAGGATTAGCAGCACACTATAAATACAAAGAGGGAACAAGCAGCGAAAGTAGATTTGATAAATGGTTAGGACAAATTAGAGAAGCTCTTGCACAAGATGATACAGACAGCATTAACTTTCTACAAGATTTTAAAACATCTTTTCTTGCAGAAGAAATTTATGTTTATACACCAAAAGGAGAAGTAAGAATGTTGCCAAAAGGTAGTACTGCTCTTGACTTTGCTTTTTCTATACATACTGCTGTAGGTAGTCAGTGCATTGGTGCAAAAGTGCATCATAAATTAGTGCCAATATCTCATAAACTTCGTAGTGGCGATCAGGTTGAAATTATTACCAGCACTAAACAAAAACCAACAGAAGATTGGTTGAATATTGTAGTAACCGCTAGAGCAAAATCTAAAATAAAAGATGCATTAAGAGAAGAAAAAAGAATTATTGCAGAAGATGGAAAATATGTTTTGCAAAAAAAATTAGAAGGTATGAAAGCTGCCTTCAATCAATATAATATTGATGAGCTTGTGCAATTTTATAAATTACCTTCTCAATTAGAATTATTTTATAAAATAGCTACAAAAAGTATTGATTTAAAAGAGCTAAAAGATTTTCAAACCTATGGCGATAAATTAGATATTCCTAAACCAAAAAATATTCCAAAAGATGTTGTAGAAGAACATCCTCAAATAAAAAAATCAAATAAAAAAGATAGTGAGTTAATAATTTTTGGAGAAAGTGGCGATAAGATACAATATACTTTAGCTAAGTGTTGTAATCCAATTCCTGGTGATGATGTTTTTGGTTTTGTAAGTTCTGGTAAAGGATTAATCATACATAGAACAAACTGTCCAAATGCTGCACAATTATTAGCTAATTATGGTCACAGAGTGGTAAAAACAAAATGGGTTAAGAATAAAGAAATTTCTTTCTTAACAGGATTAAGAATTATTGGTATAGATGATGTAGGAGTAATTCATAAAATAACCAATATTATTAGTGGTGATTTAAAAATAAATATTGCAGGCTTAACTATTGAAAGTAAAGAAGGATTGTTTGAAGGTATTATAAAAGTTTTTGTGCACGATAAAGAAGAACTTGATGAATTAGTAGAAAAATTAAAGCAACTAAATGGAGTACAAAAGGTAGATAGAATTGATACTGATGAATTAAGTAAATAAAAGAGTTTTTAAAACTTTTCCTTCATCATATAGATTACAGAAAATAATTTTTAAGTTTAATGTTATAAAAAAGAAGAAAAATTATTTTGCTACTTTAAATTTAATAATGCTTTTTACAGGTTCACCATTTTGTGTTAAGCCTTGTATGAGTGCTACAAAGTTGCCTTCAAGGTCTGAAGTATAAAAATCAATATTAGTTTTTCCATCTTTGTTTGTATGCACATTTGGCGACCAATACAATAAAGTTCTATAATCTGGTACTCTGCTTTCTTTGTTTTCTTTTAATTCATATTTAGGTGAGTAAAATTCTCTTTGTTGTTGCAATGCATCATAATCTATTAATAAAGATTCTTTGTTTAGTGCCGATGTAGCCATTTTGCCATTATAACTTGTATAGCTTACAATACCATCAAAAGCAAAGGGTCCATAAAAGAATCTTCTTGTTACCAAATCTATTCTCTGAATTTTTAAAGGATCTGTAGCAATAATTTTATCTGCATCAAATACAGGTACACCATCTAATAAAATTAATGGATCGGTATGAAAGAATTGAAATCTTGGTGCATCTAAACTATTAAAAATAAAATTACCAGATTTTTTTCTTACAGAAACACCAATAACATATTCTCTCATTACTTCTTCCATTGTTGTAAATCTGGTATAATTGTCTAACAAATATGTATTATCTGAATTGGTATAAAAAGGTGTATAATGAAATGTTTGAAGATAAATTGGTTGAGGATTATAGATGTACTCTGATTGTACACTTAATCCATAATTATTTAGTCCTCTTTCTACATTTTTATTAATAGAAAATTCTGGTGTTTTCCAAGAAGAGAAATTATTCCAATAAGCACTATTAATATCAATTCTATAATTACTATCTGCTCTGTTATTAGTTTGTGCAATTAATGAGGTTTTATTTGAAACCTTTGGCAATACTGCAACAAATTCTCCTTTACTATTTGTTATTGCCGTAGTAAAACTAAATTCTTTACCTGGCATACTTAAATATATACCAATACCTTCAGCTGGTAATAATGTAGTTTTATTTACTACCTTGCCTGTTATTAATTGACTTTCAAATTCTGGCAAATATTTTAGCTCCTTTTGTGAAGTTTGTAAAATATCATTCCAATTAAATCTTCTCCAACCTTGTGTTAGCAATAAATTATCCAATGCAGCATCTGTTTGCTCATTTGCTTCATTTAAGTAATAGCCAGCATTTTCAATATTTCCTTTTAGGTTGGATGTTAACCAAAAATATTGTTGAATATCTAATACATCATCTGTTTGTAAAGCATCTGTTTTAAAAACAGAGATTGACATCTTTGAAACTATTGGTTGTTTTTGATTATTATAGCTTAATACATCAATACTTACTCTATCTCTATTATTAAATTGTTGATTATTTATTTTAGCTTCAACAAATTCTTTTGGTTGTGGTCTTTTATAAAATAATCTTTCACATACTGGATTATTGCTACTATTAAAAATGGTAAAGAATGTAACACCATCATTTAATAATGAAGGGTTAATGCTAAAGATTGTTTTTCCTTTTTGTAAATTTTGAGCATTATTAATTTGAATTGCTTTATTATTATGAGCAATTAAATACATTGTTTCATTACTTGCTTCACTGCTTGATTGAACAGAAATATTGATGTTATGATTTTTAATTTCTGTAAACATTACATAACCATTGTTATAAATTGTTGGTAAGTTAAAAGTTAATGTATCATTGGCTTCTGTAACAATAATTGCTTTATAGGTATTAGAAGAATTTGGTGTAAACAAAAAAGAACCAATGCCAAAATGTTGAGGAGAGAATGTTGTAATTACTTCATTATTTTGATTAACAATTTTTCCTTGAAAATTAATTCCAACACCAAAGTTATTTACAGCTTTAAAAGCTACTTTACTTTGAACATTGTTTACCAAATTTCCTCCTTCAGGAAAAAATTGAATATCATATTTTAATGAATGTTTAATAGTGTCTTCATTTTTATCAAACACATTTACAACTGTAATTGTTTTATGAAAAATTAATTCTTCATTAAAATTTTTCATCCAGTTTGTATAAGCTCTAAAAATATAATTACCAGAAGGTAATGTAAGAGGTAAAACAAATTGCCCATTACCTGTTCCATCTTGTAATTCAATAGTGGCTTGTAAAACACTTTTATTTTCGATATTCAAAAGTTCTGCATAAGCAACTTTACTTACAGTGGCAAGTTTGTTTGTTGCTATATCTGTGTTATAAATTTTAAACCATAAAGTTTCGCCAGATAAATAAAAATTTTTATCGGTATGAACAAACATTTTTTCTTGAAAATTATTTGCAACATATTGTTGAAACTTAGTAGTCAATTGTTCATTACTATTATTTTGAGCAAAAGCATTTAAACTAAAAAACAAGCAAACAACAAATAGTAATTTTATCTTTAGCATATTCATAAACTCTTAAAATTATTCTGATATATTTTTTATTACCAAAAAGATGGTTTAGTTGTAACGCCTCCAAAAAATTTACAATCAGTACATTCATAAGGAGCAGCAAGATATGCTCCATCAACATCTGGTGCTATTGGTATATAGCGTTTTGAAATATAGTATGTAGCCATTGTAGCTTTCTTTTTTGGAACAGAAACCATATCACATTGAAAAGGATAGGGTATTACAAGACTTGGTACTTCATCTCTATTAATAAAAATTCTTTTTTCAGAAGTTGTTGCTGCACTTATAAAACCAATTACAGGTTCTGAAGGATTTGATATACATTTTATATTTCCTAATAATTGTACAGGTTGTACATCAAAAATAGAGCCTCCTAATTCTGTCATTTGTTTTAATTGCTGCCAATACTCATAAGCTTCTTTTGTAAGTGCATATTGCTTTACCAATAAACTATAACGTTGATTAAAACGATTGCTTCCTTTATTTACAAATAAAATTTTTTCATTGTTAATTATATCTTCAGCTAATCTTTCTGTTGTAGATATATTGATAGAAGAATTCTTTTCTGTTGACCAGCAATGATATATTTGTTCTTCTGGTGCTCTTAGTTCAATTATTGTATCTTTTATAAATTTATATAACGATTCAAAGTAAGATTTATACTCCCAGGTTTCTTCATAATTCCATTTATAATATCTTGTGTTTTTAGTTGCATCATGTGTACTAACAAAAAATTGTATTCCATTTTTTTGATTATCAATCTTCCAAGTAACACTATCAATAGCAGGAGTTTGTTTTGCAATTACTAAATCTGATTGATATATTTTAGCATCTGAAGTTTGTATTTTAAGGCGATAAGATTCTGTTGGAGATAACATTGCACTAAAAATAGAATACTCTCCAAAGCCTTTATTTACAGATGTTGAAAGTTCTGCACCTGTAGAAGAAAGAATACTTATTTGTGCATTCTGTTCAAACTTTGCAGCAGTAATTCCTCCTAATTTTTGAGTACGAGAAAGTTTAAAAAAACTACTATCGCCACCTGCATTAATAAATCCTTCTACTACTAAAATATTATAGTCTGTAGTAATTTCTGGAGGAGAATAAGTTTTTCTGCAACCAAATGCTAAAACAGAAATGATTAGTAGGTTATATAAATTTTTAGTTTTCATTTATTTTAAAATATTAAAACTTAAAGTTGTATGTTATAAATGGAATAGCTGAACCAAAAATGGATAATTGATATCCTTTTATTTTTTTGTTTTCAGTTGTGAAATACACAGAGTATGGATTTTTTCTTGCTGTAAGATTATATACACCAATTGACCAAGAACTGTGTGCTAATTTTTTAATTTTATGATTGCCTTCTATATTCATAGAAAAATCTGTTCTGAAATAATCAGGTATTCTAAATTGATTTCTATCAGAGTAATAAACTCTATCACCTCCACCATAATTATAAACAGCAATTGGTAATGTTATAGGACGACCAGTACTATAAACAGCAGAAAGAGAAATACTAAATCTGTGAGAGAATCTATAATTACCAATTAAGTTTACACTATGTGGTTTATCAAAATTGGCAGGGTAATAATCTCCTCTGTTTACAGGATTTTTTACTAAAGGATCATCTGTTTTTAGCATTGTTCTTGAATATGTATAACTAACCCAACCATTTAATTTTCCTATATTTCTTTTTACCATAAATTCAATACCATAAGCATATCCTTTAGAGTTTAAAATATCTGTTTCAATATGTTCATTCAACAAAAGTTTAGCACCACTTTTATAATCAATAAAATTATCTAACCACTTGTAATAAACTTCTACAGATGTTTCTATATCTCGTTTAGGAAAGTTTTTATAAAAACCAAAAGAAACCTGTTTGCCTATTTGTGGTTTTACATAAGTATCACTCAACTTCCAAATATCTGTTGGAGAAATAGCAGTTGTATTTGATAACATGTGTACATACTGACGAAGTGTATTAAAACCAACTTTGATAGAGGATGTCTCGTTTAAAGTATATCTTGCTGAAAGTCTTATTTCAGGTCCCCAATAAGTTTTTATTGTTTGACCATTTTTATAAAAAACAGAATCCTGAATATTAGTTACAGTTCTTTCATTTCCATCTATATAAGTATAAACTCTTGATGCACCAAGTGCAGTAAATGAAGAAACTCTTAAACCTGCTTCAACTGCTAACTTAGAATTTACTTCTATTTTATCTCCTAAATAAAATGCATTTTCTAATCCTTGCTCTTCTTGAATAGTTATAGGAACAACTAATGAAGCTGCATCACTTGGTTGAAAAATTCCTGGATTTAATTTTAAATAATTTCCATTATAACCAAAATTAATTCTATGCTTATTACCTATAGATTTTGTAAAATCTGCTTTGAAATAATATTGACTAATGCCAAATTTTAAGTTATAAGCATTTATTGGTTTTAATGTACTTTCAATACCATAGTTATAATTATCATAACCTACAGTAAACACACTAAAGAAATTATTTTTAAAAATGTGCTTCCATTTTATATTGATATTTTTATTTTGATATTGATAAAGCGTATCTTGATCTAATCTAAATTTATCTTTACTTAAATAACCAGTAATGTATAAAAAGTTTTTAGTATTAAGTTGTTGAGAAAGATGAAGGCTTAAATCATAAAACGATGCTTTACTATTTTTAAAACTTTCATCGCTTAAATTTTTTAATATCCAATCCGAATAAGTTGTTCTAAATCCAACTATTACTGAACCTTTTTCTTTTTTTATTGGACTTTCTAACATAAGATGGCTTGTTAATGGTCCAATACCTCCGGCTCCACCAACTTTCTTTTTATTTCCTTCCTGTACTGTAACATCTAATACAGATGAAATACGACCACCGAATTTTTCTGGAATGCTACTTTTATATAGCTCTACACTATTTACAACTGAAGGGTTAAATGCAGAAAAGAATCCAAATAAATGTGATGGATTAAAAATAGTTGCATCATTAAATAAAATAAGATTCTGATCTACAGAGCCCCCTCTTACATTATAACCAGTACTTGCTTCTCCTACAGATGTTACACCTGGTAATGTTAATACAGCTCTTAATACATCTGCTTCTCCAAATACTACAGGTTGTTGTTTCAATTGTTTTATAGTAATTTTTTCAACACCCATTTTTGGTGTTTTAACGCCAGAATTTCTTCTTGAAGATGTAACTACAACACCTTTAAGTTTAGTAATATTTTCTTGCATTTCAATATCCAAACTTCCTGATGAGTGTACAAGCAATTGACGAAATGCATCTCTCATTCCAACACTTGAAACAGAAAGTGTGCTTCTTCCTTTTGTAATGTTAATAGAAAATCTTCCTAAATAATCTGTAACAACAGAAGTTTTACCAACAGAAACTATTGCATTTTCAATAGGTTCATTATTCTTTATATTTTTGATGTGTCCTGTTAATGTAACTTTTTCGCTAATAACAGCATTGGGTTTTCCAATTACAATTAACTTATTTTGTATAGCTACATCATCAGAAGTTTTATCTTCTACAGTATCTTCAAACGATTTAACAATTTTATTTTTATCTATTTCTTTTGTTTCAGTTTTAAAAAAAGAAGTTCCTAAATCTGCATACATCTGTACTCCTCTTGAAATAAAAACTTTATTATTGTTTGATATTGAAAAATTTAATTCAGTGTTTTTAAAAACAATTTTTAATATATCAGAAAGGCTACTATTACTAGCTGAAACAGTTATTAATAGACTATCAGTATCTAAATGATTGTAATAAAAAAAATAATTAGTTTGCTTTTCTACAACATTTACAAACTCTTGAAACTTTACCCGATTTACATCAAGCGTTATGTAATTATTTTGAGCCCTAATATTGGTAAATAATAAAACTAAAACGATAATTGCCGATGTCCTTAAAAATATTTTCATTTATTAATTAGTTATTTGCTCGTAATATTTAATAGTAAAAAGAATATAAGATTCTGTATCAGTTTTATAATTCAAATTTTCTTGTTTTGCATACTGCAATACACTTTCTTTTTTATCTTTAAAGAAATCGTATAGTATTTGCCTACTTTTAATTTCTTTATATTCTCCCTTATCATTTATATAATAATTATTTTTTTGTTCTATTTTATTTTCTACCCCATCTGGCGATACAATTTCTTTAATTGTTTTAATTCTTTTACAAATAACAATATACTTTCCCTGATGTAAAACTTCATAAAAGCCTTCAGGCATTTTAGAATCTATATTTTGTGTTAAGTGTATGAAACGTGTATCAGCAATATTAAAAGAATCAATTTTTTCTTTTGTTATTTTAACTTGAAGTGTTGTGTTTGTTCTATAAGTGATAAGTTCTTCATTTAATAAATCTAATTTTAAAGGAATATTGGGATAAATATTTCCATCAAAGCTTACACTTCCGTTTTTAAAAATATTTTCATTCCAAAAAACATGACCAGTTAATTTACTCATTCTATGAAAATATTCTTGTCCATTAAAAATTGCTTGATTAAATCCAATTGATTGATGATACAAATTTTGAACAGACTCTTCGGTATTAGCACTATTAAAAATTTTTTTCTGAGCTTTTGTTAAAAAAGATATTGTTAGCAAAAAAATAATGATGTAAAATTTCATATAATATAAAATGTGTTATTTTGACAATCTGCTAATGGGCAATAATAATAGATAAATGAATAGTTTAAAAATTTTTTAGGAAATAATACATAAGTGGTTAAACAAGGATTATAATCATTTCAAAATTTTGTTTTTTACTGGTGAAAAAGCAAAAGAAGGTGTTATTAAAAAAAAGTAAATAGAGAATAAGTTTTCTTATTTTCTTTATGATAATATAATTTTTTTTACTCTATAAAAAATATCCATTAATACTGATAAATATTGTGTTTAAAAATTATACTACTGTATCAAATAAATAAAGGCTACCATAATTATTGATAGCCTTTGCTTTTAAAGGGTTATATTTTCTATTTTATCTAGCCATATTACAAGGAACGCTTTTAGAGGCATATAATAATTTCATCTCTCCATTATCTTCTAAGAAAACATAAAATAATGCTCTGATATTTTTGTTTCTAATACTTTGTGGAATTTCTGAATAAGGTATAAATAACTCCATATCTTTTTTACCGCCTTTATTTACTTCAATTTTTTGACCTGGATTTAAAACTGTTGTTTTAGATGTACCAGATACACCAAATACTTTATAATCGTTACTTGCTGTTTCAAACATATTTCCTTTATCATCTGTAAATACTGCTAAATAATATACTCTACCACTTTTGCCTGCTGTATTTATTGTAAATGTTGGATAAAAACTAACGCCTTCTTTTTTGTCGCTTACTTCTATATCCATTTTTGAAAAATTGCTTATAGTAAAACGAGGTACTTCATTTTTTCTTTCTCCTTTTTTAGGATAAAGAGCAGCTACTAATACTTTATCTCCTTCAGAAATACTATAATTCCATTCTACATGATAACCATCTAAAGTTTCCCAACGAGAAATAGGATAGTGCATAATTGATTTTGGATCGTATTTAGTTCCATTAGTATAGCTTATACTGTATTTTTTAAATAACTGTGCATCTACCATGTCTTTGTCCCATCCTTGATTTAATTTATAGGCTGCATAAATTCTGTTTTTATCCCATTTAATACCTGATACAGGACTCATGTGTTCATGCATTAAACCTATTGCATGACCAAATTCGTGTACAATACAAGTGTAAGTATATTCTTGTGTAGTAAAAGATGTTGTATCTAAGTGCATAGTGTGTTCTTCTTGAGGAACCATTAATGCCATAGTTCCTAATTTAGAATAATTTCCTTGACCATCATTTCCTGTAAGAAGAACACGAATGTGTGATGGACCTACTTCAACAAATTCAAACTTTATGTTTGCATATTTTTCCCATTCTTTGGCATAGCGTTTAATTAAGTCTTTATAACGTTGGCTACCATTCATAATTTTTACATAAAGCGTTTTGCCATTATCCCATAAATAATAATTGTCTGCCATTCCTCTTTTTCCAGTAATTGTGGTATCAAATGCAAATACTTGTTTAACTGGTTCAACTGTTGCACAGCCCATTTTTTTAAATTCTTGTTTTTCTTGTGCTGTAACGATAGTAGTGAAGCAAATTGCTAATCCTAAAACTACTATTTGTTTTATCGTTTTCATTTTATTAATTTTTATAATTTATTTTTTATGATTAAGATTTAATGAAATTAAATAAAGATCTTTTTGATTGATATAATATTTTTAATTCTTTATCATCTATTAAATAAACCCTAAACTCTACTTGAAAATTATTTTTTCCTTTTATAACTGGTAATTCATTATAAGGTATAAATAATTCAAACTCATCAAACTTACTTTTATTTGCAGATAGTTTTTGATTTACGTCTAAAACAGCTGTTTTATAAGTTGCTGCAATTTTGCTTATACTATAGGTAGTTCCATCTTTCATTATTGGGTTACCATCTGCATCATAAAAGAAAGCTATAAAATATACCCTTGCTGGTCTTCCAGCAGTACTAATATTAAATGATGGATAAATTGAAATTCCTTGTTTTACATCGCTATTTACTACTCTAGTATTTGTGTAATCAGATACAGTAAATCTTGGTGCTTCATTTAAGCGTTCTCCATCTTTTGGATATAAAAGTTTTATTAATGCAATATCACCTTCAGATAATTGATTATTCCAATTTACACTATAATTATCTGTTGTCCAACGTGCAAATACAGGATAATGCATAATTGATTTTGGATCATATTTAGTTCCATTTGTGTAATTAACATTATATTGTTGAAATAAGTTTACATCAACCATTTCTTTTGTCCAACCTTGTGTTTGTTTTAATTCTCTATAAACAGCCTCTTTATTCCAATGAATTCCAGAAATTGGGCTATAGTGTTCGTGTAGCAAACCTATTGCATGACCAAATTCATGCAATACAGTTCTATACATTGCTGCATAAGTTTTAAAATCTGTTGTATCAAAATTCATTGTTTTTTCATCTTGAGGAACAGAGATTGCCATTGTACCAATTAAGGAGTTATGACCTCCTTTATCATCTAAATTAATTCTTATATGTGATGGGCCAACTTCAACAAAATGAAATTTTATGTTAGCATATTTTTCCCATTCCTTTGCTATTGTTTTCACTTTATCTTGTAAAGATTTACTACCACTTAAAAATTTTACATAAATTATTTTTCCATTATCCCATAAATAATAATTATCTGCAAGACCCCTACCTGGTGTTGTATCTTCTATATACATTTTAGCAACAGGTATTTCGCTGCTACAGCCATATTTCTGTTTTACTGTGGTTGTTTTCTTTGCCTTTTGTGCATATAAAGAAGTGCTTAAAACACAAAGAAATAAAAGCATTAAGATAAATTTTATTGATTTCATAACTATAATTTTTAAATGATGAACACTATAAAGATAAAAACACGCCTAATATTACACATTTAATGCCAAAAATTTTTAACAAAATACCCAATAGCACGTATATAACACTACATTTCTGAAAATATGATTATTTTAAAGTAGAATTTTTTTTTCAATAACAGCCTCCTATATTTGCAGCCCTAAAGAATTCGGGAGGTAGTTCAGCCCGGTAGAATACCTGGTTTGGGACCAGGGGGTCGCAGGTTCGAATCCTGTCCTCCCGACATAAACTTAAAAGTTCACTAATTATAGTGAACTTTTTTATTTATATAGCTATACATAGAAAACCTCTTATAAATACTACTGTGAGCAAACAAATAATTTAGATCCTCTTGTGTCTAAAAATTACTTTCTTACTATTCCTTTATTTAAAATTCCTCTAATATCGTGTCGCATTTCTTCTCCTGTTTCGTATTTAGGTATTAAAAGAAATGATCTTGGGTTGAAGTATAAATGAAAAAAATGTGGTGTTTCTGTGTATTGTTGAAATTTTTCCCAATTAAATTCTGCATTCCCCGCTTCTGTTTCTAAAATTAATTTTTCTGAAAGAAATGTTACAATATATCGATGTTGAAACATTTCTGTTTTTTTATAAACAGCTAATGGTAAAATATACCAAACTGCCAACATTATTAATAACCACATAATAGAACCAAGTAAAAAATATTCTGGTCTTATTTTTTTTGAATAAAATAAAATAGCCGATGTTATAGCAAATATATTTACTACTATAATTAACCACCTTATTTCACTTCTTGAAATAAAATGATAGCGTAGTGCTTGTATTGTTTTTTTCTTTTCGTAAACAAATCCAAATTGCATTGGTATATATGTTTAATTATCTTGATTTGCCATTTTAGCTGTATTTTCAGCTAATTGTAAAGCTTCAATAAATTCGTCTATATTTCCATTAATAACTGAGTCTAAATTATAAGAAGTTAATCCAATTCTATGGTCTGTTACTCTACCTTGAGGCCAATTATAAGTTCTAATTTTAGCACTTCTATCTCCTGTACTTACTAATGTTTTTCTTTGTCTGGCTATTTCATCTTCTTGTTTGCGTACTTGTTCTTCATACAATTTTGTTCGCAACATTTGCATTGCTTTTTCTCTGTTTGCCAACTGTGTTCTTTCTGTTTGACAAACCACTACAATGCCTGTTGGTATATGTGTTAAAAAAACTTTTGTTTCTACTTTATTTACATTTTGTCCTCCTGCACCACCACTACGTGCTGTTTCCATTTTTACATCACTTTCTTTTAATTCAACATCTACTTCTTCTGCTTCAGGCATTACTGCTACAGTTGCAGCACTTGTATGAACACGACCTTGAGTTTCTGTATCAGGTACACGTTGTACACGATGTACACCACTTTCAAATTTTAATGTACCATAAACATCTTCTCCTGTTACTTCTACTACTACTTCTTTATAGCCTCCAACAGTTCCTTCACTTTCGCTTACTATGGCTGTTTTCCATCCTTTCTTTTGACAATAACGTAAATACATTCCTAATAAATCTCCTGCAAATAAACTTGCTTCATCGCCACCTGTTCCTGCACGAATTTCAAGAATGGCATTTTTATCATCTTGTGGGTCTTTTGGTATAAGTAATTGGGTTAATTGTTTTTCTAAATTTTCTTTTTGTTCTTCTATATCGGGCAATTCCATTTTGGCTAATTCTTTCATATCCTCATCATTGCCATTTAAACTTTCTTTGGCAAAATTAAAATCGGCTAATACTTTTTTATATTGTTCAAAAGGTTGAACTATTTTTTCTAAAGAACGATATTCTTTACTTAGTTTTCCAAACTCCTTTTGATTATTGATAATTTCTGGATTAGTTAATGCAATACCAATTTGCTCAAACCTTGCTTTTATAGCTTCTAACTTATCAATCATACCTCTTTATTTTGGGTGGGCAAAAGTAATGCTTTGATTGTTTATTTTGATTATGAATTACTTCAACATTCCTTTTATTTCATTCAACTTCATTAATGCTTCTACTGGTGTTAGTCGGTTAATATCTATATTTTCTAAAGCCTTTCTTATATCATCAAATACTTGAGAATAAGTATCGTAAATAGAAAGTTGTACTTGGGGTGCTGTAAGTGATTTAATTTTTTGACTAATGTCTTTAATATTCGGTGTGCCTTGTTCATCTTCTTTTGATGCTGATTTTTGTTCTAATAGTTTTAATATTTCATTGGCTCTATTAATAAGTTCTGGTGGCATACCTGCCATTTTTGCTACATGAATACCAAAGCTATGAGTACTTCCTCCCTTAGCTAATTTTCTTAAAAAAATTATTTTGTTGCCTACTTCTTTGTTGGTAATATGATAGTTTTTTACACGTGAAAGTTTTTCTTCTAACTCATTTAATTCGTGATAATGTGTTGCAAAAAGTGTTTTTGGTTTTGCTGATGAATGGTGTAAATATTCAACAATACTCCAAGCAATACTAATACCATCATAGGTTGATGTTCCTCTTCCAATTTCATCTAATAGTATTAAGCTTCTTTCAGAAATATTATTGATGATTGAAGCTGTTTCGTTCATCTCAACCATAAAGGTACTTTCGCCACCACTTAAATTATCACTTGCTCCTACTCTTGTAAAAACTTTATCTGTTAATGGAATTTTTGCTTTGTCTGCAGAAACAAAACTTCCTATGTGTGCCATTAAAGTGATGAGTGCTGTTTGTCTTAGCACAGCACTTTTACCACTCATGTTTGGACCTGTAAGAATAATTATTTGTTGTGTTTCGGCGTCTAAAAATATATCGTTGGTTATATAATTTTCTCCTTGTGGTAAATTTCTTTCAATTACAGGATGACGAGATTCCTTTAGTGTAATATCAAAACCATTGTGTAATTCTGGTTTTTTATAATTATACTTTAAAGCATTTTCTGCAAAGCAAATTAAGCAATCTAAAACTGCAATAATATTACCATTTACTTGTATTGGTGCTATATAATCTTGCAGAGCAAGTAAAAGTTTATCAAATATTTCTAATTCTATGGCTAAAATTTTTTCTTCTGCTCCTGTTATTTTTTCTTCATATTCTTTTAGCTCTGGTGTAATATATCTTTCAGCATTGGCAAGTGTTTGTTTTCTTATCCAACTGTTAGGTACTTTGTTTTTATGAACATTGGTTACTTCTAAATAATAACCAAACACATTATTAAACCCTATTTTTAAAGATGGTATTCCTGTTGCCTCTGCTTCCCTTTGTTGAATATTAATTAAATATTCTTTTCCACCAGATGCAATTTTTCTTAACTCATCTAAATCATTATGAATCCCTGCTTTAATTACATTTCCTTTATTAGCAGCTATTGGTGGTAGTTCTTCTATTTCTTGTAATATTTTTTGCTGAATAATTTGACAGTTGTTTAAACCATCTGCCAATCTTTGTAAATAGGCATTATTTGCTGTTGAACAAATATTTTTTATAACAGAAACTTGTTGTAATCCTTTTGCTAATTGAATAATTTCTCTTGGATTAATTTTCTTTAACGGAATTTTACTTACCAATCTTTCTACATCGCCACATTGTTTTATTGCATGAATAAGTTTGTGTCTGTTATCTGTTTCTTTGATAAAAAATTCTACAACATTTAATCTTTCATTTATTTTAGTAATATCTTTTAATGGCATTAAAATCCATCGTTTCAAAAGTCTTGCTCCCATTGGAGAAACAGTATTATCCAATACTTTCAATAAATTATTTTCTTCTGAGTTTGTGCTACCAATAATTTCTAAATTTCTTATGGTAAATCTATCCATCCACAAAAAATCTTCTTTTTCAATTCTTTGAATAGCTGTTAAGTGTTGTAGATTTGGATGTTCAGTATCTTTTAAATAATATAAAGCAGCACCTGCAGCAACAATTCCTTGTTGCATATTTTCTATTCCAAAGCCTTTTAGTGAATGTGTTTGAAATTGTTTTAATAAACTTTCTGTTGCAAAAGCTAATTCAAAAATCCAACTCTCTAAAGTATAGGTATAAAATTTAAAACCAAATATTTCTTTAAAATGTTTTTGATAACTACGTTGAAAAATTACTTCTGCTGGTTTTAGGCTTTGTAATAGTTTATCAATGTATTCTTCATTTCCTTCAGCAATAAAAAATTCTCCTGTACTTATATCAATAAATGCAATACCTACATTTTTTTCTGAAAAATGTATAGCTGCTAAAAAATTATTACTACTATGTTCTAATAATTTATCATTGGTAGCAATACCTGGTGTTACTAATTCTGTTACACCACGTTTTACAATTCCTTTTGCTTGTTTAGGATCTTCTAATTGATCACAAATAGCAACACGATAACCAGCTTTTACTAATTTATGTAAATAAGTATCTAAAGCATGATGAGGAAAACCAGCTAATTCTGTATTTGCATTATCGCCATTATTTCTTTTAGTAAGTGTTATTCCTAAAACTTGAGAAGTAATAATAGCATCTTGACCAAAGGTTTCATAAAAATCGCCTACTCTAAATAATAATATAGCATCAGGATATTTTTGTTTAATAGCCTTATGTTGCTGCATCATTGGAGAAGCTGATTTTGCCATAGCTTACAAATATAGCTATTGCAACTAAAAATAATTAACCAATTAATCCTGCTGCTTTACTTATTTCCATCATTTTATTAATAGATTTTAAAGCAGCTAAGCGTAAATCTTCTTTTATAGTTATTTCTGGTAATTCATACTTCATACAAGTATATAACTTTTCTAAAGTATTTAATTTCATATAAGGACAATCGTTACATGCACAAGCATTATTAGGTGGTGCAGGAATAAATGTTTTATTGGGAGATAATTGTTGCATTTTATGTAAAATGCCTGTTTCAGTAGCAACAATAAATTCTGTTACTTCTTGTTGTTCTGTATATTTTAAAAGTTGAGATGTACTACCAATAAAATCTGCAATTTCTAAAACTGCTTCTTCACATTCTGGGTGTGCAATAAACTTTGCTTTTGGATGCCGAATTTTTAATTTGGTTATTTTTTCTAAGCTAAAAATTTCGTGTACTTGGCAAGAACCATTCCATAAAACCATATCTCTGCCTGTTTTCTTCATTAAGAAAGCACCTAAATTTCTGTCAGGAGCAAAAATAATTGGTTGGTCTTTTGGAATACTTTCAATAATTTTTTCTGCATTTGATGAAGTACAGATATAATCACTCAAAGCTTTAATTTCTGCACTACAATTTATATAAGTTACAACAACATGGTTTGGATATTTGGCTTTGAAAGCTTTAAACAAATGTTCTGGTGCACTATCTGCTAAAGAACAACCAGCATTCAAATCGGGTAATAAAACTTTTTTAGTTGGACTTAAAATTTTTGCTGTTTCTGCCATAAAATGCACACCAGCAAAAACTATTATATCAGCATTTGTTTTAGCAGCTTGTTGTGCAAGTCCTAAACTATCGCCTATATAATCTGCCACATCTTGTATATCTGGCTCTTGATAATAATGGGCTAATAAAACAATATTTTTTTCTTTCTTTAATTTTTCTATTTCTGCAAATAAATCTAATGTTGGCGAAACTTCAATATCTAAAAATCCTTTTTCTTGTAATTGTTCTTTTGCTATGTTAATATCCATTGTAATAGTATTTAATAATATTTATTTATAAAAAACAATATTACTATTATGAGTGTTAATAGTGGGATAAGTTATTTATTAACAAGTGGCAAAGTTAATTAACTAAACTATTATACACTATAACTGATAAATACTCAACAATATAAAATTGTATAATTCAGTATTATCTGCTTATTTTCACAATAGTTAATAAATAAAGTATACTTTATTATACATTTTAATCTAACCACTATACACTGCAATAAGATGAAGTAAAAGTGAAAACTTCAATAGTATTTTAATTTTTAAAATATAAGCCAGAGTTATTTCTTTCAACACAAAATATTATCAATTTATAATTTTACACTGATTTTTATTTTAAAAACAAAATAGATGTGGAAATTATTTTTATAATTGTATTAATATGAACTTTTGTTTTTGATATTTTTTAAATATAAGATATTAAATGATTATAGATGTTTATCCACAATTTGTTCAATAACTATATTCCCCTAATTTTGCTCTCCTTTAAAATATATATAATAATAAGTTATGTCTGTTATTCAAACAATTCGTGATAAAGGTGCATGGGTAATATTTGGAATTATTGCAGTGGCTATGATAGCCTTTATTCTTCAAGATGGTGTTGGTAGAGGTTATGGTGGATTATCTGCAAATTCAGCAATAGGTAAAGTAAATGGAACAACTATTGAGCTTGGAGAATTTGACAAAAAAATAAATATGTACACATCTAATGGTCAAGATAGAAATAACATTATTCCACAGGTTTGGAATATGGAAGTAGATAGAATAATATTAGATCAAGAAAGCGAAAAACTTGGTTTAACTGTTACTGGAAAAGAAATAAGTGATGTTTTATTTGGACAAAACTCTCCTTTAAGAAGAGAACAACAATTTGTAGATGAAAATGGAAATTTTAAAGCAGATGAAGCACGTCAGGCATTTGCTCAATTAAAAAAATCTAAGAATCAAGAAAATATACAAGGAGTTATTCAGGCTTATATTGAACCAATAAAACAACAAGCATTAAAATCAAAGTTTGATGCATTATTACAAAAAAGTGCTTATGCACCAACTTGGTTAATAGAAAAACAAAAAGCAGATAATAATATAATATCTAATATAGAATTTGTTTATGTTCCATATTCATCAATATCTGATAGTACAGTAAATCAGGTTTCTGATAATGAAATTGCAGCATATATTAAAAAATATCCCTCAGGCTTTGAACAAAAAGAAGAAACAAGAAATTTTTCTTATGTTACTTTTAGTACTGCACCATCATCAACTGATACTTTAAATACTTACAATCAGGTAATAGCTTTAAAATCAGATTTTATAAATGCACCAAATTCTGAAGCATTTTTAGCACGTATGGGTTCTGAAATTCCTTATTTGGATGGATATATGCCAAAGAAAGATTTAAGAATGCCAAATGCTGATAGTATTAAAAATTTACCAGATGGAGCTGTTTTTGGACCTTATTTAGATGGGGGAAATTATGTTATTGCAAAAATGATAGGTAAAAGAACGTTACCAGATAGTGTAAAAGTTAGACATATTTTAGTTAAAACAGAAGATAGAAGAAATCCCGTATTAGATGATAGTATTGCTAAGAAAAGAATAGATAGTGTAGAAATGTTGGCAAAATTACCTGGTGCAGATTTTAATGCTCTTGTTCAAAAATATAGTGATGATGGTGGAAGTAAAGGAACAAAAGGAGAGTATGATTTTGCACTTCAACAATTTTCTGGAATAAGTAAAGAATTTGCAGAAACTATTTTTTATGGAAAAGCAGGAGATAAAAAAGTAGTAAAAGTTGAAAATGATGCATACTCTGGTTATCATTATATAGAAGTAATTAGTCAAAAGAATTTTACAGAAGCTGTTAAAATTGCATATTTAGCAAAACCAATAATTGCAAGCAACGAAACAGTGAATATAGCAAGTACATCAGCTTTACAATTTGCAGCAAATATTAAAGATAAAAAGCAATTTGATGACGAAGCTAATAAACTAAATAAACCTATTTTAGTTGCTATTGATGTAAAACAAAATGATTTTACTCTTCCAAATTTTCAACAAGAATCAGTTCGTACAATTGTAAGATGGTTATTTGATAATAAAATTAATAAAGTAAGCGAACCAATTGAAATAGGAGATAATTATATTGTTGCTATCATAACAGATATTAATAAAAAAGGATTAATGTCAGTAGCAGCTGCACGTCCTCAAGTAGAACCATTTGTACGAAATGAAAAGAAAGCAAAGAAAATTATAGAAACGAAATTTAAAGGAACAACTTTAGAAGATTATGCTAAATCAGCAGAATCACAAGTTCAACATGCTGATAGCATAAGTTTTGCAAATCCAGCTATTCCAAATATTGGTTATGAGCAAAAAATTGTTGGAGCTTCTTTTAATAAAGATATGATTGGAAAAGTAACAACACCAATAGCTGGTAATACAGGTGTTTTTGCAATAAAACCACTTAATATTAATGCAGTTCCTACAACACAAGATGATGAAATGATAAAACAAAATATCTTAAATCAATTAAGAAGTGCCGCTTATAGAGCATCGATTGCATTAAGAAATGCTGCAACAATAAAAGATTATAGGTATAAGGTTTATTAATTATAAGCAGAAATTAAAAATATCAAAAGAGCTTATCATTAAGCTCTTTTTTATTTAATAAAGATGAAGCTATTGTAAAAAGGGTCCAACAACTGTTGCTGCTTCTTTACATGCTTTATCTAAATCATCATTAATAATAATTTTATTAAAAGAATGGCTAAAAGAAATTTCGTAAGCAGCTTTGTTTAATCTTGTATTAACACTTTCTATTGTTTCGGTTCCTCTACTTTCTAATCTTTCTCTTAAAATATCTATGCTTGGAGGTTGTATAAATAAAGACAAAGTTTGATGAGGAAATTGTTGTTGAATATGAATAGCACCTTTTACATCAATATCTAAAATAGGAGTTTTGTTTTGTAACCAAATTCTTTCTAATTCTGTTTTTAAAGTACCATAATATTTTCCATCATAAACCATCTCCCACTCAGCAAAAGCATTTTCTTTTATTTTTTGTTGAAATTCTTGAACAGAAATAAAATAATAATCAACCCCATTTTTTTCATTAGCTCTTGAATTTCTGGTTGTAGCAGAAATAGAAAAAGAAAGATTCGAATATTTGTTTAACAAAAATCTTGTAATAGAAGTTTTTCCAGCACCAGAAGGAGCAGTTATAATTATTATTTTTTCTTTAGCCATGTGCAAAGAAAAGAAAGCTACTTAGTTTTGCAAAGTTTTAATAATAAATCAAGAACTTTTCAATGAAAAAATTAATTTATTAATTTACCTAATTTCTATAAAAATATATTATAAATAATTGATAAATAAAAATTAGGCATTAGAAAATCTTTAATTCAATGAAAAAATTATATCCAAAGAAGATAACAAATGTTATGTTTAGGTCTGCCGACAGAAAGTTGATCTATTCTGGAAAATCAAACCTTAAATTATTTGTTGAGAATCTCTTTAAGAAAGAAAAAATTTCATTAAAAAGTATTTGCTATATTTTTTGCTCAGATGAATTTTTGTTGAATATAAATCAACAATTTTTACAACATGATTATTATACAGATATTATTACTTTTTGTTTATCTGAAAAAGAGGAACCAATAGAAGCAGAAGCTTATATAAGCGTAGATAGGGTAAAAGAAAATGCAAAAACAAATAATGTATCATATAAGAGAGAATTAGAAAGAGTAATTTTTCATGGTGCTTTACACTTATGTGGTTATAAGGATAAAAAGAAAGTTGAAATTAAACAGATGAGAGAAAAAGAAAATTATTACTTAAATCAACTTTACAAAAATCTATAATGTTTCATGTGGAACGTATTATATAAATTCAAAGAAAATGTTCCACGAATCACATAAAACAGAGTTATTATAAAAATGTATTCAATAATATATTTGCAGAATGTTTCAAAAATATGATGTTATAGTGGTAGGTGCTGGTCATGCAGGTTGTGAAGCAGCATCATCAGCAGCAAATTTAGGAAGCAAGGTTTTGCTGATTACAATGAATATGCAAACCATTGCTCAAATGAGTTGTAACCCTGCAATGGGAGGAATTGGAAAGGGGCAAATTGTTAGAGAAATTGATGCTTTAGGTGGTTATAGTGGTATTGTTACAGATAAAAGCATGATACAGTTTAGGGTTTTAAATAGAAGTAAAGGACCAGCAATGTGGAGCCCTAGAGCCCAAAATGATAGAATGTTGTTTTCTGCTACTTGGAGAGAAATGTTAGAAAATACACCCAATGTTGATTTTTATCAGGATATGGTAAGGTCTATAATCATTAAAAACAATACAGCTTGTGGTGTAGTAACTGGTTTAGGACATGAAATTTATGCTTCTTCTGTTATTATTACAAGTGGTACCTTTTTAAATGGCATTATTCATATAGGAGAAAAACAGTTAGGCGGTGGAAGAATTTCTGAAAAAGCAGCTACTGGCATCACTGAACAATTAGTAGAATTTGGTTTTGAAAGTGATAGATTAAAAACAGGCACACCACCAAGAGTTGATGGGAGAAGTTTGGATTATAGTAAAATGGAAATTCAAAAAGGAGATGATGAAATAACAGGATTTTCCTTTTTAGATGTTGAAAAAATAAAACCACAACAACAAAAATGCTGTCATATAACTTATACCAGTCAACAAGTACATGATATTCTTAAAACTGGGTTTGACAGAAGCCCAATGTATCAAGGAAGAATAGAGGGTGTTGGACCAAGATATTGCCCAAGCATAGAAGATAAAATAAACAGATTTGCAGATAAAGAAAGACATCAACTTTTTGTAGAACCAGAAGGATGGAATACAGTAGAAATTTATGTAAATGGTTTTTCTACATCATTACCAGAAGAAGTTCAAATAAAAGCATTGAGAGCAGTACCTGGATTTGAAAATTGTAAAATATTTAGACCAGGTTATGCAATTGAGTATGATTATTTTCCACCAACACAATTATACCACACATTAGAAACAAAATTAATACATAACTTATTCTTTGCTGGGCAGATAAATGGTACAACAGGCTATGAAGAAGCTGCTTGTCAAGGAATAATGGCTGGTATAAATGCACACCAAAAATCAAGAAATTTAGAACCTTTAATATTAAAAAGAAATGAAGCTTATATTGGCGTTTTAATTGATGATTTGATTAGTAAAGGAACAGATGAACCCTATAGAATGTTTACCAGCAGAGCAGAATTTAGAACCTTATTAAGACAGGATAATGCCGACCTTAGATTAACAGAGTTGAGTTATCGTTTGGGTTTAGCATCTCAACAAAAAATGGATAATGTTTTATACAAAAAACAAAAAGTTGAAGAAATTAAAACATTACTCAATAGTATTTATATAGAACCATCAATAATAAATCAATATTTTGAAAGTATTGGTTCAGCACCAATATCAGAAAAACAAAAAGCCTCAAAAATCTTATTAAGACCAGGTGTTAGTTTGCAAGATTTAATACCATTTTCAGAAAATTTGAAAAAAGAACTTTCTGAAGAAAAAAAAGAAGTTTTAGAACAAGCAGAAACACAAGTAAAATATGAACGTTATATTGAAAAAGAAAAAGAATTAGTGGAAAAATTGAGCCAAATGGAAGAACTGATTATTCCAGATAGTTTTGATTATGATAAAGTAGCTGCCATATCAAACGAAGCATTACAAAAATTTAAAAAAATAAAGCCAAGAACCTTAGGCCAAGCAAGCAGAATAAGTGGAGTAAGCCCAAGTGATGTACAAATACTAATGGTTTATATGGGAAGATAAAATTGCTACAAACCTTATACAGATTGAGTTTAAGTTAACTAAAAGGAAAAATTTAAAACAATGCAAAAACAAAACAGAAAAATATTTTTTCAAACAATTATTATTTTATTAATTATTTTAATTCCTTTTTCAGGCTATAGTTGGGGTATTACAGGGCACAGGGTTGTAGCAAAAATTGCACAAAATCATTTAACAAGAAAAGCTCAGAGAGAAATAAAAAATTTAATAGGAAAAGAATCTTTAGCAGAATGGGCAAATTGGCCAGATTTTATAAAATCTGATACTACTAATACCTGGAAACATACTTCAAAATGGCATTATGTAAATGTTGCCAGTGGGCTTGAAAAAGAAAATTATATTAAAGCATTAACGAGCCTGCAAGGAGAAAATCTTTATTCACAAATAATAGAAATGAAAAACCAATTGGCAAATAAATCATTATCTAAAGAACAAAGAAGAATAGCTCTGATTTTTTTAGTACACTTAGTAGGAGACCTTCATCAACCTTTACATATTGGAAGACAAGAAGATTTAGGAGGCAATAAAATTAAACTAACATGGTTCAATCAACCAAGCAATTTGCATGAAGTGTGGGATGATAAATTAGTTAATTTCCAACAATACAGTTTTACAGAATATGCATCAACATTAGATATTCTTAAAAAAAGCCAAGTAAAAGAAATTCAAAACACATCGTTGGAAGATTGGTTTTATGAATCTTATTCAATAGCCAATAAAATATATGCTCAAGCTCCCGATGGTTCTAAATTAAGCTATCGATACAATTATATTTTTGTAAATGATTTAAATAATCAATTATTAAAAGGAGGCCTAAGATTAGCAAAAATTTTGAACGAAGTATTTAATTAATTTTTTCAAACAAAGAGGAATAAATCTTAAAAAAATTCATTACAAACATTTAGTTTCGCTGCTATTAAAAATTTTAAATTATGTCTTTAGTTGTAGTTGGTTCAATGGCTTTTGATGCTATTGAAACACCATTTGGAAAAAGTGATAAAATAGTAGGTGGTGCAGGTACATATATAGCATGGTGTGCAAGTAATTTTACACCTGTAAAACAAATAAGTGTTGTTGGTGGAGATTTTCCTCAAGAAGAATTAGAAAAATTAACTGCAAGAAATGTTGATTTAGAAGGAGTACAAATAAAAAAGGATGAAAAAACTTTTTTCTGGAGTGGTCGTTATCATTTAGATATGAATTCAAGAGATACTTTGGTTACAGAACTAAATGTTTTAGGAAATTTTAAGCCAATTGTGCCAGAAAGCTATCAAGATTGTGAATTTTTAATGTTAGGAAATTTAGCTCCATCTGTACAATTAAGTGTAATTGAGCAATTAAGAAATAGGCCCAAATTAGTTGCTTTAGATACTATGAATTTTTGGATGGATGTTGCTATGGATGACTTAAAAAAAGTATTACAAAAAATAGATGTTTTAATTATTAATGATAGTGAAGCAAGGCAATTAAGTGGAGATTATTCATTAATGCGTGCAGCTAAAACTATTTTAACAATGGGCCCTCAGTATTTAGTAATTAAGAAAGGAGAGCATGGAGCTTTGTTATTTCATAAAAATAATGTGTTTTTTGCTCCAGCCTTACCATTAGATGAAGTTTTTGACCCAACAGGAGCAGGAGATACTTTTGCAGGAGGTTTTATTGGACATCTTGCAAAAACAAAGGACATTAGTTTTGAAAATATGAAAACAGCTATTATAGTTGGTAGTGCTTTAGCAAGTTATTGTGTAGAAAAATTTGGTACAGAAAGATTAAGAGATTTAACTAAAGAAGATATTTCTGAAAGACTAAATGAGTTTGTACAGTTAGTACATTTTGATATTAATTTAGTTTAATAATTATCGTGTTCTTTTCTTTTTGAAACGAAAAATAAAAGTGTTAAATCCACAAAATCATTTTTAATTCAATCATTAAAAAACAATAAGGCACAAAACATAAAAGCTCCCCCTTTTTATTACCTTGCCTCTATGCCTTAGTGCCTTATTAGGTTTGTGAAATGAAAAAATATCTATTAATCTAATTAAGACGAAGAATTTAAAATAGTTGTTAGTTATAAAGCAATTTTAAACTCTTTGTAGAAACTTCAACAAAACTATCTGTATATAAACAAATAAACCTTTTACATTTTACGTAACATTGTTTTCAGTTGAGCAATGCCTTTAATTTATTATAAACAAGGGTTTATTCAACACAAAATAGTGTTTCATAAAAACAAAATACTGTATAAAATACTTGCAACGTATTTTTGAAAGCATCTTTATTTGTGAGAATATTTTTTTATATATTATTTTTAGTTATTGTTTTTTATGCAAAAGCACAAGAGCCAGTACATCGTGTGATAAATAATATTACAG
>JAIXLO010000004.1 GCA_026931325.1 Chitinophagales bacterium | reverse complement strand
CTATTATTTTCTAAAAATTCCTTATCAAATAATAAAAGAATTACACCCAAAAGACTTTGCGAAAATTAGACAGCCCAAAAGCAAAAATAAAGTCAATGATCTAGATAATGCAATTGGTTTTCATTTTAGTTTACAGCCAGAAGTTGAAGCAACTTTTGAAACCAATAAATTGGTAATTAAAAAATTCATTTCAAACTTTAGGGAAGAAGAAACAAATAAAGAATTAGAAAACTTCGAAAGTTTGAGTATGGTTGTTATGGATAATAACTACAATGAAAAAGACGGCTTTATTATGAGCGATTGTATTTTTAGTGAAGATATTGAAAGTGTTCAAAGCACACTTCAAATTCCTCTTCAAAAAACAGGAGATAATATCTGTGTCATTTTCATTGATATTTACGGAAATGAATTTAAGCAAGTGATTAAAATTAAATAAACAATGGCAGGTAAGAAAATTTTCAATACACAAGATTTAGTTTTAAAAGTAAACGACAAAAATTTTGACCCAATAAAATATCCGTTAGATGAATGGGAGCGCTTTTTAGATGTTCTTTGCCAAAACAGAGAATATCAAAAAGAAGCAATAAAAACCGCAATTCATTATTTGATTTCAACCAAATACAATACTATTGAAGATTTGGTAAAAGAAAATTATAAAACGAATGACCAATTACAATTAAGATACAAAACTGATAAAGAGTATTTAAGTAAAATTCAGTTACCAAATAAACTTTCTGCGTGTGTAGATTTAGCTACTGGTACAGGAAAAAGTTTTGTAATGTATGGAATTGCACAAATAGCATTAGGATTAGGCATTGTGGATAAAGTTTTGGTTTTAGGTCCACCAAGTTTAACTATAGAAAGAGAATTAACTAAAAAATTTGAAGAACTTTCTACAAATCCAAGTTTAAAAAATTCAATTCCATCAAGTGCAAAAGTTGGTAATCCTACCATCATAAATGCAGACCAAACCATAAAAGATAGTTGTATTGCTATTGAAAATATCAACGCTGTTTATTCAAAAACTGGTTCGTCAATTTTTGATAGTTTAGCGTTTGGAAAAGGCGAAAGATGTTTGGTTCTAAATGATGAAGTGCATCACGCCTATAATAGAGTGGAGGGAACATCAAACGAAAGTAAAAGCATTAAAAAATGGAAAGAATTTTTGTTAGATACTACTTATCAATTCAAATATATTTTAGGTTTTACAGGAACTTCATATATTGATAATGATTATTTCAATGATGTTATTTTTAGATATTCCTTGCGTTCTGCCATTGAAAATCGTTTCGTAAAAAGTGTAAATTATGTAGTAGAGAATGAAGACAGTAATGAAAATGAGAAATTTCAAAAAATCTTACAAAATCATAAACTCAACAAAGCAAAATATTCAACTTTAAAACCATTAACAATTTTAATAACAAAAGACATTAAAATTGCAAAACAATTAAAGACAAGATTAGTAGAATTTTTACACGAAAAGGGAGAAGGTTCAGAGGAATTTTTGAGTAATGAAAAAGTTTTATTGGTTACTTCCGACAAAGACCACAAAGCAAATGTTTTAAAATTACCCTATGTAGATGGACAAGAAGAACCTGTTGAGTGGATTATTTCTGTTGCGATGCTTACCGAAGGTTGGGACGTGAAAAATGTTTTTCAGATTGTACCAATGGAAGAAAAAGCATTTAACTCTAAACTTTTAATTGCACAAGTTTTGGGTAGAGGTTTGCGTATTCCAAACGGCTATCCAAATGCAGAAGTAACAGTTTTTAACCACGATAAATGGAGTGAGAGAATTAAGGATTTGGTCGAAGAAATTTTGGAAATGGAAACTAAAATAAAAAACAGTCCAATTCTTGAGGGAGATAGAGCCGATTTTCATTTTACACTTCACAATTTAGATTATACAAAGGAGAAAAAAGAAGTTGAGATCGAAAAAGAAACAGAAGTGTTTAATTACAAAGATTATATAACTTTTGTAGCAGAAACTTTTGAACATAAAACAGATACGAAATTTGTAAAAATCGGAGAAAAAGAATACAAAATGACTTATGAAATTGAAAAAGAAAAATTTTCAGTTTCAGAAATAGTAAATAAAATTTACGATGAATTTCAAATTAGAAAATTAGAAGGTATAATTTTAAAACTAAACGAAACAGAATATACAAGTGAGAATTTACCAAGTAAAGATGTAATTGAACAAGTCATTAAAAACTCTATGGAAAAGGTTGGAATGACAGGAGATTTTTTAGGTAAAAAAAACAGACAAGCTGTTTTTTCTGCCTTTAATACTTTGCTTCGTAAAAAACCAAAAAGTATTATTTTAACAAGAATTCCTAACTCTATAACGGAAATTAAAACACAAAATCGAGAACACGAAAGCGTTTCAGTTTTAGGTTTAAGAAGTGATTCAACTGTTTTTTATTCTGATGATTATGAAAACGAAATTGTAATCGCAGACACTTTAATAGCATTCAATGAAATCAAAGAAGATATGTCTTTGCCTCGTTCTGCTTTTCAAGACAGTATAAATAAGTTTCTTTTCAAAACTCCAATTGATTTAGTTTTTACTTCTCGTGAACCTGAAAGAAAATTTGTAAGCGAATTAATTAAAAAAGAAAATGCTCAAAAATTAACAAGTTGGTTAAAATCTAATAATCAAAGTTTTTATTCTTTAGAGTATTCATTTACAAAAGGTTCACACACAAGTAGCCATTGGTTTAATCCAGACTTTTTCATTTTAATAGAAAAAGATGAATTTCAATATATTTCGGTCGTCGAAATTAAATCAGATAATGACAATAGCGATGAAAATAAAGCGAAAAACAAATACGCAATTGAGCATTTTAACGAACTAAACAAACAACTTGAGGAAAAGGGGATTAAACAAAAATATATTTTCAACTTTTTAAGTCCAACAAATTACAGCGATTATTTCACATACTTACGTGACGAAAGACTTTTAGACGGAAAATACAAAAGCGAATTAGATATACAACTAACTGAATAACAACGAAATAACAAAGAAGCACAGCATACAACAGCACCTATACGCAAGCAGGGGTTTTGTGCTTCGTAGGACAGGAAAGTGGTAAATTTAAAGTTCAGTTCTTCGTAGGAAGTTCAGTGGTTAAAATCCCTGCCTGCGTATAGCTGAGAACCGTTGGGCGCAATTAAATGGCGCGTTAAATAAATAGCCCGGCCGAGAAATATAAAAACAAAAGACGAGCGGCACAGTTTAGGGAAACAATAATCCGCGAATTAAATTAAAAAGATATGAAATAAAACCACAGACAGAGCAGAATAGAAAAGGCAATTAAAGTGAAAAAACATATGAAATTAAAAAAGCCTACAATACTAGGTGTAGTAAACATTACTGAAGACAGCTTTTCAGATGGCGGCCTTTATTTAAATTATGATAAAGCTATAGAGAAATCACTTCTACTTGTTAAGGATGGCGCTGACATAATTGATGTAGGAGCCGCTTCCAGTAATCCTGAATCAAAAGAAGTAAAGCCTCATGAGGAAATAATCCGTTTAAATGATGTCATCGACAAATTGCATTCTCAAAATATTTCAGTTTCTGTTGATTCATTCAAACCCGAAGTTCAAAAATATTTTTTAAAAAAGAATGTCCACTATTTAAATGACATTCAAGGGTTTCCATACGCAGAATTATATCCTGAATTGGCAGAATCTAATTGCAAACTCATTGTTATGCATTCCATACAGCGGCTTGGGAAAGCCCAAGTAATCGAAACTGTTCCCGAAAATATATTTAATGGAATAATTGATTTCTTTTCGCAACGAATAAATTCACTTCAAAATTCAGGCGTTTCATCCGAAAGAATTATTTTAGACCCAGGGATGGGTTTCTTCTTAGGCTCTAACCCAGAAACGTCAATATATGTTTTGAAAAATATTTTTCGAGTAAAAGAATACTTTAAATTACCAATTCTTGTTTCGGTTTCTCGGAAATCTTTTTTAGGAACTATTGTTGGGCGAGGAGTCAACGAGCGAACGCCAGCGACCCTGGCTGCTGAAATTTATATAAGCTATATGGGTGTGGATTACATCCGTACGCATGATGTAAGAGCTTTAAGTGACGCATTAAAAGTGCTTGGGATGTTAAATTGCTAATTTGTAATTGACAACCATTTCAAGATGGATTACGGTTTTATTATGCTGATCTATAACTTGGGAATACTAAGTTCTTAAAGGCGAAAAATAAGGTCTCTTGGTTTTGATGGAATAGATTGGGGTAATTGAAAATAAAGAGAATCAACCAACTCCCCTTAATGAGTGCCGCTCAATGCAAATAGAGAAGAGAATCGGCCGGGAAAAGAAACGCTGTGGTTACGCGCCATTTAACAGCGCCCAACAGGCAATAAAACTTCGTTCCCTTCGGTCACTACGCCCTTCGGGCAAATTGCCTTCGGCAACTTGTTTTATCGCCGGCCCGTTATGCGGCAGCTTAAAAGACGACACCAAACCAAAAAAAATCACCTTGACAAC
>JAIXLO010000082.1 GCA_026931325.1 Chitinophagales bacterium | reverse complement strand
GCTTTAGTGTCTAAATCATACACATTACCAGCCAATGGAGCATTATATAGCTCTTTTTCCTCATTTACTACATTTTTAGCGTTTAGGTGTGCATTTAGGTGTGCATTTAGGTGTGCATTTTCACTGTTTTTTAATACCTTTTTATTTTCATTTAGGTGTGCATTTTGTAAATCTACATGTATTAAATCAGTTTCTGAAACACTAAATTTTTTGGAAATTTCTAAAAAATCCAAAAATTTTGGAAATGATAAGGAAAGCTCCCAATTATTCCACTGACTTGACGAAAACCCTGTATTATCAGGTATTTCTCCTAATGTCCATTTGTTTTTTTTTCTTAAAAAACGTAAATTATTCCCTAATAAATTTTTCATAATAAAATATTTTTCTCAAAATATTTGGTAATCTCAAATATTTTGATATATATTTGCAGTACCGAAATAAGGTACAAAACAAATATACAATTAAATATACTGAAAACATGAAAGATAAATTAAAATACGATAATACAGCACGAATAGCAGCAGGTATATGTGGGCTTTCTGATAACCTAATCAGGAAAGTAGTACGAGGCGACAGGGAAAATGAAATTGCCTTTACTGTATTTATGGAGCTAAAACAACAAGAGAAAATAGCTATTGAAAAAGCTACTGAAACTTATAAAATATTAACACAAAAAACAGTTTAAAATAAATACTATGATAACAAAACAATTACAAAAGGCTTCTGTAAATGCTATTGCTGAGGCATTAGTTAGTCGGTTGGTATATAATAGTAAAAGTAATTTATATGAATTACCATCTGAAAATTTATTTACAATAAGTAAACCTATTGTAGAGTATGCGGCAAAAGAATTAGGTATTGAACTTAAACAATCCAATCTGGGAAGTTCTTCTCAATTAAATCAAGAATTACAGGATTGCTTTTTGAGAGTTCTACAAACTTCTGACGTAAAGAAAGAGAATATTGTTCCGACTCTTCAGGAAACTTCCGAAGAATTATTTTCTCCAAAGCCACCTGTTTCTCCAATAAAACCTTAACTAATAAAAATAATTCATTTTCCATAATACAAATGTAAATGAAAATACTTAACGATAATATACTCTGGATTGAATTTGATGATTTTGTTGATTCAGGCATTTCACGCAATACATTAACAAGTAATAATCAAAGACAAAGTAAGAATTGGATTGTTGTGTATAATGAAGAAGATAAAAGAATGCCATTAGTTAGATATGATAAACTAACTAATTTTTATAAAGAAAAACTACAAGCCACTTTTGGCAACCCTTATGATTATGTAGCCAAAGAACCTATAAAAAAATTAGTAGAAAAAGACCTAAAGGCAGAGGCTTTTTATCTTGAATACAGATACGAAAAAGGAGGATTGCCCACCGCACTACCTGCTGAAGCTGTAGAAAAATATACCACTGCTGCAAGTTGGCTTAATATGCTAATTAAAACAACAAAAGATAAAAAGTTTATCAAAAAAACTCTCAACCTTAGATTATATAGCTTCTGGCTTCATGTAATAGACCTTATAAAACTTAATAATATTGATTTACCTGCATCTTACCAAAGGCTTATGACAGATGTAGCTAAATACAAAGAACAAGGCTACACCTACCTTATACACAGTAATTACGGTAACATAACTGCTGCAAAAATTGTAAACAAAGATTGCGAAGATGCCCTTTTGAAAATATTGGAACACCCCAACCAATATGATGATGTACTTGCAGCATACATATACAACCAGTGGGCAGAAAAGAATAACTATAAAGCCATTACAAGCGGAGCAGTAACAGTATGGCGTAAAAAGAAACTGCCTGAAATATATATGCAGCGTTATGGTTCTGCTGCATTTAATGAAAAATTTATTACCCAAGTAAAAGGTTGTGCACCTACTTGTGTAAATATGCTTTGGGAGAGTGATGATTATAATTTAAACTTCTATTATAAAAATGAGAATGATAATAACGATGTACATCAACGTTATGTAAGCTATATAGTAAGCGATGCAAAAACAAAACTGATACTTGGTAAATGTATAAGACTTGCACAAAGCCCTGTGGTAGAAATGGTAAAGCTGGCATGGATAGATGCTATGTATTATGTACGCAGCTTAACAGGTAGTTGGCATTTACCTTTTGAAATAAAAACAGACCACTGGCAGGAAAAAGCGTTGTTCCCGTTTTTTGAACGCATAGCAAAGTTTACACCTCCTGCCCATGCCAATAAACATAGAGGCTACTTGGAGCAAACTTTCGGCGGCATACACCTAAAACGTGCAGAAAAGTTAGCTGCTCACCATGAACTAAATTACAATGGAAATAACATTACAGCAAAGAACAGAGGCGTAAATATAGAGGCATTAAACACTAATGCAAAATACCGCCCCAACGTAGGCACAGCAGCAGAAACACAGATTGAAAAGTTTTTCCATTATATGCGTGAAATGCCTGAAATAAAGCGTGTAAATATGCAAGGTGATAGCAGAAAACAACAATGGTTGGATAATTGGAACACACTTACAGATGAACAGAAAAGACCGATAACGGACGAACAATTTTTAATGCTCTTTGGTTTTAAACACACCCCTAAAAACGGAAGCAGAAACAGCATAACAAACAGAGGTGTTGAGCCTCAAATAAATGGTGTGCAATACAGCTATGATTTGCCGCAAAATATAAACAGCTTGTATGCCATAGGTAAAAAAGTAGATGTGTATTACGACCCTTACGACATGAGCCGTGTATTAGTTACAGATAATGAAGGATTGCGATTTGTAGCCACCAGTGCCACACTGCAACCACGTGCCTTAGAGGATACTTATACCAATAGCAGAACCATGCTAAACATGGTGTTGGATAAAAAGAAACAACAGGTAAATGATATGGCTACTAAAGCAGCAGAACGTATGATAAATATAGATGCGGAAGCTGCTGTGCTTGGAGGATTTATGTTAAAAGAAATGAAGAATACAGCAGAGCTACAAGCAGAAAAAGCACTACTAACCTATAATGAAGAACCAACGGAATTTGATATAAACGAAACCATTTTTAACCGATAAAAAACCAACAAAAATGACAACTAAACAGCCAACAGATATTGTAATAGCAGAAACGAGTGTATTTAAAAAAATACATGCTTACACTGCTAATATGCAACGTTACCCAAGAGGCATACACAGTATAGTGGTTAATGCCAGTATGGGTAAAAGTGTAGCTATAACCAGCTACACAGAAAACCAACCCAACAGCTACTATATACGCTGCCACAGGTTTATGGGTGTAAGACTGCTGTTTAAAGAAATACTAAAAGCTATGGGTAAAGACATAGCAGGTAGTACAATAGAATTATTAAACAGCATTGTACGATATACCGAACTTGATAATAACCCTGTGTTATTGATAGATGAAGTAGATAAGCTACGTGATGAAGTGTTGGAAATGTTTATTGATTTAGAAAATAAGCTGCATGGAAAGTGTGGTCTGGTTTTTTTAGCAACGCCTTACATGCGTAAAAGAATGGAAAACGGCGTGGCAAGAAATAAACGAGGCTTTGCAGAACTATACAGCCGTATGAGAAAAATACTTTGGGATATTAACCCAAGCAAAGCAGAGTTTAAAAAAGATGTAGAATTAATCTGTTACGCTAATGGAATTAATGATGTAGGCGTAATAGCAGAAATGCACAACAAATGCGATAATGATTTTAGAGTGCTGACTGATTTGATTATAGCTTATAAAAACAAAAAACAAAAATAGTATGCAGTTTAATCATTTAGCATTTAACACACCTAAGCAAATGAAGCATGTGCTTAAAACCGCCAACATGGTGTATAGATTATTTAGAAAATACAAACCAACCAAATGACAGCAGCAAAAACATATCAACAAAAAGCATCTGCTATAAAACAGCAAGTGTGTGAGCTATTGGGTATAACGGATTATGAATATGCCGAAAAGCAGTATTTACAAGGAGTAGCTTATTTGTATTGGTATTTACCAAATGAGCCAATATTAAGAATGGCTTTTGAAAGAAGTAAAATTTATTGGACCTGGTGGAAAATGATGTGGGTGGCAAGAGATGAGGTATTTATAAACCATGCAGCAATGATGAGTAGTAAAGTTAGGCATGAGTTATACCAAGAGCTACATGCAGCATGTAATTTAAGCAGAGAAATTAAGCCATCAAAAGCTGTAACTACAGAAGTGTTTAAACCAATAAAAAAGCAATATGAAAGTATTTGATGAACATATAACTGCTGCTGAAAATATTGCACAAGAGTGTTGCAATATTTGGCAAATACCTATGCAGCAGCTTAGGAGGAAATCAAGACACAAAATGATAGTGTGCAAAAGGCAGGTAGTAAGTTTTATTTTAAAGAACAAGTTTAATAGAGATATAACACTTAAAGGAATGGGCTTAATAGTTGGCTACAAAGACCATAGCGATTTTATTAGAGCCTATAAAAGAGCAGAAGAATTGATAAGCGTAAAAGATGACACCATGATGAATTTTTATAACCCAGTAAAACATCTTTTACATGATTAATAAACTACACATAAAAGGCAAGAGAGCCTTCTTTGAGGGGCTGGTAGATGCCATAAACACTATTATTAACAACAGTGATAATAATAGCAGTAATGATGATAAGCTACTATGCTGTGTATTGCAAAATTTAAAGTTGAAGATAGAAAAAAAACTCATTAACTACAAAGAAGCATACACCATGCAATTAGAGCATGAGCAAGCAATAGCCCTAAAAATATTGTACGATGATTTTATAAACAATGCAACCACTTATATAGGCAATAAACTATTTCAGCTAACCAATCAAATTCATCAACACTATTATTAAAGTATGCTTATAAACTTATTAATACTAATACTACTAATAATAGTATTATATGACCATAAAACCAACAAACCATGATTACAGACTTATTACTATTAATGCTAATGATTTTCGTAGTAATGGTTATGATTTTCGCCGTAATGATAACGTGGCTAATCATACAAGACAGAAAATACATGTACAGTAAGTACAAGCATTTAATTAAACCAAATCAATCATCATTAAAAAATAAACAACATGGCAACAACAAGAGTTAAAAAAGTGCTGAATATCAGCTTAACCAAAGAAGATGCAGAAGCTGCATTTGCAGAGTTTGCAAAAGCAGATGCACAACAGCAGCAAATAACTGCTAAAATGGATGTGCAAATAACCATAATAAGAAAGAAGTATGCAGATGAGCTTAACAAGCTGCAAGAAACAAAAGATGAGGCTTTTGATAAATTGCAATCTTATGCAGAAAACAACAGGCAAGAATTTGGCAAAAAGAAAAGTTTAGAGTTTCAGCACGGCATACTTGGTTTTAGAACTGGAACACCCAAACTAAAGACATTAAAAGGATTTACCTGGGCATCTGTTTTAGGGTTACTAAAAGTACACCTACCAACTTATGTAAGAACCATTGAAGAACCTGCAAAAGACAGATTATTAGCAGACAGAGAAGAACCTGATATAGTACAGAAATTTAAAGAAGTTGGTATATATGTTGACCAGGATGAAACCTTTTTTGTAGAGCCAAAAAAGGAAGAAGTAACAGTGTAAAAGATACTTTCTCATAAACAAAAAAGCCGCCCTGTTTCTACAGGGAGGCTCTATTTTGAAACCATTTAAAACAACCAACATGCAACACTTACAACCATTAACGCACATAAATAATTTACCACAGTGGCTAACCATTAAGAAATGGAATGGACAGCTAAAACGCTACGAAACAATTAAACAACAGCCGATAACTGATAAACAGGCATTTCTGTTAAACGAGTATGCAAAAGGTAAACAACAAGTAGCGGAATTATATTTATACCAATTTGGTGATTGTAATATATATAGTGCCAGTGCCGATTTGGTGCATTATTTAGAAACAGTAAAGCAATACCCTGCACCTCCTACTATTGATGAAAGTAATATTAATATAATAGAACAATAGCAGTTTTTAAGCAGTAAAACAGCATTTTTTACACTTTTTTGAGGGGTAAAAATAGCTTAAAGTATTGAAAATTAGCAACTTATTAAAAAAAACGCCCTCAAAATTTGATACCTTACTATAATGAATAACAGCACAGAAAAAGAGTATGTAGTAATAGCGGAAAAAGCACCTAAGAAAAAGAAAATCAAAGTGTTATCGCCGTCAAAAATTATCAATAAGGTTAGGAATATTTACCAGTTTGAGGGCAAGTTTTTAGACAGTTTTGGCAAACCTGAAAAACATGCCAAATGGTTTATTACAGGTCCCAGTTATGCAGGTAAGAGTTCTTTTGTATTTGAGTTGTGTAACTACTTAACCCAGTTTGGTATAATTGACTATAACAACCATGAAGAGGCTGGAGGAGATAGTGAGACAGTTGGTAAGAAATTGTTACACAGTGGCTTGAATGATAAGGACGGAAAAATAAGGCTCTTTAAAGCACCTATTGAAAGTTTGGAGTATGAAACCTTAACAGAAAGGTTAATCAAAAGAAAGAGTGCAGAGTTTGCTGTAATAGATAGTATGCAACATGCTGAATTGAATAAAAAGCAATACCTGCACATAACAGACCTATTTAGCAACTGTAAAAAAGGAAAGAGCTTATTATTTATAAGCCATTGGGTAAAAAACGATTTTACCAAGTTTGTAAAACATGATTGCGATATAAAGATTGAAGTAATTGGTTTTGTAGCAAGAGTAGAGAGCAGATATGGCGGCAATAAGCCTTACCTAATTTGGGAGCAAGGAGCAAAAAATTATTGGGGTAAAAAATACAGGAAAGTAGTAGAAGGGAATTACTGGCCTGGTATGAAAAAGTGAAAGTTATGAGCCACCCAACAAAACAATCTGTATTTGAATATGTAAGTGGTTATCAAAAGAAAGGAGTAGTTGTTGTAGAGAAATTCTTATGCAGTAAATGTGGATGTAAAAATTGTTATAGACATAAAAGAGATTATCATTTAACCTTTTTTGAAGGACATTTTCACTGCATTAATTGTGGCAATGAAGCAAGTTACGCAACGGATGATTGGGAAGTAAAAAACAAAGAAAAACAACTAAAACTTTTTTAAAAAATGAGAAGATTTTTAATAACAGCCAAAAGTTTCACAGGCAGTGCAGAATTAATATATAATGATGAAGGATTAATCGGCAGTATTGATATGACAGATACCAATATGACTCCAGAGCAACGACATAGATTTAAAACTGCTGTGCCGCTCACTACAAAGCATATAGAGCATGAGGGTCATGCTCTTGTAAAATGCACTATTGTAGAAGCCGAATTTGAAGTAAGTATGGAAGATTTTATAAGAGAATATCCTTATAAAAGAAATACACACCTTATAGCAGTAGAGTGGCAAAAACTAACCAAATCAGAACAAGTGCAATCTGTTTTAGCAGCCAAAGAATACAGAAAATACTGCGACAAAAACAACCATTGGTACAAGCCAATGATAGCAGCAGCTTGGCTGAAAAGAAAAGAATTTTTAAACGAATGGAAAAAGTTATAGGCTCACCCAAACCCCTCTAAAGTAGGGGCTTAAAAAAAATAATGTATGAATGCAGCACAACACAAACTTGTAATGACCATGTTTAATAAACTTGGGTTAATACACCAAAAGGAAAACATTGTAGCAGGGTTTAGCAATGGCAAAACCACCAGCACAAGAGCCTTAGACCATAATGCCAGTATAGAATTGATAAGGTGGCTTAAAAGCCAAGACAAAGAAGAGCAGGCGGCAGAAAAACAACGCCGAAAAATAATAGCCATTGCACGAACAATGGGCTGGGAAAAAATAGTAGTGCAACCAGATGGCTCTATCAAAAGGAAAGCAGACATGGAACGTATAGATAATTGGTGTTTGAAATTTGGCTACTTGCATAAAAAATTAAACCACTATAAATTGTACGAATTACCTGCGTTAGTAACGCAGTTTGAGGCTGTAGAAAAAAGTTTTTTAAAGAGTTTGTAAAATATTTTTAAACAATAAAAACCAACAATTATGAAAAAGGTACTATTATTTATCTGCACAGCAATATTGTTAATTTCCTGCAACAAAGAAAAAATAAAATGGAAAAGCGTAGCAAATATAGTTAAGGAAAGTATGGAGGAAACAATAGATGAAGTTGATAAAGTAACAAAAATATACTTAGATGTCCGCTTAATAAGCGATACGGCTAATAACCCATACTACAGAGTGCAAGTGCTTTCTTCTTTTATTGGAAAAGATGGAGAGGATTATATTTATCAGCAAACTTATTTTATAGAAAAACAAAACATAAGGGTTAAATATGCCTACAACTTCTACTCTGATTTATTTGGTATGATTTATGGATTTTATAACAATTTGGAGGAATACATAAGGGTACAACATGTTTTTAAAATAACTCAATTTGGCAAAGAAACATTTAAACGAAAATCTAAAGGAATGCTTGAGTATTCTTTTTGACCAGCAACTTTTTATTAAAAAAAACGAAACGTTTAATTTTTTTTATTCATTATATACACAAAGTTTTTTTATTTTTTAATTATATACATAAACACTTGTAGTATATTTGTTATCTATGGCACACAGTAGTTACCGTATTATAAAAAGAAACGAGTATTTACGTGAACGTTTTACCTATCATAGAAAAAAAAATCCAAAATGGACAATCATTGCCGTTCTTGAAGCTGTTGCAGATGATTGTTTTTTAGAGCCAACAACTGTTGCAAAAATATTAAAGAAGGATGGAGAAAGAGTACCATGTGTAGATACTGTTGCTAAATATACGCAACTATCATTTATTCTTTAAATCTGCAAATGCCTTGTATATATAGTAGTTGTATAGCTTAATACACTTACTATGCAGTTGGTTAAAAATTTCATTTCGCTTGTTCCTGTAAGTATCAGCTCTTCGCTTAATTCTTTATTGTCTGTATCTGTAGGAACAATACCATTTAATAAAGTATCAATAGCTATTAATTTGGCACTATGTGCAGCAATAGCACTATCTTGTACAGTTGTGTTATGGTTTTTAAAAGGTGCGTGGCTTATGTAGTGTATTTTTATAGTAGCATTCTTACTACCCATTAATTTTTTACCCCAAAAATCTATTGGCGTGTTTTGTGGCATTTCTATATATAGAGCAGGAACACGATAACTTGTATTATCCTTACTTACCTCATATTGTTTTAGATAAAAAAATACAGGTACTTGCGTTCCTAATAGTAGTTTGATTGATTTGTATAATGGATAAATAAGCATATTAATTAAGTATTTTATTTAAGTCTCTTTGCACTTTTTCAGAAATTTTGTTCATCATTGTTTCACTGTTACCTATAAATTGGCGTTTTGGTATGGTTATTTTTTTAGCCAAAGCCATATACTTGTATTGTTCAGCCATTTCACTGTCTCCTCCGTCTTTAGCCTCTTTGTGTTTAGCCCAAAAAAACTTTTTCATTTGTGCTGTTACTGTTATTTCTCCCCCTTCATTATGTATTTGTGCATACTCTTTGTCTGTAAATATTGTAACAGTTGGCGGCGTTGTTTTATAGTCAATACTATCTGCTAAATGGTCTCCACTTCCTTGACCTGTTAATATATTACGCTGTAGTTTTGTTTTTGTTTTTCTTGCCGACCATTTAGTTAAGTTCTTATCGGTAAAACCTTCATCGGTAAAAGCCTTTTTAAAATGCCTTACTGCTTCTATTCCTATTACTTCATATACATCTTGTTGCAAGTATTGTTTAGCTTCTTCCAATCTTTTCAGCATTTCATCAGCCCCATGAATATTTTTGTTATCTAAACCCATTGTTGTATATTTGTGTAAGAATTGAGCAACTAATTATAAATTATGAGCAGTACGCCACATCGGAAACAGAACTGCTTTGGATTAAAGCCACGTTTATCGTGGCTTTTTTGTTTTCATTATTTTATTGTAAAAATCCAACCAACTGCTTTGTGTATAGTAGCTCCATTCTCCTTTATAATTCAAATACAATTCAAATGCTGCATATTCTTTTCTTCTGTATTTATAACCAATCATTTTGTATAATTGATAACGATTTACTTTATAATTTTCGGGTATTACAATAACGGCATTCCCCGCTTGTTCTAAAGCATCACTCATTAAGTTTTTAATTGTTCTGCTTCCTGGCTTTTCCCCTGTTGGACCTTTAACATCAAACAAAGTTGCGTCCAATCTTAAATCAGGGGATTTTTTAGGGGGGGCATCAGGAATTAACGCCTTTCTTAAATCTTTATCGTGTACAGTTGGTAGTATTTGAATAGTCTTAGCACCATCTTTATAATTAGCCAATGATTTTGCTACTTTTCGCACTGCATCAACATCATTATTTAATTGAAATGATAGTGGGTGTATTTCAACCTTATTGCCATTTTTACTTTCATACAATGTTTGGTAAGGTATATTAATAGCAGCTTCTTTATTAACCAAACTCTTAGCCTGTTTAATCAACTTAGGCTGTTCTTTGGGCGGAACAGATTTTATATACTCACTATTATCCAAATCAAATACTTGCCCTAATTTGCCGCTATTAAAGGAAAATTCGGCATTTATTGGAGGTAAGTTATCGGGTATATCTGTCTCATCTTCATCTGTTTGCTCTACACTGCATTGGCAACGCCACCTGTTTGGTGGATAATGAGTATCCCAAAATTCATCATCAACTGGACGAACAATACCAACGTATGTTAAATGTATTGTATCAGGTCTTGATGATTTAGTGAGCATATAGCGAAGGTTTGGGTATATCCGTTTGTTCTTTTGAATTTTTTGCCATTGTGCAGCCATACGAGCAGAACGTACTGCTGTATCATATTCTGCATCTAATTTACTGCCCCTGTATTTGCTGTCAATTTTTAAAGCTTCTTGTTTAAAATTTTCTCTGCTTCTAAGATTCCCCTCTTTATCTTTTAATAAAGAAGCCATCTCTTTAATAGAAGCATGATTTTTAAAAGCGGCAAAAACGGCTGCATTTATTTGCAGTTGTTTTAAAAATTCGTAATTAGGTGTGCCGTATTCAACTTTTACATTATAGCCTTCTTTAACTGCTTGTTTTAGCGGCTCATAATGTGATTGTATGAGTATTTTTTTTGTTTGCTCATTAATCTTCCTATCATCGTATAATTGGTTGATAGCTTTTATTATAATATCATCAATATTCAAATCTTTGTTAAGCTGAACACGTTGTTTATTACTAAACACAAAAACACTATCATCGCAAAATTGGCACATTCTTTTTCTATTATTTTGTTGGTTCTGGTTCTTTTTCTTTCACGTTGGTAGGTGTAGAAATACCTTTTATTTTTCTTTCACGTTCTTTCACTAAACGTGGGTAATCAAATTCGTAACCTTCCAGGTTAAAACCTTTTTTTATCAGAAAAGGAAAAACGTTTTCCTTCATTTCATCAACAATATTTTGCAATCTTGCTATTGTAAAATCATCCATTGTTCTTTCCATTACTTCACCACTTCCTACAAATGGAACAGCTTCAGTAGTGCCTGTTTGACCATTAATCGCCTTGCTTATTTCATCGTTGCAAAGCAAAATGTTGTCTTTAAATGTTATGTGAAAATTATCACTCTTTCTTTCAAGCAATTCGTGTACATCTCCTTTTTGACCTATAATGTAACCATCTGTACCAAAATTTGCTGCCTTATCTTCAATGGCATCAAGTTCATCATCATTATTGGTATCGGCAACAATGCTAAGTATTGGCGTTCCAACTTTTTCATTAGCTCTGCTCCAGTCGTTTCTTGCGTAAAATTTCCAAATAACATTGTAAGAGCATTCTAATAAACAACCGAATCCTTCCCCATCGCCAAATTGAATTAAATCAATATCGCTTATTATATCGCCATAAGGTAAAGTATCACCATTAATTGTTCCTTCCAATAATATTAACTGCTTTTCTATGCACACATACTCACGGTCAATGCTTACTAATTTTTTTATTGTATAATTGGCAGGGTCTATTCATCGCTTCTACCAGTGTAAAAGAATAAAACTCTTTTTCTAAAGCAAAGTGTATTAATTTATTAAACCAAAGACGCCTATATAGCCTACTTGCAGCTTCATCTGGCTTACCATCTTTATATAACAACCAGGGTTCACTTTCTACTTTAAAAAACGCCGTTTTTATTTGACTTTGCAAGTGTGCGTCTTTTCTTATGTAGTCGTAAATTTTGAATAATTTACTTCTATCAGGATTATCAAAATTTTTTGCCAAATCTAAAGCAGTTTTAATATCATTAATCTGCCAACTTACTTCACGTTTTATTTGTTTGCGTATAGCTTTAGTTGCACGTTTTTTGTTATTTGTAACAGTAGCGGTTGTTGTTGCCTTATTTTTTTTAGATAAAGAAATTGTAAATCCAAATATTTTCATACATTGTATTTTAAATGTTATGTGTTCTTTTTTTAATGCTACCATAGCGGCGTAATCCTGTGCCTGTTGTACCTGCCTTTTCATCGGTTGCATCAGTTCCGCTATTTTCAACAATAAATGGCGGTAATGAAAGTTTGCTTTTCCTACTTATTTTTGCCGTCATAATGGTATCATCGTAGTTCTTTATTATTTTTTCAGGTACTTGCTCATCATCAGCTATATTATAAATTTGATACAATGCAATATTAATAGCTAATGACAGCAGGTAATAATTTCTTTCGCTTCCTACTTTTGCAAATTCATTTGCTACATTATATAATTTACCTACCATTGCGGCAATAGTATGTTCTGCAACTTTGCTACTTTGCTCTAAAATAGCCCCTTCATCTTCTGCAAGAAGCATATTTAATAAGTCAGTACTTATTCTACCTTTATAATCTGCCTTTACAACATACATATTTTAATATTTAGCGGTATAAACGGAATATTTTTCTACCTGTTCAATAGTGGCATTACCAATTAATTTATTACGTCTTAAATTTTTTAAACGTTGTCGTGTTATTGTTATAAACTCTCCCCTGTTTAGTACAACATAAACTGTACGACCTGTTGCTTCAAATTCTTGGTTAGCTTCTTTTACAGCTTTGTTATAACTTTTACGCCTTGCCCTTAATTGAAGGTATTTTAATATTTTTCTAATCATATTGAACGTTGGTTTTTCTTTTTATACTTTCCTGTTCTTGTTGCAGTACTTCTGCGTTGGTTGTATCTATCTGCCATCCAAATAGCTCCTTCTAAAGCATCTGGCAAATCATCATTAATACGGCTTCCTTTTTCAATAGCCAATAATTGAGTTTTTAACAACTTCATTCCTAATTCTGCCTTTTCATCTTCATTAAAGAGAATTAATCCACGTTTAAAAAGTGGCTGCATAGTCTGTATCCTCTCAAATTTATCTGCCTTCTTTCTGTGGTCATAATGGCAACGAAGCATATAGCCTTTTTCAAGTGCTACACGGTCAAGTTCTTTACTGTGTATTTCCTCTTGAATAAAATTAGCTTCCATACTGTGATTTACTGTTTGTTCATCACCTACCCATTCATCAATATCATAAGCATATTCCCACATGGCTTTACTGTCTGTTTTTTCTCCCCATGCCTTTAATACATGATATTCTAACCCTTTTTTACCGATAAGAACCCAAGCCTTATAATCGCTTTTGTCTGTGCTTTTATAACTTGGGTCTAAGTAGTGGATTAATACACCATCGTATTCTTTCAATGGTAATGGTTTGGTATATTTCAACCATTCGTTTTTAAAAATACTGCCCTCTTCAAAGGGTGTATTCATTCGTTCTCTGATAAACTCAGCACCCTCTGTTTCTTCAAGCACTTTAATTGCAGCTTCTGAAAAGTCTGGGTTTTCAATCCAGTTACTTTTTCCTTTTTCGTTTCGGATATTTACTTTATGAACGATGGTTTTAATTTCCTCATCTTCTTCTAACAATGTTGTTACTGCATTATCGTGAAATTTATTTTGAGCAACAAATAACCACCACTTACGGGTCCACAATGCAGGTTTTAATTCACTCATCACCCAACGCTTATCTTCTTTAGCAAGGTCTAAGTTCTTCAGTTGCCTTGCATCGTTCAAATCATCAACTAATGCAACATTTGGGCGTTTCCATTTAAACCTTGTACCTCTTGGGCTTTGGTCTTTTCCATATCCGTAAAAAGCAACATCATCTTTTGTTTTAAATAATCCCTTTTCCCAAGCACCATAACTCATTTGTTCGCCAAAGTCGTTAATAATGCGTTGATTGCCTTGAAGATTGGCTCTTATATCTTCCAATTTTTCACCAGCCATATCTTGATTAATGCTGCCTACAATAAAGCCTGTTAGTTCATTATTGAATTTTAAAAATAATGGCAAAAACAATCCATAATGTGTACTCTTTGCAAACCCTCTGCTCCATTGTTCTAAGAAAATATTATTTGGCTTTGTAATAACATCTCTTTGCACTTTTTTTTGAAACCAAGCAAATGGGGCAAAACAATATTCTGGAAAGTAATAGTTACAAAATGCCTCATAATTTGTTAGTAAATTTTTTATGCGTTTATGTTTGTCCGCTTTTGTTTCGTACAAATCAATAGGAGTACTGCCGTTGATAATATCAACAAGTTCTTCAAAGTTTTTAATTATTTTTTTGTCGGCAGGTTTAAGCATCTTCTCTTATTGTTTTTGCTTTTTGCTTCATAAACTCTAACATTAACGGAGCAAACTTTTTAGCTGCTTCATTATTAGTATTATTCAAATCTTTTAAAAATTCTGTGAATGCTAAATGATAGGTAGATAGATTTTGTTTCTTCTTCAATTTTTCAATAGCATCTGATAATTTATGTTGCTGGTCTGTTTGAGCAGCAGTAGGTATTCCTTTTTGCTCAATGGAAATTTGTTTTTGAATAGCTGCTATTTGTATATAATACCCTGCAATTATTTTATCTACAGTTACCTGCTGGGCAGTGCGTTGTGTTTCCCAATCATCTTCTATTGACCAAATGCTTATTTGTTTTGGAGATACGCCTACAATAGCTCCTACCTGTTTGTAAGTTAAAGTGCTACTATTTATAAATAAATCGGCAGCATCAATTCTTTCTTGTGTTTTTTTCTTTGCCATTACAATGGCAAAACTCCCACACATTAAAGCCTGTTAAAAATGTTCGTTTCTGTGTGGTATAATATTATTACCACTATGGTATAAATATTCTACTTAAATGAAATTTCAATTTTTAAAACGTAAAAATCCATTGCAGTTTTACATTACAAAAGGCAGTAAGAATGGCATTTAAAAAAACATTTGTAGTATCAACAGAAGACATTAATAGTTATGGATTTTGGGTTTCTACATCAGGAATTGATTTGAGTAATGCAGAAAATAACTGCCCTGCTTTTTTTAATCATCGTACTTGGGAAATTCCATTGGGGCATTGGGTAAATATAAGAAAGGAAGGAGGTAAATTATTAGCTGATTTAATAATTGATGGCAAAAGCGATGCGGAAAGAGAGTATATAAGGAAAATTGAAAATGGAGATATTAAAGGGGCAAGTGTTGGATTGGACCCAATAGTTTGGGATAGCACTGCAACTTTACTAAAGCAGGGGCAAACAAGCGAAACACTTACAAAGAGTTCTTTATTTGAAATTTCTATTACACCATTACCAAGTAATCAATCATCTCTTGCATTAAAGCACAGAGGTTCTTTAATAGCATTAGATGCAGAAAACGTAAGCAATATTATTCCATTATTAAAATTAGACACTAATATGAAAGCAATCGCTTTAAAACTTGGATTAGCTGAAACAGCAACCGAAGCAGAAATACTTGCAAAAATTGGCGAAATACAATTAAGCAAAAAAGCAAGTGAAGATATTACTGATGCTCTATTAAAAGATGCAGAAGTAGGGCTAACAGATGAAGCCAAAGAAATTTTTATAACATTAAGCAAAAACAATCCATCACAAGCATTGAAATATGCCAATAGCCAAAAGCAAATAATAACAGAAAGAGAGCATGCTGACACAGCTGTAGTAAAGAAAGATGTAACACTTACTTCTTTAATCAAAAAAGGTACTGCTGCTGCAATAAAAGATGAAGGAAAGGAAACTTATGACTATTTGCAAAAATACAACCCTGTAGAATTACAACGTATTCATAAAGAAGAACCAGAAAAATATGCACAAATGGCAAAAGACTACGCAAACGGAATTAGATATAAAGAATAAAAATAAAACGCATAATAACTGTTTAAAGCCACGAACCAACAGCACGAATTAAAAACATTTAAAACTTCACAACAATTATTATGAAGACTTCAAAATTAGTATTTAACCTTTCAGTTATTGCATTTTTTGCAGTAATTTATGCTGCAATATTTAATGTAACTCCGCTACTTCCATTTTTCGTGTTGTTGGTGGCTGGTATTTCTGTGTATTGGACAAAGAGAACTACAGGTGCTAACCTATTTGATGGGCTTGCACCAGAAGTTTGGATACCCTTAGTAAAGGAAGACTTTTATCCAAGCAATAGCTTTTTAAATGCTGCCACCGATATGAGCAGCTTAGTAAATAACGATAAAATAAATTTTGCAGAAGTTGGCGCAGAACCTGATGTGCTAAAGAACAACACTAATTACCCAGTTGCTGCTGCTGTAGCACAGGATGTGCCTCTAAGCATAGAGCTTGATTATTACGATACTACAAGTACAATTATCAGAAATGCTATTGCTGCTGAATTAATATATGACCAAAGACTGTTATATGCTAACAGGCATAAAAAAGTATTATTTAGAAAAATAGGTATTGACGCAGCTTACGCCTATGCACCTGTTGAAAAGGATGCAGCCAAGTTTAATGAAGTAATTAGTTTAGGCTCTAATGATAGTGTAATAGATGCAATCATTGATTTGCAAAAACATTACAACAACTGTGATGAAGATGGTAGCGGAAGAAACCTTGTATTATGTGCTTCACACATGGCAATGATTGCCAAAGAAGATAAAGTGCTTTATAAAAGCATTATGGCTGAAAGTGGTGCAATGTATTACGGGTTTAGAATTTGGAATTACACCAGAAACCCAATATATATAACTGCAACAGGGACTAAAGCAGCACAAGGAGCAGCTTTTGATGCTGGTACACATAAACATTCCTCTTTCTCCTTTCTTACTTCTGAAGTAATGAAAGCACAAGGAACTGTTGAGATGTTCAGCAATTTAAAAGACCCAGATATTAAGGGAGATAAATTCAACTTTCAAATGCGTGCATTAGTTGGCAGTTTGCGTGGAAAGTATGCAGGAGCAATTTTAAAATAAATACACAGCATTGGGAGTAAGGTTGCCCTGTAAGGCATCACTCCAATGCTTCACTTTAAATAAAACAAACAATGAAAAAATTATTTTTAATGGCTGCTTTATCACTTGCTGTTTGCAGCATGGTTAATGCACAAAAATTAGGATACTCTACAATTATTCAAAGTAAAGACACTGCTACAAATGCAGATACTGTTGTGATTAATTTATTTGATGCAGGAAGCCACTTAAAAAGTGTACAGATAACTGTAATAAAAGTGAGTGGCACAGTAGCTGGTAAAGTGTATTTGCAGGGAAGTAATAACAATGTTAATTGGATAACTCTTGATAGTTTAACTAATAGCGACCAATTGTACAACACAAAAGCATTTATTTTCTCAAATACATCTTATAATAGTTATCGGTTCTTGTATAATTCAACAGGAACACAACGAAGTGTTTTACAAGTTGCTTATGTTAATAGAAAAGATGAATAACAATATTTAAGAAGCAGTTGGTTTTGGTTTTTTACAAAAAAGTTGGCTGTGAAAGCAGTCAACTTTTAAAAAAATATATGAAAACGGTGGAAGTACATAATAACACATTGATTGGATTTATCTGCGGTTTATTCGGAGGTTCAATTAAACTAATAACAGCAAATGCACACGACCTGCCAACACTTATATATGCTGCAATTACAGCAGTAATATGTGGAGCTTGTGGTGTAGCAGGAAAAGAGTTGTATCAATTTATTAAAAAGAAAATAAAACGATAATTTATGCAATGGTTAATGAATAATTGGGCTGAAATAATGGCTATAATGGTTGCCTTAGTGCCATTGTTAGATATTATTGTAAGACTTACTCCAACTAAAAAAGATGATACATTATTGGGGTTTGTTAAGAAATTTTTGGACAAATTTTTTCCTAATAGAAAAAAAGGTGGCGGAACTCATGAATTATGAGATATATAATAATAACCATATTATGTACAACATTCATTTTGTTTTCTTGCAGCAAGAAGATGCAACCAACTTTGTCAAGTATTGAAACATATAAAAAAGACAGCATTGTAGTGAAAGAAAAAATTGTAACAAAAGACACTACTATTTACATAAAAGGAGATAGTGTTACAATTTATGATACTATACCATGCCCAGAGGCTGAATATAAGAAAGAAGTCATTAGTAAAAAGGGCAATGTTACTGCAACAGTAGATATTGATAATGGTAAGATACATGTGAATTGCAAACAAGACAGTTTGCAAGCATATATTACATGGCTTGAAACGCAAATAATAAAGGAAAAAACAATTTCAGAAGCAGATGTAAAAGTTGTTGAAGTGCCAGTTGAAGTACCCGTAAAATATACACCAAAATGGCACTGGTATCTGCATGGCATATTATTTATTTTATTACTATATCTATTCGGTAATCCTATTAGCTCATTTGTTAAACATTTAATCACAAAATGGAATTAAAAGTAATAAGAGATGTTTTTGGTGAAAATACTACAACTGGTAAGTTGTATATAAATGATGTATTTGAGTGCTTTACCCTTGAAGATAAATATAGAGGGTTAAATAGTAATATGCCGTTGGATGAAATACAAAGAATAAAAGTTTACGGAAAAACAGCTATACCAACAGGAAGATATGAAGTAACAACTTCATTTAGCGGATATTTAATAAACAATACCTCTTATTAAAATATATAGGTATGAATATATACGAATCCATCCTGGCAATAGCGAAAAAGACACACTTGGATGCATTCTTTTAGGAGAAGCAAGAAGTGCTGATTGGGTTGGCAATAGCAAAGCAGCGTTTAATCGTTTTTTTCCAAAGCTACAAGCCGCTTTAAAAGCGGGCGTAAAAGTATATATCACTATTGAATAATTTTTTAAAACTAAAAATAATTTTATGGCAAAGTCAGTAAATAAAAAAAAAGAAAAACCTAATACTCCTGTTACAAATAATCCTGTTGTTACACAGGAAGAATTGTGTAGTAATCAATCATTACAGGAAGAGGAGGTTGAAGTTGGGGATGAACTTGAAACGCCATCACCAAAGATTACCACTACTGAAAAGGAAAGTAAGTTAAACGAAAAAATGAAATCTTACATATCCTCTTACCCTAAAAATAAAAAATTTTTAATAGCAAGTGACGGACAAGTTTTTTTAGAAAAAAATGAAAGAGATGCACAGGAGCATCAAAAATTTATTTCTCCAAAAAAATCGCTTGAAGTTTTTATAGTAAAATAATTTTTAAAGTAATAAACACTTAATAATGGGTTTAATAATAAACAGAGCAAGTGGCTCACTAAATAGAACTAATCCTACAGAAGATGCTGTTGTTTGTATGTTATTTACAGGAGCAGCAGTATCGGGTAAAATTGCTTTAAGTGAGCCAGTGCAAATATTTAGTGCCGACCAAGCATTTACAGATTATGGTATTACACCTGGTAATAATCCTGTTGCCTATAAAGATATAAAAGATTTTTACGAAGTAGCTGGAGAAGGTGCAGAGCTAAACTTTATGTTGGTAGCAGATAGTAATACTTTGGATGCTATATGTCATAAAGACAATAACATAGCTAAAAAACTACTTGATTTTACACAGGGTCGTTGCGTTTTGCTTCTTGTAAATTATAAAGCACCTGGAGATTTTATACCAGTATATAGCAATGGGTTTGACAGCACTATGTGGTCAGCAATTGAAAAAATGAATAATTTAGCTAAAGAATACGATGATGATAATATACCATTTACAGCAATATTGCCAGGTTTTGGGTTTACTGAAGAAAATATTGCTGATATACCTTTGAGGAGCACCCTTAGTTACGATTATGTTGGTGTGAATCTTTGGTGTAAAGCTGATGATGGTGTCGTTTCTCAAGGTATGTTAGCAGGGGTTTTAGCAAAAATACAAGTACATGAAAATTGTGGGGCAGTAGAAAAAGGAAAAATATCAGATACTGCATTTTTCCCAGACGGAACACCATACATTACTTTAAAAAATCAAATACAAAATTTAGCAAATAAAGGATTAATTATACCCACTAAACGTGGTCAAAAAAGTGGCTACTACTTTTTTGATGACCCTACAATGACTGCTTTTAGTAGTGATTATAGCAGTATTAGCTGGAATAGAACTATCAATAAGGCTAAACGTATTGCAGCTGATATTTTATTGGAGAAATTGAACAGTGATGTAGAAATAAACCCCAGTAGTGGTAAAATAGAAAGCAGTGTTTGCAGCGATTGGGAAAGTGATGTTGAACGTGCCATACGCAGTCAGATGATGAAAACATCATCTATAAAAAAACGTGAAATAAGCGGCGTTAAATGCACTGTAAACCCTGATAGCGATATTATCAATGATGAAATAGATGCAACCCTTAGCATAGTTCGTAAGGGTCAGGCTAAAATAATAAATGTAACTATAAAATATACCGCAACTGTTTAAAATATTTTACAACAACTAAAAAAATAAGTTATGGCTGAATTTGCATGGAGAGATATTACTGTAAGTTTTCTTGGTAGAACTATTGAAGGTATTTTAAATATTTCCTATGAGAAGGAAGAGGAAAAAAAAGCCATCTATGGTCGTGGTGGCAAAGTAATAGGGATTCAGCGTGGCAATGAAAAATGCACAGCTGAGATAACACTTAGACAAAGTGAAGTAGAAGCTATGACTACTGCTGTTAAAAGTGCAAACCCTAATGCGACACTACTTGATGTAGAATTTGATGTTCAAATTCACTATGTAAAACCTGGTAGTGCCACTATTATAAAAGACAGAATAGTAGCTGCACAATTTACCAAAATACCTAAAGGCATGAAGCAGGGTGATACAGACATGGAAATTAAGTTACCACTTGTATGTGAAGATATTTTATACAACCAAGAATAAAAATTAAAATCATGGAAACAAACCAACCAAAAATTGTTGCCTGCGGATTAGACCAGTCAGGCATTGATAAACTTAAGGCAAAGCATGGAAGAATTTTTGCCATTGACATAGATGATGATGGCGAAAAATTAGAAGCAATATGCAAAGAACCAGATACAACTGTAATGAGTGCTGTAAATAGCATGAGTAAAACAGATGAAGTAAAAGGAGCTTTGTTATTGTATAATAGTTGTGTACTTGAAGCAGACAAAGAAATTAAGAATAGCGAACTACTAAAATTGCGTGTATCAGCAGCAATCGGCTCTAAGATTGAAAGAATAAACTTTACCGTAAAAAAGTTATAAACTCCCTTCACGAAGGGGAGGATTATTTAAGAACAGGGAATGCTCTTATTCGTGCAAATTTTAATATAGATGCTACAAAAAAACAACTATCCTGCTGGAATGAATTATATGCAGAAGCTATATGGTTGGAGCAATGGAGATTGAAAAATTTGGCAGAAATGATTACCGCTTTGTTTTCAGACAAAGAGGATAACAGCGATTAACAACCACCATTATTTATTTTGTTATTCACATTCCTAATAATGTAAATGACATTTGCAATTATGAATATAACTAATAATAGTGGCATTAGTAATACTTTTATGGTACAAATATAATGAGTTTAGGAGCACAATTCAATGTAAATGTTGGAATTGGCAACAGTGTTTCCAATATTAATGTTTTAGGCGATGGTCTAAAGCATATAATAGACCAGTTGAATACTCTAAACAAAAACTTTATAAGCTACAGCCAGCAAAGTATTGATGCTATGAAGAACACTACTGCTCCTGTGCAGAGTGTTAGAGATGGTTTAAGCAAGTGTACTGATAGTGTTTTGTTACTAACCCAAGCAAGTTTGGGATTGCAAAACCTAAATGATGTATTATTAGATTCCGTTCAACCAGGTATTAAATTAAACAGCAGCCTTACAGATTTGAGTGCCATTACAGGCGTTACAGGAAATAAGCTGAAGGAAATAGAAATGGCGGCACGTGCAAGTGCCAAAGTTTTTGGAACAGATGCATCTCAAAATGTAGAGAGCTACAAACTTATACTTAGTCAATTAGACCCTAACATAGCAAAGAATAGTACTGCACTAAAAGCAATGGGTGATAGTATTAATATTCTAAGTAAACAAATGGGTGGAAATACAGTTGCCGCCACCAACGTTTTAACAACAGCTATGAACCAATATGGCATAAGTACTGAAGACCCAATTTATGCCAGTAAGGTAATGGCAGAAATGATGGATGTAATGACAGGTGCTGCACAAAAAGGAAGTGCAGAATTGCCACAAATTCAGAGTGCATTGGAGCAAAGCGGTATGATGGCAAAAACAGCAGGTGTTGGTTTTGTTGAGTTAAATAGTGCTATACAAGTTCTTGATAAAGCTGGTAAAAAGGGGGCAGAAGGTGGTGTTGCTATCAGAAATATGCTTGCTGAATTAAGTCAAGGTGCAATGAATAGCCCTAAGACTATTAAGATGCTGGAAGCAAACGGAATAAGCGTACAGTCATTGGCAGATAAAAGTTTATCATTTAGTCAAAGATTGAAATTGTTGAAACCAATAGTTAATGATACTGCGGCAATGACACTATTGTTTGGGAAGGAAAATGTATCTGCTGCCATAGCATTAGCCAACCAAACAGATGTAATGGATGAATATACCAACAGTATCAATGTTCAGGGAGGAGCAGTTGGATATGCCAATACAGTAATGAGCAGTTATGATGAACGCATGAAACGAATAACTGCTAAGATTGATGATTATAAGATTAGCATCTTCAACGCGACAAAGGCTTGGTTGCCGCATTTGCAGATTGCTACAAAAGGAGTAGTATCAATATCGCAATTAGCAAGCGGCATAAACAGTGCTACGGTTTTGTACGGAAAGTTAATTCCTAAGAAAAAAGAAGATGCAGTAGCAACAGCAGGTGGTGGTGTAGCTAATGGATTTTTTGCAGGCACTATGAAAGCTATAAGAGCAGCTACAATAGGTGCAACAAATGCAGTAAGGGGATTTGGAAAATCTATTTACAACATACCTGTTATTGGTTGGATTTTGATAGCTATCGTAGGCATTGTAACTGCTTTTAAATTATTATGGCAACACAGTAAAAGGTTTAGAGAAATACTTTTTGGCATTTGGGGAGCTGCTAAAGCTGTATTTAATAATGTAGGATTAGTAATAATGCGTGTTTGGAACTTAGTAATAAAACCAGTTGCAACATTTATTTGGAATTTGTTTAAAGCTGTTTTTATAAATATATGGAACATAATTAAAACAGTATTTGGTTGGATAGTTGGTATTTTTAAATGGGTATTTAATGTGGCAGTAAGTGTATGGTCGGGTATTTGGGAAGCTGCTAAAGCTGCTTTTGACTGGGTATGGAATGGTATAGTAACTATTGGAACAGCTATTGGTGATTTTTTTAGTGGTATATGGAATTGGATAAAAAGCATATTTGGTGGAGTATTCAGCTTTGTAAATGAATGGTTAATAAATCCGATAAAAAATGCTTTTAATTATGTGTGGGACATCATTAAAGGAATATTTAGTAAGATAATGGAAGGGTTGAAAAAAATATTTGCACCCATCATTTCACTTTGGAATAAAATATTTTCTAAAGATGGCATGAAGGATGTAGAAGTAGCATATAAAGAAGGAGAAAAAGAAGGTGCTAATAATTACGATGAAGACCATGCTTCTGAAGGAGAAACAACAGCAGACCCTAAAAAACAAGCAGAAGAGAAAAAACTATTTGAAAGCTTATTGGATAATTTAGGGAGTAGTGCAGGAGGAAGTGCATTGGGTGGTGGTGGTGGAAAAGGAGGTAAAAGTTTAAGTAGCAGCTTGGGCGGTGGTAGCGGTAAACCAACAACTATTTACTTAACTATTCAAAAATTACAAGACAAAATTGAAATACACACTATGAATATGCAAATGGGTGCTAAACAAGCAGGGCAAAAAGTAGTGGAAGAATTATTAATGGCATTGCAAAGCGTAACAGCAAAAGCACAAGGAACATGAGTAAATTTAATGTATTTAACATATTGCAAAAAGTTTACGGTGCAAGAGGTCTTCCTTTTCCGCAGAAACCAGATGTGCAGGAGGATGATACGATAGTAACGATTTCTGACAAACCAGATGTGCAGGAGGATGATACGATAGTAAGCGGCTTTAATATAAATAAGCAGGAAGATGAAAATATTAATGTTGATGGAACGCCGATAAGGATATATTCAGACAAACTATTGGGGAAGTATGAGTATATGCCTGTAACCATTGATGATATGCCAATACCAAACGCTATCATTATGATAAGTGGTGAAAAGGAATTTATTGAAACAAATATTGTTGGAGCAATAGACGGGAATGGTCAAATAAGAGGTGCTACTGTTTTTGAAAAAGCATTTACAAAGCCTTACGACATAACTGTAATTGCTACAATGATTGGCGAAAATAACAAAGAATTTCCCTTAGAAGTATTTAAAGAAATGGTGAGTCTATGGCAAAAGGACACAGTTGTTACTGTAAAATGTGCATTAACAAATTTCTTTTTGGAAAAAACAAACAATGCGTTGATAAAAAAGATTGCTGTACTTGATAATGCAGGTGCAGAAAATGTAGAAATTATACAAATAGACTTGAGAAGCAATATTGAATTTGAACTTGAATTTAACCAATAATGTATTTAGGAGCAGAAAGCTGTGAAATAAACATTGCAGGCAAATACACAATTCGTGGGCTTGAAACATTTGAAGAAAAGAAAAGTGTTCATCAAATAGTGCAAACAGCCAAAATAACATTGCCTTTAAGTTATGTTATTCGGAATAATGAGTTAATTAAAAGAGTGAAGTTATTTGACAATATAAAGGAGGGCGATAGCATTAGTATTGCTTATGGATATAATGGGAAAAATGATAATTTTTTTACAGGGTATATCAAGCGAATAAATGTAAAGCAACCACTGGAGTTGGAATTGGAAGATGAATTATATCTGTTGCGAAAATTAAACCTTACCAAGAGCTTTAAAAAGAATGATGTAAGAGAAGTGGTGCAGTATGTGTGCGATGAGTTGTTTAAGAAATACAACGTAAGGCTTACGTTGTACGAAAAAATGCCCAAACTGACTGTTACAAATTTTATAATGAATGGAGCAAATGGTGTATCGGTTTTGCAAGAGCTAAGCGATACTTATGGAATGAATAGTTTTTTGACAACAATAGACGGAAAAAAAACATTGTATTGCGGTTTAGCTTATGGATTAAAATTTAATTACATAAACTACATTATCAATGCAAATACAATTAATGTAGATGATTTGCAATTTAAAGTCGGCGAAACTGAGAACTATAAAGTAAAATTTATAGTTCATGCTCCAAGTGGAATTGTAACGAAAAAAGAATTTGGCAATAAGTTAGGAGATAGCCTTACGGATGTTCATTTGTATGGAAGTTTTACCGAAAAAGAAATTGAACTACAAGCAGAGGCACATTTAGCTGCTTATAAAACAGGTGGATATAAAGGCAGTTTTGATACACTCTTAACGCCGAAAGCACAACCTTGTGATATAGCAGTTGTACGGGATTTACAGTTTGAAAATAGGGAAGGCAATTACTATATAGCAACTGTAACAAACACATTTGGAACAGCAGGCGGAAAACGAAAAGTAGAAATTGATTTTATTATATGAGTAAACAGGCAAGAGAGTTAAAGAATTTAATGACAGAAATGTTTGGAATCGGAGGTAATATTTTGCCTGTTATTGTAGAAAGCGTGGATAAAATAAATAATACCTGCGAAGTGAAGTATGATAATTTGGAATTTGGAGGCATAAGATTACAAGCTGCCATTAAAGAAAACCAAAAAGGTATTAAAGTTTATCCTGCCGTTAATAGTAGTGTTCTTATACAAAAGCTGGGCAATAAAGGCGAATGGTTTGTTTGTATGTTTAGTGAAGTGGAAGAAATAATAACCGAAATAGGCGAACTAAAACAAACAACTAATAAAGATGGTTATGTTTTTAAAAAAGGAAATGATACGCTTTGGGACGGAATAAAACTATTGATTGAAAGTTTAGAAGTAGCAATTATTCTGCAAGGAACAAATATTAATAAGGGAAAATTGGCACAGGCGAAAACAAAAATTAAAAACGTTTTAAATGGCTCTTGATAAAGACATATTAGGACAGGATTTGTACAATGCTTCTTTATTATACAATGATGAGGAAGTAGATAGTGAAGATGAAGCTGCAATGGAAGAATACAGGTTAAACTTTTGGAAAGCCATTGCCAACAAAATTATTGAACATATAACCGCTAATGCAGAAGTATCTGTTAATGTAACTACCACAGGAACAGCAACAGCACAAACAGGTACAGGCACTGGCACCATAGCATAAAATGACAGACTTAATAGTAAATAGTGATAATGATTTGCAGGTAATAGCTGGAGATATAGCAATAGGTAGAAGCAATGAACAGCACAAAGAACATTTGTTGATTGCAGAAACAGGCACATTGATAGAAGATATAACTGTAGGTGTTAATTTAATACAATTTGTTAATGGAGATGATGAGGTAGGAATGTTGCAAAAAATATCAGAGGAGTACACTAAAGATGGAATAAATGTAACAAGTATTTTAACGGATGATGAAGGAAATATAATTACCAATGGAGATTATAAAAATTAGCGAAGGACAAACATTAATTGACATTGCTATTCAATATTTAGGCGATGCGAGCTTGATTTTTGAACTGGCAGAAATAAATAATATAGAAATAACAGACAATTTAATACCAGGTACAAGTTTATTAATAATAAAACCAAATATAGATAAAACAAAAATGATAGCTCAATTTAAAGCCAATAAAACAATACCTGCAAGTGCATTAGAAGAGGGTAACAATTTTATTCCTGAAGATTGGGATATTTTTTATGGACTATATGACTAAAAAAATGGCAAGAAGTGTAAATACCATATTTGAAGAAATGAAAGCTGAAGGCATACGATTGGCAGCAGATTCCAATAATGCAGATGCTGTTGCTATGTTTGAAAATACAAGCAAAGTAGCAGTATGGCGTATTTTATTTTACGCCAAAGCCTATGCAATTTGGGTATTAGAAACAATTTTTGACAAACACATAGAAGTTGTTAGTTCCAAAATATTAGAGCAAGTACCACCTACATTATCCTGGCACAGGCAAAAAATAAAAGCATTTCAGTACGGATTTTCTTTAATACAAGATACTGATAGATTCAATAATTCATCTGCTACAGAGCAAGAGATTTTAGACAGTAAAATAATCAAATATGCAGCCGTTACAGAGGCATTAGTAGATGACAAAAGAGTGTTAGTATATAAAATAGCCAAACTAAATGGAAGTAATTTAGTGCCATTAGAGCCATCTGAGCTATTGGCGTTTCAAAGTTATTTAGCAAGTTATAAACCTGCTGGAATTACGATTATTATTTACAATCAAATTGCAGATTTAATCAGGTGTACAATAGATGTGTGGTACAATCCATTAATCATTGACAATAACGGAATGGCTACTAATGGAAATGGATACCCAGTAAAAGCGGCAGCAGAAGAATATTTAACAAACCTTGAGTTTGATGGAGAATTTATAACAAGTGCATTTGTTGATGCTATACAAGATGCTAATGGTGTTAGTAGAAGGAAAGTGCAGATAAGTAGTATAGAACGTAAAACAGAAGGTGGTAATTGGCAAAGCACAGGTATTTCTTTTATTCCTCAATCTGGGTATTGCAAATTTGATGTTGATGGATTAAATATAAATTATCATGCAGACATATAATGTACAGTATATAAAAATGATACAATGGATAGTGCCTGTATTTTTAAGAAAGCCACTAATAACACTATTTGTATTAGCTGCAAATAAGTCTTTAAGAACTACTTATAATTATTTTAAAAACTATGAAGAGGAAATAAATTACAGGTTAAATCACAACTATCAAGTATGTTATTTAAGAGCATTGTTGAATGATAAGTTTGATGTAACGTTAAGGAGAATAGAAATTGTAGATTTTAGTGTGTATGGGGCATTATGGTTGTTTGATGATGCAGATTTTAAAGATATAAACTTGGGCGATGATAATGTACAATATGTATATCCAGATGATACTGGTTATGATTTTACTATTAGAATACCTAATAGCATTGTACAATCAGAAGCAGAAATAGCATTATTAAAAGCCAATGCCAATGTTTATAAATTGGCAGGAAAACAATTTTACATTGAAAGATTTTAAATTATGAACAAATTAGATTTTATCAATAAAAGTACTGGGTGGCCTGCAAGTGCCAGCACTTTTGAATTTATACAACAGCAAATTTTATTGCTACAAAACATTAGCCTTTTGGGTGGTAATTTATTCATCTTAAATGGATGTGTTGATACTGCTGGAATTATTAGTAATGGTACTGTAATTATCAATGGCGAAATTTTAGATTTTGTAGGTGGTGCTGTACAAACAAATGTAATAATTGTAGAGAATACTACAAGTCGGATGTTTTTTGATAACCAAATTAAACCCTACTATAAAAACAGGTATGCAACATTTGGAACAGCATCACAACAATATGCTTGGGGAAATTTTGAAAGAAACAACCCTTCTAATGGAGTAATTAAAAGAGTAAGATTAGTAGAAGAGTTGGCAGAAGAATTAGAAACAAACCTAAACGCATTAGCAAATTCTTATAGTTCACATACTCATAATTGGGATAGCATTACAGGAAAGCCAAACGCATTAGTTGTTTATGCAGGTGTTAAATTAATTGGGGATGCTGGTATTGCAGGAACAGGTGCAGATTCTATCCATACAGTGCCAATACCTGTACAAGATAACACTAATTATATAGTAGCAGGTAGTATGGTAGGGTTACAATCAGACTATAATCAAGATAATGATATTAGTTGGATAGTAACAGACAAGCAATTATCATCTTTTAAAGTAGGCATAAGAGAGTATTCATCTGATGACCAAAATCTGCAATTTGAATTTGCAATTATTAAAATATCTTAATTTATGGCATTACTCAATACGCTAAAAACATGGTGGGGAAGCAGCAGAGTTCCAAGCGTTGAACAAAGGCACGAAACTTTGGACAGCTTCTACCATAAAGAAGAAAGCATACCCATTAGTGCAATTACCAATTTGCAAAATGTTTTAAATGTTTTAAATGCTAAGGCAGATGCAGCAGGTGTTACCAATAATGTTGTTTTTATAGGACCTGGTGTAAACACTTACACTGTACCTGCCAACACACTTATTAGTCATATTACTTTTTTATCTTTTTCAGGCACTTTAACCATCAATATTAAAAGAGCCGATAACCAAGAATATGTTGATGATATAGATATTACTGCCAATGATATTATTGATTGCAAAAGATATTTTAGTACAGAAACATTACTAACATTTAACGGCATTAAAGAAGAAACAATTATAAGAATTACAAAAGGATAAATTTAAAAAATATGAAACGAATACTTTTTTTATTAGTATTGCTAACTATTACAAATGCTTGTTTTGCACAAGCAAAAATTTATGATGGGCAAACAATAAAGGCAAGAACAGCTTTAATAGTTGGTGGCAAAACCATTACAGATATTGTAGATGATACTACATTGGCAAATAAATACAAAAGCCGATTGATGAGTGAGTGGTCAATCAAAACGGTGATGGCTAATAATTATGCTCCTACTTCACGCACAATAACAATTAATGGCACTACTTATGATTTAAGCAGTAACAGAACATGGAGTGTTGGAGATGTAAAACTTGCATCAAATAATACATTTATAGGGGTGAATACTTTCGGTAATACTATTTACTCAAATTTAATTAGTTCTTCTTCAGTACCAATATATAACTTGCAAAAGCTGTACAGTATAGATGTAAATTATGCAAGAAGTGTATTATCAATGAACGCTTTATGGAATAGTGGCACAAAATTATGGGATATTAATGCTATTGGCTCTAATGATGCACAGGCAATATTATTTGCAAATGGAGAGATGCAATTTATTTTGCATCCAAATACAGGAAATACGGCAAGAACATTTACACATGCTGATTTTTTAGGTGGGGCTAAACTTAAAATTAATGGTAATTCAGGTAATGCAGTATTTAGTAATAATGTTACAGCTTCCTCATTCATCAAATCAGGCGGCACATCTTCACAATTTTTAAAGGCAGATGGTTCAGTTGATAACAATTCTTACACCATTTCTAACTCTGCTATTACAGGTGCTACAAAAACTAAAATTACCTATGATGCAAAAGGGCTAATTACAGCAGGTGCAGATGCTACAACGGATGATATTACAGAAGGTTCAAATCTTTATTATACTAATACAAGAGCAAGGTCGGCACTATCATTTACAGCAGGTAGTGGTGGTTATAATAGTAGTACAGGAGTAATTACAATACCAACAAATACTAATCAATTAACTAATGGTGCAGGGTTTACAACAAATACAGGAACAGTTACAAGTGTGGGTGGTACAGGCTCGGTTAATGGTCTTACTCTTTCAGGGTCAATAACTACAAGTGGTAATCTTACATTAGGAGGTACTATCAGTGGCTTAACAACGTCTAATTTAGCGAGTAACGCAGGTATTACCAATGGGCAGTTGGCTAACAATAAAATTAATATTGGTGGTACAGATGTTGGTTTAGGGTCTTCAATAACTAAGGATGGAATAATGGGCATTAGTACAGATGGAATTGTGCTTAGAAAAGGAACAAATACTTACATGATAGCAACTCCAGGAGGAGATTATCAAGTCCCAATTACAGGTGGTGCATCAACTATTACTACAAGTAATTTAACTAATGATAGAGTATTAATATCTAATGGTTCTGGTAAAGTAGCCACTTCATCTGTAACATCAACAACACTTGGCTATTTAGATGCTACTTCGTCTATCCAAACACAACTTAATAACAAACAAAATGTTATTCCTAACGGCACAGGATTTTTAAAAAATAATGGCAGTGGTACTTGGAGTTATGATGGTGTTTCTTATACTCCTAAACCTAAAATTGTCAAACATGGCAGTAGTACTTATATACTGAATGGAGATGAAAACTATGTTTTTGCAGAAAATGGTGCAACAATTACTTTACCAGCATTAAGTAGTGTAGCAGATGGTTACATTATAGAATTTGGGTTAATAAATACTTCTTCTTTGGGAGACCAATATGAGGTAGAGTGTCATAGTGGTGATGTGTTTGATGTGCCTCTTAATTGCACTAATTTATACGTTCAAACTGCTGGTGGTGCGGTAGGCTCGGTTAGCGTGTTAAGCACAAAAATTATGGCAGATAAAGATAATGATAAATGGCTTGTATTACAAGCAACAAGAATGGGGTGTTATTAATTAATTAAAAAAAATGATGAAAAGTAAGAGAGGGTAAAAAATGCCCCCGACTTTTGTGCAAGGGGTGAGAGAATAACAAAAATATAATAAAACATGATAAAAACTACACTAAGAACACCCATCAGCTAT
>JAIXLO010000085.1 GCA_026931325.1 Chitinophagales bacterium | reverse complement strand
CAAAAATGCGTGCAAAAGGTTTTGATGTGCAACTTTCATCCAATGTAAAAGATGGAATTTCTGGAATGCGAATCATTATGGAAAAAGACAAGAATCCTAATACAGAACGACAATACAAAGCAGGTTACACGCTTTCTCAAATTTCAAATAAATTGAAAATTTCGGAAATAAAAATCCTTTTTGAGATAAAACAATCGTTCAAGAAAAATCTACAGATTGTTAAAAATTTGAATGATCTCCAACAAAAAATGCAGCAAGATGGTTACAAAATAAGATTTCAATATAAAGGAGAATTCAAGCCCAATCAAAGGAATGAAATTCAAGATGTATGGATCAATAAAATAATCTATCAAAATGTACAAAACCAACCAAAAGAAGGATATTTTTATAAGAAATTCGATGGTTTTTCACTTTCTGCGATTGATGGTAGTTTTGCTGACATAGGCGATGTAAATTCACGCAATCAAGCCATTACAAGTGCGTCCAAAAAATCCGAAGAATCTCTTTTAGAAATTGCAGAAGACTTGGTTGAAGATGTTTTGAAACCAACTTATGTAGCGCAGCAAGAAGATGATTGGTGGAAAAAGAAGAGGAAAGGGAGACGGTAAGAGATCTTTTTGAAAGAAGAAATAATGATTTAAGTGAACGGAATTACAACGGACTTACTTCCCAATAAATTAGTATTTCTTATGTGCCATTTTAGCGTAGCACTTTATGTGAAATAAAAATCGTATGGCGTGTAATGCCTGTCATTAAGCAATTTTTCGAAATTCTTTTGTGCCACTTATGTGCCAAAAATTACAGTATTTCCCAAAATCCTTCTTTTTTACTACCAGATCTTTTAATGATCTTTTTATCTTTTAAATCATTAAGAATTCGGTTCATTGTTCTAACATGAGTATTAATGTCCTTTCCCCAGAAATCTATAAGTTTGGAGAAGCGGTCAATCTATACTCTATGTAGTGATAATCATCTGAGGAAAAATATTAAAAACTACTCAATTGATTCGATTAATTTATAATTATGTCATTATTAAATGTAATTGTAGGTTTTCTTTTGAAAAGAGGTGTTTTTTAGTTAAATTTGTTTGATAACTTGTACAATATCAATTTAAATTTATGGATCCACTTACAATTTCATCATTAGCAGTATTATACCCTTTCTTAATAGAAATGGCTAAAAAAGGTGCTGAGAAAATCGTCGAAACGAGTGCCGAGAATTTAACATCTGCAAGTATTAAATGGATAAAATCTTTATTTTTTAAAGATGATGAGCCCAAAAAAGCATTGGAAGAATTAATTAATGAACCTGAAAATGTGGAAAAACAAACTGCCATTAAGACATTGGTTGAAAATTCTATTGAGGATAACCCTGAATATGAAAACTATTTGAATGAACTTTTAGATAAACTTCCAAAAATTGAAAATAATATAAGTAATAGTAAGAATGTGATTACTGGAAATGTAAATACTGGGGGTGGGAATTTTATTAATGGAGATGGTAATCTAATGTCATAGTTAAATGGAGTCGGGTAAAAATATTATTAGTAATTCAATTATCAACACGGAGGGTGGAGATTTTATTAATGGGAATAATAATTTCATCCAAAAAATAATTTTTAATCTTGCTTATAATAAGGCAGGGTTAAAAAGTATTGTAAAACAGACAAAGAATGTTTTAAACAAAATTCAATCAGATATTTCAGGGCATATTCTAAAAAGAAACTTAACTGATTTTCCTATTGAAGAAATTATAGTAAATAACCAATTTCTTTTTATTGATGGAGAAGCAGGTTCTGGTAAATCTGCCTATGCAAAACAGATTTTAGAAACTCTTGATAATACTTCTATTATTTCTTTTGCAGCTGACCAATTTTTAAAAAGTTCACTTATCAATACTCTTCATGAAATTAATATTAATTTAAGTATCAAGGAAATTTTTGATGAGTTTGAGGAATTTTCAAAAAAGCTGATTTACATTGATAGTTTTGAAAAACTGTTAGAGGGAGATGCAGAATCATTTCGAGAATTAGTTACCGTTTTAAAGGAAAACAAAGACATTAAACTGATTGTTTCATGTAGAAGTTATGCCTTAGAAACATTGAAATTCAACTATTTTGACAAACAATTACTACAAAATAATTCGGCTATTATAAATGTTCCTCAACTTAATGATGAAGAAATACAATATTTTGTTGAAAAAATTCCTGCTCTTGATAGCATAGTTCAAAATGCGAATCTTGCTGAAATCATTAGAACTCCAAAATATTTGTCATTGGCAGAAAAACTAATAACTGCTTCAGATGAAGATTTATCTATAATTGATGTAGTGGAATTTAAAAAGCAACTTTGGAAAAATATTGTTGGCGGTAATAATGCACCATTTGAAGAAGAAAGGCAAAATACTTTTGTAAGCATTGCTGTAAAAAGGGCAAAAAATTTGACATTACTGACAACTGCAAACGAATTTGATTCAGAAACTGTATATAGGCTTAAGTCAGATGGAGTTTTGTTTGAAGAAAATAATTTATATGCTCCGTCACATGATATTTTTGAAGATTGGGGACTGATTAAATATGTAAACTGCTTAAAAATTGACAATCCCAAAATAGATGTGTTTTATAGCTCGTTGACTAATGAGCCTGCTATAAGAAGAGGTTTTAGATTATGGGTTGAATCAAAGATTGAAGAATCTGAAAGTTGGATTTATAACTTTGTAATTGATACAATTAACAATGTATCAATCGAAAACCATTGGAAAGATGAGGTTTTAATTTCAATCATTAAATCAGATTTATGTGATAAATTCTTTAGCCAACATAAAGTTGAATTGTTAGAGGATGATTTAAAATTACTTAAAAGAGTTATTCACCTGCTTAAAATTAGTGGTAAAGATTTTAATCAATCTCCAAATAATAAAGGTTGGGATGTCGTTATAAAATTTTTATTTGAAAACGTAAATGTATTAACCGAAATATACACTCAAATATTGAGGCTATTATATGACTGGGAAAACATTTTGTATATTGGAAGAATATCGAATAAAGAAACTCCGAAATATGTTGGGAAACTTGTAAATACAATCTTAAATATTTTTGAAGAAGGAACTGATTGGATGAACGCTGGGGAAAGCAATTCATTAACAGAGAAAGGTATACAACTACTTTATAATTTGTCCGAATATATTCCAATAGAAATCAAAATCTTATTGGATAACATTTTCATCAAAAATAAAGACGAAGATTACAAAATAAGAAATAAAAAGGATAAGCAGATTGTATATGCTTTATCGCATTTTCATACGGGAACATTGCCAAAATACTTTCCCGAGGAACTTATTGCATTGGCTAATCTTAAATGGAAATACAAAAAAGTAAAATCTACAAGTCGATTTGGTTTTGAGCATTATGAATCCGGGATAGAGCATCATTTTGGAATCACGAATAAGCACGATTTCAAATATTTTCCCGAAAGTGCTTATCAAACATTTGTATATAAATTTCTTAATTCAAATCCTTGGAGAGCGTTGGATTTCATAATTGATTTCACAAATGATTGTGCAGAAAATTATGTTAAGTCAGATTTTTTAAAAAAAGAGGAAGGTTTTGGCATAACAGCAGATGATATAACTACTGTTGATTTATTGTACAATGGGAAAATATATCCAATACATGGTTCTACTTATTTATGGTTAGTCAATAGAGGCGGTCAAATAACTGTACCTAACCTCCTACAGTCTGTTGTAGTTGCTTTAGAAAAATATTTGTACGAATTAGGTCAAATGGATTCAGAAAAAATTGATGAAATTATACAATCGTTTTTTGATAAAATATATACTAAAAGCAATTCTGTAATTCTTATTTCTTTATTATCAAGTATTGCAATGGCATATCCTAATAAAGTTGGTGATAAATTATTACCATTAATATCTGATAAAAACTTTTTTGATTGGGATAGAAATAGATGGATAGCTGACCAAAAGGATCATGTACTCGGAGGTATATTCGATTCATATTCAAAAATATGTACTCAAGAAAGACAAGATGCTTTAAACTGGGTGCATAGAAAAAAATACTATAAAGGTCTAACAAGTTTTTTAATAGATTATCAGATTTTTCACGGTAACCTTAATGGAAAACTTTTTGACATGTTTGATTATTTAGAAAGTAAGCATGATAATAATGATGTTTATTTTTTAAAACTGTTATCTGAAATCGATGGAAGAAAGCAAAAGGTAGAAGAAATAGAGCACGAAGGGAAAATGGTTATTCAGATTTCCCCAAATTATTCTTTTGATTCAACCTTAGAAAAAGAAATGCAAAAGAATGAGGAGCAAAGCAATTTTCAAAATGAATACTCAAAATATAGTTTATGGATTTCTCAAACCTCTCAAAAGAAATCAGAGGAAAATGTAACCTATGAATATTGGAAAGAGTGCTATGAATATAGTCAAAATTACGATAAATCAAAGATTGGTTATTTTAATTCTTTTCCAACTGGCACTTTAGCAACATTAGGATTGGACTTATTTAGTGA
>JAIXLO010000166.1 GCA_026931325.1 Chitinophagales bacterium | reverse complement strand
TTTTGAGTGCTATTAATACTAGTTTATCTAATCATGATATTAATATTGTTGGCCAGTATTTAAAAACGAATGAAGATATAGGATATGTGGTTTTAGATATTGATAAAAGGCTTTCTAATAAAGCATTAGAATTACTTAAAAATGTAAAAGAAACTATTAAAGTAAGAATGTTGTATTAATTTTTTAAAGAAACTTAATAAATGAATTTTCATTTTATTTTATAAGTATCTTTACAGCAATAAAATAGATTGCTTTTGAATAAAAATTTATCTCAAATTAAAGTTTTAGTTGCTGAAGATAATGAAGTAAATAAACTTCTTATCAAGAGAATGTTACAGCATTTAGGAATTACTTATGATGTTGCACTTACAGGTAATGAAGTTTTGCAATTAATCAATGATAATGATTATGATGCTGTTTTGATGGATATACAAATGCCTGATAAAAATGGAATTGATGCAACAATTGAAGTTAGAAATTTAACTTCAGATAAAAAGAAAAACATTCCTATTATTGCTCTTACTGCCAATGGTTTAAAAGGAGAGGAAAAAAAATATGAAGCAGTTGGAATGAATGGTTATTTAACCAAACCTTTTAAAGAAAATGAATTGAAAGAAATTTTAACTGCTATAGTTTTAAATAAACAAAATCTTTTTACAAATACTCAAAATAACTCTGAAACAAATTCTCAAAAATTATATGATTTAACCTTAGTAAATGAACTTGCTCAGGGTAATACTGATTTTATAAAAAACTTATCTCAAATATTTATTGATACGATACCTGCTACATGTAAAGAATTATTAATTGAAGTTGAAAAAGAAAATTGGTTACAAGCAGGAAAATTAGCACATAAGCTAAAGAGCACTATTGACACAATGCAAATAGCAGAAATAAAAAATGATATTAGATTAATTGAATCAAATGGTACAACAGGAAATAATGTTGTAATTATTCCAACTCTTGCAAAGAAAGTTGATAGAATAATTAATGAAGTGGCAAAGCAATTAAAGGATGAGTTTAATTTATAAATGTGCTATTAATATTCTAAGAGTTTTTCAAAAATTTTATATTACGCATAATACCTTTGTATTTGCTTCTTTTGAGAGGAGAGTTTTTAAAAACTTTTCTAAAAGTTTCTTCACTCATTTCTTCCCATTGTTGAGTAGTTAAGTTTAAAATTTCTGGTATTGGTGCAAAAGCTTGTTCTGTAGTAGGAATACTAAATCTATTCCAAGGACATACATCTTGACAAATATCGCAACCAAACATCCAATTTTCAAATTTCCCTTTTGCAGAATCTTCAATTAATTCATCTTTTAATTCTATTGTGTAATAGCTAATACATTTACTTGCATTTATTACTTTGTTAGGCTGAATTGCTTCTGTTGGGCAACTATCAATACACTTTGTACAAGAGCCACAATAATCTTTTATAAAAGGATTATCATAAGCTAATTCAATATCTACAAAAAGCGTTGCAATAAAATTAAAAGAACCTGATTGACGTGTTATTAAAACTCCATTTTTACCAACCCAACCTAAGCCACTTTTTACAGCCCAAGCTTTTTCTAAAACAGGTGCACTATCTACAAACCCACGTCCATTAATTGTTCCAATTTGCTGGTTCAAATCTTCTAATAATTCTTTTAGTTTATCTTTTATTACAAAATGATAATCTATACCATAAGCATACTTAGAAACTTTAGGAATACCATCTTGCTGTCTTTCTTTAGGATAATAATTCATCATTAATGTGATAACACTTTTAGCATCTGGTACTAATTTTTTGGGATCAGTTCTGAGGTCAAAATAATTTTCCATGTATTGCATTTTACCATGCATACCTTGTGAAAGCCATTGTTCTAAGCGTTTTGCATCGTCTGATAAAAATTCTGCTTTAGCTATACCGCAATAACTAAAGCCTAATTGTGTAGCTTTTTGTTTTATGTATTGACTATATGTTGAAGGATTATTGATGATATTTAATTTAATATTTCTTTTAAAAAAACTTTATGCTTACTTACATTTAATTCATATTGAACGCCAATTTTTAAAGCAACATTTTCTGTTACATGTCCAATAGGAAAATCAAAACAAATAGGATAGGAGTAATCTTTTATATGTTCATTAATGATTGAATAAACATCAGTGCCAAAAGGAGATGTTGTGTCTTTTAATTCTGAAAATTTTCCTATGATTAAACCTTTTAAATTATCCAACATTCCTGCACGTTTTAGTTGTATAAACATTCTATCAATATTGTATAAATATTCTCCCACATCTTCTAAAAATAAAATTTTATTATTGGTTTTATAAGATGATTTACTACCAATTAAATGAGCAATTAATGCAAGATTCCCTCCAATAAGTTCTGCTTGTACTTTTCCTAATTTATTATATGTATGAGTATTGCATTGATATTTATTTACTAAACCAGTTAAAGATTTTTTTAGAGATAAAATGTATTCGTTTTTAAAACCATTATTATTAAAAGCTGCTGCCATTGGAGAATGTAGAGAAGCAACTTTAATTTGATTATTTAAGTGAGCATGTAATACAGTTATATCGCTAAAGCCAATAATCCACTTTGGATTTTGTTTAAATTTTGTAAAATTAATTCTTTCAATAATTCTGCTTACACCATAACCACCACGAGCACACAAAATAGCTTTTATATTTTTATTGTCAAGCATAGTTTGTAAATCTTGCAATCGTTCATCATCTGTACCAGAAAAATAATTTTTTTGTTTGCCTCCTAAGGTTTTTCCAATTTCAACTTTAAATCCCCAAGATTGAAGAGTACTAATACAAGTATTAACTTTTTTAATTGGCATATATCCAGCAGGACAAACAATTCCAATGGTATCGCCTTTTTTTAAATATGGTGGAATAATCATAAAGCAATATTACAAAATGAAAATTTATTAAGAGCAGTAGAGGGAGGTTTATAGATAAGAATACAATTTTAATTATGAAGTTTTTTTCTATTATACCAAGGCAATAAACTTAATGACACAAAGCCAATTGATAAAACAATAAGACATTGTGCAAACCATTGAACTGTACCATTTGCATATCCAATTGAATTAGGAATAGAAGGTTGTTGCAAAGTAAGAACGATAGCAATTAATGCTGGATATGTACCTATACCACCTGGTGTAATAATCATTCCAATACTTGCAAAAGCAAGAGCAGAAAGTGCTGCATCAATTCCAAGGCTTGATGTGCCTTGCATTGCAAAAAAACCTATCCAAGTGCCTAAAAGATATAATAACCAAATAAGAAAAGAGTAAAAGAAAAATGTTTTCTTTTTTTGAAGTTTACGTGTTGTTATTAAGCCTTCCCAAACACCTGTAATTATTTTTTGAACTGCTTTTAAAATTTTCAAAATTCGTTTTGTAACAAATAACCAAATGGATATAATTAAAATAATGATTGCAATAGAAATAAAAATTATTTTTTTTGTTTGGCTAAAAGGTTCTTCTGGTTTACCAGCAATTAAAATTTGAAGTTCCTTATATGCAGCCATAACAACATCAAACTGAAAAATTAGAGCTAATAAAAAAATAATTCCTAAACTTATTGCATCAATGACTCTTTCTGCGACCATTGTACCAACAATTTTTTCAGCTGGTACTTTTTCATAGCGTGCAAGTATGGTGCATTTTAAAACTTCTCCTAAACGAGGCACAGCCATATTAGCCATATAACCAATCATTATTGCAAAAAATGTATTGGGAGAGGAAATTTTATAACCCATTGGTTCTATTAAAATTTTCCAGCGTAATGCTCTAATTATATGGCTTAGAACAACAATAAAAAAAACAGGAATAAATAACCAATAATTTGCTGATGAGATGGATTGTTTAAACTCTTCCCATTCTTTTGGATTACTTCTTATTTTATGAATACTTAACCAAACCAAAAAAATACCCAGCCCCATAAAAACAAGGTATTTGATAATATTGATTAACTTTTTTTTCATTTGGATTTGTATTCTTAATTCAAACAAAGATGCAATATTTATTTGCAGTTAAGAATTTATAAAACTTAATTGTTAATTAGCAGAAATATTTTATCAGATTTTATTAAAACATTTCTGTAGTATCAAACTAATTTGAAAGTTTATTATTTTCATCAGGAAAGATAATTTGAGGCTTAAATATTTTTGCTGTTTCAAAGTCCATTAAAGCGTAAGAAATTATAATTACATTATCTCCAACGACTGCTTTCCTTGCTGCAGGTCCATTTAAACAAATTACACCACTACCTCTTGCTCCTTTTATAATATAAGTTTCAAGTCTTTCGCCATTATTAATATTTACAACTTGTACTTTTTCATTTTCAATCATATTAGCAGCATCTAACAAATCTTCATCAATAGTAATACTACCTTTATAATTAATATCAGCTTCTGTTATTCTAACTCTATGAATTTTTGATTTTAATACTTCAATTTGCATAATATTTATTTTCTAATCAATCAATATATTATCTATTAGCCTTACCTCACCTAAGAAGGCTGCAATTAATACTATATGTTTATTTTTTTTACCAATTTTTTCAACTTCTAATAAATTATCAACTCTGCAAATACTTATATAATCAATTTTATCAAAGCCAGATTTATTCAAAATATTTTTAGCATCTTTTAATTGAGTTAAGGGCTTATAGTAAAAATTATTTTTTATATATTCTAAAGATTTATAAATAGCTGTTGCATTTTCTTTTTCAGTTTCATTTAGCCTTTTATTTCTACTACTCATTGCTAAACCTCTTAATTCACGTTTTGTAGGAATAATTTTAATTGATAATTTATTTTGCCAATTCATAATTTCAATCAACTTTTTAATTACCATACATTGTTGATAATCTTTTTGTCCTAAAAACAAAATAGTAGGTTTTACTATATTTAGCAATCTTTCTACTACATTACACACACCTTGAAAATGCCCTTTTCTGTATTTACCCTCTAAAATTTCTTCTAAATATCCTAAATCATAGTGCTTTAATTTATTCAGTCCTTCAGGATATATTTCTTCTAAATTTGGCAAAAATAAAATATTACACCCAGCTTGTTCTAATAAATAGATATCTTGTTCAATAGTTATAGGATATTTTTCAAAATCTTTAACATCATTAAATTGAGTAGGATTTACAAAAATGCTACAGACGATTATATCTGTTTTTTGAATACTTGCTTCAATCAAAGATATGTGTCCTTGATGCAAAGCCCCCATTGTTGGTACAAAACCAACAGTAGCATTATCATTCTTTTTCAATGATATAATAGATTGATGTAATAATTCTGCTGTTTTACAAATTATCATTTAATAAATCTTAATTGTAAATTTTTATAAAAGGCAAATATGCTATTTTAATTAAAAACAGAACTTAAATTTTGATTGTTGTAATTTATTAATCTATCAGAAAATATATTATTAAATCTTTCCTATTTTAGCCACTTTGATGGCAGAACAAATTAATATATTATCGTATCCAATTGAGTATTTAAAAGGTGTTGGACCTTTAAGAGCTGATTGGTTGAAAAAAGAATTAAATATTTTTTCGTTCAATGATTTATTAAATTTATTTCCTTATAGACATATTGATAAAACTAAAGTTTCCAAAATTCAAGATATAAAATTAGAAACTGAGTTTATACAAATTGCTGGTAAATTAGAAGATATACAAATATTAGGAGAGAAAAAATCAAAAAGATTAATTGCTACTTTGAGAGACGATACAGGAGAAGTAGAATTAGTTTGGTTTCAAGGAATTAATTGGATTCAAAAAAACTTATACGAAGGAAATTATTATTTGGTTTTTGGTAGAATTGTTTTTTTTAATAATAAACCTCAAATTGTTCATCCAGAAATTGAAATATTTTCTTCACAAAACACACAAGGGAAAGAATATCTTGAACCTATTTACCCATCAACAGAAAAACTAAAATCAAAAGGATTAAGTGGAAGACAAATTGCAAAACTTACATATGCTTTATTTTCTCAAATACAAACACAAAATTTATTAGAAAATATTCCTGAAAATATTTGTAAGAATTTACAATTAATGAATAGGTATGATGCTTATAAAAATGTTCATTTTCCATCTTCTTTAAAAGAATATGAAAAAGCAGTATATCGCTTAAAATTTGAAGAATTTTTTATTGCACAAGTAAGATTAAATTTAATAAGACTGCAAAGGCATAAAGTAAGTAAAGGTTTGGTTTTTGAAAAAGTTGGCAATTATTTCAACGACTTTTATAATAATCATTTACCATTTGAATTAACTAATGCACAAAAAAATGTTTTAAGACAAATAAGGCAAGACACTGCAAAAGGTCATCAAATGAATCGTTTATTGCAAGGTGATGTTGGTAGTGGTAAAACTATTGTTGCTTTGTTGTGTATGTTATTGGCAGCAGATAATGGTTATCAAAGTTGTATAATGGCCCCTACAGAAACCTTAGCACAACAGCATTTTAACACTATTAGTAGTTTACTTGAAAAAACAAATATTTCAATTAGTTTATTAACAGGCAGCACAAAAGGAAAAGAAAGAAAAACAATTATCGAAAATTTAAGTAATGGAAATATTCATTTAATTGTTGGCACTCATGCACTAATTGAAGATGTTGTGCAATTTAAAAATTTAGGTTTTGTAGTAGTTGATGAGCAACACAAATTTGGTGTAGCTCAAAGAGCAGCACTTTGGAAAAAAGCAAAAATTCCACCACATATTTTAGTAATGACTGCAACACCAATTCCTAGAACTTTGGCAATGACTGCTTATGGAGATTTGGATTATAGTGTAATGGATGAATTGCCTAAAGGAAGACAAACAGTAACAACTGTTCAAAGAAATGAAATGCAACGTATTCATGTGATGGAATTTATTAGAACTGAAATAGAAAAAGGCAGACAAGCATATATCATTTATCCATTAATTGAAGAAAGCGAAAAATTAAGTTATGAAGATTTAATGCAAGGCTACGAAGAAGTTAAAGGTTATTTCCCTGAGCCAAAATATAGAATTAGTATGTTACATGGTAGAATGTCAACTGAGCAAAAAGAAGTAAATATGCAAAGATTTGTTTCAGGAAAAACACAAATAATGGTTAGTACAACAGTTATTGAAGTTGGTGTTAATGTTCCTAATGCAACAGTAATGGTTATTGAAAGTGCAGAAAAATTTGGCTTGTCTCAGTTACATCAGTTAAGAGGAAGAGTAGGAAGAGGTAGCGAAAAAAGTTTTTGTATTTTATTAACAGGTAGTAAAGTAAGCAATGAAGCCAAAGAAAGAATCAATATAATGTGCCAAACAAACAATGGATTTGTTATAGCAGAAAAAGACCTTGAATTACGTGGTCCTGGTGATGTTGAAGGCACAAGACAAAGTGGTGCATTGAACTTCAAAATAGCATCAATAGTGAATGATAAAGGATTATTAGAAAAAGCAAAAGAAGAAGCTGAAAAATTATTAGAAGAAGATATGGAAATGAATTTGGCAAAAAATTTGTCTTTAAAAAATTATCTACTCCAGCAAAAAGGAAAAACAAATTGGAGTAAAATTTCCTAAAGCAGTAAGTTGGCTAATGTTGTAAGATAAATATTATGACGTTAATTTGTATATTTACTTGATTTATAAAACATCAAGCATTTGAAATACTGTTATGAAAAACTAATAAAAGCGTAAAATGAAATTTTTAAAATATACAGCAATATTATTTTTCTTATTTAACTTTTATAATACACAAGCTCAGAATTATCTTGAGTTTGTTGAAAATAAAGGTCAATGGGATAAGAATATTGATTTTAAAGGTGATATGATAAATGGTGCATTTGCATTACAAAAAACTGGCTATCGTTTATTGTTACATAATACTGAAGACCTAAAAAAACGCAATGAATATTTTCATGGGCACTCACACAATGATGAAAAAAATTCTACTCAAACAAATGATTTTATTTTTCACTCTCATGTGTATGAAGTAAAATTTTTAAATGCAAATTCACAACCAACAATTAAAGCTGAAAAACCTTTAGAAAGTTATAATAATTATTACATAGGAAACGATTCGAAACAATGGGCTTCCGGTTGTCGTATTTATCAAGCAATAACTTATCAAAATATCTATCCTAAAATTGATGTTAGATATTACACTAATGACAATCATTTAAAGTACGATTTTATTATTAACCCTGGTGGAAATATTAATGACATTGCATTGTATTTTGATGGTGCAGATAAATTAAAAATTACAAAAGGAAATTTAATTATAAAAACTTCTGTTGGAGATGTAAATGAAACAGCACCTTATAGTTATCAAATAAATAATGAAGGGAAAAAAGAAATTAATTGTTATTATGAATTAAGAGGTAATATACTTCGTTTTAAGATTGATGAAAAAATTGATGTAAATACAACATTAGTAATTGACCCTACACTAATATTCTCAACCTTTACAGGAAGCACTGCTGATAATTGGGGTTATACTGCTACTTATGACAATGATGGAAATTTCTATGCAGGAGGAATAGTTTTTGGAAATGGTTTTCCTACAAATAATGGAGCTTTTCAAACTGCTTTTCAAGGTGGTTTGCCTGGCTCACAAGGTGCATTTGATATAGGAATTATGAAGTTTAATGCTACTGGCACAAATCGTATTTATGCAACTTATTTAGGTGGTGCAGGTAATGAACAACCTCATAGCTTAATAATAGATAAAAACAATAACCTTATAGTAGCAGGTAGAACAAACTCCAATAATTATCCAACTACTAAACCAACTTATGGAGTTGGTGGAGGTTGGGATATTATTTTAACCAAACTAAATTTTTCTGGTAGTGCTTTAATTAATAGTATGAAAATTGGTGGCTCAGGAGATGATGGAGTAAACATAAAACCAAAATCAGAAAGTGGATTAATTACAATTAGAAGAAATTATGGTGATGATGCAAGAAGTGAAGTTATTGTAGATGAAGATGATTACATTTATTTAGCAAGTTGTACACAATCTTCAAACTTTCCAACAACTTCTGGGGCAGCACAAACAACCCCTGGTGCAACAAATTCAAGTAATCGTTATCAGGATGCTGTTATCATTAAAGCTACACCTGCGTTAGATAGTATTGTTTTTAGTACTTTATTTGGTGGTAATAATGATGATGCTGCTTTTGTTTTATCAATCAATCCCAAAACAAATAATATATATGTAGCTGGTGGAACTGCAAGTACAGATTTGCCTGGCAATAAATCAGGTGTTTTATTTCCAACAAATCAAGGTGGCTCTGAAAATGTTGATGGCTTTGTAACAATATTAAGTAATGATGGTTCTCAATTTATAAAAACATCATACATGGGCACCAATGGTGTTGATATAGTTTTTGGTATTCAGTTTGATAAATTTGGATTCCCTTATATTATGGGTACTACAACAGGAAACTGGACTGTTATAAATGCAACGTTTAATCAACCAAATGGTAAACAATTTATTTCAAAATTAAAACCAGATTTATCCGATTGGGTTTACTCTACTGTTTTTGGTAGTGGTGGTAGTAGCCCAAATATTTCTCCTGTTGCTTTTTTAGTAGATCGTTGTGAAAATGTTTATGTATCTGGTTGGGGTGGTGATATTAATAGTTTAATGGGTTATGTACCAAACCAATCAACTGCAGGTTTAGCTGTTACAAATGATGCTATTAAAAAAGTTACAGACGGAACTGATTTATATTTTTTAGTATTAGAAAAAAATGCTCAAAGTTTGTTATATGGGACTTTCTTTGGACAAAATGATCATACTGGTACAATAGGAGAGCATGTTGATGGAGGTACAAGTAGATTTGATAGGAATGGAGCAATTTACCAATCAGTATGTGCTAATTGTGGAGGACAAACTACTTTTCCCACAACCCCAGGAAGTTGGTCTCCTAATAATGGTACAGGGGGCGTAAATTGTAATCTTGCAGCAATAAAAATTGCATTCAATTTTGCTGGAGTTGGCAGTGCTGTACAATCTTCAGTAAATGGCATTATTGACGCATCTGGTTGTGTTCCTCTTAATGTTACTTTTACTGATACAATTGGTAATGCTGTAAAATATGTTTGGAATTTTGGAGATGGTTCTCCAGAACTAACCACTACTTTACCTACTATACAACATCTTTATAATGCAGTTGGTAGTTATAATGTAAGATTAGTATCTATTGATTCAAGTACTTGCAATATTGCAGATACATCTTATACTACCTTAAAAGTAAGAAATGATGATGCTTTTCCAAGCTTTACAGCTACAAGACAATTACCTTGCGATGATTTAAAATATACATTTACTAATACAACAGTTCCTCCTATTGGCAAACCTTTTAAAAACAATAGTTTTACTTGGGACTTTGGAGATGGAACTGTTATTACTGCAGGAGGACAATCAGTTTCTCATACTTATACAACTGCAGGAAATTATACTGTAAAGCTTATTTTAAATGATACTAATTATTGTAATTCACCTGATACAGCTATTCAAAATTTGAAAGTTGCATCTTCTGTAAAAGCAAAATTTACAACTAACAATTCTGGATGCTATCCATATACAGCAGTATTTAATAATACATCTACAGCAGGTACAGATTTTATTTGGAATTTTGGTGATGGTTCACCTATATCTACAGCTATTAATCCTACGCATACTTATACATCTGGTGGAACTTTTATTGTAAAACTAATTGCAATTGATGATGGCACTTGTAATAAAAAAGATAGCACTACATTAACTATAAAAGTTAGCACTAAGCCTAATGCATCATTTAATTTTACCCCAAATCCACCACAAGTAAATACTCCTGTAACATTTATCAATACAACAACGGGTGTAAATCAATATATATGGAAGTTTGGAGATGGAGATAGTTTAGTTACAAATAGCACAACAACAATGATTCAACATTTATATACCAGCACTCAAACATATAATGCTTGTTTAGTTGCAATAAATGGATTTAATTGTAAAGACACAACTTGTACTCCTATTAGAGCAAGAGTAACACCATTGGTTGATGTACCAAAAGCATTTACTCCAAATGGAGATGGCATAAATGACGTATTGTATGTACAAGGTTTTGGAATTCAAAAAATGGTTTGGAGAATTTATGATAGATGGGGTAAATTAATTTTTGTAAGTATTAATATAGCAAGAGGATGGGATGGAAAATATAAAGGAGAATTATTACCTCAAGATGTTTACAATTATACATTAGATGTTGAGTTTAGCGATGGAACAAAAACATCTCTGAAAGGAGATATTACTTTATTAAGATAATTTAATTATAGAAAAGCAAAATGAATTTTAGATTAATGAACAATTTTTTAAAAATATTTTTTTTAGCATTTACAACATTTTTTGTACAACAGATTCATGCACAAGATTTACATTTCTCACAATACTTTAATGCACCATTATTGGTAAACCCTGCAAATACAGGCTTTAACCCAGATTTTGATTATAGAGTTGGAGGGAACTATAGAAATCAGTGGGCTTCTATTTCTTCTTATCCTTATAAAACAATGAATATATGGGGAGATGCTCAATTATTTACAGATCGTTTTGAAAATGCTTGGGTTGGTGTAGGAGGTGCATTATTAAAAGATGTTGCTGGTTCTGGTAGCTTAACTTCAACAAAAGCTTATGCATCTGTTGCATATCATCAGCTCTTAGGTTATTCAAGTTTATTAAGTGCTGGGTTTAATATTGGCTTTACACAAAAAAGAATTGATATTTCTAAATTAACTTTCAACTCTCAATGGAATGGTAAATTCTTTGATATTAATTTACCTTCAGGAGAACCATTTTCATATAATTCTACTTCTTATTTTTCTTTACAGGCAGGTATTAATTATTCTTGGTTTGTAAATGATAATTTGTATTTAAATTTTGGAATAAGTGCAAGTAATATTAATAGACCAAATGAAAGTTTTTTTGATAAAAAAAATAACAATACAAAAGTTGATCCTCGTTATACATTCTTTGCTAATGGAAGTTTGAAGATTGCTAATGTTTGGATATTAAATCCTAATTTTTATTATAGCACTATAGGCTCAGCTCATGAAATAGTTTGGGGAGGAATTTTACAAAGAGATTTAAGTGCAGAAGGAAATGGGAATATTCAGATTTTAGCTGGTGCTTATTATAGATTAAGTGATGCTATTATACCTATGGTTGGTTTTGATATTAAAAATTTAAAAATTACTTTTAATTATGATGCTACTACTTCTTCTTTAAGACCTTATAATCAAATGTTAGGAGCTTATGAAATTTCAGTAATAAAAAGTGGTTTATACAAAGGCAAAGAAAAAAATCTTAAATGCCCAACTGTAAGATTTTAGTTTTATTAAACTATTATTTAAAATTCTATTTTCATTTTTTACATATTTAGCAAACTATTGCATTTAATTAGTTCTAATTTTGATTGCTTTTGTTTATAAAGAAACATTATGACTCTCAACAATATTGAACAGTGGACTCAAAAATATCCACTCTTAAAAAATATCATTCAACTAAATCCTATTACTTGGATTAATCCTTCAAGAAAAAAAATGAATGAGGTAAATTCACTACCTCTAAGTTATAAAGATATATTACAGGTAGAAAAACTGTGGGAACGTTTTGCACCATATTTAGTAAAAGTCTTTCCAGAACTTAAGAGTAGCAATGGTTTTATAGAATCTCCTTTAAGAAGTATTGAAAATTTGAAATTAAAGTTAAACGAGTATTTTGATAATGAAGTTCAAGGAAAATTATTTTTAAAATGCGATAATGAATTACCCATTGCAGGTTCAATAAAAGCAAGAGGAGGTTTTTATGAAGTACTTTACTATGCAGAACAATTAGCATTGAAAAATGATATTTTAAAAGATGATGATAATTATGAAATTTTTGCTACAGAAAAATTCAAACAATTCTTTCAGCAATATTCAATAGGTGTTGGCTCAACAGGAAATTTAGGTTTAAGTATTGGCATTATTAGTGCTCAATTAGGTTTTAAAGTTTCAGTATATATGTCTGCTGATGCTAAGCAATGGAAAAAAGATTTATTACGTTCAAAAGGTGTAATTGTGCATGAATTTGATGGAGATTTTAGTGAAGCAATTACAAAAGGTAGAGAAGCTACAAAAGCAAATCCTAAAGGTTATTTTGTAGATGATGAAAACTCAAAATATTTATTTTTAGGATATAGTTTAGCAGCTTTAAGATTAAAAAAGCAATTAGAAGAACAAAATATTTTTATTGATAAAGAGCATCCATTATTTGTCTATTCTCCTTGTGGGGTAGGAGGTTCAGCAGGTGGTATTGCTTTTGGATTAAGACAAGTTTTTGGCGATAGTGCTCATAGCTTTTTTGTAGAGCCTATACATTCTCCTTCTGTTTTAATAGGATTAATAACAGGCGAAAATGAAAAAATATGTGTACAAGATTTAGGTATTGATAATAAAACAGAAGCAGATGGTTTAGCTGTTGGTCGTCCATCAGCATTTGCTACTGCTATTAGTAATTTATTAATAAGTGGAATTTATACAATTGAAGATGAAGGGTTGTACAGGCTTTTATATTTATTAGGAAAAACAGAAAGTATTTTAGTAGAGCCTTCTGCTACTGCTGGTTTAATTGGTGCATACAGAATTAATAAAACAAATTACATTTCAGAAAATAATATTAATCCTTCTCTGATAACACATATAGCTTGGGCAACTGGTGGAGATTTAGTTCCAAAAGATGATATGGAAGAATTTTATTTCAAAGGAAAAGAATTATACTTTGAAACATTAGATGCAATGGAATAAAAAAAACTCAACTATAATGGGTAAAGAGTTATTGGTTAATTAAGGAATAATTTGTCAGTCTGAGTTTATCGAAGACTGAACAAATTAAACGTTCTATTCAATTGCTTTCGACAAGCTCAAGCTGACAATTTTATAATAAGAAAAACCCATCTCTTCGTCATTGTGAGTCTTTGACGAAGAAATATACTACCCAGTCATTGCGAGCCAAAGGCGAAGCAATCCAAAAGAAAAACATTAGCTTCACTAGATTACTTCGGGCTAAAGCCATCGCAAAGACGAAAAGAAAAGCAAACAAGCTCTCTGTCTGTAACGAAATAATCATTCTCATCGTCATTGCGAGTCATAGACGAAGCAATCTTTTAATGTCTTGATTTGTATCCTCATGAACCTGCTTAATTTCTATTTTTGTCAGAAATATTGGTTACTGACACAAGTTCAAAATGATTGTAAGCAAAATAAAAAAAACGAATAGAATTTGATTTGACGAAGAATAAAAAACAATAATTTAATTAAAGAAAAAACTACTATCTATCATTAGGAGATTATCCTTATGTTTAAAAATTCTAAAAATAATTTATAAGAACGCAACTTTTAAACTACTCATTTACTCGATTATAGTGTAACAAATATTTTTTAACAATTTAAAATTATAACATTATGAACTTTTTAAAAAACGCCTCTTTCTGGGGTAAATGTATAGCTCTTAGTACTTTAATGACAAGCACAACAGTTTTTGCTCAAGATAAAAAACCTAATTTAACAGATGCTGAGATTGCCTCTGTAGCTGTAACTGCCAATAAAATAGATGTTGACTATGGTAATATTGCATTAAAAAAATCTCAAAATGCTGAAGTAAGAAAATTTGCACAAACTATGATTAATGATCATAACAATATCATAAAGCAAGCTGCAGATTTAGCTGCTAAACTTCATGTAACTCCTAAAGATAATGCTGTAACTCAATCTTTATTGAATGGTCAAAAAGATGTCAATACTAAATTCAGTAAGTTGAAAGGTAGTGCATTTGATAAAGCATATATTGAAAATGAAGTAGCTTATCATGAATCTGTTATCAACGCTGTAAAAACAATATTAATTCCTGAAGCTAAAAATCAAGAATTAAAAGATTTGTTGATTAAAGTAAGTCCTTTATTAGAGCACCATATAGAAATGGCTAAAATGGCTAAAAGTAAAATTGTAAAATAATAACATAATGAGAAACATTAAATTAACAGGATTTGCATTAGCTATAGCTTTGTTTGCTCTTTCATCTTGTCAGTCTAACACTACAAATACAAATAGCAATCAAGATAGCACAACAGACAAACCCAATGTACAGTCAAACAACAATAATGCTTCCAGTGCACCTAAGTCAGATACTGTAATTATTGAAAATATGCAATTCAACCCAGCTGATTTAAGTATAAACAAAGGAGATACTGTAGTATGGATAAATAAAGACATTGTAGTGCATAATGTAACTGAAGCAACAAGCCAAGCTTGGACTTCAGGAGATATAAAAATTAATACATCATGGTCACAAACACCAACAAATAGTTATCATTACATTTGTTCTATACATCCCACAATGAAAGGAAGTATCACTATAAAGTGATAAGTAGTAAAAGTGTTTTGTTTTTTAAGAGCCATTCTTTTTCTAAAGTTTGGCTCTTATTTTTTATAAACTTAAGTTTTACTTACTTTCTATAAAGCTTCCTATTATTTAAGTTTTGTTTTTTCTTGCTTAATGATTTTAATTTGTAACTACTAAAACAATAGAAGTTCCCTATTAATATCTGAATTATGGCAACAAGCTTTATGAAACAAAATCAATTTACACATTTGACAGACCAAGAGATTGTAGTTTTAATAAACCAAGGGAAAAAAGAATTATTTGAAGAAATAGTGCATCGATACAACAGTTATCTATTCAAAATAGGAAGAACACATGGATTTAAGCAGGAAGATATTGAAGATCTAATTCAAGAGACCTATATAAAAGTATATGAAAATCTAAATAGTTTCCATAATCAATCTGCATTAAAAACATGGATTGTACAAATCATGCTGCATCTATGCTATCATCGTAAACATAAGTTTAGTTATACTCATGAACAAGCTGCTGGAGAAAAAATAAATAATCAATCCGATACTTTGTTTTTCAGTCTTAATAATAATGGAGAAGAAAAAATTCAAAATAGAGAATTAAGAAATATTTTGGAACATATAATAATGGAATTGCCTGAAGATAATCGTATGGTTTTTTTGCTGCGTGTTTTATTAGATTTATCAATTAAAGAAACTGCAGCAATATTAAAAGAGAATGAAAACAATATTAAATCGAGGCTATTACGAGCTAAAAAAATGATACAATCAGCTATTTTAAAAGAATATTCTCTTGATGATCTTTTTGATTTACACCTTAGTCATCACAACAAAATTGTTGCTCAAGTAATGCAACTAATACAAGGCAAAAAAAATTCTGTAATAGAAAAAAAATAAATTTTGGCTTAATGAACAAAAATGATACTCAAAATTGCTGTAATCCTTATCTGTATTAACTATTAAGCAAAGCTATGGGTAATAAATATATTATTTGATAAAACTAATTTTAGGCTACCTTAATCATTAACAATTAATTATCAAGTATTAAGATAAATATAATTCTAATGTTTCTTTTTCTTTCTGCTATCTCTGAATTTTAAGATGGGTACTTTGCTTTCAGTACCTTTTATTATACGACTAATATTTTTTTGATGTGTAAGGACTACCATTAAGGCTACTAAAACAGCAAATACACGATATAATGTTTCTTTTTCATTAAAAATAAAAAGAATAAATACCATAAAGGCAACACCAGCTAAAATGGAGCTTAAAGAAACAAATCGGGTAAGATATAAAACAAATAAAAAAACAGCAACACAACAAATAGCTACTAATGGTTGTATTGCTATTGCCATTCCAAATAAAGTTGCTACTCCTTTACCTCCTTTAAAATTTGCCCATATAGGAAAAATGTGACCAGCAACTGCAGCTAAACCTAAACCAATCATAAAATTAGTCCTTTCCCATTCATTGCTACTATTTAAGTAAAAGGGAAGAAGGATATATAAAGAAGTAGCTACAACACCTTTTAGCATATCTACCACCATTACAAAAGTTCCCCATTTAGGTCCTAATATTCTAAAAGTATTGGTAGCTCCTGCATTGCCACTTCCATAATCTCTAATATCAATATTAAAAAAATGTTTACTTACCCAAACAGATGTTGGAATTGAGCCAATTAAATAAGCTAATATGATAAGCAAAAATTCGTTCATCTTAATTTTAAAAATAAAGTTCAAATATACAACTTGAAATCTTATGAAGAAGATAATTTTTATGAATAGCTTATTTATTCAGTAAAAGTGCTATCCAGTCATTTCTGATAATAGTTTTTTGATGTGTCAAGCCAAATTCTTTTGATGCATTAAGAATATCTTGTTCATCTTCTGTTAATAATCCACTTAAAATTATTTGCCCATTATTTTTTAAAGATTGATTAAGTAGTGGGAGATTATTAAGAATAATATTTTTATTAATGTTTGCAATTACAATATCAAACTGCTCTGAAGTGTTTGCAGTATCTGCTTTTTTTACTTCTATGTTTTTACATTGATTGGTTGTAATATTATCTTCACTATTTTCTATACACCAATCATCATTATCTATAGCAAGTATTTTTGCTGCTCCTAATTTTTCTGCTAAGATGGCTAAAATACCAGTGCCTGTACCAAAATCAAAAACACTTTTATTTATAAAATTTATTTGCTGCATTAATTGCATAACAGCATAAGTTGTTGCATGATGACCAGTGCCAAAACTCATTTTTGGTGTAATAATTATTTCATGCAAAACATTATATATTGGTGCATGAAAATGTGCTCTTACTCCAACAAAATTATCCACTAAAACAGGATTAAAATTTGACTCCCATAACTCGTTCCAATTTTGTTTTTCTATAACTGTAGCAGTAAATGTAACTTGTAAGGGTTGCAAAAGTTGTTTTACAAAATGTTCGCTATAATCATCTTCTTTAATATATGCTTCAATATGTGTTTCAGTAATTTCAAAACCATCAAAACCATTTTCTGCAAGTATAGCCATTACAATTTCTTGTATTGGTTCTTGCTTTGCTGCTATATGTAGTTGTATATAATTCATTATTTTAAAAAATAAACCCCCAAATTAATGGGGGAAATTATTTTAGTTAGAAGATTCGTTGTTATTACTTGAATCTGATTGCTTCGTAATTTCTGGTTTAGGCATTAAAGCTTTTCTACTAAGTTTAAACTTGCCTGTACGTTGGTCTATTTCTAATAACTTCACTTTTACTTTATCACCTTCTTTAAAAATTCCATCCATACTTGCTAATCGTTTCCAACTAATTTCACTGATATGTAGTAATCCTTCTTTTTTAGGAAGAAACTCTACAAATGCTCCAAACTCTTTAATGCTTTTTACTGTTGATTCATATACTTCACCAACTTGTGGTACAGCAACAATGCCTTTTACCCAGTTTAATGCTTTTTCTAAACCTATTTTTTCTGGAGAAAAAATACTTACTTCACCAGTGTTGCCTACTTCTTCTATATTAATTGTTGTGCCTGTTTCTCTTTGTATTTCTTGAATTACTTTTCCACCAGGTCCAATTACTGCACCAATAAATTCTTTATCAATAATTAGTTTTTCCATTCTTGGTGCATGAGGTTTTACTTCAGGCCTTGGAGCAGCAATACAAGCTTCCATTGCTTCTAAAATATGAAGTCTTCCTTTACGAGCTTGCTCTAATGCTTCTCTCATTACATCCATACTTAAGCCATCAATTTTAATATCCATTTGTACGCCACAAATTCCATCTCTTGTTCCTGTAACTTTAAAATCCATATCACCTAAGTGATCTTCATCACCTAAAATATCTGTTAAGATAGCATATTTATTATCAGATGCTCTTGTAATTAATCCCATTGCTACACCACTAACATGTTTTTTAAGAGGAACACCTGCATCCATTAAAGCTAAAGTTCCTGCACATACTGTAGCCATTGAAGATGAACCATTGCTTTCTAAAATATCACTTACTACCCTTGTTGTATAGGCATAATCTTTACCAGGCATCATTTGTTTTAAGCTACGCATAGCTAAATTTCCATGACCAATTTCTCTACGTCCAGGACCTCTCATCATTTTAATTTCTCCGGTAGAAAAAGGAGGAAAATTATAATGTAAAATAAAATTTGTGTTTTCGCTTGTTGCTGCACTTTCAATTAATAACTCATCTAAAGGAGTACCTAAAGTTACTGTAGTTAATGATTGTGTTTCGCCACGTGTAAATAATGCAGAACCATGAGGTGAAGGTAAAATATTAACTTCCATTGATAATGGACGAACAACATCTAATGCTCTACCATCTAATCTTGTTCTATCATCTAAAATCATATCTCTTACAACATAATATTGTAAATCACCAAAATATTTACTTACTAAAGCTGCATCATTTTCTTCAAATTCACCTAATGCTTCTACAACTTCAGCTTCTAATTTTTTAAAGGCTTCGCTTCTGTCGTGTTTGCTACTTGCACTTTTTGCAATTGCATACATTTTATCTTTTGCAAGTGATTTTATTTTTTCTTCTAACTCATCGTTGGTATATGGCTTTTCATAATCTCTTTTTGATGTAATACCAACTTTATCTCTTAATTGTTGTTGAGCTGCAATTTGTGTACGAATAGCGTTGTGAGCAATTTCTAAAGTTTTAACCAAATCATCTTCACTACATTCTTTACTTTCGCCTTCAACCATCATTAAATTTTTATCAGTTGCAGCAACTATAAAATCCATGTCAGCATTTGCTAATTCTGTTCTGCTTGGATTTACAACATATTCTCCATTAATTCTACCAACACGAACTTCAGAAATAATTTCTTTAATTGGAATATCAGAAACGGCTAATGCAGCACTTGCTGCTAAACAAGCTAATGCATCTGGCATAACTTCTTTATCAGAAGAAATAAGTGTAATTAAAACTTGAACATCGCATAAATAATCTTCAGGAAATAATGGACGTAAAGCTCTATCAACTAAACGACTTATTAAAACTTCATAATCGCTTAAACGACCTTCACGTTTAAAAAATGAACCAGGAATACGACCAGCAGAAGCAAATTTTTCTTGATAATCTACCGATAATGGAAAAAATGATTGACCAGCTTTTGGCTCTTTATTAGCTACAACTGTTGCTAATATGATACAATTTCCTTGATGTACAGTTACTGCTCCATCTGCTTGACGAGCTAATTTTCCTGTTTCTATGGTTACTTCAGCACCATTTGGTAACTGAAATGAAACCTGTATTGGTTGTAATGACATATAAAAATCAATAAATAATAATTGGATTTTAATTATCCAATTTTTGTGAATAATAGAATAGGTATAAAATAAAGTATTCCCAACATTTTTAGGAAGTTGGGAACACAGCTATTAGTAAGTTGTTATTAAACATTAACCAACTATCAGGCAAAGTATTCTTACTCCCCAAATGGGGTAGTATAGCTTATTTTCTTAAACCTAATTTTTCAATTAATGCTCTATAACCTTGTAAATTAGTTTTTTGCAAATAAGCAAGTAAGCGTTTACGTTGTCCTACTAAACGCATTAATCCTCGTTGTGTAGCAAAATCTTTTTTATTTACTTTTAGATGATTGCTTATATCTAAAATTCGCTCTGTTAATAAGGCTATTTGTCCTTCAATAGAGCCAGTGTTTGTTGCACTACCACCATATTGAGCAAAAATGGTAGCTTTTTTTTCTTTTGTAATTGACATTTTGTTTCTTTTTTGAACGTCTTTTTATTTTCTTTTTCTTTAATCGGCGGCGAAAGTATATAATTTTTTTTAGAAATAACTTTTTTAGGCAAAAATTTTTAGCAAAATCCTGCATTTTCATTAGGAATTAACCATATTGGGTTAAAATCCATGAATAGTAGTTTTTTAAAATTAAATATATATTGATTATTTAATTTAATGGATTTTGTAGAGTCTGATGAAATTCTTCCCATATTTCTTTTACTACTTCTGCTGCTGGTTTTATTTCATTGATAATACTACTTACTTGCCCAATTTCTAATTCACCTTCTTCCAAATCTCCTTCAAACATTCCTTTTTTTGCACGGGCTCTTCCTAAAATTTCATTTAGCTCTTCTGCTGTTGCACCTCTTTCTTCTGCTTCTTTTATTTTTTCTGCAAATTTGTTTTTTAGCAATCTAACAGGTACAGTTTTTTTAAGATGAAGCATCGTATCTCCTTCATTGGAATTAATAATGGCTTCTTTAAAACTTTGATGACTTGAGGCTTCATTGGTGCAAACAAATCTGCTACCAATTTGTACAGCATCTGCACCTAAAACCATTGCAGCAAACATTTGTTTTCCTGTAGCAATACCACCTGCTGCAATTAATGGAATAGAAATTGATTTTTTTACAGCAGGAATTAAAACCATTGTTGTTGTTTCTTCTCTTCCATTATGACCACCTGCTTCAAATCCTTCAGCTACAACAGCATCGCAACCTGCTGCTTCTACTTTTTTTGCAAATAAACTACTGCTTACAACGTGTACTACTTTTATACCATTTTCTTTAAGTATTGGTGTCCATATTTTTGGATTTCCTGCACTTGTAAAAACTATAGGAATTTTTTCTGAAATAATAGTATTAATATGTTGCTCAATATCTGGATATAATAATGGAATATTTACAGCAAATGGTTTATTAGTTGCTGCTTTACATTTAGCAATATGTTCTTTTAAAATATCTGGGTACATACTTCCTGCACCAATAATACCCAAACCACCTGCATTGCTTACTGCACTTGCTAAACGCCAACCACTTGCCCAAATCATTCCTGCTTGAATAATGGGATATTGTATGTTGAATAGTTCTGTAATTCTATTTGAAAAATTCATAAAAGAATTTAGATAATAAGAAATTTATTTTTACAAATTCATACTCTTAATAATGCCTTTTATTTTGTTTTCTAATTCAACAAATTTTATATCGTATTCTTCTTTGCTTTTTAGTTCTGTTTTAACGCTGAAATAGAATTTAATTTTTGGTTCTGTACCGCTTGGTCTTGCAGAAATTTTACTTCCATCTGCTGTTATAAATTGTAATACATTGCTTTTGGGTAAATCAATTTTCCATTCATTACCATTTTCAAAATCTTTACCAATTTGTTTTTCATAATCCAATAATTGAACAACTTTACTACCATTAATTTCTTTTGGTGGATTACTTCTATAACCTTCCATCATATCTGCAATTTCTTTTTGTCCATTCATTCCTTTCTTGGTAATACTTACCAACGATTCATAATAAAAACCATATTGAATATATAAGTCAATAAGTTTTTCAAATAAGCTTCTTCCTTGTTCTTTTTCATAAGCAGCCATTTCACATAAAAGTGCTACAGCACTTACTGCATCTTTATCTCTTGTACCTTGACCAATCATTAAACCAAAACTTTCTTCTCCGCCAACAATATAATTTTCTTGTTGTTCTTTATCTCTTATCATACTGGCAATCCATTTAAAACCAGTAAGAACACTATAAGCATTTACATCATTTTTTCTTGCAACATCAAGAGCCATATCTGTAGAAACAATAGTTGATATAACCATATCATTTGGCTTTGCAATGCCTTTACTTTTACGAGCTTCAATAATATAAGCAAATGCTAAAACCAATGTTTGATTACCATTCATTAAAACCCATTCTCCTTTATGATTTTTAATACCAATACCAACTCTATCACTATCTGGGTCTGTACCACAAAGTATATCAGCATCTAAAGCTATAGCTTTCTTTAAGCCAATACTCATAGCTTCTTGCTCTTCTGGGTTTGGATATACAACTGTTGGGAAATTTCCATCAGGAGTAGCTTGTTCTTCTACAATAGTAACATTAGTAAAACCAAAACGCTTTAATGTTTCTGGTACAAGCATTATACCAGTTCCATGAATTGGAGTATAAACAATTTTTAGGTCATGTTGTTTGGCAATTACATCAGGATAGATACTTAATTCTTTAACCATTTTCATATAAGCATCATCCATTTCTTTTCCCATAATGGTTATATTACTTTCGCTACCACTCCATTTTACATCATCTACACTTTTTATTGCTTCTACTTCTTTAATTACATTTTTATCATGTGGTGGCACAAGCTGGCTTCCATCATTCCAATAAGCTTTATATCCATTATATTCTTTAGGGTTATGACTTGCAGTACATACTACACCTCCTTGACAACCTAAATGACGTATAGCAAAACTTAATTCTGGAGTTGGTCTTAATGCTTCAAATAAAAAAACTTTTATTCCATTAGCTGCAAAAACATTGGCAGTTGTTTCTGCAAAAAATCTACTGTTATTTCTACTATCATGCCCTATAGCAACTTTAATTTCTTTGTTGCCATATACTTTTTTCAAATAATTACTAAAGCCTTGTGTAGCCATACCTACAGTATATTTATTCATTCTGTTTGTACCAACACCCATAATACCTCTTAAACCTCCTGTACCAAATTCTAAATTTTTATAAAAGCTTTCAGTAAGTTCTTGTTCATTTTCTGATTGTATTTTTTTAATTGTATTTTTTGTTGCTTCATCGTAGTTGCCTTGCAACCATTCATTTACTTTACTTAAAATTGTTAAATCCATGATATTATTTTTTATTTGAAATGTAAAACGCAAGTTTAAGTATATTTAATCATTTATTTGAAATATTCTAATCTTGTATTTTGAAAGTTTATTGTATGATGAAAAATAATTGGTTTGTTTATTGTCTAATTGTTTTGGCTGAATTTCTTATTACGCCTTATATTTTTGGACAAAATTTATTTAAGAGTGATAAGTTAAGTTTTAATAATTATTATAACGACACAACACAAAAAAATGACAACGTTTCATTGCTTACTTCTACACAAAGAAAAAAAAGAACAAGGCTTGTAGCTGCTGCAAATGTTGTAGGTTATGGAGGGGCAATGATTGGTTTATATCAAGCTTGGTATAAAGATTATCCTCAAGGAAAATTTCATTTTTTTAATGATAATGCAGAATGGTTGCAAGTAGATAAGACAGGACATGCGTATAGTGCTTATATTGAAAGTAAAGCAAGTATGGAATTGTGGCGTTGGGCTGGATTACCACGAAAACAAAGAATTTGGATTGGAGGATTAAGTGGTGCTGCATATCAAACAGTAATTGAAGTATTAGATGGTTTTAGTACTGAATGGGGTTGGAGTTGGGGCGATTTTGCAGCAAACTGCTTTGGTAGTGGATTATTAGTTGCACAAGAATTATTATGGAATGAGCAAAGAGTTGATTTAAAATTTTCTTTTCATAGAGTAAATTATAAAGACCCTGTATTAATAGAAAGAGCTAACAAATTGTATGGAAAGAGTTTTTTAAATAGAATGTTGAAAGATTATAATGGACAAACTTATTGGCTTAGTGCAAACTTGAAATCTTTTTTTCCAAAAAGTAATATTCCCTCTTGGTTAAATGTTGCAGTAGGTTATGGTGCAGATGGTATGTTTGGTGCAGAAGATAATATTTGGAAAGATGCAAATGGAAATATTATTGATAGAACTGATATTGTACGTTATAGACAATGGTATATTGCTCCAGATATTAACTTAACTAAAATTAAAACAAAAAATAAGTTACTTAAAGTAACATTATTTGTATTAAACTCTTTTAAATTTCCTGCACCAAGTATTGGATTTAGTAGAAATGGAGTTGAATTTAATTGGCTTCATTTTTAAGGTTCAATTTGTTTAAAGTATTTTTCTCTAAAATTATTTTTCTAAGTACAGCAAGTTTTATATCATAACCTTGTTTAATGGCTACAGAAGAAGGTGGAATTTCTATATTTGGCATAATGCCTCTTCCTTTTGCTCTGTTTTTATCTATTACTAATCTAAACATAGGCAAACTAACTCTAAGTTTACTATTAGGTAAAACAATTATTGGTATATGCATTGCTGTATTACCATAAAAACCTCCACCAGTTTCTTCTCCTACAACAGTTACATTGCTTTGATTTTTTAATGTGCTGATAAACATTGTTGCTGCTGAAAATGTAATACCACCTTGAATTATATATAATTGACCATTAAAATGATATTTATTTTTTAGTTTAAAATAATGTTTTTCATAACGCCTATAATGTATTCTTTCATCACTACCTTTTTGAGCTACAATATTCATTGGAATCCAATAAAAAAACCATTTCTTAATATATTTTCTATAAGGAAAAGTTCTATTAATTGCTGCAACAGTATCTCCATGCTTAAATGGTTTATCTACAAAATATTTTAAAAGGTTAGTAGTTGTAGCAACATTTCCTCCACCATTTTGTCTTAAATCTATAACAACATTTTCTATATTTTGTTGATGAATAGTTTTTAAAGATTTTCTAAAAAATCTTCTCAATTTCCCATCACTAAAAGTATTTAATTTTATATAAGCAGTATTAATAGAAGTATCAATTTGCATACTTCGTTTAGATAAAAGTTTTGCTTGTTTTATTTCTTTTCTTGAAAGTTTTGGTTCTTTAACAGTAGTAGTTAATGAATCTTTTTTATTAAGAGTATCTTTTACTGGAGTAAAATTTTTAATAGTTGTCATTGCTTCTTTACCTAAAGAATCTATATATTCAATTTGATAAATACTATCTAACCCAATAATAGATTTATACCACAATGGAAAACTATTAGTTATAATTTGATTTTTGTAATTATTACTATAGCCATCAGTACTTATAAATTGATACATTGTATCTAAAAGGTTTTGACATTTTCTTCCATTTATAGATGTAATAATTGTTCCCCTTTTTAAAATAGAATCATTTTTAAAGGCATTAGAAATAATAATCATACTATCGTTCCAAACTTTTAAATGCAATGGAAATAATGGATAATTATAATTACTTGCTTGTTCAGAAAAATTTTTAGAAAATCTAACGCTTGTATGTCCACAATGAATTTTACTAATTACCGAAGATACTTTATTTCTAAATTGAATTTCATTTAACGAATCTGTAATGCTGTTAATAGCTTGATTAAAAAAATAATCTAAACTATCTTTTTCAGTGTACCAATAAAGCGATGGATGATTAGCCTCTAATATTTTTTTAAGTAATTTAAAATCTGATTGTAGCTTTTCTGCTGGTAGTTTTCTATTAAAAGTATAATTAGGAATTTTATAAGAAACACAAGAGGTAAATAACAATATTATTATAATAGTTTTTAAAAATAGACTATAATTTTTTCTATAAAAACAACACTTCATCATAACTATTTTGTAAAAGCATTCCAACCCTGAGCAGTAATATTAAAAGTATTTCTACCTTTAGTTAAAAGTTTACAACCATCTTCTAACTCAGTCATATAGCCTATTACGGCAATTTCTTCATTCAAAGTTATTTTATCGTAATCTTCTTGTTTAAGGGTAAAAATTAGTTCATAATCTTCACCTCCATTTAATGCACAAACTGTTGGGTCTAAACCAAACTTAAAAGCAGCTGCTCTTGTTTTTTCGTGAATAGGTAATTTATCTTCATATATAACACAACCAAGATTACTTTGTTTGCATAAATGCAAAATTTCACTACTAATTCCATCGCTAACATCCATCATAGAAGTTGGTGTAATGTTGTTTGTTGCAAAAAAATCAATAATATCTTTTCTTGCTTCTGGTTTTAATAAACGACCAACTATATAATCTTCTCCTTCTAAGTCCGGCTGAATTTTTGGATTCTCTAAAAAAATTCTTTTTTCCCTTTGCATTAAAGTTAAACCTAAAAATGCACCACCAACATCGCCACTAACACAAATTAAATCACCTTTATTTGCTGTACTTCTTTGAACAAATTTATCTGGTGCAACTTCTCCTAAAGCAGTTACAGAAATAATAAATCCTTTTTGAGAAGAACTTGAATCGCCACCAACTAAATCAACATTATATTTTTCACATGCAGCATAAATGCCTTCATAAAATTCTGACAATGCTTCAACACTAAATCTATTACTAAATGCAATGCTAATAGTAATTTGCGTTGGAGTAGCATTCATTGCATAAATATCACTTAGGTTTACAATAACACTTTTATAACCTAAATGTTTTAATGGTGTGTACATTAAATCAAAATGAATTCCTTCAATTAATAAATCAGTTGTAACAACTGTTTGTTTACCAAAATGGTCAATAACTGCTGCATCATCTCCAATGCCAAGTATTGAAGAAGCATTTTGTATTTCAAAGTTTTTTGTTAGATGCTCTATCAATCCAAATTCTCCAAGTGTAGATATTTCTGTACGTTGTTCCATAATTATTAAATAGGGTAGATGTAAAATTATTTTTTGGTTAGTTTTTCAATAGCTGCTTTTGGTGTTGGGGTAATTTTTTTCTGTGTATAATCGTAACACAACATTCCTGTTTTTGCTTTTCCAGCAATAACTGTTTGTTCATTATTTATCAATTCTAATAAATAAAAAATATCAAAACCAAATTCATCAAAATTATTAGCTGTAACAGAAATTTTTACTTTATTGCCATAATTCAGTTCACGTTTAAATTCAAGAGCAACATCAATCATTATTAAACCAACATTTTCAAAATTTAATTCACTATAATTGTGATGTTGTAAAAATTGTAGTCTTGCTTCATGAATCAAAGACAAAAAACTATCATTACCTACATGACCACCATAATTAATATCAGAAATTCTTACTTGTAAAACAGTAGAGAAATAAAAATTTTTAGGAAGATTAACTTTTATTCTTTGCATTGCTGCAAAATACAGCAAGTTTTGTTATAAAACGATTATCAACTTATTAGGTTAAGATTTTTTTACTTAATTATAACAACATTAATAAAGTTGCAGCTATAGTAATAATGCTTCCTGTAATAAGTAAGGCAATGATAGTTTTATTAGATAAGTTTTTTGATGAAGCATATTTTTTTCGTAGGTCTTCTATATCTAATTGTTCACAAATTCTGCTCCACATATATTCAGGTGGATTTATTTCCTCTACCATGAGATAGGAAACTTTTGCTTCATTTGTAACTGATGATGAATTTGATGCCACGTGCCAATTCTCCTGTAAAAGCTCTTTAACAATTATGTAAGGTGCTGTTGTCATTTATATGATTTTATAATAGGATAAATAGAAAAGATATTATATTAAAATAGATGATGCTCTAAAATAAAAGGTTGCATTACTTGATGAAAAAAGTCTTTTTTTAGGATTTTAATTTCCCAATTTTGGATAAAAAGTTGATAAGCTGTTGAATTGCTTTTTTTCTATGACTGAATAAATTCTTCTCTTCCATAGTCATTTCAGCAAAGGTTTTATTACTGCCTTCTGGTATAAAAATAGGGTCGTAACCAAAACCTGAATTACCTCTTTGTTCTGAAATAATTTTTCCTTTACAAATATCTTCAAATAAATATTCTTTTTGATTATAAATTAAAGAAACCACAGTTCTAAATTGTGCATTTCTATTTTGAATATTTTTTAAATTATTTAAAAGTTTATTGATGTTAGCTTGAAAATTTTTTTCTTCACCAGCATATCTGGCACTTTTTACGCCAGGTTCACCATTTAAAGCTTCTACTTCTAACCCAGTATCTTCACTAAAACAATTTTGTTGTGTGAGTTGATGAATTACTTTAGATTTTTCAGAAGCATTTTCTTGTAAAGTATCATAAGGTTCAGGAATATCAATGTCAATTTTTGCTTCTTTTAAGCTTAAAATATTGAAAGTGTCTCCAATAATTGATTTTATTTCATCTACTTTATGTTGATTATTTGTAGTAAAAATTAATTGATTCATTTATACTTTTTTAAAATATTAAAGATTAAATATTTCTTTTAAACAAATCCATAATTTACTTTTTTCAACTTTAGCTTCTTGTGTGTTTTGTTTCATAAAACTTAAACTTGAAGAAAGTAACCAGGTTGTATTTTCAAATTCTGTAGGAATAAACACTTTTAATGATAATGATATTTTAAAGTTTTCTATGGCTTCATTAAACGCTATACAAAATTTTGGATTGAGTTGTTTTTTTACTTCATTATAATTTAAAAATTGTTTGTTACAATTAATAATAGCTACATCAGCAAAATTTAATTTACAGGCATTAAGAATGGAAGATATAAATTGATAACTATCATCACTCAGATGTATTGAGTTTTCTTCATTAACTATAATAACAATATTCTTTTTGTTGTCTCCTAAATATTTAAGTTGAAAAATTTCTTTATTTTCATCATTATTATTTTCATTGATTATTGATAATGAATTTTTATATAAATCTGATAAAATAAATGATGGTATTTGTTCTTTAATCATATTCATAACATCGTTCAAATATTAACGGTTGTTAGTTTTAAAAAAAAGTGTTTATTTGCAGCAAATATATTCCTTATGACAGCAGTAACAGACATTAAAATAGTTAAAGCTACAACAAGTAAATTAAAAGATGTAAAAATAGAAAATGTTCCTTTTGGAAAATATTTTACAGACCACATGCTTGAAGCAGATTATATAAATGGAGAATGGAAAAATGTAACTATTAAACCTTATCAAACTTTAACCATAGAGCCTGCTATGGCTTCTTTACATTATGGTCAAGCAATTTTTGAAGGTATAAAAGCATATAAAGATCCTAACGGAAATGCCTATATTTTTAGACCAAAAGATAATTTTAAAAGATTTAATATTTCTGCTGAAAGAATGCAAATGCCTACAGTGCCTGAAGAAATATTTATGAATGGAATGCAAAAATTGATAGATTTAGATAAAGATTGGATTCCTGCAATTGCAGAACACTCTTTGTATATTAGGCCTTTTATGTTTTCTACAGATAATTTAATAGGTGTTCGCCCTTCAGATACCTATAAATTTATGATTATTTTAAGCCCAGCAGGGCCTTATTATAATGTACCAATAAAAATTTATGTAGAAGAAAAATATACAAGAGCTGCACCAGGTGGAGTTGGCTTTAGTAAAAATGCAGGTAATTATGGAGGAAGTATGTATGCTACTGCATTAGCAAGAAAATCTGGTTATGACCAAGTTTTATGGACTGATGCTTTTGAGCATAAAACTTTGCAAGAAGTTGGCACAATGAATGTGTTTTTTATTATTGATAATACAGCAGTTACTCCATCATTAGAAGATGGAACAATATTAGCTGGAGTTACCAGAGATAGTGCAATAACTGTATTAAAAGAAATGGGACTAAAAATTGAAGAAAGAAAAATTACTATTGATGAGCTAATTGAAGATCATAAAGCAGGAAAATTAAAAGAGGTTTTTGGTACAGGAACTGCTGCAACTATATCATTGATAAAAGAACTCAAATATAAAGATTACATTATGACCTTTAATGTTGATGAATGGAAAGTATCTAAAGAATTAAAGGAAAGAATTGATGGAATAAGATATGGTAAAGTAAAAGATAATTATGGCTGGATGTTTAAGGTTTAAATTAATAAATAAACAATAATATAATAAAGGACGAATAATACTTAAACTCGTCCTTTATTTATATAAAATGTGAATAATGATTTTAGTATCATCAACTTTTTCGTTAGTTGTGAGAAAAAATAAAGGATAATTAATAATTTCTTTTGTTATTTTATCAAAACTTCCTACTTTTGCCGTCCTAAAAATTAAAGGGTCAATGCCTACAATACAACAATTAGTAAGAAAAGGACGTGAAATAATTAGAGCTAAAAGTAAATCAAGAGCTTTAGATGCTTGTCCTCAACGTCGTGGAGTGTGTACAAGAGTTTATACTACAACTCCTAAAAAGCCAAATTCAGCATTACGTAAAGTGGCTAAAGTTCGTTTAACCAATAAAATAGAAGTTATTGCTTATATCCCAGGTGAAGGGCATAATTTGCAAGAACACTCTATTGTTTTAATTCGTGGAGGAAGGGTAAAAGACTTACCAGGAGTACGTTATCATATTGTTCGTGGAAGTTTAGATACAACTGGTGTGAAAGATAGAAAGCAAAGCCGTAGTAAATACGGTACAAAAAAAGAAAAAGCAAAAAAATAATTATTCATTAACTAAAAAGCTGAGTAAAGTTTTAATACTTGAAGAAATTCAGCCATAAAATTAAAAATTAAAAATATGCGTAAAGCACAAGCAAAAAAATTACCATTAGCACCAGATTCTCGTTTTAACGATAAATTAGTAACACGTTTTATTAATAATATTATGTGGGATGGTAAAAAAAGTACAGCAATAACAATATTTTATGATGCTATTGATAAAGTAAGTAGTATGACTGGTGAAAATGGTTATGAAGTTTGGAAAAAGGCATTAGCAAACGTAACTCCATCAGTAGAAGTTCGTAGTAGAAGAATTGGTGGTGCTACTTTTCAAATTCCTACAGAAGTACGTGCTGATAGAAAAATATCATTAAGTATTAAATGGTTAGTTAGATACAGTAGAGAAAGAAATGGAAAATCAATGGCTGAAAAATTAGCTAATGAAATAATTTCTGCAAGTAAAGGTGAAGGTGCTGCTTTTAAAAAGAAAGAAGATGTACATCGTATGGCAGAAGCTAACAAAGCATTCTCTCACTTTAAAGTATAACAATTAAAATTAAAAATTTTTAAAATGCTACACATTGTGTAGCATTTTTTATATATTCGCAATACAATTTTTACCCCTTTTTTTATTTTGTATTATTATTTTATTAAGTCAAAGTGAAATTTGTCTTAATAAATAATTTATTTCATAAAGAGTTTTTATACTTTTATGTAAAATTGAAATAATTACTATCTTTATATAATAAAATTTATTTTGAGTAATTAGTAAAATAAACTTTAATGTTATACGT
>JAIXLO010000035.1 GCA_026931325.1 Chitinophagales bacterium | reverse complement strand
AGTTTCAGGTACTGCAGAAGCAGGAACATCAACTTCTGTAAGTGGTTTAACTGCATATACAACATATTATTTACATGTTCGTTCTGTATGTAGTGTTGGCGATACAAGTGCATGGGTAACCAGTGCTTCATTTACTACTCCAGCTGCTATTCCTTGGAGTGAAACCTTCTCTACCGCTACATTACCTACAGGTTGGGCTGTTAGTTCTTATAGTGGTCCTAGTACAGTAACTGCACTAAATTCAGGTACTACTTCTAATTATATGTATAAGAACCTTTATTCTTCTCAACCAACAGGTTATTTCACAACAGTAAATGTTGGAGTAGTTAGTGGTAGCGAAGCCCTTTCTTTCAGATATAGAACAGCTAACTTCGCTGGTCCTTATGATCCACCAGTTTCAGGTAGTGGTAATTTTGTGGTAGAAATTTCTACAGATAATGGAGCTACTTATTCAACACTTGAAACAGTAGTAAATGATGGTATTGCTGGTTGGAAAAATAAAACGTATGATTTATCACCTTATGCTGGAGAAGTTGTAAAAATTAAGATTACAGGCAATTGGATTAGTGGAGATTATTATTTAGGATTTGATGATTTCCAAATAGCAGATGCTTGTACAGCACCAGTAGCACAGCCAACTTCGTTAACGCTTTCACCAGGTACTACAACAGTTGATGGTTCATTTACAGCTGCAGTAGCTGATGGTTATTTAGTAGTTCGTACAGATGGAACTCCTCCAACAGATCCTGTTGATGGAACAACTTATACTGCAGGACAATCTGCTTTAGGAGGAGTAATTGTAGCAAGTGGTTCTTCTACAAGCTTTACAGCTACTGGTTTAACACCAGCAACTAATTATTCTTTCTATGTTTATTCTTATAATAATACAGGCTGTGTAGGAATTGCTTACTTAACAGCTTCACCATTAAATGATAATACAACCACAACATCAGTTTTTGTTTCAGTACAATCAGGTGCTTGGGAAGATCCAAATACTTGGGATATGAATGCAGTACCAAGCGGCAATGATGTAACAATTGCTACAACTCATACTGTAACTATTAATGGTGCAGCAGCAAGTGCAGGAATTATAAATATCAATGGTGGGGGTACATTGCAAGTAACAGGCAATACATTAAGTGCTATTGCTATAAATAATACTGGAGTATTTACTACAACAGGAGGTACAACAAATTTATCAGGCACTATTGGTTCAGGTATAACAAATAATAGTGCAGCAGTATTTGGTGTTGCTGGAGGTACTGTTAATTTAGGTCCTGCTGGAGGAGGAGATAGAACATTTACTAATAATGGTACATTGAATGTATCAAGTGGAAGTTTAACCATAAATGGTAATTACTCTCAAATTACAGCAACAGGAAGCATAATACAAACTGGTGGAGATATTATAGTAGATGGTAATGCAGCTGGAGTACTTGCTAATAGTGTGCCAAGTGGTACATATATATTCCAGGTAGGAAATTCATCTAATCCTGCAACACCAGCTAAACTAAATTTATCTGGTGGTACAATAACCATTGTTGACCCTCATGCATCTGCAACAGCTACATACTCTGTTTATATTTATGTAAGTAGTCATTTTTCTGCAACAGGAACACATACCTTTAAATTTGGCGATGGTGTTTCAACAGATGCTGGAGGTAATAGTAATGGATTTTACACCTATACTTACCCTGGTTCTTTCTATGCATTAAATAATGTAACAGTAGATGCAGGTAATGGAATAAACAGAGCATATACTCATTATTTAATTGCAAATAGAATAGGAGGAAATATAACTATAAATAGTGGGGAATTTTTTAATAATAATGGCTTGTATGTAAATGGGGATATTGTAAATAATGGAATATTTACATCTCAATCTACATTATATTTATCTAAATATACAGATGGTTCTAATGTAGCAGGTACCAATGCTCAAACAATCAGTGGTACAGGAGTATTTAGAGATAATCAAACTTCACCAACAGCTAATTTTGGACCAGTAACTGTAAATAATACCAATGTAAGTGGTATAACCTTTGCAGGTGGTATTAGTTCTCCATCATTTAGGACATCAATAACAGTTACCAATGGTAAACTAAATGCAGATGTTATCAATTTAAATGGAGCAACAAGTATTTCATTACCTGCAGGCACATCAATTATTAATACAGGAGATTTAATACATAATACATTAGGCACTATTACTGTTTCAGGTTCAGGGTTTTTAAATGTGAGTGGTAACTTCAAATTTGGTAATGTAGATAGTAGAGAATTTAAAACTGGTGGTCTTTTAGTATTAAAATCCACAGCAACAGGTACAGGTAGAATAGCAGATATAACTAATGGAGGCGTAAATAGTGGTAATACAATAACGGGCTCTGTAATGCAAGAACGTTTTGTACCAGCTAAAGCATCAAGAAAATGGATATTCTTAAGTAGCCCATTATCTTCAACAGTACAAAATAGTTGGCAACAACAAATACATGTAACAGGTTCAGGTACAGGAGGTACAGTATGTCCAACATTAAGTGCCCATACAAATGGCTTTGATGCTACAGTATCAAATGCACCAAGTATGTATGTATATGATGCATCTCAAGCACAAGGAAGTCGTTGGGCATCAATAGCAAATACAAATTCTACTAATGTAGGTCAGGGAGTAGGCTTTAGAGTAAATGTAAGAGGGGACAGAAGTAGGGGTTGTGAATTATTGGATGGTTCACAAAGTGGATTAGTACCAACAGCAACTACCTTAAAAGCATCAGGAGTATTAGGTGTTGCACAAAAGAACTTTGGAAGCTTTAGCATAACATATCCAAATAATGGAGTAGGTAACTATGTATTTATTGGTAATCCATATCCAAGTGCTATAAGCTTTAGTGCGTTACAAGGAGTTAATGCTGCAGCAATAGGAAGTACTTATGCTATTTATGTTCCAGCAAGTAGTCCAGGAACTTATAGTTATTGGGATGATAATGCAGGAGAATTTACAGGAGGCACAGGATATGATGATGCAACAGGAGATATTATAGCAAATGGTCAAGCTGTATTCTTAGAATCATCTGTAGCCGGCAACCTTACATTAAACTTTAATGAAGAATTAAAAACAACAGAAACAAATACAGGCTATTTCCGTCCTGCAAGAGTGTTTAATGAAAAAGTAAAAGTAAGCTACTTACAAAACAATAATAAAGTAGATGAAGTAGTAATACGTTATGCAAATGATGCAGGAGTAAGCAATACAGAAAAGGGCAAATTAGACATAACATCAATGAATAGTGGAACATACATCAGTAGTTTAAAAGGAGGAAAAGAGATGGTAGTACAAACCAGAGATTTAAGAACACTAAGCAATGATGAAGTATGGTTGAATATAGGAGCAACAGCAAGTGGTACATATCAATTAAGCTTTAGTGAATTTGAAAACTTTGGAGGTACAGAAATTATCTTAAAAGACCATTATACAGGTACAGAGCAAAACATAAAACAAAATGACAAATATGAGTTTAGTGTAGATAAAGACAATGCAGCAACTAAGGGTTCTACAAGATTTAGTGTAGTGTTCAATAGAACAGTTAATCCAGAATATGTAAGTAATATCATAAAGCTATATCCAAATCCTGCAAGTAAACAAGTAACCTTAGAGTTACCACAGGTAGCAGATAATAGCATTGTTTACAATGTAAGAGTAACCGATATAGCAGGCAAGGTTGTAATGCAACAAAAAGTAAATGCGGGCACTCACCAATTAACTATTGATAGACTAACAACAGGCACTTACTTTGTAGAAATCATAGACAGCAAAGGCAATAGAACAACAGAAAAATTAGTAAAGAATTAAAATAAGAAAACATACTAACCCTTCTTAAAGGAATAAAGAGAAGGGTTAGTTTAACTTAAAAAATAAAAAATAAAATTATGAGAACAAGATTGTATAAGCTAATAGGAATAATGTCATTAATAATGGTATTGTCTTTGCCAGTAAGAGCCCAAGATGATTTTGATCCACCAGAAGATGATATACCAGTAGATGGAGGAATAACTTTATTATTAGCAGCAGGAGTAGGTTATGGTGCTAAGAAGTTAAGAGACAATAAGAAGAAAAAAGAAGAAAAGATGTAATACTTTAATTTTTTCAACTCTTTACCTAAATAGAATAGGGCTACAAAATTGCAGCCCTATTCTATTTTATATATTAAATTCTAAATTATTCTTCTTCTACTTTTACTTTACCTTTATTCTTAGCAATTACTTCTTCTGCAATATTGTTTGGAGCAGGAGAATAATGTGAGAATTCCATAGTAGATGTTGCACGACCAGAAGAAAGTGAACGTAATTGAGTTACATAACCAAACATTTCACTTAATGGAACTTTAGCTTTAATTACTTGTAAATTAGCACGGCTGTCCATTCCTTCCAACATTCCACGCCTTCTATTTAAGTCACCTGTTACATCACCCATGTATTGGTCAGGTGTTAAAACTTCTACTTTCATAATTGGTTCCAATAAAACAGGTTTTGCTTTTTTACCAGCCTCACGAAAGCCAGCTTTTGCACATAATTCAAAACTCATAGAGTCAGAGTCCACATCATGATAGCTACCATCAAATACACGAATTTTCATATTATTTACAGGATAACCTGCTAATACTCCAGTTGTCATTGCAGTTTCAAAACCTTTAATAATTGCTGGTACAAATTCTTTAGGTATAGAGCCACCAAATAGGTCATTTACAAACTGAAAATGTTTTCCTTCATTTTCTTTTATCCATTCTTCATCAGCTGGTCCAATTTCAAATTGTATATCAGCAAATTTACCACGACCACCAGTTTGTTTTTTCAATACTTCTCTATGTTCTATTGTTGCTTGGAATGCTTCTTTATAGGCTACTTGAGGAGCACCTTGATTTACTTCTACCTTAAACTCACGTTTCATTCTTTCAATAATAATTTCTAAGTGCAATTCTCCCATTCCACGTAAAATTGTTTGACCAGTATCCTCATCAGAGTTTACACGTAATGTTGGGTCTTCCTCTATTAACTTGGAAATTGCAATGCCCATTTTATCTACATCAGCCTGAGTTTTAGGTTCTACTGCAATAGCAATTACTGGCTCAGGAATAAACATATTTTCTAAAGTAATAGGATGTTTTTCATCACATAATGTATCACCTGTTTTTATTTCTTTAAAACCTACTGCAGCACCAATATCACCAGCTTCTATAAAATCAATTGGGTTTTGTTTGTTAGCAAACATTTTCATAATACGACTAATACGTTCTTTTTTTCCACTTCTTACATTTAATACATAAGAACCAGCATCTAAACGACCACTATAACAACGGAAGAATGCCAAACGACCTACAAATGGGTCTGTCATAATTTTAAATGCTAAAGCAGAAAATGGTTCTTTAACATCTGCTTTTCTATATTCGTCTTCTCCAGTATCTGGGTTTGTACCATGAGTATCTGGAATATCTACAGGACTAGGTAAATAACGACATACAGCATCTAATGCTGTTTGAACACCTTTATTTTTAAAAGATGAACCACACATCATTGGTACAATACTTAAATCTAAAGTAGCTTTACGTATAGCTGAATGAATTTCTTCATGAGAAATAGTATTTGGGTCTTCAAAGAATTTTTCCATCAAAGCATCATCATATTCAGCTACAGCTTCTACTAAATGAGCTCTCCATTCTTCAGCCTCTGCTTGCATATCAGCAGGAATATCTATTTCTTTATAAGTCATTCCTTCTGTAGCTACATCCCAAATAATACCTTTCATTTTTATCAAATCAACAACTCCTTGAAAGTTATCTTCAGCACCAATAGGCAATTGCAATGGCACAGCTTTAGAGCCTAACATTTCTTTTACTTGCTTTACAACATTTAAGAAATCAGCTCCAGCACGATCCATCTTATTTACAAATCCAATACGTGGTACACCATAACGATTTGCCTGACGCCAAACTGTTTCAGATTGTGGTTCTACACCATCTACAGCACTAAACAATGCAATCAAACCATCTAATACTCTCATACTTCTTTCTACTTCTACAGTAAAATCCACGTGACCTGGAGTATCAATAATATTAAAGTAATATTTTTTAGATTCTGGAGTTGGCTTTCCTAATTCTGTAGGAAATTGCCATTGACAACTTACAGCAGCAGAAGTAATTGTAATACCTCTTTCTTTTTCCTGATCCATCCAGTCTGTAGTAGCACCACCTTCATGCGTTTCACCTGTTCTGTGAATCATACCTGTATAGCGTAAAATACGTTCAGTAGTAGTGGTTTTACCAGCATCTATATGAGCAGCAATACCAAAGTTTCGTTGAAATTTCAAATCAGCCATAATGCTTGTATTTATTGTTATTGTTTTATTTTTTTATAATCAGCTTTTTCTAAAAATTAAACTATTGTTGCGTCGCACACTTGTGCAAAAGAATAAAACGCAACTTTTTTAAGGCGGCAAAAGTAGGGGATTTTTATGGAATATTAATAAGCTATTTAAGTAGTTTTATTTTAATTATAATTTCTTTACTTCAATGGGCACTATAAACGTTTTTTTATTTTTCATTATTTTTTCAGGAAGTACAGATAAAATTTCTTTTCTTAAAGTATCTACTAATCTCTTTTTTGCAAAATGTCTATGTGTTACAATACTTACCTCTCTTACTGGAATTGGATTTTTAAAATAACGAATTTGTTTTAATTGTTTTGCTGAAAGATCGTTAATCGACATTTCTGGTAAAACTGTAATACCACCATTAACATCTACCATTTTCCTTAATGTTTCAAAACTTCCTGCTTCGTACTCAAAGTTTCTGTTTGCTTCACTATGTTTTTTTAATTCACATAAATATTCTATTTGAGATCTAAAACAGTGACCTTCTTCTAAAAGCCAAAGCTTTTCTAATGCAATGTCTTTTGGCAACACAAAATTCTTTTTATACAAAGAACTATTTTTAGATATATAAGCCACCATTTCTTCATAAAATAAAATATGTTCTATAATGTTATTTTGCTTTAATGGTGTAACTAAAATGCCAGCATCAATTCTGTCTTCAAGTAGTGCTTGAATAATATTATTTGTTGTTAATTCTTGTATTATTAATTTTATGTTTGGATATCTTTTAGAGAAAGATGAAATAAATAGAGGTAATAAATATGCAGCTAATGTAGGTATAATACCTATTTTTAATTCTCCTGCAAATTGCCCTTTTTTAAGTTGTATTATTTCGTTCATTATTTGTACTTCTGCAAGAATTTTTTTTGCTTGTTCTATTATTTCAATACCAACATCTGTAGGTATTACAGGTTGTTTACTTCTATCAAAAATTTTTAAGTTTAATGTTTCTTCTAGTTTTTGAATTTGCATACTTAATGTTGGTTGTGTAACATGGCAATACTCAGCAGCTTTTGCAAAATGCCTCAAAGTGTTAACTGCTATTATATATTCTAATTGAGTTAGTGTCATAAGCAGATAGATTTTTTTTATAAATTCCCTTAAAATTAATTGATTTTAATGATTCTACTTTGTATTATATTTTTTTGCAGATAATTATTCTTTTTTAATATTTTTATTTAAAGTTTATATACAAGATTGGTAATAATATTATTTGTATGAGTAACCCTTTATTAAAAAAAACTTGGAAATGGATTAAGAGAATTTTTCTTTTTGCATTTGTTTCATCTTTTTTATACATCATTATTTGTAAATGGATAGATCCACCAATAACAATAACACAATTAACTAATTCATTTATTTATGGATTGAAAAGAGATTATGTAAGTTGGAATGAAATGGGCTACAACATAAAGTTAGCAGCTATTGCCAGCGAAGATCAATTATTTGCAGAACATAATGGTTTTGATTGGGATGCTATTCAAAAAAGTTTTCAACCCAAAAAAGGGAAGAAGAGAAAATCAACAATACCATTGGGTGGCGGTGCAAGTACCATTTCTCAACAAACAGCTAAGAATGTTTTTTTATGGCAAGGAGGGGGCTACATTAGAAAAATTCCTGAATTTTATTTTACACAAATGATTGAATGGATATGGGGTAAGAAAAGAATTTTAGAAGTTTATTTAAATGTAATTGAAATGGGTAAAGGAATTTTTGGCATAGAAGCAGCAGCTCAAAATTATTTTCATAAACCAGCTAATAAATTATCAAGAGCAGAAGCTGCTATGATAATTGCTTGTTTGCCTAATCCAAAAAAGTTTACAGTTGTACCTATGAGCAAACGTGTTGCTTGGCGTTATCCTCAAATATTGCAACAAATGAATTTGATAGAAGATGATGAAGATATACAACAGATTATAAAGAGTAAATAATCAATTGTATAAACTAAATTATATCTCTAATAAAGTTTTTACTGGATCTTTACCAATTAATAGTAATGAAGGATTTTCCAATAATTCTTTTACTCTAACAAGAAAGCTAACACTTTCTCTTCCATCAATAATTCTATGATCATAGCTTAGTGCTAAATACATCATTGGTCTTATTTCAATTTTACCATTAACAACCATTGGTCTTTCTTGAATTTTATGCATACCCAAAATTGCACTTTGAGGAATATTAATAATTGGTGTGCTCATTAAGCTGCCAAATACACCACCATTGGTAATTGTAAATGTTCCACCTGTAAGGTCTTCTGTTGTTAATTTACTGTCTCTTGCTTTTGCTGCTACTTCTAAAACTTTCTTTTCAATATCAGCCATACTAAGGCTTTCTACATTTCTTATAACTGGTACTGTTAAACCTCTTGGAGTACTTACAGCAATTGAAATGTCTGCGTAATCATGATACACTAATTCATCTCCATCAATAAACGCATTTACAGCAGGCCATTCACTTAATGCAATAGCACAAGCTTTAGCAAAGAAACTCATAAAGCCAAGATTTACGCCATGTAACTCTTTAAATTTATCTTTATGTTGTTTACGAATATCCATTATTGCACCCATATCCACTTCATTAAAAGTGGTAAGCATTGCTGTAGTATTTTTAGCCTCAACCAGTCTTCTTGAAATTGTTTTACGCAGATTACTCATTTTTTCTTTGCGTACATTTCTTGAAAATAATTCATTGTTGCCAAAAGTTTTTTTACCAGGATTTGATAAAGCATCTAATACATCATTCTTTAATATTTTTCCTCCAAAGCCACTTGGTTCAATAGTTTTTACATCTACTTTTTTATCAGCAATAATTGCACTTGCTACTGGTGTTGCTTTAACATCGTTAGGAACAGAAGTAACAGGGGCAGTAAAAGTTGGTGTTTCGGCTGGTTTTGTTTTTTCTGGCTCTGGTGCATTTGTTTCAGTAGCAGGTTTTTCAGCAGTTTCATCAATTTGTGCCATTACGCTACCAATTAAAATTGTATCACCTTCTGCTGCGTTATGTTTTAAAATGCCAGCTTCTTCAGCATTTACTTCAAAGGTTGCTTTTTCACTTTCTAACTCTGCAATTACTTCATCACGTTCTACATAGCTGCCTTCTTTTTTTGTCCATTTTAAAATGGTAACTTCTGTTATTGATTCTCCTACTTGAGGAACTTTAATGTCTATCATAAAAAACTGTTTCTAAAATATTATTATAATAAGCTTGTTTTTTTGTTTTATACAGAAAATGCAGTATCAATAATTTCTGCTTGTTCTTGTTTATGAATTTTTGTATAACCTGTTGCAGTACTTGCACTTGCATGCCTACTAATGATACCAAAATTAATAGCATGTAAATTAGTTTTTATAAAAGTAGCTGCACCCATATTTAAAGGCTCTTCTTGTACCCAAAACCAAATTGCTTTATTATATTTATTGTGCAATTCTTTTAATTGTTTTTCTGGTAATGGATATAGTTGCTCTAAACGTATAATGGCAATATCATTTCTATTTTCTGTTGCTTTTTTCTCTGCAAGTTCAAAATAAATTTTTCCAGAACAGAATAAAACTTTTTTAATTGATGCACTATCTGTTACTGTTTCATCATCTATTACTTCTTTAAATCCATCAGTTGAAAATTCTTGAATAATACTATAACTCCCATGATAACGTAAATTAGCTTTTGGAGAAAAATTAATCAATGGTTTTCTAAAATTCCATGCTAATTGTCTGCGTAGTGCATGAAAGAAATTTGCAGCAGTAGTAATGTTTGTTACAACCATATTTAGTTCGGCACATAGTTGTAAAAATCTTTCCATTCTTCCACTACTATGTTCAGGTCCTTGGCCTTCATAACCATGTGGCAATAACATAACCAAACCATTCATTCTATTCCATTTTTGTTCTCCAGAAGAAATGAATTGGTCTATCATTGTTTGAGCACCATTACAAAAATCTCCAAACTGTGCTTCCCAAATTGTTAAAGCATTTGGGTTTGCTAAAGCATAACCATATTCAAAACCTAAAACGCCGTATTCACTTAATAAAGAATTATAAATTCTAAATTTTTCTTGATTTTCTTGAATGGAATTTAATCTGTTGTAAAACTCATCAGTTACTTCATCTCTAATTACAGCATGACGATGAGAGAATGTACCACGTTTTACATCTTGTCCACTCATTCTTACTATTTTGCCTTCTGTAACAAGAGAGGCATAAGCTAAAAGTTCTGCAGTAGCCCAATCAATTTTATTTTCAGTTTCTAATAGTTTAACCTTATCATGCAAAAGTTTTTCAATTTTTTTCAGTGGTTGAAAATTGTTAGGAATTTTCATAATTGCATCAAACAATCTTTTAACCTCTGATTCTGAAATAGCAGTAGTAGGTGATTTTTCAAAATCTTCAGCACTTGCTCTTTTTAAACTTTTCCAAGCTAATTCTGGTTGTTGGTATGTGTATGGTAGAGGTTTTTGTTTAACTTCATCTAAACGTTCTTGTAAATCTGCCCAAAATTTCTTTTCCATGTCTTTTGCTAAATTTTGAGCATCAGGTTCACCATGTTGTAATAAATAATTTACATAAACCTCTCTTGGATTTGGATGTTTTTCAATTAAAGAATAAAGTTTGGGTTGAGTGTATTTAGGATCATCGCCTTCATTATGTCCATGCTTGCGATAACAAACCATATCAATAAAAATATCACTATTAAATTTTTGACGGTAACGTGTAGCTATATCTGCACATTTAACAACAGCTTCAGCAGAATCTCCATTTACATGTAGTACAGGAGATTGAACCATTGCAGCTATTGAAGTACAATAATCTGCACTTCTTGCATCATCAAAATCAGTAGTAAAACCAATTTGATTATTGATAACAAAATGTATTGTTCCACCAGTCTGATAACCTTCTAAACCACACATTTGTAAAACTTCATATACAATTCCTTGACCTGCTAAAGATGAATCACCATGTATTAAAATAGGTAATATTTTTTTATAATCACTATTGTACAAAACATCTGCTTTAGCTCTTGCAAAGCCTTCTACAACAGCATCTACTGCTTCTAAGTGAGATGGGTTAGGCATTAGTTTTAAGTGCATTGTTTTTCCATCTTCTGTTGTAACATCACTACCATAGCCCATGTGATATTTTACATCTCCACTTCCCATTGTTTGGTCTATTGCTCCTGTGCCTTCAAACTCACTAAAAATTTGCTCGTATGTTTTACCCATAATGTTAGCTAAAACATTTAATCTACCTCTATGAGCCATTCCTATTACAACTTCTTCTACATTATCATTTGCTGCTGAATTTATTATTTCATCTAAAGCTGCAATAGTTGTTTCTCCACCTTCTAATGAAAATCTTTTTTGTCCAATAAATTTTGTATGAAGAAATTTTTCAAACATTACACCTTCATTCAACTTTTCTAAAATTCTTTTCTTTTTATTTAATGGAAGAGGAGAAGTAAAGTTTTGTTCCATTTCTTTAGTAAGCCAATCAATTTTTTCTTGTTTGCTGATATATTTAAACTCAATACCTACTTCAGAAGCATAAGCTTTTTCTAAATGTGCTAAAATATTTCTTAATGTGGTAGCACCTAAGCCAATCAAATTTCCTACTTGAAATGTTTTATCCAAATCAGTATCAGATAAGCCAAAGAAACTTAATTCAAGGTTTGCACCTCTGTCTTTTCTTGGTCTGATAGGGTTTGTTTTTGCTAACAAATGTCCTTTATTTCTATAGCCAAGAATTAATCTATACACTCTTAGTTCATACATCCAATCAATACCTTCAGTTGTAGTTATACTTGATGTAGAGGGTGCAGAGATTGTGCCACTTTGTAATTGACTATAAGCAAAGTCAAAGCCTTCAAAAAACTTTTTTAAATCAGCATCTACACTATTAGGATCTTTCAAAAAATCCTTGTATAAATTTTCTATAAAACTTGGGTGTGAGTTGGTTATATAACTAAAGTCCTTCATGATTAAACTAAGGTTATCTTAAATTTATAAATTGTTGGCAAATATCGGCTTTTGAAAGGATAAAAAAACTAAAGTTTTAAGCTAATAGATTATAATGTATTAAAATTTCACAAACCAACAACTTTCAGTAATATTTTGGTTAATTTATTTCAAACACTTACCTTCGCCGCCCATTATTATTTAATTGTCACGGCAAAATCCGTGCTGCCTTAAAAAAATAAAATATGAAAAAAGGTATCCATCCAGAGAATTATCGTTTAGTTGTGTTCAAAGATATGAGTAATGGACACACATTCTTAGGAAAATCTACAGCAGCTTCAAAAGAAAACATTCAATGGGAAGATGGTAACGAGTATCCATTAATTAAATTAGATATCTCAAATACATCTCATCCTTTTTACACTGGTAAAAACGTAATGGTTGATACAGCTGGACGTATTGATAAATTCAAAAAACGTTACGAGAAGAAAAAATAAATTTTTCTTTCAAGCTATTTTAAAAATCCCGTTTCCGAAAAGAACGGGATTTTTTATTTGTTTAATTTTGAACTTAAATTTTTAGAAAAATGAAATTAGATATATTAGCATTTGGCGTTCATCCAGATGATGTAGAATTAGGTTGTGCAGGAACTTTACTTGCTGCTATTGCAGAAGGAAAAAAAGTTGGTATTATTGATTTAACTCAAGGAGAGTTAGGTACAAGAGGCACAGCTGAAACAAGAAAAGTAGAAGCTGCAAATGCTGCAAAAGTTTTAGGAGTTGATGTAAGAGAAAATTTAAATATGGCTGATGGCTTTTTTAAAAATGATGAAGCTCATCAGCTAAAAGTAATAGAAGTAATTAGAAAATATCAACCAGAAATTATTATTTGTAATTCACCAGAAGATAGACATCCAGATCATGGAAGAAGTGCAGCATTGGTAAGTGATGCATCTTTTTTAAGTGGGTTAAGAAAAATTGTTACAAGTTGTGAAGGAAAAAAACAAGAGGCTTGGCGACCAAAATATGTTTTTCATTACATTCAGGATAGATTTTTTGAACCTGATTTTGTAATTGATATTTCAGCTTTTCATGATACAAAAATTAAATCAGTACTTTGTTATACAACACAATTTTATAATCCAGAATTAAGTGAACCACAAACTTATATTTCTAATCCACAATTTTTAGAATCTATCAAAGCAAGAGCAATGATGCTTGGAAAAAGAATTGGTGTTGATTATGCTGAAGGATTTATTTCTAAAAAAACATTAGGAGTTAAAAGTTTTGATTCTTTCATACAAAATGAAACTTAAAAAAATTCTATTCTGTTAAGAAAATATTTTTAGCCATTATTGTTTTGTATCTTGCAACTACATTCATTTTAAAAAGTAGTTTTATGTCAGCTACATTAATTACAAACATTGGATTATTAGTAAATACAAGAGAAGAAAATAGATTACTTCGTGGACAAGAATTAGCCAATTTGCCAACCATTCAAAATGCTTTTATTATTATTGAGCATCAAAAAATAGTGGCTTTTGGTGCAATGGAAAATTTAATTCATCACACACAAACTATTACTGATGTAATAGATGCTACAGGTCAAATTGTTTTACCTTGTTGGTGCGATAGTCATACACATATAGTGTTTGCAGCAAGCAGAGAAAATGAATTTGTAGATAAAATAAAAGGAAAAACTTATGCAGAAATTGCAGCAAGTGGTGGAGGTATTTTAAACTCTGCAAAAAAAATGGCTGTTGCTACCGAAGGAGAACTGTTTGATAGCACTTGGAAAAGGCTACAAGAGTTGATACAATTGGGTACAGGAGCAATTGAAATTAAAAGTGGTTATGGACTTAGTGTTGATGCTGAAATAAAAATGTTGAGAGTTATAAAAGCATTAAAACAAAAATCTCCTATACCTATTAAAGCAACTTTTTTAGGAGCACATACTTATCCTTTAGAGTTTAAAGAAAATCATCAAGGATATATTGATTTAATTATTCAGCAAATGCTACCCATTATTGCAAAAGAAAATTTAGCTGATTATATTGATGTTTTTTGTGAATATGGTTTTTTTAGTAAAGAAGAAACTATAACAATTTGTAAAGCTGGATTGCAATTTGGATTAAAACCAAAAATTCATGCAAACCAATTAAACCTAAGTGGTGGAGTAGAAGCAGGTGTTGAGTTAAATGCAATTTCTGTTGATCATTTAGAAACAATGGATGATAAAACTATTTCATTACTTGCAAACTCAAATACAATAGGTACATTATTACCAACTGCTGCTTACTTTTTAAGAATGCCTTTTCAGCCAGCAAGAAAATTAATTGATAATGGTTGTGCCATAGCATTAGCAAGTGATTTTAACCCAGGTTCATCGCCAAGTGGAAATATGAATGTTGTTGTTTCTATGAGTTGTGTGCAAATGAAAATGTTGCCAGAAGAAGCAATAAATGCTGCAACAATTAATGGTGCTTTTGCTATGGAATTAGAAAATGAAGTTGGTAGTATTAAAGTTGGTAAAAGAGCTAATCTTATTTTTACCAAACCTATATCATCATTGCCTTATATGCCTTATGCTTTTGGTAGTAATTTAATAGATAAAGTAATGATTAATGGAGTAGTTGTTTCTTAAGATTAATCCATGTGCAATAAATCACTTGGTAATTGATCAAAAGATTTTTTAAATGCTTTTGCAAAATTACTTAAGTTGCTATAACCTATACTTTCCCCAACTTCTCTTACTGTATATTTTTGAGATAGGAGCATAGCTTTAGCTTTATTCATTCTATGCTTTTGATAATATTGATAGATTGGTAATCCATAAATATCTCTAAAAATCATTTTTAATTTTGAAGAACTCATAGCAGCCATTCTTGCAAGCTTGGGAATTCCTGGAGCAGGTTCTGAGAAATCTTTTACCAATTCTGCTTCTACAATTACTAATCTTTGAAAATCGTCCTCAGAAACTTTTACTTGATGTGTTTCGTTATTTATTTTATTATAAATACGTGTAAAAAATCTTTCAAATAAAAGCATTGCTCTATTAGCAATAGCCAAATGCTCAAAAGGGGTATCATCATTACATTGCATCATTTCGTTCATAATACGTTTGTACTCTGAATCTAATGACTCATAATTGAATGAAGAGATTTTAAGACTGAGATATTTTTTTATATATTCAGTTCTTTTTTCAGTATCTAAAAAATTATCTAACCACTGTTTACTTAAAAGTATATTGATTGTTCTTACAGGTGTATTTTCTTTAGCATAAAACATCCAATCAAATTTTGTACTTGTTAATACTGCAATACTTTTTGATTGGTCGTCTTCATTGTTTTTTGAAGTATCTTCAATTGATATATCTTCAAATCTTAAAATAAAAAAAGCATCTTGAGTTTTCTTTCTTTGAAATAAAGTATCTTGCTTAAGCGTGTAATTAGAAATTAAAACTTGTAAGCTATTTGCCAAACTGATATACTTGATATAACCATTTCCTTTATCTTCTGGAATGATAATTTTATTTCCTTTAACTTTTGAATTAAAGTTTTTAGCAAAATATTTTAGAAGTTCTTCAAAGTTAGTATGTGTATATTCAAATGTTTGCAAAGATTTAAGATTGTATTAGTGAATTATTAAATAACTATATCAAATATAATTTAAAAATTATAAATATTTCAATGGATTTCGTTTAGCACTATAGATATAGTTTTTTAAATTTAACCAAAAAGCTAAAATCATATAAATAATTAAAGGAGATCCCATAGTTAAAAACGAAATATAAATAAACCACATTCTTATTCGTGAGCTTGCAACTCCTAATTTTTCTCCAATGGTAGAACAAACTCCAAATGCTTGTATTTCTAAAAAAGCTCTCAACCTATTCATATTTTATGAGTTTATAAGTTCCGTATGCAAAATATGATTTTTTTTGAAAAAATTCAAACCCATACAACTACTATTATAATAAACTGATAAATACTTTTTTATTTTTAAATATTATAAACAGAGTTAAACGAATTGCCTTTTAATTAAAACTACTACAATAAGGTCTATTTACTATTTTTCAATAGTGTTTCTACGATATGAAAAATATCAATTTCACTATTTAATTGCAGAAAAATGAATATCTAAAAAAGAGAAGTTTTGCTCTTGTTGTGGGAATAACATGTTAGTATGTTTGTACTGTCAATTTGATACAAAGGGTTGCCCCGTTTTGAATCAAATATCCAAGAAAAACTAAGTAGTAGTAATATCCGAAAACAACAACAAAATCTGATACCTAAGAAAACAAAACAAAGAACCCTGTGTATTAAAAAGACTAAGTCAATCCAAAAATCCAGTGAAAGACTAAACCCGTTTTTGAATATGCAATGAATGAAAAACTAAGGTACTTGTAGCCTAAATTACAAGAAAAGAAAACCAATATTCTAAAAAGAAAAAACCAATGAGTCCAAAATTCCTAGAATCCCTAAAGACCAGGTTTAATCTCAACCAGGTCTGATGAACAATCAGACCTTTTTTATTTTTATAATAATGCTCTTATACCAGCTCTGCCAATATGTATAATATGTGTATTTGCTGGTTTTCGTCCTTCGTAGTTGATGGTTAATTCTAAATTATTTCCCAAACGTTTGGTTAGTTCTACAGTCCATAAATAATTTTTTCCTGGCAAAAGTGCATCTAACATAATATAGCTAACAGTTGTTGCATTCTTTCCAATATAACTAATATTATTCATACTAATTTTAGTTAGTAAACTTGTATTGTTTAGCACATTTATTTTAGCTTCTGCATTAATAATATTGCTTATTGCTTTTTCTCCTCCAAAATAAATGGCATTTTGTTTTTTAGTGTATGAATATGAAAATTGTAATCTGTATTTGGTAAGATACGTATAAGTTAATTTTGGTTCAATGCTAATACTATTTATTTCATAATTTCTATTATCAAACTTTGGAGTATATAAATTAATGTTGCTTAGTTTATTCACTAACTCAAAAGTATAAAGCCTTTTAAAATTTATTCTTGTTCTTAAAATCCATTCATTTCTTTGTCTGCTTTCAAACCCATAAGTTAGTAATGCTTTTGCTGTATAATTTATGTTAGAAATATCTGCACCCCATTTACTACTAAAACGATTGAATGATATAGTGTTTATAGTATTTTGTTGTAAGCTAATTAATGATGTATCTGCAATATTATCTTTAAAAGGATTGAGCAAAGGAGTTGTAGCAGCTATTGTTTTTTTATTGATTTGTAAAGATGATTGTAAAATAAATTTTGAAATAACATTTTTCCAAAGGTTAGAATTATTGTTATTAGATAATGCCTTTGGATGAATATTAATAGTATAATTAAATTGTAAATATGCTGCTTTAATAAATTCATTTGTTGGTGTGTAAATACGAATATATTTTGCTTGATCAGGATAAAGTGCAATTTCAAATTCATTTAGTTGAGGAATACCATCACCATTATAATCAATCCAAGCATATTCACCTCTACCAGCAGGCACTTCTAAATAAGAGAAATCTCTTTTTTGTTCTTGCCCTGTACCAATTTCATATAAAGTTGTACCAGTAATAAAACCATCCCATTCATTAATAAAATATTCTGCTCTACCTAATAAAGTTTTATCAGATTGAAGGTTTGTAAGAAAATTATTTTTTACAATCAACTCTCTATAACTAACATTAAACTTAAATTTATGATGCTGATTTTTTAATAGCTCAAGAGTTAAATGGTAATTATAGCTCCTATCTGTTTGTAATATTTCTTTTTTAAAAGGCAATTCATCTTTTCTTGTAACAAATTGAAATGTCCAACGATTTGGGTTATTAATATTGCTCTTAATAAATGCTCCAATATTTTCAAATGAAAAACTCAATGGCGTTAGTGTATCTAAAGAATTATTTCTTTGAATATTTCTTTCTAAAGTGTACGTAATACCAGTTTGATAGTTTTTTAATGCTTTAAAAGTTTTATTCAACTCAATATTTAGTTTAGTAAAATTTCCTTTGTCGTTGTTGGTGTTATTATCTGTACGACTTCCATCAAATTGTATATTCGTTCCATCTTTCAAATAGTTCTTCAGCATTAATTGATTTCTTATTGCATTAAATCCATCATTTCTTAAATAACCATTAATGTTATAACGAACAATGTTATTGTTGCTGTTATTCTTAATTTCAAAAGATGCTTGAGGCAAATGTTCAGTAGCATAATTTAATAAAATTGGCAAACCCCAATCTCTTGCAAACTCAACAGTTCTAAGCCTTTCAACAGGTCTAAACTTTTCATCTACCCACTCATAACCAATAGAAGAATTCCATTGATTATTTTTATTTAACCTTCCCATTTTTTGTAAAAGAAATTTACCAGCCAAACCAGCATTATCTGTTTTATGTTTAGATGAAAAAGTATTATTGTCGTAATTGCTTAGTGCAATATCAGTTGTTAAAATTGTTTTACTATCAATGTTATATACTGCACTTAATGTAACTACTTGTTGATTTTTTGGTGTAACTAAAAAAATAGCAGGCTCAAAATTTCCTTGTAATATTCCATTTACAGGAGCAATGTATTGATACACTTTTCCATTTGCACCATTAAAAAGGGGTATATAATTTCCTTTGTTTACACCAACATCTACAAAATTTAAAAAGTATTTTGCACTATCAGGATTAGTTGAATAAACGTAAATACTATCCCATAAAGGATTTACAGGGTTTACTCTTTTTGCATATAAGATTTTAGTAACTGAAAAACTATCAATAATTGCTGAAGGATAAAAAGCGTTTTGGATACTATCACCAATGTCTGCTAAAAACTGTTTTTGCTCTACAGATAATTGCTGATTAATAGGAGAGTTCTTTGCATCAGTATTATTATATGCTGCAATATTTATTTTCAATTTTTTATTTAAATTAATTTCATCAGATGCAAACAACATATAGTTTAAATAATTTCTATCAGCATATTCAAACTCTACTTGAATACGAGCATCTTTAGTAATCATTCTTTTTGGTGTAAATGTTATTTCGGCTGTATTGTAGTTTATAATATAATCTTGGTCTTCGCCACGTTGCATCATTTCTCCATCAATAAAAACTCTTTCAGTATTAGCAAGAATAATTAAGAAAAATTCGTTGTTGTTTCCCCTAAGTCTGTATGGTCCTTGATTTCCTTCTAACCCTTGAAAAATATTTCTTGCAAATTTTCCTTTTGCAATAGCACCAGATAAAGTCAATTTATGTTTGTCATTCAAACTTTTTTTTTGATAAGATATGCCTTGCAATCTCTTATAAAAATTTAAAAAATAATTTTGATTAGTTCTTAAATCAATATCTCCTAAATCTATTTGCCAATTTCTTTTTTTAAATTGAAGTAAAATTCTATCAAACTCATTTAATTGTTGTGTTGTACCATCTGGCTGAATAGGAATATTATTATCTGTAATAGCTGCTGCTACTTCAATACTATCGCCAAGCATTCCATTAATTTGTAAATTAAGCTGAGAGTTAAATACAGCACTTTGGTTATTTCCAAAACTTAAACTTCTTCCAAAACTCCCATTATAGTGCATATCATTATTTGCACCAAATATTCCACCAACGTCTGTTTGATGTTTTATGTTTATTGGCTTTGCTATAAAATTATCTTTTATACTATCGTAGTTAAAACGTTTTGCATTTGTATTAAAATTGAAATTAAAAAAACGATAGCCTATTTCTACACTATCAAATTTTATTGACTTTAACCAAACTAAAGTATTTGTATGATAATTAAAATAATAAAAGGAAGTATCAACATTTTTTACAAAAAAGGTATTAGGTACAATTCTTCTTTTTTCAAATTGAACAGAATCTCTTACAATAATTTTTTTATTGATTTTATTAGAAGAAGTTTTAAACTGAGCATAAGTTACTGAACTAAGTAACATAAAAATAACTACCCATATATAATATAAACGCTTCAATTAAAATTTTATAAAGTAAAAATCAATATATACAAATATCGGAGTAGAAATTTTATCTAATAGACATAAAAGTAATATAAGTAGCTGCTTTATTTAGCTTGTTTAAAAATACATAACTATTTTAGAGCCATATTTTTTATTAATCACAATTAAACTATTATGAGAAATAAAAAGACATTAGCAATTATTGCATCATCTCTTTTGATAGTTGCTTGTAAAAATTCATCAAACAATTCTAAGATGAGTAATCCATTTTTTCAAAAAAGTTCATTACAATATCAAGCCCCTGAGTTTGATAAAATTAAATCTGAGCATTTTAAACCAGCATTTGATAGTGGTATGATTCAGCAAAATGCTGAAATTGAAAAAATTGTTTCTAACACAGAAGCTCCAACTTTTGAAAACACAATTGTGCCTCTAGAAACAAGTGGTGAAATTTTAAAAAGAGCTCAAATTGTTTTTTACAATTTTGCTGATGCTAATAAAGATAGTAGTATTTCTAAATTAGAAGAAGAATATGCACCTAAGTTTTCTACTCATAGCGATAACATTTTTTTAAACACAAAATTATTTAACAGAGTTAAAGCTGTTTATGATAATAGAGAAAATTTAAAAGAGCCAGAAGATAAAAGATTGGTAGAAGTTTATTTTGAAAAATTTGAAATGGCAGGTGCTAACCTTAGTGAAGAAGATAAAGCAAAACTTAAAAAACTAAATGAAGAAGAAGCTGCATTAACAGCTAAATTTTCATCACAATTATTAGGAGCAAGAAAAAATGGAGGTGTACTTTTTGATGATGTAAAAGAGTTAGATGGCTTAAGTGAAGAAGAATTAAAAGCTGCACAAAGTGATGCAGAAAAAGCCGGTCAAAAAGGAAAATATTTAATAGCACTTATTAATACAACTCAACAACCATGCTTACAAAATTTAAAGAATAGAGCTACAAGAGAAAAAATATTTAAAGCATCTTGGACACGTGCAGAAAAAGGTGATGAAAATGATACAAGAAAAACTATTGAACAAATTGCTAAACTACGTTTACAAAAAGCTAAGTTATTAGGTCAACCAAATTTTGCTTCATGGAAATTGCAAGACCAAATGGCTAAAACTCCTTCGGCAGCAAAAGAAATGATGAAACAAATTGCATTTTATGCAGTGAATGCTGCAAAAAATGAAGCAGCAGAATTACAAAAATTAATTGATGCTGAAGGAGGAGGCTTTAAATTAGAGCCATGGGATTGGAATTTTTATGCAGAAAAATTAAGAAAAGCAAAATATGATTTAGATGAATCTGAGATAAAACCATATTTTGAAATTAGTACAGTTTTAGAAAAAGGAGTGTTTTATGCTGCTGAAAAAATGTATGGAGTAACATTTAAAAAACGTACTGATTTACCTGTTTATCATCCTGATGTTGTAGCTTATGAAGTGTTTGATAAAGATGGAAAATCTATGGCAATTTATTATTTAGATTTTTATGCAAGAGATAATAAAGTAGGTGGTGCATGGATGAATAATTATGTAGAACAATCAACTTTATTAGGCCAAAAACCTGTAATAGTAAATGTTTATAATTATCAAAAGCCTGCACCAGGCAATCCTTCTTTAATAAGTTTTGATGATGTTGAAACTTTATTTCATGAATTTGGGCATACTATTCATGGATTAGTTGCAAAGCAAAAATATACTACTTTATCTGGCACAAATGTTCCAAGAGATTTTGTTGAATTTCCTTCTCAAATAAATGAGCATTGGGCTTTAGAACCTTCTGTACTAAAAAATTATGCAGTACATTATAAAACAAAAGAACCTATACCTCAGGCATTGTTAGATAAAATGAGTAAAGCTGCAACATTTAATCAAGGTTATATGGTAACAGAATTAACTGCTGCTGCTGCATTAGATATGGCTTGGCATAGCATTACAGATGAAAATCAAATTGGCGATGCTTTAAGTTTTGAAAAGAAAGCATTAACTGATTTTGGGTTATTAGTTAATGAAGTTCCAACACGTTATCACTCTCCTTATTTTAATCATATTTGGGGAGGTGGTTATTCAGCAGGTTATTATGCTTATATATGGTCAGAAATTTTGGATCAAGATGCATATCAGTGGTTTAAAGATCATGGAGGAATGACACGTGAAAATGGTGATAGATTTAGAGAATATATATTGTCAATAGGCAATACAAAAGATTTGAACGAAGCTTTTAAAGAATTTACAGGCCATAAAGCTGATATTAAACCATTGCTCAGAAGCAGAGGATTTATAAAATAATTTTTTTGTTTTTTGATGGAAATAAATGGCTGTCAGAAATGACAGCCATTTTAAAATTTTCAATTAATAAATGTTTTGCAAAAGATAGCTTTTACAGTAACCAACGATTTATCTTATGATCAAAGAATGCAAAGAATTTGTAATTCTTTGTCAGAGCAAGGTTATGTTGTTACTTTAATAGGCAGGCAACTTAAAACTTCAAAACCTTTACCACAATTTAATTTTAGCACTCAAAGACTAAGCTGTTGGTTTAATAAAGGCTTTTTGTTTTACACAGAATACAATATCAGGTTGTTTTTTTATTTATTGTTTCATAATTATCATTGTTATTGTGCTATTGATTTAGATACAATAATTCCAAACTATTTTGTATCAATTTTAAAAGGAAGAAAAAGAGTTTATGATGCACATGAACTTTTTTCTGAACAAAAAGAAGTTATTACAAGACCTATCATTCATTTTGTTTGGATAACTATAGAAAAAATTTTTGTACCACTTTTTAAAAAAGGTTATACCGTAAATAATTTTATTAAAGAAGAATTAAAAAGAAGGTATAGGGTAGAGTATGAGGTTATTAGAAATATTCCAATAAAAAAAGATTATTCAATTATAGAAAATAATCAGCAAGAAAAATTTATCATTTATCAAGGAGCAGTAAATGAAGGAAGAAGTTTTGAAACCCTTATTCCTGCTATGAGATATGTTGATTGTAAATTATTGATTTGTGGTGAAGGAAATTTTTTTGAACGAACAAAACAATTAATTAGTCAATTTAATTTACAAAACAAAATAGAATTAAGAGGTTATGTAAATCCAACAGAGTTAAATAAAATTACTCCAACTGCTTTATTTGGTTTAACACTCTTTGAAAGAACTGGGTTAAATCAATACTACTCTTTATCTAATCGTTTTTTTGATTATATCATGGCAGGCATACCACAAATTTGTGTTGGTTATCCTGAATATAAATTGATAAATGATGAATACAATATTGCATTATTAATAAATGATGTTGATGAAACTACTTTGGTACAAGCAATGAATATGCTTTTAAATGATAAAGAATTATATACCCAACTTCAACAAAATTGTTTAAAAGCAAGAGAACATTTACACTGGGAAAATGAAGAAAAAAAATTAATTGACTTTTGGAGTAAAAACTTTAACCAATAAAAAACCGATTGAAAAGTGTTCAATCGGCTATAAATTTTTTAACCTACTATAATATTAAGCAGTTTTTCTTTTTGCTAATTTACTTTTTAAGTTAGCTGCTTTATTTTTATGAATTACACCACGTTTTGCCAATTTATCAATCATAGATACTACACCTGGCATTTTCTCATCATAAGCAGTTTTATCTGTTAAAGATTTTAAATCTCTAATAGCATTACGTGTTGTTTTGCCATAATACTTATTTCTTTCTCTGCGTTTTGCTGCTTGACGAGTGTCCTTTTTTGTAGCCTTATGGTTTGCCATATTTATTTTTATTTTTTATAAGGAGTGCAAAAATAAGAGTGTTTAATTGAAAATTGAAATAAATTACTAAAAAAATATTTAAAACCTAGTTTTTAGAAGTAAAAAAGTCAATAAGCTACAAATTTTCGGGCCGTTTATAAAATAAAGTTTGACAGTTTTCAGATTCTCTCATAGCATTTATAACAGATTTTAAAGGAGTTGTAAAAACATTTGGATAATCTATTTCTCCTAATTCTGCCCTAATAGGATAGGCTAATTTTTCTTCTTCAATTGAAAATTGAGAATCTATACCAACTTTATTGCCTCTTGGGTCTAATCTAAACCAACCATATTCTTTTAAATAAACTGCATTTAATCCATGTAAAGCATAACCAGAATCTATTGTTCCTTTTCTTAAAACTCTTTGATAACAAAAACCTGTAGGAATATTCATTCCTCTTAATAGTGTTGCTAATAAATGAGACTTTGCAAAACAAATTCCTTCTTTTTTAGCAATAGCATCTTCTGCATTAATGGTTATTATTCCACTTTGTGTATCAAATGAATGAGAAATTTTATCTCTTACAAATTCAAAAGCAATTTTTGCTCTTTCTGTTATTGAATTACTTTGATGTTCTATGTTTTTTATTTGCTCTTGAACTAAAGGAGTATTAAATAAAACAATTGGAGGTATTTCTTTTAAATAATCTTCAATATTATTACTCTCTAATTCCAATGTTAATTTCATATTACAACAACTTTTAAAAATTACTTTAATATTGATTGTAACACTTCCAAACGTCCATCAATTTTTTGTGTGATTGGAAGTCCTAAAATATGAGCTACTAAAGGATACACATTGATATTTTCAAAACTTGGAATTGTATAATGTTGTTTAAATAATGGCCCCCAAGCATAAAATGTTGCTTGCATTTCTGGTAAAGAATTATCAAAGCCATGAGCGCCCATTGGAGGTTTTCTATTATTAAATCCAAATCCTTTTGGTGGAGCAATTGGAGTTAAAAGTATATCACCAATTCTATTGTACCAATCATCTTTAACACCATAATGCCAAGTTTCTGGTATATCTTTTTTTAGAAAAACCTGATATTCTTTAGCATCTTTTTTTAATTCATTATACATAGGTTCAATGAATTTTTCATCTTTTGCATATAAATGAATTGTTGATGTTCCATAAGTCATTTTAAACTGTGTAGAATCTGGCTTTAAAGAAATTTTAATTGGATTCTGAGTATCCATATTTGACATTCCATGATCTGATAGAAAAATAAAATTAATTGGTAGACCAGTTTGCATACATGCTTCATACAACTTACTCATAGATTCATCTACAAATTTTACTGCTTCTTCTGTTTCTTTAGATTCAGTACCATACTTATGTTCTGCATGATCTACTTCAGGAAAATAAAAGGTAATGAAATGAGGTCTAATACTATCAGGCAATTGTAACCATTCTTTTACAATAGCTATTCTTCTATCAATAGGGATTGCTTCGTTATAATTAAAATAGTATGAAGGATGCACACCTTGAATATTTGTTTCTGAGCCAACCCAGTAAAATGAAGCACTCATTAATTGATTATTTTCTGATAATACCCACAATGGAGTTCCTCCATACCAAGACGAATCTTTAACTGCTTTTTTATTGCCAATACTATAAACTTTATTTTTTTCTTTACTAAAAAAAGTATTATCTACAATACCATGATGTGCAGGATATAAACCTGTAACTATTGAATAATGATTAGGAAATGTAAGTGAAGGAAATGATGGTTTCATAGAAGCAGCTTTAACACCTTCATTACTCATTTTCTTTAAGAAAGTTGCATTGTATTTATCTGCTAAATCGTATCTAAAACCATCAGCTGAAATAAGAATTACATAAGGTTTATTATACTGAGATTCAGCATTTTTTCGACCTTCAACTTTATATTGCGTTGTATCTTGTGCATTGATATTTTTAGCAACTAAAAGTACTAATGCACAAGCAAAAAATCTTTTTAAGAACTGACTTAACATTGTATTTATTTTTTACGAAAATAATTATTCTGATTTATTGGTAAATACTTCAACAAATTATTTTATTAAAGTCAAATTTGATACCAAAAGTTTTGCATTTTTTTGAAAATCATAAAAGAGTCTTGATGACTTTTAATAAAAAAATAATTAGTTATTAAAAACATTTATACAATTAATTTTACTTTCTATATAAAACACTAAGTGTTCTTGCTAAAGAAATAGGAATAACTGAAAAATGTGTTTCATCATCAAATATTTGCCAGCTAAGTTGTATATTTTTATATTTTTTAGCTTCTAAAGTTGTACTAAATTCAACCATTTGAGGAACTCCTTCAATACCTTCCATTTTACCAATAGTTACAAAAACTTTTGTAGGAGGAATATCTAAAGTTTCATGTTCATTAAAAAATTTAAGTGCATCTTTAAGGCCTTCATTATTATTAAAGTCAATTGCAGGACTATTAATACTATATCTTGTAAAAACATTTTTACTATGAATAAAACAGTATGAAGCAAATAAACCACCTAATGAATGTCCATAAATTCCACGATCATTGTTTGTTTTATAATGACTATCTATGTAAGGAATAATTTCCTGTGTTAGAACATTTAAAAATTCTTTTGCTCCACCTGTTTTAATAGAACCAGCAGGTAAGCCATAAAACTTATCTAATATTTTATTGCTTTCTGCATCATTTGTTGGTGTAAAATTATATGAACGATTAATCATCCATGAAGCTAAATCAGTTCCACAACCTACTGAAACAATAATTAAACTTTCTAATTCTTTATTAAAATCCATAATCATTCTTGAAGTATTAATGATAGGATAATAAATTTCACCATCCATTACATAAAGTACAGGATGCTTTATATCAGTTTTAGCGTTATAGCCCATTGGTAGTGAAATAAATAACTGATAATTTTTTCCTGTTATTTTAGAAGAAATTGTTGTAGTTGGTCCTGAATTAGATGGTTTTGTTTGTGCTAATGCTGAAAAGCTAATAAACATTATAGTTATTAGTAAGAAAAAACTAATTTTTAATTTTAAATTTTTCATTGTGAAGAAATTTTAGTTTATAAAAAGGGGCATTATATGTATTCTTTAGAATTTGTTTTTTCAAAAATAACTACAAACAAGTTATTCTCTTTAGATTTTTTATGTAAGGATGAAATGAAAATTTTCAGTGGTTTAAGCAACACAGATTTAGATAAGTTTATTCTGAAAAATTATTTTTTTACTTGGTTTCTAAAATTTTCAATAATCGTTTATTCAAATACAATTTTTCTTTACCAACTTTTACTGATTTTAAAAATCCGTTTTCTTCCAGTGCTATTAAATAATTTCCAACTGTTTTTGGATTTCCAATATTTTCATCAATCAAGTGTTGGCGTTTGGTGTAAGGCAAATGAAACAAAATTTCAACCAAATCTTTAGAATAAATTTTTGGCAACTTCGTTTTTATTTCCTCTGTAGTTTTATCTATAACTTTTGTAATTTTATTTAAACGCTCCAAGCCTCTATTTGAAGTATTTTCAATCATATCCAACATATACAAAATGTAAGTTTCCCAATCATTTTTTTCTGTTACATTTCGCAAACTTTTATAATAATCTGTTTTATTTTTAATGATGTATTCACTCAAATAAATAGCTGGTGTATCAAGTAAACCTGAAAGTTTGAGATACAGTAATAATAAAATTCTCCCTGTTCTTCCATTACCATCTGCAAATGGGTGAATTGCTTCAAATTGATAGTGCATTAATGCCATTTTTATCAATGGATCAATAGTGTTATCTTCATTGATAAACTTTTCTAAGTTTGCAAATTTTTTACGAATGATATTTTCACCACTTGGGGGTGTATAAATAATTTCACCTTTTGTGTTACTCAAAGTTGCACCAGGTGTAGTGCGTATTGAAGCAGAATTTTGTTTAATACATTGAACAATACTAATACAAAGATTAGTTGTGATGAAAGGCTTTTTTTTCAGTTGTTTTATACCTAACCAAAGAGCTTCTTTGTAACTCAAAACTTCCTTTGTAGCTGGATTTTCAATTTTTTTGTCAGCAACCAATGATTTATAAAGCTCATCATTTGTTGTAATAATATTTTCTATTTCAGAGCTTGATTTTGCTTCTTGAAGATAAATAGTATCTAAAAACAAAGTTGGATTTGGTAAGTTTTTCAAAGCTCCATTGAGTTGAGCTAATACTCTACTTGCTGAAATAACTTTACGAAGTATTTTCTTTGTTTCTATATCTGCATTTGGTGGTAATGGTGGCAGGTTGTTGTAAGGTATATTTTTATTAAAATTCATTATTGTCCGACAAAAAAATAAAAGGGTAGCATTTCTGTTACCCTTTTTGTTGTTTTGAAGTTACTACGCTTTAAAACTATGAATCAAAGTAACAATTATTTCGGACAGCATTTATTTTCTCAGTTAATTTCTTTGTGCAACAAGTCTATTTTAAGCCCAGTAATAGCAAAGTGCAAAGCCAATCATTACTACAAACACTTAAAGACTTACGAACATTTTGTAGCAATGCTCTATTGTGTGGTTACAGGTAGCACTTCACTTCGTGAGATTGAAGCTGGGCTTGGCATTGCCCAAGGCAAGATGAATCATTTAGGTATTGATTATGTGCCACCTCGTAGCACTTTAAGCGATGGCAATAAAAATAGACCAGCCGGTGTATTCAAATCTATTTATGAAGCCCTGTATGCTTTATACAAACCAAATTTCTCGGACAGCACTTTATCAAAACCCATCTTAGACAAGCTGTTTTTAATGGATGCTACTGTTTTCGGACTCTTTAAAGCCATTCTTAAAACCAATGGGAGGCATAGTGATAATGGAAAAAAGAAAGGTGGTATTAAAAAGAATACTGTTTTGCACGGCACCTCATTAATGCCCCACTTTATAGACTTTTCGGCAGCAGCCGATAATGACCAAAATATTTACAGTAAATTACAGCTACCACAAGGTTCTTATTTGGTGTTTGATAAAGGATACAACAACTACAAACAGTATGCAAAACTTACAGAGCAAGGTGTTTTTTTTGTTACTCGACAAAAAGAAAATGCTGTGTATGATATTGCCATAGAATGTTTGCACGATAACAGCACTTCATCTAATATTTTACAAGAAACCATCATCACACAAACTTATAAAGACGAGTTAAACAACCCACAAACATTGAAGTTGAGGCGTATTGCTTGGTATGATGAAAAGCAAAATAGAAGCTATGAATTTATTACCAACAACTTTGAATTGGATGCTGAAACGATAGCTTTATTATACAAATACAGATGGAAAATTGAATTGTTTTTTAAGAAGTTAAAGCAAAACTTTCCCTTGCAATACTTTGTTGGAGACAATCAAAACGCTATTGAGATTCAAATTTGGATGGCTTTAATAGCACTACTATTACTATCAGTGATACACCAAAACAATAAAACCAAGATGGCTTTTAGTGTGTTTGTAACAATCTTTAAACTGCACTTGTTCAACTATATCAGCATCAAGCAACTACTGACTGAATACAAGAAAAAGAAGCCAGCAAAAACTAATCAAACTACTATGTTCAATTCTTCATAGCCCCCTGCTATTGAAAAATAAAAACAAAATACAGCAATATCAAGGTGTGTAGCGACACTTATTCAGCAAATCGAACATTTGTCGGACAATAATGATTAAAATTACTCATTTTAATCGAGTATAATTTTTACCCTTGTTTTTTATACGAGGGTAAAAATATGAAAATTTTACTCTTGTTCAATAAATAGAGGTAAAATTTACTCTTGTTTATTTTAGACTTATTTTTAAAATTATCAGCTTCCTTTCTATTGATTGTGTGTTTTACAAAGTGCAAGTTATAAGCATCAGTTATTTGCCCTTAAAGTTTGTTAGCTCATAATTTGTACTTCGTCCTCCTTCCTTAGTCTCTTGCAAAATACCTTTCTCTATTAAATCTTTAATATCTCGTAATGCTGTATCAGTTGATACTTTAGTAATTTTTGCCCACTTGCTTGTTTTTAATTTACCATCAAATCCATCAAATAGCATATTTAAAATCATTCTTTGTCTTTCGTTGATTGGTGTATGTTCGTTTAGTTTCCAAAATTCAGCTTTACTCAATATTTTTTGCGTTGTATGTTCCGTAGCAAGCATTGCATTTTTAAGACAACTCAAAAACCATTCTAACCATTCAGTTATATCACCTGAGCTGTATTGTGTTTTTTGTAAAACCTCATAGTAACGTTTACATTCTATTAAAATTTGGCTTGACATACTGTAAAAACGTTCACCACTATTTTCTGCACTTGCTAATAACATATCAGTTATAGCTCTGGCTATACGCCCATTACCATCATCAAATGGGTGAATAATTATAAACCAAAAGTGAGCAATTGCTGCTTTTAGTACTGGATCAAGTTGCTTTTCATTATTAAACCATTTTAAAAACTTATCCATTTCTTCTTTTACCAATTTTGGGGCAACGGCTTCGTAATGAATTTTTTCTTTACCTATTGCACCAAAAATTATCTGCATTTCGCCTGTACGATATTTACCTACTTTTATTTTATTTAGCCCGCTGTAACCTGTAGGAAAAAGTGCTGCATGCCAGCCAAACAAGCGTTTTTCAGTTAAAGGAAGATCATAACGTTGTGTTGCATCAAGCATCATTTCTACAATACCTTCAATATGGCGATTACTAGGTACAAGCCCTGCTATGTTAATATCTAAATGCCTTGCTATGGAAGAACGTACTTGTTCATAATTGAGTAGTTCGCCCTCAATTTCAGAAGATTTTACTATGTCTAAAGTTAAGGAGGTAAGAGTTGCTTCTTCTTTGGCAGAAAATCCTAAAGCATTCATTTGCCCAATAATCTTTCCTTGCATTAAACGTACTTCTCCAAATACAGAATTTATGGTTTTATCTTGCCAAATAAAATCAGTCCAATTTTTGTATTCATATATATATTTAAGCATAGTAAGAAACCAAATTTGCGACAAATTTACAAATTATTCAACGCAAAAATGCGGTTATTGTTATTTTTTTTCACCGCATATAAAAATGTTTGATTTTCTTTTTATTTATAATTTTAGCTTGATTATAGCGTAGTAAATTGATGATAAATTTCTACTGAATAGCTACTTTTATTGTATTGTTAATTTAATTTTTTGCCCAAGCCCAAATTCCACAGCCTTGGTTCGTGTCTTCACGAAACAAGGTAAAGATTGCTTCGGGCAAAAGCCCTCGCAATGACAAAAAAAAAAGTGATTAAACTCACAGCCATTAACGAAATAATCTACCTCCTTGTTATTGTGAGTCATCTACATCTCGTCATTGCGAGCCAAAGGCGAAGCAATCTTCAATAACATTAGCTTCACTTGATTGCTATGGGCAAAAGCCCTCGCAATGACGAAAAAAAAGTGATTAAACTCACAGTTATTAACGAAATAATCTACCTCCTCGTAATTGAAAGTCATAGAAGAAACAATCCTCAACTTAATTTAAGCGATTGTCTTTATTAGGGAAGACACGAACCAAGGCAAAGAGTATTTAAGTTTTATAATTTGTCTGTTAATTCTTGTATTATTTGTTGTTTCAATTTCTTTTTAATTTCAGGTGCTTCTTGTTGCAAATACTCAAGTCCAACAAATGAATTTCCTTGTTTCCTATTTTGTCTTGGTTCAATGCTTTCAATCAGTATTGCTTCTAAAATATCGCCTAAGTTTTGAATCGTAAATTCTTTGAACTTTACGTTTAAGTTCAATTTTGCATCTTCCGTTACTGGATAAAAGCCAAACCAACTAAATCTGTCCCAACGTCCAGCAAGCCTGTCTGTTGTATGGTCTTTTAGTCGTTTACCAAGTGCCTCGTCCTGAAAATAGTTGACACTTTTTGTTGTTAAATCCTACGACAGGTTT
>JAIXLO010000059.1 GCA_026931325.1 Chitinophagales bacterium | reverse complement strand
ATTTAATACAGATACTACACAATCCAATGGTTTTAAAGGTGTACCAATACCAGCGGTTGGGTTATTTTTAGCTTCTTTTCCTTTGTTATATTGGTATAGTAATGAAGTATGGATAGTTAATCTTTTAAGAAATCAATGGTTTTGGTATCTTATTATTTTATTGGTTAGTTATTTAATGATTTCAACAATACCCATGTTAGCACTTAAATTTAAAGGAGTAACTATACAAAAATTATTGCCTTTTATTATTGTTTTATTATTAAGTATTGTAAGTGCTATTTTTTTTAAATGGTTAGCCGTAACTGTTGGCTTTGCTACTTATGTAATTGTATCTTTACTTTTTAAACAAACAGAAAAATTATAAAATAATATTTATGCTATACAATGTTCAGGTAAAAGTAATGCCTTTAAAAAATTTATTAGATCCTCAAGGAAAAGCAGTTCAAAATGGATTAAGTAGTTTAGGCTTAAATAATATAAAAGATGTAAGAATAGGGAAACATATAACCTTACAAATAGAAGCTATCTCAGAAGAAGAAGCAAAATCTGCTGCTGATGAAGCAGGAAAAAAGTTATTGGCTAATCCTGTAATGGAATATTTTGAAATTGAATTAGTCAACTAAAATTAACTATATATTCCAATTACAAAATGCTTTACATTGTACCAACCCCCATAGGCAATTTAAAAGATTTTACTTATCGTGCAGTAGAAGTATTGCAGGGTGTAGATGTTATTTTTTGTGAAGACACAAGAACCTCAAAAAGGTTATTAGATTACTACGAAATTAATAAACCACTTTCGCCATATCATAGGTTTAACGAACATAAAATTGTAACACACATTGTTGAGCAAATGAAGGCAGGTAAAGTGTTTGCTCTTATAACAGATGCAGGCACACCAGGTATAAGTGATCCTGCTTTTTTATTAGTAAGAGAATGTGTAAAAGAAAATATTATTGTAGAATGTTTACCTGGGGCAACAGCATTTGTACCTGCATTAGTAAATAGTGCATTACCAGCAAGTAGTTTTGTTTTTGAAGGTTTTTTACCACCTAAAAAAGGAAGACAAACAAAGCTTAAACAACTTGCTGAAGAAGAAAGAACAATTATTATTTATGAAAGTCCACTACGCTTAGTAAAAACTTTGGAAGAGTTAATTATTTATTTTGGCAATGAAAGACAATGTTGTGTTAGCAGAGAGCTAACAAAAATGTTTGAAGAAAATAAAAGAGGTACATTAAAAGAAGTAACTGATTACTTTTCTCAAAAAGGTGTAAAAGGAGAAATTGTTATTGTTATTGCAGGAAAAGAATAATTTTTTTATCAACTATAATAAAAATAAACCTCTACTTATAATTAATTTTTATATTGCTCACTAAATTTTTTTGTATGAAGAAACTTGTGTTTACAATTTTTATAAGCGTGTTTACTATTAATGCTTTTGCTCAATTAGATTCAGAGTCATTAGATAAAATTATTTCTGCCAATAAAAAACAATTAGGAAACGAAGCAGTAATGCTTGTTTATAAAGATGGAAAAATTATTTATAAAAAGAAAACAAGTGATTATTTTGATGAGAAAACACAAGTGCCAATTGGTAATGCAAGTTCGTGGCTTACTGCAACTTTAATTCTTCAATATGTTGAAGCTGGTACAATATCTTTAGATACAAAAATTGCAGATTATATTCCTATTTATGCTCCTTACAGTAAAAATTATATTACTATTGGCCATTGTCTTGCACACCTTACAGGAATTGAATATAAGAAAAATGAAAACTCTAATAAAGATGCTTCAAAGTATAATACATTAGAAGAATTAGTTAATAGCTATGCTAAAAAAGAAATAAGAGCTAATACAGGAACAGAATTTTGGTATGCAAGTATGGATATTAATATTGCTGCAAGAGTAATTGAGGTTGTAACTAAAAAAAGATTTGAACAATTAATTACACAAAAAGTTTTACGTCCTTTAGGTATGAAGAATACTAGCTTTTCTCCCAATAATGGTGGTTGTGCAAACCCTGCTGCTGGTGCTGTAAGTTCAGCAAATGATTATATGAATTTCTTATCTATGATTTTAAATAAAGGAGTGTTTAATGGTAAAAGAATTTTATCTGAAGAGTCTGTAAAACTAATGTTTAATGTTCCTTACACTCAAAGCATGGTTACATATACGCCAAAAGCTACTGAAACTTATGAACATGGTGTTGGCACTTGGGTAATGGAAAAAAATATTAATGGAAAACCATCTGTTGTTGGTACTACAAACTTTTGGGGCTTATGGTGTGTTGCTGATTTATGTAGAAATTATGGAATAGTTTTATTTCCCAAAAAAGAATTATCTGATTTAAGAAAAGATATTTTTTATCAGCTAAAAACAAATGTTGATGAACAAATTGTATCAACCAATAATTGTGAGTAGATAATTAATTTTCTAAATAACTTTCTATTAAACTAATATGCTCTTTTTTGAATGGTTTTGGAATGAAGTCTTTTACACACTCATATAATGTAGCTTTTGAAAAATCATCAGGATTGGCGGTAGAAGATAAAATAAAAATTAAAGGGGGGGGATGATTAGTTTCTTTTAACACTTGTTCATATTCATTTAAAAAATCCCAGCCATTCATTACAGGCATATTTATATCTAATAAAATAACATCTGGTAATGGTTTATTTTCTTTAATTAGTTCTTGAATATATCTTATAGCTTCCTTACCATTACCCTTTATTAAAATATTTTCTGCGTAATTATTTAATTCTATAGTTCTTTTGCATACTATAGCAGCTATTGTATCATCTTCTACTAATAAAATTGTTTTAAGTTTTTTCATTTCTCTTTAAATAAACTTTAAAGGTTGTTCCAACTCTTAATTCACTCTCAACTTCAATTTTCCCACCCATTGCAATAATTTGAGCTTTTACCATATACAAACCTATTCCTTTTCCTTCAGATTGTATATGAAATCGTTGGTACATGCCAAAAATACGATCTTTATACTTTTTCAAATCAATACCAATTCCATTATCAGCAAATGAAATTACAACCCATTCTTCTAATTTTTTACTAGAAATATGAATAACGGGTGTACGATGTTTTGAACGGTATTTTATGGCATTTGAAATTAGGTTTTGAAAAATACTTTTAAGATAAATTTTATTAGTTTCAATTATATTAATTTCTGAAAAATCTGTAATTATTTGTGTTTCGTTTTCACTTATTAATTTTTCAATACTTAATAGAATTTTTTTGGTAAAAGAGGTTAATTCTATTGGTTCTATAGGAGTATCGTTATTAGATTTTAATACAAGCACTTCTATTAAATCATTTAATGTATTATTCAATTGATTGGTGGCTTCTTCAAATTTTTCGATTAAAGTTTCATTAAAAGGATCATTATAATCTTGTTTATTAAACAAATTAAGTAACCCTATTAAATTTGCTACAGGTGCTCTAAGGTTATGTGATGTAATGTATGAAAATTGTTGTAAGTCTTCATTTTTTTTGATTAGCTCACCTGTTAATGCTTTTTGTTTTTCACTTAAAATTTTTCTTTCAGTAATATCTCTTGAATTAATAATAATTCCATTTATTGAAGGGTCATCTAATAAATTTGTTGCAACAGTTTCAATCCATCTATATTGTTTAGCTGCATTTAAAAATCTAAAAGGTCCAAAATAAGTTTGAGGTATATTATTTTCAATCATTTCCTGAAACTGTTTTTGAAGAATAACTTTATCACTTGGATGAACATAATCAAAAATGTATTTTCCTATATCTTTTTCAGGGTCATTTCCTAATACAGTTTTTACAGTTGGGCTTGAGTATTGAACTATTCCATCTTTTGAAAGAATTGAAATCATATCAGCACCATGCTGTACTAATTTTTTAAATCTTAACTCAGATAACTCTAATTTTATTTCAGTATTCTTACGATTAGTAATATCTCTAATCATAAACATAATTCCATTGATAACAGGATTACTGAATAAATTTTTAATTTTAGTTGCTACCCAAATATAATTACCTGATTTTTGTAATAGTTTAATATCAAAACTAACTTCACTATTTGGATTGGCTCTTAATTTTTTAATAAGCTCAATACTTTTTTCTTTATCTTCTTCCTGTAAAAAGTCAATACATTTTCTTCCAACAACTTCTTCTGGTTTATATCCTAATACCTTGTAAATTACAGGAGATGCTTCAGTAATTGTATAATTATCATTACAGATAATCATTGCATCAAAAGATTCCTTTAAAATTGTTTTATTTCTTTCTTCGCTTTCTTTTAGTTTTAATACAGCTTTTTTTCTTTCAGTAATATCTGTAGAAGTTATAAATACACCAACAATTTCTTCATCACTAAATAATGGTCTGTATGTATGGTGATAAATGTGTAGTTTATTTTTAGCATCTGTATATGAAGTTTCTCTTTCTCCTTCTAATCCATCAAAAACTTTTTCAAAAATATTTATCGTTTCTTCTATTTCATCTTCTCTAATTAAATTTAATAATGAAACACCAGATTGTAATTCATCAATAAAAAAATAAGGAGAATGTTCTTGTGCAGCTCTATTATAAGTAACAATTCTAAGCC
>JAIXLO010000017.1:2598-4666 GCA_026931325.1 Chitinophagales bacterium | reverse complement strand
ACATTATGTTTTTAGTATTAAATGTATGAGTCTTAATATTTTTAAAAATAATTTTCAATTAATATCCAAGCCTATTTTATGAAAAAACTAATTATTCCTCTAACACTCAGTTTTATTAGCTTAATAGTTATTGATACTACATATGCTACATCATGCAATAATAGTGATAGTGCAAGATACTATCACAACAAAGCAAAAGAATCTAAAACTGCAAGAAGAATCTGGGATGCAGAAAAATTCTTTCAAAAAGCATTGGACTTTGAGGCAGATAATATTGAAATTAGATTAGATTATGCAGCCTATTATGAAGAATTAAGAAAATATGCTTTAGCTACTCAACAATATGGATATATTGTAAAAAATAATCCTAAACATAAAGTTGCACTTTCTAAATATATTTATTTATCATTTTTACAAAGAAGATGGGCACAAGTTATTGAATATGGCGAAATGGCAATAGCAAATAAAATTGATGTTGAAAATGTAAATTATATGGTTGGTAAAAGCTATTATGAAGAAGAAGATTATGGAAAAGCCAGAAAATATTTAACTGCACAATTTACTTTAACACCAAAGCATAAAGAAACAATACTTGTATTAGGTAGAGTTTACATTGAAATGAGTATGTATAATGATGCTATTGATATGTATAAAAAATATATCGCATCAACCCCTGATGATTATGAACTTCTTTATGAAATAGGGTTATTATATAGTGTACAAGATAATGATAGAGAGGCAGTAAAGTATTTTGAACTTGCTGCTGCAAAAGGAATGAAGCAAGATATAGCCTTTCTTCAAAATTTAGGAACAGCTTATTTATCTTTTGATATTGAAAAAGGAGTTGAAGTGCTTAATAAAGTTTTAGAAAAAAAGCCTGGTGATATTGAAATAATTACACAAATAGCTCATGCTTATTATAAGGCAGGCAAATATGATGCTGCATATAATTTGTTTATGAATATGTATGAGAATGATAAAAGAAATGCAAAAGCTTTATATATGGCAGGCATATCTTTAATTAGAAAAGGTGATAAGAAAAAAGGAGCCAAATTGTGTGATGCAGCTATTGCTAAAGACCCAGAACTTGCTAAATTAAGAACACAAAAATCTGTATTATAGATATTAATAAATTCATTTTTGTAAACTTTCTTGTTGTTCTCTCTTTTCAACTTCAGTTTTTAGTTGCATAATGCTTACATTTAATTCAAAGCCAATTAGTAATATAAGAGAATTAATATAAATTAGTAGCATAATTATTAATACTGTCCCAATTGATCCATAAATTTTGTTATAAGTAGCGAAATTATTAACCCAAAATGAAAATAATATTGTAGTTGCTAAAGTTAAAAAAGTAGCAAGTAAAGACCTTGGTGAAACTAATTTCCAACGTTTTTGTAATGAAGGAGCATACTTATAAATGAGTGCAATACTATAAAATACTAAAGCTACAATTACAAACCATCGTATATTATTCCACCAAATTAATTTTGTCTTGATATGGAATAATGATTTCATTAATTTAGATAGTTGATGATGCCCAACTAAAACCAATATTGAAGCTATTACAACCATTAAAATAAGGGTTGTAAGCCTAATAGCTCTAAAGCGTTGATGTAAAAAGTATTTTTTCTGAAGTTGCACTGACTTATCAAATGCTCTAATAATTCCAATCATAGCATTTGAAGAATAAAATATAACAAGTAAAAATCCAAAAGATAATAATCCCATTCTAGGTTTATTAAAAAAGTCATTTAAAAAATCTCTTATAAAAATGTAAGTGCTTTTATTAGGGGTGATGTCTGCTGTTAGTCTTAATAATTCATGATGAAAATCTTTAGCTGCAGGTATATAAGGAACCAATGTAAAAAGAAATATGCAAGCTGCTGGAATAGCCATTATAAAATTAAATGATATTGCTGCAGCTCTTTCATTTAAACCAACTTTATTAATTTGTGTTATAAAAAATAAAATAACATCATACAATGGCAAACCATTAAAGCCAGGCAATTTTATTTGCTTAGCTTTATGAATAACATAAGCTATTGGTTTTAGATTGATGATTATA
>JAIXLO010000017.1:0-2588 GCA_026931325.1 Chitinophagales bacterium | reverse complement strand
TGATTATACGTTCTATCTTTTTCACACTTAGTAAATTAAAATAAGATAATTTAATAAAATAATTATGAATATAAATTTGTAAACAATTTTTATAACATATTAATAATAAGATAATTATTTGTTTATTTCGCTGCTAAAATGAAATTCAATTTCAGGATTATTTGTTATCTCAGTATTTAAGAACCATTCGCTTTGTGCTAAATAAATAGGGTTACCATCTTTATCTTCTCCACTATTTTGCTGTTTAAAACGCAAAAATTCTTCTAACTTTTTGGGTTCTTTGCTGGTAAGCCAACAAGCTTTGTAAAAGGGTAGAGGCTTAAACTCACAGCTTGCTCCATACTCGTGTAATAATCTATACTGTATTACCTCAAATTGTAGTTCTCCAACACAACCAATTATTTTTCTATTACCACCAAATTGTGTAAAAAGTTGTGCAACACCTTCATCGGTTAATTGTTGAATTCCTTTTTCCATCTGTTTGGATTTCATAGGGTCTTTATTAATTAATTCTTTAAAAATTTCAGGTGAAAAAGTTGGTATTCCTATATAATAAAAATCTTCTCCTTCGGTTAAAGTATCACCAATTTTAAAATTTCCTGTATCAAATAAACCAATTACATCTCCAGGAAAAGCATCTTCAATAACATCTTTACTTCTTGCTAAAAAAGAATAAGGATTGCTAAAACGTACATCTTTATCAATTCTAACATGATGATAATACTTATTTCTTTCAAATTTACCACTACAAACCCTCATAAATGCAATTCTATCTCTGTGTTTAGGGTCTAAATTTGCATGAATTTTAAAAACAAAACCACTAAATTTTTCTTCACTTGGGCAAACTTCTCTTTTATTTGTATCTCTACAAAGTGGTGATGGAGCTATTGAAATAAAAGTATCTAACATTTCAAGAACTCCAAAATTATTAATAGCACTACCAAAAAATACAGGTGCAATTTTACCTTTTAAATATTCATTATCATTTAGTTGTCCATATACACCTTCAATTAATTCTACATCTTCTCTCAGTTGATTTGCATCTCTTTCACCAATTAATTTATCTAAATCAGAACTTTGTAAATTATCTAAAGCTACAACATCATCTTCATCAGCTTTTGTATTAGCTGTAAATAATCGTAAGTTGTTTTGATGAATATTATAAACTCCTTTAAAATCCTTTCCACTATTAATGGGCCAAGTCATTGGATGCAAAGTAATTTTAAGCTCTTTTTCAATTTCTTCTAATAAATCAAACCTGTTTTTGCCATCTCTATCCAATTTATTAATAAATACTATAACTGGTGTATCTCTCATTCTGCAAACTTCCATCAATCTTCTAGTTTGTTCTTCCACACCATTTACACTATCTACTACCAAAATAACACTATCTACTGCAGTTAGAGTTCTAAAAGTATCTTCAGCAAAATCTTTGTGACCTGGTGTATCTAATAAATTAATTAAATAATTTTTATATTCAAAAGTCATAACAGAAGTTGCTACAGAAATTCCACGTTGACGTTCAATTTCCATAAAATCGCTGGTGGCATGTTTTTTAATTTTATTACTTTTTACAGCTCCTGCAGTTTGTATTGCACCACCAAATAACAAGAATTTTTCTGTCAAAGTTGTTTTACCAGCATCTGGGTGAGAAATAATGGCAAAAGTTTTACGGCGTTTAATTTCTTTTTCAAATTTCATAAGGCGGCAAAGGTAACTTCTAAACTTTTAGTTTTTTAATTTGTAGATTTCTTATTTTTAATTTTTATCTGTTATGCTAAAAGTAGGAATTACAGGAGGAATAGGAAGTGGCAAAAGTATTGTAAGCAATATTTTTAAAACTATTGGTATTCCTGTTTTTGATGCAGACCAAGCAGCTAAAAAAATTATGCAAGAAAATGAAGAAGTAAAAATGCAGTTAATAGATGAATTTGGTAAAGAAACTTTTATTAATGATGAATTGAATAGAAAATATTTAGCCAATATTGTTTTTAATGATGCCTATAAATTAGAAAAATTAAATGCTATCGTTCATCCTGCAACAATTAAAGCAGGAAATGATTGGGCAGAAAAACAAAAAAGTCCTTATGTATTAAAAGAAGCAGCATTATTGTTTGAAGCTGGCAGTACAACTGATTTAGATTTTATTATTGGTGTATATGCTCCTTTACATATTAGAATTAAAAGAGTGATGGAAAGAGATAATGTAAATAGGCAAGAGGTTTTAAACATAATGAACAAACAAATTAATGATGAAATAAAAATGAAACTTTGTGATTTTGTGATTATTAATGATGGTCAAAAAGAGCTTATTCCTCAAATATTAAGTTTACATAAAATTTTATTAGAAAAAGCAAAGACAAAGTAATTAACTATATACTAAGCATGAGAAAAATAATTTTATTTATTGTTATTGTTTGCTTTTATTATTCTGCTTCAGCACAAGATATACAAGATATTTTTTTTCATTTATATACTGATAGCTTAAAAAAGGAGGTTTATAATTATATAAATGTTGATGGTAAATTAAGTAATGGAAAATTTATTCCTTTAGATAGCTCACAAATAATTTTTGAATCGAATTATGG
>JAIXLO010000101.1 GCA_026931325.1 Chitinophagales bacterium | reverse complement strand
AACAAATTAGACCAATAAAATTTTGATATCTTTAAATTTATAAAATAAAAAAATGAAAAAATTATTTGTATTTGTTGTTTTAAGTTTGTGTACTCTGTCCTGTTCTGATAAATTGACAGAGTCCAAGGTAGAAAAATTAGTGAATGAATGTCTTTCAAAACGCCCATCTTATGGGAAAAATACCATAAAGACAGGAAAAGTAAATTTCTTATCAAAAGAAGCTGTTGCCACTTATGAGAAACTCCAATCTAAAGGTCTTTTGACTATTGAAGAAAAACCTCCAGTAGAAAGATATTCTTTCAAATATCATTTGATTACTCTTAGTGATAAAGCAAAACCTTTTGTTTTAGAATCAGACAAGAATACCAATAATACTACGGTTAACACTATTAGATTATATACTAGGAAAATAGATAAAATAGGATCGATCCAAGAAATTCCTTCAATGAATATGGCGGAAGTAAGTGTTACTTACAAAAAAGACGATAAAACGCCTTTTTATGATCTAATTGAAAATGATAAAACGGACTTTATTACAAAAAAGATCAGATTAAAAAAGACTGAAAATAACGGTTGGGTCTATTGTGAATAAAAGTTACTTTATTCATTTTCGATATTTTCTGGATAATTACTTTTAAAGTTTTCCGGCTTGACGAAGTGGCGGACTTTGAAGCACTTACTTTTTATTTAGCACTGAAAACCTATTTTTGCCAAACTGCTTTTAACAGCTTATTGTTTTTCAAAGTTCACGACATAAGTTTAAATAATTTTCTTCCAACTCTTTATATAGTTTGTCTGTCGGTTGATTATTAGTTGCTTCTTTTGCTAACTGCATAACCTTTTTATGAAATTTGTTTTTCCCGTCATACTCTGGCATTTTGATATTGAAGTTTATACTAAAGGACCTTGTACTATAAGTGAATTTAAAATATTTTTGTACAATTGGTGTGTTTAAAATTCCACATAAAAAGTATGCTTCATCTTCTGTTATAATTCTGCCGTTTTTGTCTTGGCTAATATATGGGCAATGTTTTGCACAAATTGGCATAACCTCTTCGCCCCACGGTGTCATTATTTTAGATACAACTGTCGCACTTAATTTTGTGTTATCTCTAAATGTAACTTTGTAAGGTGCAAAAGTATATTTGCCAACTTTTGAAAGTGAATAAAACGCATTTCCTCTTGAAATTGTCAAACTTCGTTTTGACTGTTTTGCAATTAATTTTTTATTATTAGTGAAATAATTGAATAAGTTTGGACTTTCTGTAATTAATTCATCTACGTTAATAGACATTGATTCATCGGCCTTATAGGGAAAAATACAATAATTATTATTTTCCCTAATCCCGAAAGGTATTATTTGAGGTGCTTTTATAACGGGTTTTATAAACTTCGTTTCTAATTGAATCGGCAAGCCTGCCAATGATTTATATTTTGCGTTTTTAAATTCGGATGGTTGGAACATATAAGAGCCTTTAACCTTTATAGATTCTTTTGGTTCTAAAAAGTAAATTTCGGCAGGTGTAAATTCTACGCCACTTCTTGCTTTATAAAAACATTCTCCGATAATTAAATCAAAATTTCCTTTTTCTTTTATAAAAGATTCTTCAAAAGTTGTATAGCCTGTTCTGTCTTTATCCATTTGAAACGCTTTTGAAAATGAAGTTTCAAATGAAGTTGCAACTTCATTAAAAGTCTGTTTAGAATTTATGTCGGCAAGTAGAATACCTCTTTTCTTTTGAATGACAGTAATTGGAATACCTTTTGTAAAATAATCTACAACTTTATTGCTGTAATAGTAAGTCATAAATTTTTCTTGTGTATCAACAAAAGGATTTCCCGATTTTGTCCAATCGTCTAATTTTTGCAAGTACATTCTTTTCTCTGTACTAACATCAGTATAAAAGTTTCTAAAACCTGCATAAGAATCTTGTGTCATCAATGTTTGAGGCATTAAAAATGCCAAAATTCCATTTTCAGAAAGCCAAGTAGATGCTGTAACATTTGCAATTAAGGCACAAATATTTAAACTGATAGCCCCCATATAGGTCTGTCCTGAAAATAAATGTCTATCAACACAAAGACTTTTTATTTTTTCTGCGTATGCCTGGGGTAAAAACTCCCATTTAATCCAAGGTGGATTACCAACTACAATATCTACATTTCTAATTCTTGCAACTAACATAAAATTAGCAACAATTCTTATCCAAATTCCGTCCCAATTATTTTTATGAAGTCTGACAAGTTGAATAGATAAATTATTTATGTTCTCCTCAATTTCAGCATTAATATCGGTTAGTAAAAAGTTTTGGATAAATTTATTATAAACAAGTTCTGCATCTTCTGTTTTAATGATTGCCTGTATTTGGCTCATTAAATAGAAAAAGTTTTTTCCTTCAACAAAGTTACTCGGAAGTAATACTTTTATATTTTCTTGTTTCGTATTTACTGTATATTCATAGCAAAGTGCATCTCCAACAATTGTTTTAATTGGAATATTTGCCGAATCTCCTAAATAGATAGGGATTTCAATATCATCGCCATTTATTAATGGTTTTATTGAAAGATAAAAACAAACTTTTGCAGTTAGAACAGAAAGTGGGTTAATATCGACACCTTTCACTCGTTGTAAAATTGAATTTAATAAAGATTGTTTTTCCTCACTTGAAAGACTAATAATGTCTTTGTTGTCAATTATATTTCTAATTAATGCCATTACGAAAACACCACTGCCACAACAAGGGTCAATTGCAGTAAAGTTTTCTTTTGAAACTAAACTTTTGCTTTCTTTTACTACATAATCAGCAAGCCAAGATGGTGTAAAATATTCGCCCAAACTATGCCTAACTTCTGGTGGCATAATTTCCATATACAAATCAATGAAAATATCAATTGTACTATATCCGTGTCTATAAAAACTTATTGAATAGCCTTCAAGTAAATGAATTAATTTTAAAATTATTTCTGCTTCTTCATCACTCCAAATTTCTTCAACACAATACCAAGAGAAAAAATCACCTTCTAATAAATTTCGTATTCCTCCTGTTTGAAAAACATAACCATCTTCAATGTATTCGATAAATTGACGAAGTGTATTATTGTCAATTTTTGATAAGTCAGAAAAATATTCTATATTTTTATTAAACTCAATTTTAGTTACAACTTTACAAGCAATTAATTTTACAATAATTGCATAAGTTGTTTGTAATGCAAAAAGCGCTTTATAATCTGTTTCGCTGTCATTAATAGTTACGCCAAACAATTTACCAAGTGCTTTACGTCTTTTATTTATATCATCATTTTGCCCTTTGTCTGTTTCTGAAAGATGGAATAAAACTTCCCATTCTTGAAACAACATTGATGTTTTTTCGGACTTCTTATTTATTAGGGCTTTGAACAAATAATTTGCAAGTTCCGAAGTTACTCCTGCTCTTGAATGCAGTTTAAAATCATCAACAATGTTTTTTGGTACAAATCTTTTATTATTCAAGTCGACAAGTGATTGAATAAGTTTGTCTAAATCAGTTTCGTCAATATTTTTGAAAGATGTTTTATGTATTTCTCCATTTTGAAAATACAAGTATCTAATTTTTATTCCGTCAGTTAAAACTCCGTGATATTCGTTTCCGTCTTCTTTTAAGAGTTGTAAAAGATAATCTGTTAATTGTTCTGTTGCTTTTTCTTTGTCTTTTTCCTTGTCTAACTTTCCAAGTTTTTTATACTCAATTACCAAATTATTACAAACAGCGTCCATTCTGCCAACAAATTTGTGTCTTAATGTGGTTTGGTTTTCTTCCTTTCTAAAATTAATATCAATATTAAATACATTTCTTACAAACAGATATATTTCTGATTCAAATGCAAAAGAAGTTGAGGCTTCTGTCAAAGAAGATTTTGTCCTTTTTAATAGAGAGGTTAAGTGTTCACTTAACTTACATTTATATTCCTTACTGTTAATTATGCTCTCTATATTCATTATTTTTTATGTCCTAATTTAAAGTGGCAAAGATGCCATTTTTTTGTTAATTGTTGTCGGTCTGTGCGGTTTTCTACAATGACGGCTAAACGTTTTGCTGCTTTCTTATGGTGCGGCTTAATATGACAAATATTTCTATTATAAACTAATCTTAAAAATATCTAAAAACTCTAAACTTGCGAAAATCCCGCACTATTGCAAAACCGCTGTTAGCCGTAGTTTTTTACTGATTTTTAAATTCAATCATCATTTCGGTGTCATCTTTTAAGATATACTTTTGCGGAAATTTATCTACAGTAATATAAAGTTTCCTATGAGGCTTATTATCAAATTGTTTAATTTTTGAGGTTAATTCATCATTTGGATAATTCTTGTAATGATCGTCAAAAATATTTAAAATTTCCTCACTGGCATTTTTCCATTCTTCTACGGATATTGAATTATCGTATAGTACTTTAATCGTTCTATCGTTTTTCGTCTGCATTTCTATTGATACAGAGAAAGATTTATTGTATTTTTGTGATAATTTCTCTGATGATTGTTTTGCCGCAATTACAGAAAAATTATATTCTTTTCCTTTTTCCAAAAAATCCCCTATAAATTTTTTCAATAAAACATAGTGATCTTTTCCCGCTTCCGATAAAAAGCCTTCAAAATATGGTTTTAATATCAAAACTCCGAAAGCGGTAGGAATAACCCATTCGAACGCGTTAAAG
>JAIXLO010000031.1 GCA_026931325.1 Chitinophagales bacterium | reverse complement strand
ATATAACCATCATTGATAATTTTCTGATATTCTTTTATTGCAGAATTAAAATCCTTTTGTTGATAATAATGATTTGCTTTATTTAAGATTTGCAAATAATCCTGTGAATATAAAATCTGTCCTAAAAAAATAATCAAAAAAAAGATCTTCTTCATATTAAACTTTAACTTTATTATTACTTAATGATTCCTCAAGTGAAATTATAACATCTTTAGCTTCATTATAAATATTGTTCATCTCTTCTATTCCATTGGCACCGGGAGCGTAGCGAATGAATTCACATTTTTCAATCAGGTTTTTCATTCTTTCAACCAAATCCTCTTCAATATTTTTGACATTAAACATTCATGCTTTTTCAGAGTAAATTCAGATTTTGAAATATTCAATTTATTTCCAAATGTCAGATATATTTTGATAATTCATCATAAAAAGTTTTTGATTTTTCTATTAAATATTTATTAACAATCTTTAATCTTTTTCTGGCAATTTTCTGCTTGTCTGTTACGAAGCAAATTAATATCCGAATATTTTTTTTCTTCCCTTTGTTTCCAAACAAATAACGATTAACTAACAAAGGAATTAAAGAAATCCCAATAAATAAAGGCTTAGTTATTAAATAATCATTTCTTTTTTAACATCATTGAAAGAAGTTTTTATATACCGAATATCACTTCTAATTCTCTGATTGATTCTTTATTATAATCAGTGCGATTTGAAGTAAACTCACCACTACCGGTTCAACTTTTATTTTAATTTCATTTTGGTGAATGTTTCATATTTTTATTCTTTAAGTAAAATAAGTAAATTTTATTTGAATTGTTAATTCAATATACGCGAGGGATTAGAACATATTCAAATTTTTTAGAACCGTTTATAATACTTTTTCTATTTATGTTTTCAGAAATTTTGGGATCATAAACTTCAAATCCATCTGAAAAATTAATGTTTGGTAATTGAAGAAGTTTTATATTTCCAGTACCACTAATATTTATTGAAAGAGTAATTGGTTCATTTTGTTTAACTGTTTTTTTATCTAAGCTGACTTGAAAATTAAAATCTCCTACTGCGCCGGTAAAATTTTCGTCTTTTGTTTCAGGTAAAGGAATTGCATTTATCTTCACAGTATTAGATACAGCAGTATAATTTACTTGTTGAGTATTTCCAAAAAATGGATCATTAAAAAAATCCTCAAAAGGATCATTGCTTCTTTTTTTCTTTTGAATATAAACAGGAATATTAAGTGAAAATGGGGTTACGGAAAGTTGACCTGTTTGTATGGAAATAAAGCGACTTTCAAGAATCCCAACATTAAAAGTTTTCCATTATAATTTTCGTGTGTAAATGTGGGATATTATTTGATGTCTCACTTTTCAGTCCAAAACCCTGATATGATGGAAGTTTTTCGACTTGCAAAAGAAGCGATATTCAATCGTGTATATAATTTATAAGTCACTGTAACTTGCTACCGAGGTAAGCCGTATTTTTGTCAGCATAGCACCGAATAAATAAATTCTCGTTTATTTCATTTGTGTTAACTCTATCACCACTATTTTTATTTTTAGGTGATGAACTTCCTTGTGTCACTTCCACTGTTATTGATTAGATTTTAATGTTTGTCCTTTATATTTTTATAGAAGCACTTCCGATTGTAAATTTTCCAATTCGTTTTGGCTGAAGATAAAAGAAAATGTTCGTTCAGCACTTATCGCACCATTAATAATTTCCATTCTTGTTGATTGATTAGAACTGATAACACAATAAAATCACCAAATGATGGCGGTTCAAATTGTGAAATGCTGTTGATATCACTTCCAGTAAAAACAAAACTGACTTCTAATTGTTCATTTAAACCAATTTTACTGCTATTAACATTTGCAGTAAATTCCTGTGAATAAATCGGAACATTTAATATAAAAAGGAAAAATAATGAAAATATAATTAACTTATTATTTTTAGAAAATTTCATCTTGCTCATTTTAAAATTACAAATTATTAATTTAATGGCTACCAATCTTTTTCAGGTTTCACACGCACACCGGTTTTTTTTCTGATTTGTTTTTGTAAATCCTGTTCATTGTTTTTTAGTGCATTTAAAATTCGTTCAGCTTCTTCTTTGGAAATTTTAGGTTGTTGCTCTTTTTGTTGTTGATTTTGCTGCTGATTATTTTGTTGGTTCTCCTGATTATTCTTCTGTTGATTTTGTTCCTGGTCATTTTGTTGATTCTGATTCTCTTTATTCTGATTCTGCTGTTTATTTTTATCCTGGATTATTCTGTTGATTTTGATTTTGATTATTTCGTTTCTGTTGTTCTAACAATTTTTTGCATAAGATAAATTATACTTCGCATCCTGGTCATTCGGATTTAGTTAAGTGAATTTTTATAGCTTCTCAATACTTTTTTCCAATTTTTACTTTTAAGTAATGAATTACCAATGTTATAATAAGATTGAGCCTTCAAATTTGAATCATTGGTTTTTGCAATTGCGTTTTGATATGATTTAATCGCATCATCATATTTTTCTGCTTGAAATAAGTATCACCCAGATTAAAATGAGCATTAAAATTATTTGTTTCTTTTTCTAATCCTTGCGAAAATTTATTTCTGCTTCAGCATATTGTTTTTTCATAATTATCAACACCTTATTTACAAATGATCTTACGCTTTGACTAAAAGTAAAATTGGTTAAAATATTATTAATATTAAAATTAAATTTTTCATTTTATTTAGAAACATTTATAATTTATATGCTCAAGTTCTTTTTAAAATTCTATCAAAAAAATTAGAACGATTATCGGTTATAAAAAATTCCAAAATTAAGACAAACAAAGCAGGGATCAGGAAATAATAATACTTATCATCATAATCAGTAATTGTTCTGGTTCCAAATTCAGTTTCTTGCAATTTTGATAAATCTTTATAAATATCATCCAATTCATTTCTGGAACCACTTGCAAAGTAATATTTTCCATTACTTTTTGAAGCAATATTTTGCAAAGTTAATTCATCTAATTTTGTTAAAATCAAATTACCATTTTCATCTTTTTTAAAATCAATTTGATTGCCTTTGTTATCATAAATTGGAATTGGCGAACCTGTCGGTGAACCCATTCCGATTGTATAAATCAATATTCCTATCACGCTTCCTCAATGCTTTATCAATATCTCCTTCATGATCTTCGCCATCAGTAATAATAAAAAATTACGAGTTTTTGCAGAATAGTCAAATGATTTAATTGCTATATTAATTGCAGATGCACCGCTGTTCCTTGTGCGGAACTGAATTAAATCAACTGCTGATAAAAATAAATTTGCTGCAGAGTAATCTGTGTTAAAGGAAACTGATATAAGGTTGCCTGCAAAATTATTAAACCAATTCTATCACCATCTAATTTCTAATCAAAGACGATATTTCATTTTTTGCCTGTTCAATCTATTTGGTTTTAAGTCTTCAGCACTCATACTTAAAGATACATCAATAAATATAAATATAATTCCACTTTGTTTTACTTTTCCAACTTTGAACCTAATTGCGGCTTGCCTATCGAAAGAATTAAAAGACAATACTACTATTAATAATCAAATTTAAGATGTTTTAAAAAACTTTTCCTCAAATAAAATTGAGTGAAGTTTTTATTAGCAAAAATTTCAATGATTTCTTCTTTGAAATAAAAAATAAATATACAATCCACTAAAATTGGAATAAGATAAAAAGAAATTCAAATATTCAGGTGATGTAAACGAAACATATAAATTTAAATTTGTTATGGTAATTTTCTTAAAATACTTTTTGATAAAAGACTTGGATTAAATTAAAATAAAACTACTAAAGACAAATGGCGGATACTGTTCTTTTATAAGATACAGTTTCTACTTTGGTCTTTTCCATTCTATCAATTTGTAAAATTTTTTCCAAACTTTTATTATCAGTTGTTGTAAATATTTTCCATTAGTAATCTGAGCAATTTTCTTTGTGATGGTTCATCAATTTCACGGCACTATCTGATATCTTATTCAGCGGTGTTTGAAAGGATAAGGTGCTTGTCGTATGTTCCAACTCCACTGTATAAATCTTATACCAAAACTCTTCGCGATTTCTGCAGCAGTTATAGATCACTTCACCAGCGTTATTAACACCATCAGTTAATAATATCATAACTTTACTTTTTGATTTAATATCTCAGACGATTAACTCCACTTGCTATTGCATTTCAATTGCAGTTCCATCTTCAATCATTCCACTTCTTATTTTTAATAAATTATGAGAACATTGTAATCACAGTTAAAGGACTTGAGTAAATGCTTCTCTTGAAAAATAACGAGACCAATTTATCAGTTAATCTTCCATCAATAAAATTTTTGGTAATTTGTTTGTTGCTCGTAAACGATCAGTTTAAATCTGAGTAAGCATACTTCCGGAAATATCGAGAACAATGACGATATCAATTCCTTCAGTATAAATATCTTCACCACTTGAATGGCTTTGTGGTCTTGCAAGTGCAATGATTAATAAAGTAAGAGCAATTAATCTGAAGATGAGAGGTAAATCATAAAATCTTTCTCTTAAATTCTTCTTTTTATTTTTAATCAGATTCGCATTTGAAAAAACTATCGATGGCAATTTTTTACTTCGTAATTTTTTAAATATCCAAATACGATAATGCCAGAGAATTAAAACAGGAATTAAAATTAACAACGACAAAACATACGGATAAGCAAATGAAAAATTAAACATTTGATTTCTCC